>NZ_JBWKMZ010000003.1:644767-881752 GCF_059415325.1 Variovorax sp. GW821-FHT10D07 | reverse complement strand
GGCGCTGCGGTGGTGCCGGCGGTTCAACAACCGTTGCGTCCAGGCGCGCGTCGATGGGGTACTCCCCGCAGCGAAATTAAGGAGGAGCCGAAGGCGGGGGACATTCGCGGAGGGGAGTACCCCGTCGGCGCGCGCCCGCCCCCGGCCTACGACAACACGGCCCCCTCACCATTGCCACAGAACACACGACCCGCTAGGGTTGTCCGCATGACCCCAGAGACCTCCCCAGACGCCGCGAGAAGCTACGCCATCCAGATGCACGGCGACCAGAAATACGGCGTGCACCCCTACGTTCATCACCTCGATGCAGTGGTCGCGCTGCTGCGGCCCTATGGAGAACAGGCGCAGGTCGTGGGCTACCTGCACGACGTGGTCGAGGACACCGAGGCCACCGTGGCCGATGTCGCCGAACGCTTCGGCACCCTGGTGGCCGGCTGCGTGGCGCTGCTGAGCGACGCGCCCGGTGCCAACCGCAAGGAGCGCAAGGCGCGGACCTATGCGGCCATGTCGCATGTGAAGGGCGAACAGGAACTCGCGCTGACCGTGAAGGCCGCCGACCGGCTGGCCAATGTGCGCGCCTGCGTGGCCGATGGCCATCGCGACCTGTGGGAGACCTACCGCGGCGAGCACGCCACCTTCAAGGCCGCCGCCTACCGGGCCGGCCAGTGCGATCCGCTCTGGGCCGAGCTCGATACCCTGCTCAGCGACGCCGCAGCGCCTGCGCGTAGGCCGACGGCGTGAGGCCCAGCTCGCGCCGGAACGCGCGCGAGAAACCCGAGGCGCTCGCGAACTGCAGGCGCCAGGCGATCGCCTCGATGCTCTCCTGGCCCGCCGCCAGCAACGACTTCGCGAGCTCGAGCCGCAGGCTGCCCAGATACTGATGCGGCGTGCGGCCCGTCGAGGCCTTGAACGCCCGCACGAAATGGAAACGGCTCAGGCAGGCTTCGCGCGCCATGTCCTCGAGCGACAGCGCGCGTTCCACATGGGCCTGCAGATAGGCCTGCACGCGCGCCAGCCGCGCGGGCGACAGGCCTCGGCCCGCCGTGGCGGGACGGGCCACCGGCGCGCCCGTGTGCCGCTGCCCGATGCGCGCCAGCAGCGCATGGCCCAGCGTGTCGAGCAGCAGTTCGCCGCCGCTGCTTTCCTGCCGCAGCTCCTGCGCGATCGCCAGCCCGATCTGCGCCACCAGCGGATCGGCCAGCCCGCCCGCATAGGGCCAGTCGGCCAGCGCCGTGCGGGCCGCGAAGTCCGGGTCGAGCCCGCCGTCGACGTAGAAGTGCAGCAGCTCCACGCCCTCCCCCTGCAGCCGCAGATGGTCGACCGGCACCCCGCCCGGGCAGATGCAGAAGCGGCCCGGCTGCGCCTCGAAGCGCTGCTCGGCCTCGCCGTCCGCGCGCCGCGACACCCGGCCATGGCCCGCGATGCCGATCGCCACCTCGGTCACCGGCTGCACGAAGCCGGGTGCGTCGACCGCCGCGTGCCGACGGATCTCGGCGCCGAAACCGCGCCAGGGCCGCGCGAACGAGTCGGCGAGCGCGAGGCTGCCGGCCGCCGCGTACTTGGCGCCGTAGCTGGACGATGCGGCAGGAAGAGCGGTCGCGTGGTTCACTGAGCAATCCCGGACAAGAACAGAGCAAGCGCGGAATCCTACGAACGACGGGCCGCCGGTACAACCTCGCAGACCCCGACGCGGCGTCGCGGCCCCACCCCATCGATCACCTCGGAGACATCCCCATGCCCTTCCTGTCCCTGCCCTTCCACCGCCTGCGCTACGAAGACACCGGCGGTCACAAGCCCGCGCTGGTGTTCTGCCACAGCTTCGGCATGCGCGCCGAGATGTTCGCGCCGCAGCTGCGCCACTTCGCCGCCACCCACCGCTGCATCGTCTGGGACCAGCGAGCCCATGGCGAGAGCGCGGCCGAGCATCCCTTCGGCTTCTGGGACTCGGCGCGCGACCTGATCGCGCTGCTCGACCACCTGGGCATCGACCGCGCCGCGGTGGCCGGCACCAGCCAGGGTGGCTTCGTCGCGCTGCGCGCCGCGCTGCTCGCGCCTTCGCGCATCGCCAGCGTGGCGGTGTTCGGTTCCTCGATCGATGCCGAATCCGAGGCCACGCGCGAGGCCTACCGCGCCCTGGTCGCCGAGGTGCAGGCCTCGTCCTTCGAGGCGCCGCCGCTGCAGGCGATCGAGGCCATGGCCCATGTCTGCTTCGGCCCGGACTTCGACGCCGGTGCCTGGAAGCGCTCCTGGCAGTCGTGGAACCCGGTGCAATGGCAACTGGCCTTCGACGCGCTGGCGGGCCGCGATGCCATCGCGCCCTTGGTGGGCGCGCTGCGCATGCCGGTGCTGGTGATGCACGGCACGCGCGACAACGCCTACCCGATCGAGGTCGGCCGCCGCATCGCCGCGGCCATCGCGCAGGCGCGCTGCATCGAGGTCGAGGGCGGGCAACACTTCCTGAGCATCACCGATCCCGAGGTCGTGAACCGCACGCTGGCCGCCTTCCTCGCCGAGCACGCGCAGCGCGTGCCCGAGCGGCTTCAATCGGCCTGAACGGTGTCCTGAACGCCGCCCTTGCCGCCGATCATGCGCCACGCGCTGGCCGCGCTGAGCAGCGCCAGCCCGGCGCTCAGCAGCATCACCCAGCGGAAGCCCGCCACGAAGGCTTCGGCCACCGCGCGCCGCAGGGCCTTGGCGGTGGCCGCATCCACGCCCGGCGGCATGGCGGCGCCGGCGAGCTTGGCACGCTCACCTTCGAAGAAGGCCGTCACCTGCGCCGAGGCGCCCGCGGCCTGCAGGTGTTCGGCCAGCGCGGCGTCGAAAGCCCAGGCCATGATCGCGCCGAAGACCGCGATGGCCAGCACCGCGGCCGCGCGCGAGACCGCGTTGTTCACGCCCGAGGCCACCCCCGCGAGCTCGGGGCCGACCGCGTTCATCACGGTGGTGGTGAGCGGCGCCACGGTCACCGTCATGCCCAGGCCCAGCACCACCACGGCCGGCAGGAAGCCGCTCCAGTAACTCGCGCCCACGCCGGGCAGCGCGAACAGCGCGAAGCCCACGGCAGCGATCGCGGGCCCGATCACCAGCGGCAGCCGCGGCCCGAAGCGGTCGACCAGCTGGCCGGCCCAACCCGACAGCGCGAACATGATGAGGATGAAGGGCAGCAGCGCCGCGCCGGCCGCCGTGGCCGACCAGCCCTGCACCTGGATCAGGTTGAGCGGGAAGAAATAGAGGCTGCCGCCGAGCGCGGCATAGAGCAGCAGGGTCAGCAGGTTGGCACCGCTGAAGTTGCCGATGCGCAGCAGCGAGAGCGGCAGCATCGGCGCGCGCACGCGGCGCTCGACGGCGACGAAGCCCGCGCTGCCCGCGACGCCGATGGCCAGTGCCGCGAGCACGGCCGCCGAGGTCCAGCCCTGCGTGGGCGCCTCGATGAACGCATAGACGATGCCGCCGAGCCCGGCCGTGGCGAGCAGCGCGCCCCAGGGATCGAGGCCGCCGCCGGCCGAGGCGCCGCGGCTCTCGGGCACGTGGCGCCAGCAGATCCACAGCACCAGCAGCGCCATCGGCACGTTGACCAGGAAGGCCCAGGTCCACGAGAAATGGTCGACCAGGAAGCCGCCGAGCACCGGCCCCACGGCGGCCGTGATACCGCTGAAGCCCGACCAGGTGCCGATGGCCTTGCCGCGCTGCTTCTCGGGAAAGGCCGCGCTGATCAGCGCCAGGCTGCCCGGCACCAGCAGCGCGCCACCGATGCCCTGCACCGCGCGCGCGGCGATCAGTTGCTGCACGCTGGCCGCGAGCGCGCAGGCCACCGACGAGAGCGCGAAGATCGCGACGCCGATCGCGAACACGCGGCGCCGTCCGAAGTGGTCGCCGAGCGCGCCGCCCACCAGCAGCAGCGCGGCCAGCAGCAAGGCATAGGACTCGACCACCCACTGCGCCTGGAAGGCCGTGGCGCGCAGGTCGGCCTGGATCGCGGGCAGCGCGACGTTGACCACGGTGCCGTCGATGAAGGCCATGCTCGAGCCGACGATGGCCGCGGCCAGCACCCAGGGCCTGGAGGCTTCGGGGCAGCCGGTGTCGTCGACGGCGTCGGCGCCGTGCTGGATCAGCGTGTCGTCGCAGGGCGTCTTGCCGATCTGTGTCATCGCTGGTCTCCGCTTCTTCTTGGTCCCACCCAGTCCAGAGCTTCATCCCGCCGCACCGCCCTGCCCCGCAGTCATTGCGGGGCCGCCGCCTTCAGAGGGCGCAGGCGGTCGCCGACGGATTGGCGCGCGCCGCGGCCACGCTGCGCGCCATCGCCGCGGCCACGGCGGCGGTCACGCGCTGGGCGCCCTGCGCCACCGCGTCCATGCCGGTGCCCACCGGTTCGCCGGCCTCGAAGCTGCACACCAGCGTGCGCGGCTCGTCGGCGCGCCGTAGGGTCCAGCTGAAGGCCGCTTCGACACGGCCGCCGTCGACCGCGTCGAACTGCTTGAGCTGTGCCGCGATGCGCCACACCGGCTGCACGTTGGGGCGGCCGCCCTTGCTGACGTCGAGCGCGCCCAGGCGCGTGGCGATGCCGCTGGCCAGCGCGTCGCGCAGCTCGTTCTCGAACGACGAGGCCCAGCGGTGCTGCTCGAGCACCTCGACCTGCACGCTGCCGCCGGGCTTGCGCACCACCATCTGCGGCCGCGCCAGCCGCTCGGGCACGGCCACGGGCGCGAGCTCGATGGCCAGCGGCACGGTGCCGCTGGCGGCGGGCGCGGCGATCTGGTCCGCGGGCACGCTGCTCGCGAGGGTGTAGTAGCTGTCGGGCTTGCTCGCGCAGCCCGCGGCGAGCGCGGCCAGCACGGCGATGCCGGCGAGAAGGGTTCGGCTGTGCGTCTTCGTCATTTCTTGTCGTCCGGTTTGCCGCGCAGCAGCGATTCGGGATGGCGTTCGAGGTAGTCGGTCAACACGCGCACCGAACCGGCGGCGCGCGTGAGCTCCTGCAGCATCTGGCGCGTGTCCTGCTGCAGCGGCGAGTCGTCGGCCAGCGTGCGCTCGGCCGAGTTCACGGTCTTGCGCACGTCCTTCATGGCCGCGGCCAGCTCGGGCGTCACGTCGTTGTTGATGCGGCTCACCGTCTGCTCGGTGGCGGTCAGCGTCTTGTTGAGCGTGGCCAGCGTGGTGCGCAGGTCCTGCGCGATCTGCTCGTAGGGCACCTTGTTGAGCTTGCTCGCGATCTCCTGCACTTGCGACTGGATCTCGTCGAGGCTGTTGGCCATGGTGGGCAGCTCGATCGGGCTCTTCGTCAGGTCGATCTTCGCGGGCGGGGCCTTCGGGAAGAAGTCGAGCGCGACATAGACCGAGCCCGTGATCAGGTTGCCGTTGCGCAGCTGCGCGCGCAGGCCCTTCTCGGTGAGGAAGCGCAGGCGCTCCTGCTGCGAGAAGCGCGGCTCCTTCTCGTTCGTGCGATCGACGCTGCGGCGGCGCAGCCGGTCGGGATAGATCTGCACCAACACCGGCATGCGGAACTCGCGCTCGGCGCGGTCGAACTCGACACCGATCGACTTGACCTCGCCGATCACCACGCCGCGGAAGTCGACCGGCGCGCCCGGCACCAGGCCGCGCAGCGACTGGTTGAAGTACATCAGCAGGGTCTGCGAGGGGCCGTCGGGCTCCTTCATCGCCGTGACCTCGTCGGGCGCGAGCATGAAGGCGGTGTTCTCCTTCGCGAGCGGGCCCATGGCGTCTTCGGGTGCCTGGAACGCGATGCCGCCGAGCAGGATGGTCGCGAGCGACTGGGTGCGCAGCGTGAAGCCGCTGGCGCTCAGTTGGGCATCGATGCCGCTGGCCTGCCAGAAGCGCGTGTTGACGCCCACGAACTTGTCGTAGGGCGCGTTGACGAACACGCGCAGCGTCACGCCGCGGCCGTCGCCGTCGAGTTCGTAGGCCGCCACCTGCCCCACCTTGATGCGGCGGAAGTACACGGGCGAACCGACGTCGAGCGAGCCGATGTCGGCGGCGCGCAGCAGGAACTGCTGGCCCGAGTCGTCGCGCGTGACGATGGGCGGTGCCTCCAGGCCCTTGAATTCGCCCGAGGTCTCCTTCGACACGCCGGCGTCGGCGCCGATGTAGGCGCCCGACAGCAGCGTGTTCAGGCCCGAGATGCCCGAGGTGTCGAGCCGCGGCCGCACGACCCAGAAGCGCGAGTCCTCGGAGGTGAAGCCCTCGGCCTCCTTGTTGAGCTGCACCAGCACGCGCACGTGCGAGCGGTCGCGCGCCAGCCGCAGGCTCTGCACCAGGCCGATCTGCACGTCCTTGTATTTGACGGCGGTCTTGCCGGCCTCCAGGCCCTCGGCGGTCTTGAAGGTCAGCACGATCTCGGGGCCGCGCTCCATCAGGATGCGCGCCACCAGCATCACGCCGACCAGCGCGGCCACGATCGGGATCAGCCAGATCAGCGAGGGCAGCCACTCGCGGCGGCGCTTGACCTGCGGCCTCGGCAGTGGCGGCGCGGACGGCGCCGGTCGGTCTTGCGGTTGTTCTTCTTCACTCATGCTGCTTGTTCTTCCCTGTTCTCGAAATTCTCTTGCACGGCCTGTGCCTGCTTGCTGTCCCAGGTGAGCTTCGGGTCGAAGCTCAGCGAGGCCAGCATGGTCAGCACCACCACCGAGCCGAAGGCCGCGATGCCCACGCCCGCGGTGATCACCGCGAAGCCCTGGATCTGCACCAGCCCGGTCAACAGCGACACCACGAACACGTCGAGCATCGACCAGCGGCCGATGATCTCGATGATGTGATAGAGCTTGGCCCGCTCGTGCTGCCGCCAGGTGCTGCCGCGCTGGGCCATCACCACGAGCAGGAACAGCACCGCCAGCTTGAACAGCGGCACCAGGAAGCTCGCGATGAAGACGATGGCCGCGAGCCCGTAGGCGCCCGAGACCCAGAAATAGATCACCCCGCTGAGGATGGTGTCGTACTGCGCGCCGAACAGCGTGCGCGTGATCATCACCGGCAGCAGGTTGGCCGGGATGTACATGATGCAGGCCGCGATCAGGAAGGCCCAGGTGCGCGTGAGACTCTGCGGCTTGCGCGTGTGCAGGTGCGTGCCGCAGCGCCCGCAGGCGTCGCCCTCCTGCGCGTCCTGCCAGACGGCCGCGCAGTGCGGGCAGGCCAGCAGGCCCAGCGAGGCGGCGGTGACGACCGGCGTGTCGGCGTGCGGCTCGTGCCCGGCAGGCTCCGGCTCGGGCGGGCGCGCGCGGCGCAGCGAAGGGAACTTCATGCGGAAGCCCTCTCCCCGTCCTCGTCGCCGGCGGCGCGGAAGGTCATTTCCCAGAACGCGCCCGGGTTGAACGACAGCACCGCCGTCAGCGTGACCGTGAGCGCCACGAAGGCCCACAACGCCGGCCCGGGCACCACCGTCGCCATGCTCGAGAGCTTGACCACGGCCACCAGCACGCCGAGCAGGAACACCTCGATCATTCCCCAGGGCCGCAGCGACTGCATCAGCCGCACCAGGATCGCGAAGCCCAGCGGGCGGTGCTCGCGCCGCAGCGGGATCAGCAGGTAGACCAGGATGCACAGCTGCAGCAGCGGAAACAGGATGGTGGTGGCCAGCACCAGCAGCGCCACCACCGACATGCCCTCGGCGCCGAGCACCACCACCGCACCGGCCAGCGTGGTCTGGCTGCGCAGGCCCTGCAGCTCGATCTCGACGATCGGGAACAGGTTGGCGATCGCGAACATGATGAGGCTGGTCACGGTCAGCGGCAGGATGCGGCTTTCCTGCGCGCCCGGATGGCGGCCGATCTCGGTGCCGCAGCGCGCACAATGGGCGACCTCGCGCGGCTGCAGTTCGGCGCGGGCATAGACCGCGTCGCAGCCGGGGCATACCACCGTATCAGGTACTTCCTTCATGGGGCCGTACCCTAACCTATTCAGCCCGCGTGTCCCGTCGTCCTGAGCCGCAAGCTGCTGAAGATTGCGGCGATACCGGCACAACAGCCGGCCAGCACCAGCGCCACCACCGGCCCGTGGCCGCCATGCGGGCTCCAGATGCTGAAGACGCCGGCCAGCACCACCGCGCCCAGGGTCTGGCCCGTGAGCCGCGCCGTGCCGAGCATGCCGCTGGCTGCACCGCTTCGGTGCGCGGGCGGCGAGGTCACGATGGTGTGGTTGTTCGGCGACTGGAACAGCCCGAAGCCCAGCCCGCACAGCGCCATGCGCCAGGCGATGTCGGCATTGACCGGGTGCGCCGGCAGCAGCGCCAGCGAGAACAGGCCGGCGGCCATCAGCCCCAGGCCGATGCCGCCGAGCAGCCCGTCGGGATAGCGGCCGATCAGGCGGCCGGCCAGCGGCGCCATCGCCACGATCGCCAGCGGCCAGGCCGTGATCAGCAGGCCGGCCTCGAAATGGCTGCGGCCGTAGACGTCGAGCAGCAGGAACGGCAGCGCGATGTAGGCCAGCATCTGGGCGCAGAAGGCCGCCACCGAAGTGCCCATGGAGAGCGCGAACACCGGGATGCGCAGCAGGTCGATCGGGAACAGCGGCACCGCGAGCGAGCGCTGCCGGCGCAGGTAGACGAAGCCCACCGCCACGCCGGCCAGCAGCGTGAGCCAGGCGCTCAGCGGCGGGCCGCCCGCCTCCACCCCGCCCTCGCGCACGCCCAGGCGGTCGACGCCGAGGAACACCAGCGAGAACATCAGCACGTTGAGCGTCACGTCGATCGGCGAGAAGCGCAGGCCCGCGGCCGGCGCCACGCGGTTGAAGGGCAGCGCCTTCATGCCGAGCGCGAAGGTGACGATGCCCAGCGGCACGTTGATGGCGAACAGCCACGGCCACGAGGCCACCGACAGGATCGCCGCCGCCACCGAGGGCCCGGCCACCGAGGAGGTGGCGACCACCAGCGAGTTGATCGCCATGCCCTTGCCGAGCTGCGAGGACGGATAGGTCAGCCGCACCAGCGCCGCGTTCACGCTCATGATGCCGGCCGCGCCCAGGCCCTGGAAGGCGCGCGCGGCGATCAGCGTGGTCAGCGAGTTGGCGAAGGTGGCGGCCGCCGAGGACAGCGTGAACACCGCCATGCCCACCAGGTAGACGCGGCGGTAGCCCACCAGGTCGCCCAGCGAGGCCAGCGGCAACAGCATCACGAGGATGGCGATCTGGTAGGCGTTGACCACCCAGATCGACTGCGAGGCGCTGGCGTTGAGCTCGCGCGCGATGCCCGGCAGCGCGAGGTTGACGATGGTGCCGTCGAGCACCGAGACGATCAGCCCGAGGATGATCACCAGCATCGACCAGCGCCGCGCGGGCTGGTCGAGGCCGTCGATGACGCGCGCGCCGCCCTCGGTGCCCACGCTGGCCGCCACGCTGCTCATCAGGCCTCCTGCACCCGGCGCGCCGGTTGCGTGCCGCGGTCGCCGCCCAGCGTGAGCCAGGTCAGCACGCCGGCGATCAGCGCGCCCGCGGCCATGCCGGTCACCATCGGCAGCGGGCCGCCGTCGGTGAAGGCCCCCACCACCGCCATCGCCACCGCGCCGGTCAGCATCTGCAGCGTGCCCAGCAGCGCCGAGGCGGTGCCGGCGATGGCGCCGTGCATCTCGAGCGCCAGCACGCCGGTGGTCGGGATCACGAAGCCCATGAAGCCCGAGGCGATGAAGTACAGCACGATCATCACCCACAGGCTGTCGCCGCCCATGGCGTAGTAGGCGAACATGGCGACCATCGCCACGCCGCAGCCGGCCACGCCGAACTTCACCAGCCGCGCCAGGCCGAAGCGCTCGCCGAGCGCGCCGTTGAACTGCGAGGCGCCGAAGAAGGCGGCCGCGTTCACGCCGAAGGCCACGCTGTAGAGCGCGGGCGACAGGCCGTAGTGGTCGATCATCACGAACGAGGAGTTCGCGAGGTAGGTGAAGAAGCCCGCCATCGCGAAGCTGCCGATGAACACCAGGCCCAGGTAGTGGCGGTCGCGCAGCAGCAGCCAGTAGGCGGACAGCGCGCTGCCGATGCTGCTCTCGACGCGCTCCGAGGCCGGCCGGGTCTCGGCGAGCAGCGTGGCCATCATCGCGAGGCCGGCGACGGCCGCGATGGTCACGGCCCAGAACACGCCGCGCCAGCCCGTGACCGCGATCACGCCGCTGCCCACCAGCGGCGCGAGGATCGGCGAGATGCTGAACACCAGCATCAGCAGCGACATCAGCCGCGCGGCATCGGTGCCAGTGTGCAGGTCGCGCACCACCGCGCGCGGGATCGCCATGCCGGCCGCGGCGCCCAGGCCCTGGATGAAGCGCAGCGCGATCAGGGTCTGGATGTCGGTCGCCAGCGCGCAGCCCACGCTGGCGATCGCGAACACCGCGAGGCCCGCGTACAGCGGCGGCTTGCGGCCCACCATGTCGGAGACCGGCCCATACAGCAGCTGGCCCGCGCCCAGCGAGATGAAGAAGGCCGTGAGGCTCATCTGGACCGCGCCGATGTCGGCGCGCAGGCTCTGGCCGATGGCCGGCAGGGCCGGCAGGTACATGTCGATGGCGAAGGGACCGATGGCGGAGAGCAGGCCCAGCAGCAGGGCCATGCGGAAGAAGGGAGAGGAACGCATTGGGGCGATTGTCGCCAATGCGCCGCCCGCGCGCCGGCGGCGCGCCCAGTGTCCCCTCGCCCCGGCCCCGCTAATCTTGCGAAAAGAAACGGTTGACCGGCCGCGGCAGGCCCAGGTTCTCGCGCAGGGTACGACCTTCGTATTCCTGCCTGAAGATGCCACGGCGCTGCAGTTCGGGCACCACGCGGTCGACGAAGGCATCGAGCCCGCCGGGCAGCCAGGGGAACATCACGTTGAAGCCGTCCGAGCCCTCGCTCTCGAGCCATTCCTGCATCTCGTCGGCGATGGTCTGGGCCGTGCCCACGAAGGCCAGGCCGCCATAGCCGCCCAGGCGCTGCGCGAGCTGGCGCACCGTGAGGTTCTCGCGCCGGGCCAGCTCGATCACGCGCTCGCGTCCGCTCTGGCTCGCGTTGGTGGGCGGCACCTCGGGCAGCGGGCCGTCGGGGTCGAAGCTGGAGGCATCGTGGCCCAGCGCGATCGACAGCGAGGCGATCGCGCTGTCGTAGTGCACCAGGCTGTCGAGCTTGGCGCGGATCGCCTTCGCCTCGTCGACCGAGTCGGCCACGATGGTGAAGGCGCCCGGCAGGATCTTGAGGTGCTCGGGGTCGCGCCCGAGCTTGCGCATGCGCGACTTGACGTCGGCATAGAAGGCGCGCGCGTTCGCCAGCGTGCCCGGCGCTGCGAAGATCAGCTCGGCCGTCTCGGCCGCGAGCTGGCGGCCGGCCTCCGAGGCGCCTGCCTGCACGATCACCGGCCAGCCCTGCACCGGCCGCGCGATGTGCAGCGGCCCGCGCACCGACAGGTGCTCGCCCTTGTGGGCCAGCACGTGCAGCTTGGCCGGATCGAAGAAGCGGCCGCTGTCGACGTCGCGCACGAAGGCGTCGTCGGCCCAGCTGTCCCACAGGCCGGTCACCACGTCGTAGAACTCGCGCGCGCGGTCGTAGCGCGCGTCGTGCTCCATGTGGTCCTCGCGGCCGAAGTTCAGCGCCGCGTCGGGGTTCGAGGTGGTCACGATGTTCCAGCCCGCGCGGCCGCCGCTCAGGTGGTCGAGCGAGGCGAAGCGGCGCGCGATGTGGAACGGTTCGTCGAAGGTGGTCGAGGCGGTGGCGATCAGCCCGAGGTGCTGCGTGTGCTGCGCCAGCGCCGACAGCAGGGTGAAGGGCTCGAACGAGGTCGCCGTGTGGCTGCGCTGCAAGGCCTCGATCGGCATGTTGAGCAGCGCGAGGTGGTCGGCCATGAAGAAGGCGTCGAAGCGGCCCCGCTCCAGCGTCTGCGCGAGCTGCTTGAGCCGCTCGAAGTTGAAGTTGGCGTCGGGCCAGGCGCCCGGGTAGCGCCAGGCGCCGGTGTGGATGCTGACCGGGCGCATGAAGGCGCCCAGGCGCAGCTGCTTGCGCGCGCTCACGGCTTGTCCCAGAACACCAGCGCGCGCAGCTCGATGCTGCGGCGGGGCGGCGCCTCGGGCGAGCCGGTCGGGTCCTCGAAGGCCGTGTGGGCCGTGAGCCGCGCCGTGCCGTCCTCGCGCGAATCGAAGATCTTCAACAGCAGCGCCTCGTCGGGCCGCAGCCGCGGGAACCAGTACCAGCGGTGCTTCGGGTTCCAGGTGAAGGAATAGGTCTCGCCCACCTTGTCGGGGTAGATCAGGTCGCTGGGCACCAGGTCCGCCGGATCGATGGAACGCGCATCGCACAGCGCGAGCGGCAGCCGCTCCACCGTGGCCAGCGGCCGCCACAGGTTGACGATCGCGAAGCGCTTCGCGAGCCGCTCGGCCGCTTCGTCGGGCGGCAGGTGGTCGGTGACGCGGCGCCGCGCCGAGGCCGGCGTCTGGTCGTCGTGCACGCGGCGCACCGGCTCGCGCAGTTCCGAGGTGCGGCGCGAGCCCTGGGCGCTGTCGCGCAGCGTGTGATCGAACACCACGATCTTCTCGGCCCCGGTCACGTCGCGCAGCAGCGCCTCGGACTCGCGGTAGTAGATGTCGCGGATGGTCGCGTCCTGCGAGAAGTCGGCCAGCACGCTGCGGTGCGCGATCTGGGTGAAGCCGCTGCGGTCGAGCGAGAGCTCGCGCAGCGCCACCAGCGGGCGGCCGTCGCGGATGGCCACGCGCCGCGCCTCGAGCTCGCCCGTGACCCAGGGCGTGCCCGGCGGCGGCTCGAAGGTGTAGCTCGCGGGCCGGCCCTGGCCCGGCTTCAGGTAGTTGAGCTCGGCCTCGACCGACGGCAGGGTGGCGATGAGCGGATGCTCGTGCGGACTGAATGGCGATGCGGAACTCATGCGCTCCTCGTTCTGAATCAGAAGGGTTCCTTGAACGGCCGCAGGTCGAGTTCCTGCGTCCAGGCGCTGCGATGCTGGGCATGCAGCTGCCAGTAGCTCTCGGCGATGGCATCGAGCTGCAGCAGCCCGTCCTCGCCGGCCTGCGCCGCGCGCTGGGGCGCCCCGCTGCGCAGCCGCTCGCCGTCGATGCCGCCGTCGATCACGACATGGGCGACGTGGATGCCCTGCGGCCCGAACTCGCGCGCCAGGCTCTGGCTCAGCGAACGCAGCCCGGCCTTGGCGGCCGCGAAGGCCGCGAACGGCGGCTTGCCGCGCAGCGCGGCGGTGGCGCCGGTGAACAGCAGGCTGCCGCGCCCCGCGGGCGTGGCGCCGTCGAAGGGATTGGCCAGCAGGCCGCGCAGCGCCTCGCGCGCGAACACGAAGCCGCCGAGCGTGCTGGTGCGCCAGGCCTGGGTGAACTGCTCGACCGAGATCTCGAGCGTGGGCGCGCGCGCCGCGCTGGAGGCGTTGAACACTGCCACCGACAGCGGCCCGAGCGCGCGCACGCGCTGGCCGACGCCGTGCACCTCGGCCTCGCTCGCCACGTCGGCCGCGAAGGCATGGGCCGTGCCGCCCGCGGCCGCGATCTCGGCGGCCACGGCCTCGAGCTGCTGCGGCGTGCGGCCGGTCAGCGCGACGACGAAGCCCTCCTGCGCGAAGCGCCGCGCGAGCGCGGCACCGAGGCCCGCGCTCGCGCCGACGCCCGCGATCCAGGCGACGGAGGGACCACGGGAGGCGGTGGGTTCGGCGGGGGAGGAAGACGGGGAGGAAGCGGCGTTCGTGGACATCGGGGCGGGTCGCAAAGCGTGGATCGTCACGAAGGCTATACCCGCGCCCCGGGGGCCGGAACGATGGAAAAGCGATAACCATATGCGCGAACCGGTCGAGTCCCGGGCCCGATGCAGGCCGGCCGCGGAAGGTGCACAAGCGCCCTGCCCCGTGCTTTCCCGCCTCGGTCATTTCCGTGTCAGGAATGCCGGCCCGGCCGGCCTAACATGGTCCGGCGGCCGGCGACGGCCGCGGCTTTCCTCAACGCCTCCCATATCACACACACAACAGGAGACAACACGTGAATCCGATCGAGCAGAGAACCATCTCGAAGATGAGCTGGCGGCTGTTGCCGCTGCTCATGGTCAGCTACTTCATCGCCTACCTCGACCGCGTGAACCTCGGCTTCGC
Source organism: Variovorax sp. GW821-FHT10D07 (assembly GCF_059415325.1). Lineage (NCBI taxonomy): Bacteria > Pseudomonadati > Pseudomonadota > Betaproteobacteria > Burkholderiales > Comamonadaceae > Variovorax > Variovorax sp. GW821-FHT10D07. The sequence continues at coordinate 867,705 of NZ_JBWKMZ010000003.1, read as the reverse complement.
GGGCGCCGCCATGTCGAAGGACCTGGGCTTCAGCGCGGCCGTGTTCGGCAGCGCGGCCGGCATCTTCTTCATCGCCTACTTCCTGTTCGAGGTGCCGAGCAACATGGCGCTCGAGCGCTTCGGCGCGCGCCGCTGGATCGCGCGGATCATGTTCAGCTGGGGCATCCTGTCGGCGGCCCAGGCCTGGGTCGGCGGCTCGACCAGCTTCAACGTCGTGCGCTTCCTGCTCGGCATCGCCGAGGCCGGCTTCTTCCCCGGCGTCATCTTCTACATCACGCTGTGGTTCCCCTCGGCCTACCGCGCGCGCATCGTCGGCTGGTTCATGTTCGCGATCCCGATCTCCACCGTGATCGGCTCGCCGATCTCGGGCTTCATCCTCAACATGGACGGGATGGGCGGCATGCACGGCTGGCAGTGGCTGTTCATCCTCGAGGCGATCCCCTCGCTGATCCTGACCTTCTTCGTGCTGTTCTACCTGCCCGACGGTCCGAAGGACGCGAAGTGGCTCACGAACGAGGAACGCACGTGGCTGCAGGGCACGCTCGACGCCGAGCGGCGCAACCGCGAGTCGATCAACCAGATCTCGTGGAAGCAGTCGCTGCTGAACCCGCGCGTGATCGGCCTGGGCTTCGTCTACATGGGCATCACGGTGCCGCTGTACGGCCTGAGCTTCTTCCTGCCGCAGATCATCAAGGGCTTCGGCGGGCTGGGCAACGTGGAGATCGGCTTCATCAACGCCTTCCCCTACCTGGTGGGTGCGATCGCGATGCTGTTCTGGACCCGCGCCTCCGATGCGCGCAAGGAACGCAAGTGGTTCCTGCTGATCCCGCTGGCCTGCATCTTCGTCGGCCTGGTGCTGGCGGCCGAGACCAGCGCGCCGGTGCCCAAGATGGCGGCCGTGACGCTCGCGGCCTTCGGCATCTTCAGCGCCCTGCCCACCTTCTGGACCCTGCCCACCGCCATGCTCAGCGGCACCGCCGCGGCCGCGGGCATCGCCTGGATCAACTCGATCGGCAACCTCGGTGGCTACATCGGCCCGACCATCTTCGGCACGCTCAAGGACCGCATGGGCAACGACATCTACGCGGTGATCTTCCTCGCGCTGCTGGCGGCCGTGGCCTTCGTGCTGGTGCTGATCATCGGCCACGACGCGCGCACCGAGCAGGCCACGGCGCCCGGACGGGCCTGAGATCGTTCAGGCGCCGGCGCGCAGTTCCGCGCCGGCCAGCCGCGTCGCTTCCGCGGCCTTGGCGGTCTCGAGCTGGTGCCAGGCCTCCCAGCATTCCTTCGAGCAGCAGGGCCACCAGCCCAGCGGCCCGACCACCGCCACCTCGCCGCAGCCGTTGCCGCACCAGCGCAGCACGAAGGACTTGGAGCGGCGGCGCGGCGCGGCGGGTGGCTGCAGGGATTCGAACGGGGAATGACCGGGGTGCATGGGCGGGGCTTTCTTCGCTGTCTTCGAGAGGCCGGAACGGGTCCGACCTCCTGAAGACGAACGAAGGGTGCCAAACCCTCAGTCCTTCGCAAAAAAATTTGCGCCTCTTCAGTAAAGCGTGGCCTTCTGCCGCGCCGGCAGCTCGCGGTCGTAGCTCGCGCCGTCGAAGGCGGCATCGGTCAGCGCCGACAGGATCGCGCCGGGCGTGGGCACGTCGGGCCGTGCCTCGTCGGGCCGCGGCGCCCACAGCCGCGAACGCTGGATCGCACGCGCGCACTGGAAGAACACGGTCTCGACCGCGATCTCGATCACGCACTGCGGCGCCTTGCCCTCCACCGCGAAGCGCGCGAGCAGCGCGGGATCGGCCGTGATGCGCGCGCGGCCGTTGACGCGCAGGGTCTCGCCCACGCCCGGAATCAGGAACAGCAGCGCCACGCGCGGATCGGCCACGATGTTGCGCAGGCTGTCGATGCGGTTGTTGCCGCGGCGCTCGGGCATCCACAGCGTCTTCTCGTCCTTCACCGCGACGAAGCCCGGCGGGTCGCCGCGCGGCGAGGCATCGAGGCCGTCCGGCCCGAGGGTGGCGAGCACCGCGAACGGCGAGGCCTCGATCAGCGCCCGGTAGGAGGGATGCAGCCAGTCGATCTCCTTCTTGAGCGAGGCTTCGCCGGGCTGGCCGAACAGGGCCTGGAGCTGGGCCAGGGTCTGGATCGCGTGCGGGTCGTGGGTCATGACGGTCGATGGTGAAGGGAATCCCGGGACGGCTCGAGTTTCGCGGCACTGCGCCCGCAGGCGATGGCCGTGCCGGCCAGCAGCGCCGCCGCCACGCCGTAGACCCAGGCCGACGACGCAATGGGCAGCAGCAGCCCGGCCAGCACCGGCCCCGCCCCCGCGCCGATGTCGCGCCAGGTCGAGCGCGCGGCCAGCGCCTGCACGCGCTCGGGTCCGGGCGTGCGGTGCGCGACGATGGGCGCGATCAGCGGCAGTTGCAGCGCGCGCAGCACCACGATCAGCGCCGCGCAGCTCCAGAGCCAGCCCAGGCCGAAGCCCACCAGCGCCAGCGCCGTGAGCAGCGACAGGCTCACCAGCAGGCGCTCGGCGCCGAAGCGCTCGGCCATGCGGCCGCCTACGGGACTGAGCGCGATCTCGGAGAAGTAGCGCAGCGCCATCAGCACGCCGGCCACCACCACCGCCGCGCCCGGCAGCAGGTCCTTGCCGAGGTACGACAGGCCGACGATGAACAGGCCGTCGAGCGCCAGCCCTTCCATGAAGGACCAGCCGTCGAGGCTGTTCGGCCGCTGGAAGCGCTTGGCCGCCACCGCGACCGGATGCGGCGCCGTCGGCAGCCGGCGCGCGGCCAGCAGCCCGAGCAGCGCCACCGCGGCCAGCAGCCAGAAGATGGTGCGCGGCCCGCTCCAGTGCGCGAGCACCGCGCCCAGCGGCAGCGCCACCACCGGACCGAGCGCGATGAAGGCACGCGAGCGGCCGCTGCGGCGCGCGGCGCCCACGGGGTCGGCCGTGGCCAGCGCCTGGGTCGAGAGGTTGAAGGCCGCGAAGCACAGGCCCCAGAGCAGCCGCAGCGGCAGCAGCGCCCACAGCCCCGAGAGCGTGGCATAGCCGAGGCAGCACAGCACCGCGCCCGCGACGGCCAGCGTGCAGGTGCGGCGGTCGCCATGGCGCGCATAGAAGTCGGCCACCCAGCCATAGCCGGCGATGCGCACGAGGCGGTTGGCCGCGAGCAGCAGCCCCGCCTCGGCGAGCGTGACGCCGAACTGTGCGGCATACATCGGCAGCAGCAGGTAGAGCACCACGTCGCCCGGCAGCGCGAGCCCGAGCGAGAGCGCGGCGTGGCGGGAGTTGCGGTCGGTGGTGGAGACGGAGGCCGCGAGGGTGGCGGGGACGGAAGCGGAGCGGCGGGAAGAAGACATCGAGCCCGCATCGTGCGCCCGCGGAGGCCGCGCCGACAAACGACATTAACGCGCCGCATGCGTGACAAAATCGCACGCATGCCGTCCCGCGAGCCTCCCCTGAACGCCGTGCGCGCCTTCGCGGCCGCGGCGCGCCACCTGAGCTTCACGCGCGCGGCGCACGAACTCCACGTCACCCACAGCGCGATCAGCCGCCAGATCAAGGGCCTCGAGGCCTTCCTCGGCGTCGCGCTGTTCGAGCGCCGCATCCGCCAGGTCGCGCTGACGGCCGAGGGCCAGCAATTCTTCGCCGAGGTCGATCCCGCGCTGGCGCAGATCGGCGCCGCCGCGCGCGCGCTGCAGGCACAGGGCGCGGCGCGCACGGTCCGCATCAACGTGCGGCCCTCGTTCGCGGTGCGCTGGCTGATCCCGCGCCTGCCCTCCTTCGTCGAGCGCCATCCGGACATCGAGCCGCAGGTGGTCACGAGCACCGTGATGCCCGAGCAGGTGGCCGACAGCTTCGACATCGCGGTGCGCCGCGGGCTCGAGGGCTGGCCCGGCGCGGTCGTGGTGCAGCCTTTCCTCGAGGACGAGGTGCTGGTGGTCGGCGCGCCCGCGCTGTTCAAGGCCCATCCGCTGCGCGACCTGCGCGCGCTGGCCGCGCACGTGCAGCTGTCGGCGCGCACGCGCAAGGAGGACTGGGAGGCCTGGAAGAAGCAGGTCGGCGCGCCGCGCGTGCGGCCGGCCGGACGGCTGCAGTTCGACCACCTGCACTTCGTGCTGCAGGCCGCGGTCGACGGCCTGGGCATCGCGCTCGCGCCGACCTCGCTGGTGTCGCACGACCTCGCCTCGGGCCGGCTGCACTCGCCGCTGCCCGCGCTGCGCATGCGGCTCGAGCGCTACTACTACGGGCTCGCGCCGGGTGCGGCGCCCGAGGCGCGACAGGTGGCTGACTGGTTCGAGGACATGCTGTTGGCGCAGCAGGCCGAAGCCGTGGGCTGAGGCCCGTCTTCACGGGTCCGTTTTCGGCCAGCCCGATGCGGGGCGGTCCACGACCATCGGGTCATGTCTTCCGCCCTGCCCCGCCCCTTTCTCCATCTGGCCCATGCCAACCTCGCGGCGCAGTCGGCCGAGCAGCTCGGCCTGGCCGCGGTGCCGCTGGTCGCGGTGATGGCCTATGGCGCGGGCGCCGTCGAGACCGGGCTGCTCGCGGCCGTACAGACCCTGCCCTTCCTGCTGCTCGCGATGCCGCTGGGCCTGCTCGCCGATCGCATGCCGCGCCGGCGCCTGATGCTGCGCGCCGAAGTGCTGCGCGCGCTGTCGCTCTTGCTGATGCTCGCCGTGCTGGCGGCGCCGTGGTCGGCGCGCATGGGCATCGCGGGCATGGCGCTGCTGGGCTTCATCGGAGCGATCGGCACCGTGGCCTTCAGCGTCGCGGCGCCCGCGCTGGTGCCCGAACTCGTGCCGCGCGAGGCGCTGGCACGCGCCAATGGCCGCATCGAGCTGGCGCGCAGCGCGGCCTTCGCGGCCGGCCCCGCCGTGGCGGGCGCGCTCGTGGCCTGGACCGGCGCGGGCGCGGCCTTCGTGCTGGCAGCGGCGCTGTCGGCGGCGGCCGTGGCCCTGCTGTGGAAGCTCCCCGAGCCGGCGCGCCGCATGCCTGCCGCGCGCCATCCGTGGACCGAGCTGCGCGAAGGCGCGCGCTTCGTGCTGCGCCATGCCTGGCTGCGGCCGATGCTGTTGACCGGTGCCATCTTCAACATCGCATGGTTCGTGCTGCAGGCCGGCTACGTGCCGCATGCGGTGCGCGCGCTCGGCCTCGGCGCGCAGGGCGTGGGGCTCACGCTCGCGATGTACGGCGCGGGCATGGTGGCGGGCGCGCTGCTCACGCCGCGCATCGCGGCACGTATGAGCCCGGGCAGTGCGATCCGCGTCGGCCCGTTCAGCGCGGTGCTGGCCGCGGTGCTGATGGCTTCGACGCTGCATTGGCCCAGCGCCGGGCTCGCGGCCCTGTCGCTGTTCGTGTTCGGCGCCGGGCCGATGGTGTGGACCATCAGCTCGACCACTCTGCGCCAGGGCGTGACGCCCGCGGGCATGCTGGGCCGCGTCTCGGCCGTGTTCCTCACGGTGAATGCCGGCGCGCGGCCCGTGGGCGCGGCGCTCGGCGCGGGGGCCGGCGCGCTCTGGGGCGAAGCCGGCTGCCTGCTGCTCGCGCTCGCGGGCTTCGTGCTGCAGGCGGCGGTCATCGCGCTCGCGAAGCTCGATGCCGCATCCTCGGACGCGGCGTTGCGCAGCCCTACTTGAGCGTCGACCAGACCATCGCGCGGCAGCCCGGCTGGTTGGCGGGCGGCAGCAGGTCGCAGTTGCGCAGCGCCTGGCGCTGGTTGTCGTTCATGCGGTCGTAGCGATCGCGGTCCCGGTCGCGTTCGCGCTCCCAGCCGCCGCCACCGCCGCCATAGCGGCGCGGGTCTTCCGAGCGGCGGCGCGATTCGATGTCCTGCAGGTTGTCGCGGTCCTGGCGCGAGAGGTTCTCGTTCTGCAGGCAGCGCGCATAGGCCGGGCTCTCGGGACGGAAGCCATAGGCCATGCAGTTCTGCTCGTCGCGCATGCGCTGCTCGCGCGCATGTTCGCCGGGCGTCACGCAGCCCGCGAGCAGCGTGCCCGCGGCAACGGCCGCGAGTGCGAGGCGCGGCGCGGAAGAACGGAAGGCGCGAAGAAGAAAAAGCGGTCGGGGTTCGATACGGTTCACAGTCATTGCCGAACTCTAGGCCGCAGAGTTAGGAATGATCTGAATCAATTCTTAAGAAGCACATCCTCGAAGAAGGCACCGATCGGCCGTTCGAGGTCGCGCACCTGGACCTCGAGCACCCAGATGCCGTCGCCCGGAACGAAGTCGGCCTCGGCCAGGCGGTGCTTGCCGTAGAGCGCATGCGGAAAGTCCGAGACCCGGTGGCCTCCGGTCTCGCGCACCAGCGCGCAGCCATGCGTGCGCGCGAGCTCGCTCGCGAAGTCGTAGAGCGCGGCGCCGCTCAGTCCCTGCCGCCAGGCCTCCTGCGCGCGTTCGAAGATGTCGCGCGCCGCGCGCGTGACGCGCGCGTGGTCGGCATCGGCACCGAGAACGAAGGTATCGCCGTAGTCGCCCTCGTAGCCGTCCCAGACCGGACCCAGGTCGACGGTGTAGACGTCGTCCTCGCGCAGGCGCCGCTGGCGATCGACCGGCTCGCGCGAGGTGCGTTGCGTGTCGGGCCCGAAGCGCACATAGGTCGGATGCCAGTTGTAGGCGGCGCCGAGTCGCCGCAGATGCCGGTCGGCGACCGCGATCGCTTCGCCCGTGGTCATGCCGGGCTCGATCAGCGCGGCGATCTGCGGCAGCGCCTCCATCGAGCGGCGACGCGCCTCGAGGATGCCGTCGCGCGTGAACGTGGCGCCCACCTTCTCCCAGGGATGGCGCGCGACCTGCGGTGCGCCCTCCTTCGTGCTCGGGAGAAACACCTCCGAGACGAAGCGCGCCTTCGGCAGCCCCTCGGCCTGCAGCAGCGCGCGCGCATCGCGCACCATGGCCGGATTGCCGCAGGCATAGACGATGGTCCGCGCCCAGTCGTGCACGGCCTTCGATGCCGCGTGCTGCACATGCTGCCTGCCTTCCGCGCGCGAAGACGACACCGCGGTCCAGCGAAAACCCGCGTGCACCCGCGCCATCTCGTCGAGCCATGCGGCCGCATAGCAGTCGCCGGCCTCGGCCACGCCCCAGTAGAGCGACAGCGTGCGGAACGCGCCGCTCGCGAGCGCCGTCTGCAGGATCGGCCGAACGCCCGCGAAGCCGGTGCCGGTGGCCAGCAGCACGAGGTGCTCGACCTCGTCGGCGGGCGCCTGCCAGACGAAGGCGCCATGGGGCCCTTCGAGCTCGAGCAGGTCCGCGGGCCGCAGCGACGCGAGACGCTGCTCGGTGAACAGGCCGCCCGGCATGCGGCGGATATGGAACTCGAGCCGGTTCGCTTCGCCCTCTTCCGACGGCCGGTTGGCGATCGAGAAGCTGCGACGCTCGCCGTCCTCGAGCACGAACTGCGCATGCTGGCCCGGCGCGCAGCGGAACGGCTCGGCGCTCTGCAGCTCGACCACGAGCCGCGTGACCTTGGCCGTGAGCGGTTCGCAGATCACGACCTTCGCGGAGTGCCGCGATGGCGCGAGCACCGGTGCGCTCCAGTGCGCGAAGCGCAGCCGCAGGTCGCTGGTGGCACGGCACTGGCACATCAGCAGTTCCCCCTCGTCGACCTGGTAGGCCGCCTCCGAGGGCGGTGCGATGCGCTCGACGCCGCCCTCGAGCAACTGCGCGCGGCACGAGCCGCATTCGCCGCGCTTGCACGAGAACGGCACGGCCACGCCCTGCGCCAGGGCCGCGTCGAGCAGGCTGTCCGCGCCATCGAGGGGGAATCGCGGGCCGTCGGGCGCGAGGGTGCAGAAGAAGTGCGTGGGGTTCGTCGTCATGGGGAGCTTCGTGGGTGGAATGCCTTGGACGCGAATCTAAATAGAATGTGGCCTTGCTTGTAGATCCATTTCGGAGAAAGCGATAAGGCCACTTTCCAGCCCCCCGCAGGCCCGACGCACGCCATCGAGCCTCGATCTCGCGACCGAACCGCCGCGCGAGGGCGAGGCCAAGCAGGCCTGGATCTACCGCCAGATCCGCGCCCGCATCCTCGACGGCGCACTGGCCAAGGGCGCGCGCCTGCCCTCGACCCGGCAGCTCGCGCAACGCTGGCAGGTGTCGCGCGTGACCGTCGACGCGGCCTACGACCAGTTGCGCAGCGAGGGCTACCTGGTCAGCCGGGCCGGATCGGGCACTTACGTGGCGGCGCAGGTGCCCGACCGCTTCTTCGAGGCCGGTGACGCGAAGCGGCGCCCGGCCACGCCCCGTACGCGGCCGGCCTGGAAGACCGACATGGCGCCGCTCGCCGCCACCGAGGCCCACCAGGCCTTCATGGCACGCGTGGCCGATCCGGCGCTGTTCCCGCTCGATCTCTGGCGCCGCACCTTGCAGGCCAGCGCGCGGCGCGTGACCGCGGCACAACTGTCCGACGACGATCCCTTCGGGCTGCCGGCGTTGCGCGAGCAGATCGCCGGCTACCTCGGGGTGGCGCGTGGCATCGCCTGCGAGGCCGAGCGGATCGTGATCGTCTCGGGCATTCGCGAAGGGCTCGACCTCTGCGCGCGGCTGCTGCTGGCGCCCGGCGACAAGGTGCTGCTCGAGGACCCCGGCTACCTGCATGCCGCGCCGATCTTCGGCCACCACGGGCAGCAGCTGATCCATGTCCCGATCGATGCCGAAGGCTTCTCGGTCGCGCAGGCGCGCCAGCAGGCGGGCGCGCGGCTCGCGCATGTCACGCCCGCGCACCAGTCGCCCAGCGGTCTCACGATGCCGGTGTCGCGCCGGCTCGAACTGCTGTCATGGGCCGAGGCCGCGAAGGCCTGGGTGGTCGAGGACGACTACGACAGCGAGTTCAGCTACGACAGCGCGCCGTTGCCGGCACTCAAGAGCCTCGATGCCGCCGACCGCGTGATCCACTGCGGCAGCTTCAACAAGACCCTGTTCGGCGCGCTGCGCATCGGCTACATGGTGCTGCCGCGCGCGCTGGTCGCCGACTTCCGCCGCGCCTGCCACATCGCCGGGCGCTCCACCGGCGTGATCGAGCAGATGGCGCTGGCCCGCTTCCTCGAGAGCGGCGACTTCGCGCGCCATGTGCGGCGCGCGCGCATGGTCTATGCGCAGCGCCGCGACCTCGTGCTCGGCGGCCTGCGCGCGGCGCTCGAGCCCGCGCGGCTGCATGTCACCGGGGAACACGCGGGCTTCCACCTCGTGTGGTGGCTGCCGCCGGACATGGCGCTGGCGCCGTTCCTGCGCGCGGCCGCGCAGCGCGGGCTGCGCTTCCAGGCAATCTCGGATTTCTGCCGGCGCAAGGACCTGCCGCCGGGGCTGGTGATCGGCTACACGGCGATGGACGACGCGGCGCTGCGCCGCAACGTCGACGAGCTGCGGCGGCTGATCCAGAGCGCCTGACGCGGCCGTGCCTTTGCATCGTCCTGTCATCAAGGCCCTTTAAAAGGCGAGCGAGACGGTCCACGAATCCGCAATCGCCGCCGCCCCCGCGGCCAGTTGGAGGAGAACATGAACGAGCCCGCCCACATCGGTGTCGCCGCGCGCCAGCGCATCCAGCAGCAGGCCGAGCAGATCCAGCGCTCGCTCGATGCGATCGGCGCCGGCCGGCCCGGCGACGCCGAGCCCGAGATGCTGCGCCGCAGCGCCGTGCTGCAGCGGCGGGTCGGCCTGCCGGTGCAGGAGGCCGCGCGCGAAGCACCGCATTCGGGCGCGGAAAAGGTCTGGGGCAAGACGATCGACTTCGTCGATGTCGCGTTCCTGCAGCGCGGCGCCTATGCGGCGCGCGCCGTGGCGCGGATCGTGACGCGCGACGGCCAGGGCCTCGGCACCGGCTTCATGATCTCGCCCGTGCTGTTCCTCACCAACAACCACGTGATCGGTTCCAAGGCCGATGCGGCGGACCTGCTGGTGGAGTTCGACTACGAGCGCGACCTCGCGGGACGCCCGCGCGTGCCCACGCGCTTCGCCTTCGCGCCCGAAGCCTGCTTCCTCACCAACGACCAGGACGACCTCGACTACACCGTGCTGGCGGTCGGCGGCCGCCTGAACGGCCCCGGCACGCTAGCGGGCTACAGCTTCCTGCCGATCTCCGCGGCCCGCGACAAGCACCAGCTGGGCGACCACGCGAACATCGTCCAGCACCCCGACGGCCGCATGAAGGAAGCCGTGCTGCGCGAGAACCAGTTGGTCTCGCGCGCGAGCACCACGCTGCACTACGTGGCCGACACGGAGCCCGGGTCTTCCGGCTCGCCGGTCTTCAACGTGCTGTGGCAGGTGATCGCCCTGCACCACTGGGGATCGCCGCACCGCGACCTGCTCGACCAGAACGGAAAGCAGATCGCCAAGACGGTCAACGAGGGCATCCGGATCAGCGCCATCGTGACCGACATGAACACGCGCAAGAGCGGCCTGCCGGCGCGCGAGCGCGAGAAGATCACCGAGGCCATCGCCGCGGGCCTGGACCCGCAGGTGGTCTCGTCCGTCGAGTCCGCACCGGCCGTGGCGCATGACGCTTCGCTCGGTGCATCGGTCGACGTGGCCAGCGACGGCACGGCGACCTGGACCATCCCGTTGCGCGTGAGCGTGCAGCTGGGCGGCTACCCGACCCGCAACGGATCGCCGACGCCCGCGCAGGACGCCGCCCCGCAACCGCATGCCGACGCGGCGCCGTCGAGCACCGGCGAAGAGGCACGGGTCCAGGTCGATCCGGACTACGGCAACCGCGACGGCTACCAGCCCGACTTCCTGCCCGGCGTTGCCGTTCCCCTGCCCAAGCCGCGCGGTGCGGCGGCCCTGCGGGCGGTATCGGTCAACACGCGTCCCAAGGCGGGCCGGCCCAAGTACGAACTGCCGTACGAGCATTTCAGCGTGGTGATGCACAAGAAACGGCGGCTGGCCTGTTTCACGGCCACCAACATCGACGGACGCCTCGCCAAGAGCTACGACCGCAGCACCGGCGTCATCGCTGCCTTCCATCCGGGCGAGGAGGAAGCGGACGAGGCCCCCGAGGCCAGCGAGCTCTGGTTCATCGATCCGCGCATCCCCGAGGAAGAACAGACCCCGCCCGCGCTGTACGCGGGACAGACGGCCTACGACGCCCAGGGCGCGGCCATCGTCGACAAGCGCAAGGCGGACCATGCGAACCGGATCTTCCAGCAAGGCCACCTGACGCGCCGGCAGGATCCGCTCTGGGGGCCGGACGACATCGTCGTGCGCGCCAATGCCGACACCTTCCACGTGACCAACCGGTCGCCGCAGGTGGGCTTCTTCAACATGGGCAAGAGGAAGCCGGGCGCCGAAGCGGCCGCGCACGCGGGCGGCACGCTGTACTGGCGCGCGCTCGAGGACTTCGCGCTCAACAACGCGGTGGCGGACCAGGCGCGCGTGAGCGTGTTCACCGGACCGATCTTCGACGACGAGAACGACATTCCCTGGGATCGCGGCATGCCCGAGATGGCCGGGTTCAAGGCCCCGCGCGAGTACTGGAAGATCGTGCTGCGCGTGGAGGACGGCCGCTTGCAGGCGACCGCCCTGAGCATCGACCAGACGCCGCTCATCGACTACGTGCCCGAGGCCACGCTGTCCGAAGCGACCTTGGCGCGCGTGAGCTTCGAGAAGGTGAAGCGCTACCACGTGAGCATCGCGGAACTGGAGCGTCTGACCTCCCTCGATTTCGGCGCGAAGGTGCGCGGCGCCGACACCCATCAGGGCGGGGAGCGGCGCGAGGTCGCGTCCTTGAGCCAGTTGCTGAGCGTTCCGCGCGCGCCGGGCCGCCGGCGCCGCTGAAACTCGCGCCTAGAACAGCGACGCCATCCCGTTGGGCCGCGCGCCCTCGATGTCGAGCATCCTGAGCTTGGTCAGCGCCCCGCCCCCGGCCGAGAAACCACCGGGCTTGTTGCCGGCCGCGAGCACGCGATGGCACGGCACCACGGGCGCGAAGGGGTTGAGGCCCATGGCCTGGCCCACCGCGCGCGCCAGCGTCTTGTCGCCCAGTTCCTCGGCGATCTCGCCGTAGGTGCGGGTCTGGCCCGGCGGAATGCGCCGCGCGAGCTCGTAGACGCGCCGATGGAAATCGGACAGGCCGCGCATGTCGAGCGCGATGTCGCGCAGGTCGTCCTGCGCGCCCTCGAGCAGGGCCTGCACCGCCGCGATCGCGCGTCGCGCCTCGGCGTTCGGCTCGGCCTCGGGCAGCTCGGGAAAGCGCTGGCGCATGCGCCTGAGCGCGGGCTGCAGCGTGGGGTCGTCCTGCGGCAACTGCACGCCGACCAGCCCCCGCGGACCCCAGGCGATGCCGCAGACGCCGAGCGCGGTATCGAACACGGCGAAGCCCGGCGTGGCAGCCTCGTCGGCGAGCGGAAGCGCCTCGTTCATGCGGGCTCCAGCGCATGCTGGCGCGAAGCCAGCACGGCGCCGAGCCACAGCGCGATCGCCGACCCCACGAGGCCGCGCGCCAGCCCGCCCGGGCCGTCGGAGATCCAGCCGGTGATGGTCGGGCCCACGATCTGGCCGAAGGCGAACACGATGGTGAAGACGCTGATGCCCTGGGCCCAGCGCGAGAACGGCAGGTTGTGGCGCACCAGCGCGGTGGTCGAGGCCACCACCGAGAGGAACACGCCGCCGAACAGCAGCCCCGAGACCAGCGCGATGGGCGCCGAGGCGCTGAGCACCGGCAGCAAGGTCGCCACGCCCAGCAGCCCGTTGAGCAGCGCCTGCGGCTGGCCGCCACGGTAGCGGTCGAGCAGCCCGGCCCACAGCCGCGACGAGGCGATGCAGGCGATGCCCAGCAACGCATAGAACAGCGTGACGAAGCCCGCGCTCGCGCCCTGCTCGCGCAGCAGCGCGATCACGAAGGTCATGTAGCCGATGTAGCCGATGCCGAAGAAGGCATAGCCCGCGAGCGCCCAGCCGAAGCGCCGCAGCGCGACCGGCGCGCCGGGTGCGGCACCGGGCGCCGCGGCGGCGGGCGCTGGCGCGGGTCGATCGGGCAGCGCACGGCCGGCCCAGGCCAGCAGCACGGTCGCCATGCCGCTGGCCACCGCCAGCGCCCACCAGGCCCAGGCCCAGCCATGCGGCTCGCCCGCCGCGGCCTGCAGCACCTGCGGCACGAGCAGCGCCGAGGCCAGGATGCCGAAACCGGTGCCGCCGTAGTAGATGCCCAGCAGCAGGCCGCCGCGCGAGGCATCGGCCTCGCCGAGCCGCGCGGCCATCAGGCCGCCCGCCACGAACACCCAGGCGCTCGCGATGCCCGCGAGCAGCCGCTGCAGCAGCAGCGCGGGCGCCGCGGTGACGAAGCCGCTGCCGGCCATGAACAGGCTCGCGAGCACCGCGCCCACCACCAGCAGCCGGCTCACGCCGAAGCGCCGCATCAGCGCCGGCGTGACCAGCGCGCCGACCAGGTAGCCGACCGCGTTGGCGGTGTTCATGCCGCCCGCCAGCGCATAGCTCCAGCCGAGGTCGTCGCGCATCGGCGGCAGCAGCAGCGCATAGGCGAAGCGCGTGATGCCGAGCGAGACGGCCGCGCCCATCGACAGGGCGAAGGCCAGCCGCAAGGTGGGCGGCACGGGGGCGGAGGAAGTCAGGGTGGTCGACATCGGGCGGTGCGCGGGGAGGCACCATTCTGCGGCAGCCGGCGCCGCCGCGCTGTCGCGCGTGAATCGGCCGCTCAGTGCACGCCGGCGTCCGCGTGCAGCAGGTGCCGCTCGAGCAGCACCGCCACGTGCACCGCCTCGCGCTGCGCACCATCGGCGATCTGGTGCCGGCAGCTCGTGCCGTCGGCCACCACGATGGCGCCGGGCTTGGCGCGGATCGCGGGCAGCAGGCTGGCTTCGGCCATGCGCATCGAGACCTCGTAGTGGCTGGCCTCGTAGCCGAAGCTGCCGGCCATGCCGCAGCACGAGCTCTCGATCAGTTCGGGCGCGGCGCCCGGGATCAGCTTCAGCACCTCCAGCACCGGGCTCACCGCGCCGAAGGCCTTCTGGTGGCAGTGGCCGTGCAGCAGGATCGGCGCCTCGGCCGGCTTGAGCGCGAGCTCGAAACGGCCGGCGCGGACCTCGCGCGCGACGAACTCCTCGAACAGCAGTGCCTGCTTCGCCACGGTCTCGGCCTTCTCGCCGAAGCCCATCACCAGGGTCTCGTCGCGCAGCGTGAGCAGGCACGAGGGCTCGAGGCCCACCACCGGCACGCCCGCGCGCGCCAGCGGCAGCAAGGCATCGATCAGGGCCTCGGCCTTGCGCTTGGCTTCGTCGACCATGCCGCTGGCCAGGTAGGTGCGGCCGCAGCAATGGTGGGCGCCGCGCTTCTCGACCGTGTGCAGCACATAGCCCGCGGCCTGCAGCACGCGCGCGGCCGCGAGCGCGTTCTCGCTCTCGAAGGTGCCGTTGAAGGTGTCGACGAACAGCACCGCGGCCTTGCCGCCGCGCCGCGCGATCGCCAGCACGGTGTCGCGGTCGGCGAACAGGCCGGGCTCGCCGTCCTTGGCGCGCCAGAAGGTGTCGCTGCGCCAGGCCGGCAGCGAGCGCCTGGCCGAGAAGCCCAGCAGCTTCTCGCCGAGCCAGGCGGCGCCCGGCATGCTGTTGCGCAGGTTCAGGAGCCACGGCAGCCGGCTCGCGCGGTGCGCGTAGTCGGGCAACTGCGCCACCAGCCGGTCCTTGAGCGTGTGGCCATGGCGCCGCTTGTAGTGGGCCAGGAACTCGATCTTCATCTTGGCCATGTCCACGCCGGTCGGGCAGTCGCGCTTGCAGCCCTTGCAGCCCACGCACAGGTCCATGGTCTCGTGCAGGGCCTCGCCGGTGAAGGCATCGGGGCCGAGCTGGCCCGACAGCGCCAGCCGCAGCGTGTTGGCGCGGCCGCGCGTGAGGTGCTGCTCGTCGCGCGTGACGCGGTAGCTCGGGCACATGGTGCCGGCGTCGAACTTGCGGCAGTGGCCGTTGTTGTTGCACATCTCGACCGCCTTGGCCAGGCCGCCGGTGCTGTCGCCGCCGGTACCGGGCGCGGAGGTCTGCTCGGTCACCGGGTCGGCATTGACGTTCCAGGCCGACCAGTCGAGCACCGGCTTGAGTTCGATGCGGCGATAGGGCTTGGGCGCGGTCGGCGGCGCGAAGCGGAACAGCGCGCCGTCGTCCATGCGCGGCGGGTCGATGATCTTGCCGGGATTGAACAGGCCGACGGGATCGAGCTTGTGCTTGATCGCGCGGAAGGCCTCGTTGATCGCGGGCCCGAACTGCCACTCGATCCATTCGCCGCGGCACAGGCCGTCGCCGTGCTCGCCGCTGAAGGCGCCCTTGTACTTGCGCACGAGTGCCGAGGCCTCCTCGGCAATCGAACGCATCTTGGCGCCGCCATCGGCGCGCATGTCGAGGATCGGCCGCACGTGCAGGGTGCCGACCGAGGCATGCGCGTACCAGGTGCCGCGCGAACCGTGGCGCGCGAACACCTCGGTGAGCGCGTCGGTGTATTCGGCCAGGTGTTCGAGCGGCACGGCGCAGTCCTCGATGAAGCTCACCGGCTTGCCGTCGCCCTTGAGGCTCATCATGATGTTGAGGCCGGCCTTGCGCACCTCCCAGAGGTTCTTCTGGCGCGCCTCGTCGGGCATCTCGACCACGCTGCCCGGCAGGCCCAGGTCGCCCATCAGTTCCACCAGTTGCGCCAGCGCCTGCAGCAGCGGCGCCTTCTCGGCGCCCGAGAACTCCACCAGCAGGATCGCGGCCGGCTTGCCGATCAGCGCGGTCTGCACCGTGGGCTTGAAGGCCGGGTTCGCGAGGCTCAGCTCGATCATCGTGCGGTCGACCAGCTCGACCGCGGTGGGTCCGAGCTTGACGATGTGCTGCGCGGCATCCATGGCCGCATGGAAGGTCGGGAAGTTGACGATGCCCAGCACCTTGGCGCGCGGCAGCGGCGCCAGCTTGAGCGTGAGGCTGCGCGTGTAGGCCAGCGTGCCCTCGGCGCCGATCAGCAGGTGCGCGAGGTTCACGCTGCCGTCGGCCGTGTAGGGCTTCTCGCTCTGGTTGTCGAAGATGTCGAGGTTGTAGCCGGCCACGCGGCGCATCACCTTGGGCCAGTTCGCCGCGATCGCCTCGCGGTGCTGGCGCGCGAGGCCGCGCACGAACTGCGCGATGCCCGCGGCGCGCACGCCCAGCGTGCCCACGGGCCCGAAGTCCACCAGCTCGCCGCTCGACAGCCAGGCGCTCGCGCCGAGCACGTTGTGCACCATGTTGCCGTAGGCGATGGAACGCGAGCCGCAGGAGTTGTTGCCGGCCATGCCGCCCAAGGTGGCCTGGGCGCTGGTCGACACGTCGACCGGATACCACAGGCCGTGCGGCTTGAGCTGCGCATTGAGGTGGTCGAGCACCAGCCCGGGCTCGACGGTGGCAGTGCCGGCCTCGAGGTCCAGGTCGAGCACGCGCCGGAAATGCTTGCTGTTGTCGATCACCAGCGCCGCGCCCGTGGTCTGGCCGCACTGGCTGGTGCCGCCGCCGCGCGCGAGCACCGGCACCTTGAGGTCGCGCGCCACGTCGATGGCGGTGGCGATGTCGCGCTCGGTCTTCGGCACGAAGGCGCCGACCGGCGTGATCTGGTAGATCGACGCGTCGGTGGCGTAGCGGCCGCGCGAACCCGCGTCGAACAGCACCTCGCCCTGCGTCTCGGCGCGCAGGCGGCGCGCGAGCGCCTCGCAGGTGTCGTTGGGTGGCAGGACGGTTCCGGCGGGCTGGATGCGGCTGGCGGGTTCGATGAGCATCGTGGATTTTCTTTGGGGGGGAAAGCGCGCTCAGGGCGCCTTGGAACGGGTCTTCTTCGCGGGCGGATAGATCTCGCCCTCGCGCAGCAGCTCGAGCACGGTGTCGCGCTTGCGCAGCACGTGCGCGACCAGCACCTTGCGCATGGCGGCGGCATCGCGCGCGGCCAGCGCCTCGATCATCTGTTCGTGCTCGGCCACGGCGCTCTTCCACTTGGCCTCGTTCTGGTTGGTGCGAAAGCGCAGCGACTGCACGCGCGCATTGATCGAGCGGTAGGTGTTCGACAGCACCGGGTTGCCCGCGGCCTCGTTGATCGCCGAATGGATGCGCGCATTGAGCCGGTAGTAGCCCGAGAGGTCGTGGCGCGCATAGCAGGCCAGCATCTCGTAGTGCAGCGCGCGCACCTCGGACAGCTGCTCCTCGGTGATGCGGCGCGCGGCCAGCTCGCCCGACATGCCCTCGAGCATGGACAGCACTTCGAAGGTGTCGATCACGTCGGCCTCGGTGAGCTTGACGGCCACCGCGCCGCGGTTGGGCAGCAGGTCGACCAGGCCCTCGGCCGCGAGCAGCTTGATCGCCTCGCGCAGCGGCGTGCGCGAGACGCGCAGCTGCAGGCACAGCTCGCGCTCGTTGAGCTTGGCGCCCGGCGCGATCAGGCCTTCGACCAGCATGGTGCGCAGCCGCGCCGCGACTTGGTCGTGCAGCGCAAGGCGGGAGATTTCGATGATTTCGGCGGTCATGAGATGCGTTCTTTCGGCCTCGTGATTGCATTTTGAATGCAAAAAAGAACACCCACAACCCTTGAATTTCAGGGTAAACCAGCAGAACAAAATGAATTTTGAATGCAAAACTGGCGCCGAAAGGACCCGCCATGCTGCAACTCGACCTCCATCCCACCGGCCGTCACTTCCTCCAGATCCCCGGCCCCAGCCCGGTGCCCGACCGCATCCTGCGGGCCATGAGCCTGCCCACCATCGACCACCGCGGGCCCGAGTTCGGCACGCTGGGCCTGAAGGTGCTCGCCGGCATCCAGCAGATCTTCAAGACGAAGCACCCGGTCGCGATCTACCCGGCCTCGGGCACCGGCGCCTGGGAGGCCGCGCTCGCCAACACGCTGAGCCCGGGCGACCACGTGCTGATGTACGAGACCGGCCACTTCGCCTCGCTGTGGCAGAAGATGGCCACGCGCCTGGGCGTGTCGAGCGAGTTCCTCGCCTATGCGGGCAGCGACGACCAGTTGCCGAACGCGCCGAGCTGGCGCCGTGGCGTGCAGGCCGAGCTGATCGAGGCGCGGCTGCGCAAGGACACCGAGAAGAAGATCAAGGCCGTGTGCGTGGTGCACAACGAGACCTCGACCGGCGTCACCTCCGACATCGCCGCGGTGCGCCAGGCCATCGATGCGGCCGGCCATCCGGCCCTGCTGATGGTCGACAGCATCTCGGGCCTCGCGAGCGCCGACTTCCGCCATGACGAATGGGGCGTGGACGTCACGGTCAGCGGCTCGCAGAAGGGCCTGATGCTGCCGCCGGGCATCAGCTTCAACGCGCTCTCGCCGCGCGCACTGGAGGCGTCCAAGAGCGCGAAGCTGCCCAAGGCCTTCTGGGCCTGGGACGAGATCGTCGAGATGAACAAGGACGGCTACTGGCCCTACACGCCCAACACCAACCTGCTCTACGGCCTCTCGGAATCGCTCGACATGCTGCTGGGCGAAGGGCTGGACAACGTGTTCGCGCGCCACCGCCGCTGGGCCGCGGGCGTGCGCGCCGCGGTGCAGGCCTGGGGCCTGCCGATCCAGTGCGCCGACCCGGCCGTCTATTCGCCGGTGCTCACCGGCGTGATCACGCCCGAAGGTGTCGATGCCGATGCGCTGCGCCGGCTGATCCACCAGCGCTTCGACCTCTCGCTGGGCACGGGCCTGGGCAAGCTCAAGGGCCGCATGTTCCGCATGGGCCATCTCGGCGACAGCAACGACCTCACGCTGGTGGCCATGGTCGCGGGTGTCGAGATGGGCATGAAGCTCACGGGCATCAAGCTTGCGGGCAGCGGCGTGCAGGCGGCGATGGACCATTTCGCGAACCATGCGGCCGCGCCGGTGGCGCTGAAGAAGGCCGCATAGCGACACAGGGAGCCTCGATCGATTCCAGGCCGCAGCGCGCCGCTCGAACGGCGCGGCGGCCTCGGCGCGAGGGCCGCACGGACATGCGCCCTTCCCGCCCCGCATCCGACACCCCCATCCATCCACGGAGACAAGCACGATGCAACGACGTTCCCTGATCCAGGCCGCGACCGCCGCGGCCGCCACGCTGGGCGTGCCCCGGCTGTTCGCGCAGGACTGGCCCAACGCGCCGGTGCGCATCGTGGTGGGCTTCCCGCCGGGCGGCGGCACCGATGCGCTGGCGCGCGTGGTGGCGCAGAAGCTCACCCTGATGTGGAACCAGCAGGTGATCGTCGAGAACAAGGCCGGCGTGGCCGGCGTGCTCGCGGCCGACTACGTGGCGCAGCAGCCGAGCGACGGCAGCACGCTGCTGATGGCCCACATCAACAGCCATGCGCTCGCGCCCAGCCTGCAGCCCAAGCTGCGCTACAGCGTGGAGCGCGACTTCGTGCCGATCGTGCTGGTGGGCGTCACGCCCAACCTGCTGATCGCGAGCCCAGCGCAGAAGGCGCTCACGGTGAAGGACATCGTGGCCGCCTGCAAGGCCGCGCCCGGCACGCTGAGCTTCGGCTCGGCCGGCGCGGGCTCGGCGCAGCACCTGGCGCTCGAGATGTTCAAGCTGCAGGCCGGCGTCGATGCGCTGCACGTGCCCTACAAGGGCAGCGGGCCGCTCTTGGCCGACCTGATGGGCGGGCAGATCCAGTACAGCTTCGAGACCATGACCGCCGCCACGCCGCACGTGAAGAGCGGCCGCGTGCTCGCGGTGGCGCAGACGCGCACCCAACGCGCCAAGGGCCACCCGAACGTGCCGACGATGCAGGAACAGGGCTTCCAGGGCTTCGAGGCCACCACCTGGTATGGCCTCGCGGGCCCGGGCAAGCTGCCGGCGCCGATCGCGCAGAAGGTCAACCGCGACGTGAATGCCGTGCTGGCCATGCCCGACGTGCAGGAGAAGCTCGACACCTACGGCGCCGAGGACGGCGGCGGCTCGCAGGACAAGTTCAGGCAGTTCATCCACACCGAGATCGCCAAGTGGGCCAAGGTGGTGAAGGACGGCAACGTGCGCGTCGAATCTTGAGAAGGTCGGCGGCATGAACGCACACACGACCACCCTGCCCCCTTCTCTTTCCGCGCTGGCCGACGCCCTCGTCGCCGCGCGCCGCGCCAACCGCACGCTCGATGCCGTGCCTTGGCTCGACACGCTGCACGAGCCCGCCGAGGCCTATGCGGTGCAGGACGCGGTGGCCGCGGCACTCGGCTGGTTCGACGCGGGCACCCTGCCCGGCTGCTGGAAATCCGGCGGCGGCTCGCGCGGCGCGACGCTCACGCATGCGCCGCTGCCGCCCGCCGGCGTGCGCCAGAGCCCGGCCGATTGCTCCGACCTCGTGTTCCACCAGCCCGGCATCGAGGCCGAGATCGCGCTGCGCCTGGGCCGCGAGGTCACGCCGGCCCTGGCCGCCTCGCTCGCGCAGGAAGACGCGGCCGCGCTGGTCGATGCCATGACCGTCTCGATCGAGGTCTGCGATGCGCGCTGGCAGGACCGCGAGGCCGCCACGCCGTTGCTGCGGCTGGCCGACTCGCAGGTGCACGGCGCGCTGGTGCTCGGCGAATGGCGGCCCTTCGCCGCCATCGACTGGGCCTCGCAGCGCTGCGAAACGAAGATCGGCAACGCCGACACCGTGGTGCGCGAAGGCAGCCATCCGCTCGGCGATCCGGCCTGGCTGCTGCCGATCTGGCTGCGCCATCTCACGCGCCATGGCCAGACCGTGCCGGCCGGCACGGTGGTCACGACCGGTTCCTGGATCGGCCTCTTGCCCTGCGCGCGCGGCGATCAGGTGACGGCCGATTTCCCCGGCATCGGCGCCGTGCGGCTGCGCGTGTAGCGCCCGCCGCCCACGCCCGAGCAGGCCACGAGGAAGTCGAGCACCGCGCGCACCCGCGCCGGCAGGGTGCCGGCCTTGCCGATGTAGACCGCGTGGATCGGCTCCACCTCGTTCGGGTTGAACTCCTCGAGCAGCGGCACGAGCCGGCCCGCGTCGATGTCGTGCTGCGTGTGATAGAGCGACAGCCGCGTGATGCCGGCGCCCGCGATCGCCAGGTGGCGCAGGGTCTCGCCATCGCCCGCGCGCACCGGGCCGGCCACCGGCAGCAGGATCGTCCGGCCGTCGATGCGGAACGGCCAGTCGGGCGCGCTGCGCCGGTAGGTCCAGCCCAGGCGGCTGTGCGCCTCGAGTTCCTGCGGCGTGCGCGGCGTGCCGTATTTCGCGAGGTAGGACGGCGCGGCCAGGATGGTCTGGCTGGTGTCGCCGATGCGCCGCGCCACCAGGTCGGAGGCCGGCAGCTGGCCCCAGCGGATCGCGATGTCGGCGCGCTCGTCCATCAGGTCGACGATGCGGTCGGTCAGCGCGATGTCGAGCGTGATCTGCGGATGCAGCTCGATCAGCTTGGGCACCAGCGGCACCAGCATGTGGTGGCCGAAGGACACGCTGGCATTGATGCTGACCCGCCCGCGCGGCGCGGCACCGGCGGCCGCGCAGCGCTCGGCCTCGTCCATGTCGGCCAGCACGCGGTGGCTGCGCTCGTAGAAATGCAGGCCCTCGGGCGTGAGCTGCAGCTTGCGCGTGGAGCGGTGCACGAGCTGGATGCCCAGCCGCGCCTCGAGCCGCGCCACCAGCTTGCTGACGGCCGAGGGCGTCATGCCCAGCAGCCGCGCGGCGGCCGAGAAGCCGCCCGCGTCGACCACCTGCACGAAGGCCTCCATCTCGCCCGAACGGTTGACCTCGATGCGCGGCATGGCGTGTTCTCCCGTGGATTCGGCTTGTGAGTTGAATTCACAAGTGCGTTGACCGGCGGCATTCTAGTCAACGAGGGACTTCGTCCGCACAGTACAGGCATCATGCCCATCGCTCTACTCGCCCTCACCGCCGGTGCCTTCGGAATAGGCACCACCGAATTCGTCATCATGGGCCTGCTGATGCAGGTCTCGACCGACCTCCAGGTCTCGATCACGGCCGCCGGCCTGCTGATCTCGGGCTATGCGCTCGGGGTCGCGGTCGGCGCGCCGCTGCTCACCATCGCCACACGCCGGCTGCCGCGCAAGACCGTGCTGCTGGCGCTGATGGCGATCTTCACGCTCGGCAACATTGCCTGCGCGCTGGCGCCCAACTACGAACTGCTGATGGGCGCGCGTGTCATCACCTCGCTCGCGCACGGCACCTTCTTCGGCGTCGGCTCGGTGGTGGCCACCGGCCTGGTGGCGCCCGAGCGTCGCGCCTCGGCCATCGCCATCATGTTCACCGGCCTGACCGCCGCCACCCTGCTGGGCGTGCCCTTCGGCGCCTGGCTCGGCCTGCACTTCGGCTGGCGCGCGGCCTTCTGGGCCGTGGCGCTGATCGGCGTGGCGGCCCTCGCGGTGCTGGCCGTGTTCGTGCCGCGCGTCGAGGGCGAGGCCAGGCCCGCGCCGCTGCGCGAGGAGATCGCTGTGCTGGCCCGGCCCCAGGTGCTGCTGGGCCTCGCGATGACGGTGCTCGGCTTCGCCGGCGTCTTCGCCGTCTTCACCTACATCCAGCCACTGCTGACGCAGGTCACTGGCCTGTCGGAATCGGCCGTGTCGCCGATCCTGCTGGTGTTCGGCGGCGGCCTGGCCGTGGGCAACATCCTCGGCGGCCGGCTGGCCGACCGCGCCGTGATGCCCGCGGTGCTCGGCACGCTGGCCGTGCTCGCGGTGGTGCTCGGCACCATGCAGTTCGCGATCGGCACGCCGATCGCCGCGGTGGTCTTCGTCGGCCTGCTCGGCGTGGCCTCGTTCGCCACGGTGGCGCCGATGCAGCTGCGCGTGCTCGAGAAGGCCTCAGGCGCCGGCCAGAACCTGGCCTCGAGCCTCAACATCGCGGCCTTCAACCTCGGCAATGCGCTCGGCGCATGGGCCGGCGGCGTGGTGATCGACCATGGCCCGGGCCTGCGCGCGCTGGGCTGGGCCGCCGCGCTGCTGACCGTGGCGGGCCTCGCGATCGCGCTGTGGAGCCGCGCGCTCGACCGCCGCGGCGACCGCACCCTGCCGGGCGACTGCGCCTCGGTGCGCGCCTGATCCATCCCCCCATTCAAACAAAGGAGAAGTCTCATGGAACAACGCTTTCTCGGCCGCTCGGGCTTCAAGGTGCCCGCCCTCGGTTTCGGCGCCGGCACCTTCGGCGGGCAGGGCCCGCTGTTCAGCGCCTGGGGCAACACCGGCACCGACGGCGCGCGCCGCATCGTCGACATCGCGCTCGATGCCGGCGTGAACCTGTTCGACACCGCCGACGTCTATTCGAACGGTGCCTCCGAGACCATCCTCGGCGCCGCGCTCAAGGGCCGGCGCGACAAGGCCATCGTCTCGACCAAGCTCTCGCTGCGCGCGGGCGATGGACCGAACCAGGTCGGCGCCTCGCGCCAGCACCTGGTGGGCGCGACCGAGGCCGCGCTCAAGCGGCTGGGCACCGACTACATCGACATCCTGCAGTTGCACGCCTTCGACGCGATGACGCCGGTCGAGCAGGTGCTGGGCACGCTCGACGCCCTCGTGAAATCGGGCAAGGTGCGCTACATCGGCATGTCGAACTTCTCGGGCTGGCAGCTGATGAAGTCGCTCGCGGCCTCCGACCGGCTGGGCCTCGAGCGCTACGTGGCGAACCAGACCTACTACTCGCTGGTCGGGCGCGACTACGAGTTCGAGCTGATGCCGCTGGGCCTGGACCAGGGCGTGGGCGCGATCGTCTGGAGCCCGCTGGGCTGGGGCCGCCTCACGGGCAAGATCCGGCGCGGCCAGCCGCTGCCCGCGGGCAGCCGGCTGCACGAGACCGCCGGCTTCGCGCCGCCGGTGGACGACGAGCGCCTCTACCGCGTCGTCGACGCGATGGACATCGTGGCCGAGGAGACCGGCAAGACGCATGCGCAGATCGCGCTCAACTGGCTGCTGCAGCGGCCCACGGTGGCCAGCGTGCTGATCGGCGCGCGCGACGAGGCGCAGCTGACGCAGAACCTCGGCGCGCTCGGCTGGCAGCTGAGCGACGCGCAGATGGCGCGGCTCGACGCGGCCAGCGCGATCGCGCCGCCCTATCCCTACTACCCGTACTGGAACGGGCAGTTCGCGGAGCGCAGCCCGGTGGCGGTGCCGGTCAGCGCGCCGGCCTGACTTCGCCGGCCGACACGAAACGGCGCGCGCGCATCCACTTGGTCACGACCCACTTCTCGCCGCGCGTCACGGGCGCGCTGGCGTGCAGCGAGCGCGCGTCGACCCGGCCTTCGTCGTCGCCGTACTCGAAGTAGCAGGCATTGCCGCGGATCGGCGACATCGCCAGGCCCAGCTGCGGAAAGACGGTCTGGCCGCCCTCTGGCACGTCGTTGAGGTAGGTCACGAGCGTGCTCACGCGCTGGCCGCTGCGCGCGATCGATTCGCGGTTGGCCGCGTTGCCCGGTGCCAGGTAGTCGTGGTGAGGCTCGCTGCCCGCGCCTTCCGGGTAGTGCAACAGCTGCAGGCCCTCGCCGTTCTCCAGCGGCAGGTTCATCAGCACCGACAGCCGCCGGTCGAGGCGGGCCACCAGCTCGTTCTCGGCCAGGCGAAAGAACATGCCCCAGCTCGCGCGCCGGTCGCTGACCACGTCGCGCCCGCTCATCGGATCGACCAGGGTGGAAGGCGCGAGGCGCGGCCGCGCCATCTCGATCAAGGCCCGGCACTCCTCGGCATCCATCACGTTGCCCAGCGAGGCATGGACCGGGTCCTCGCCGCGCGCATGCACGACGATCTCGCGGTCGATGGCCTGGATCCGCGTGCCCGGCGCGAGCCGCATCGCGGGCTTGGCGGCGACCGCGTCCGGCAGCTCGACGGCATCGGCCGGCATCGGCGCACCGCGCTGCCGCGCATCGACATGGGCCGCGACGATGGCCTGCGCGGCGCGTTCGTTCATGCCCTTGCCGCGCATCGTCGCGACCAGCACCTGCGGCATCTGACCGGCATCGAGCATGCCCTGGAGCCAGCGCCCCAGCTCGGGGGAAAAGCGCACGACGGTGCTCATGGCCGGCCGCCGATCAGACGGGACCCAGGTGCGGCACCCAACCCTTGTCGCCGCGCGTGAAGCCCTGGCGCAGCTGCAGCGGGCCGTTGGCGCCATTCATGATGCGCGCGACCATCGGGAACACGCGCTGCGCGTCGGGGTCCTGCATCCATGGCGCCGGGTCGATGCGGTAGGTGTAGCTCACCACGGCCATCGGATGGCTGGCGTCGGTGCCATCGAGCTTCACGTCGACGATCTTCTCGCGCTGCAGGTGCGCCACGCAGAAGTCGTTGGCATGCTCGGCATCGCGGGTGGCGTGCGAATGCGGCTTGTAGAACTTGCGGCCCTCCTCGGTCAGCTCGAAGCGCTTGACCGCGCCGTCGGGGTTCTCGGCGCTCTTGGGCGCGGCGACGATGGTGCTGCGCACCAGGCCCAGCTTCTCCATCACCGGGAACTGCACCGCATGGCGCGCGCCGGAACCGGCCTCGGCTTCGGTCAGGTCGATCGGCCAGTCGAACATCGCGAGGCAGATGTCGCCGCGCTCCGCCAGGTACGCGTCGAGCGGGGCCGCGAGGTTCTCGGCCGTGGGTGCGTTGGCGTCGGGGCCGGCGCTGCAGGCGGCGAGCGCGCAGAGCGCACCCATCGCGGTGAGGGTCATCAGGGTCTGGAACGAGGAACGGAGATTCATGGGGTTCTGGTGGATGTATCGGGTAGCCATGGCGCGGGTGGTTGCGGACTCAGTGCATGTCGAGTTCGTCGGCGACCCAGCCGCGCCGCGTGAGGTGGACGCCGAGGCGCATCTGCATCGTTCCCTCGCGCTGGATCGCGCGCGCGAGCAGCGGGAAGGCCTGCTGCACCTCGGGCGCGGTGGCCCAGGGATCGAGCGCGATGTGGTAGGTGAAGAGCAGCGAAGTCGTGGTGCGGTCGTCGCGGGTCTGCGGCGGGTCCCAGCCGACCAGGCGATCGAGGCTCAAGGTGGCCGCGCACAGATCGGCCGGATGCACGACGGCCTGCGTGGTGGTGCGCACCACCACGGGCACCTGCAGGTAGTGCTGGCGCCCGGCGTCGGTCAGCGCGTATTCGCGCGCGGACGCGACGTCCTTGCCGGTCACGAAGCCGAGCTTCTCGAGCAGCGGCATCTGCTGTGCGTCGGGCTCGTTCGACCCGGCCGCGACTTTGATCGGCCAGTCGTACTTGGCCAGGCACACATGCCCGCGCTGCGCGAGGTAGTCGTTGGCGGCCGCGGTGAAGTTGTCGCGGTTCGGAAAGCGCGCCTCTTCGTTGCCGCAGGCGGCCAACAAGATCACCGGCAACGCCAGGCACGCGGCGATGCCGAAGCGCCGCCAGGGGCTGGAGTACGTGCCCCTCATTTCGCGCACCGGTCGGAAGCCGAGGACGTGGCGGACGGCTGGTAGCCGTCGCTCAGCGTGCCGAGGAAACAGGTCAGGTCGGCGATCTGCTCGGCCGTCATGGCCGGCGCCGATCCCGGCGCGCGCGGCCTGGTGCCGCTGGCGGCCGTCTTGTCGCCGCCCTCGCCCGTGCCCAGCGGCACTTCCTCGTCGACGTTGCCCTGCTGCGCGCGCGGCAGGTCGTTGTATTTGCGCACCGTCGCGCCCGGCACGGCGGTGGGCTGCAGCGCCCAGGCCGGATTCGCCTGCGGCGCGCCGCTGCCGTCCTTGTCGGCCGGATACCAGTATTCGGGATGGGTGTCGCGCGTGTTGTAGAAGTTGAGCACCTGCTCCATCGAATGGAACACGCCGTTGTGGAAGAAGCTGCCGCGCGTCGCCACGTTGCGCAGCACCGGTACCTTGAACATGCCGCAGTAGGGGTTCGCCGTGTCCGGCGTGGCGGGCATGTGGTCGGTGCGGAAGGGACCGCACAGCCCCATGTCGAAGTACTTCGGATCGTTGTTGGCCGGGATCGGATCGGGATTGTTCGGGATCGAGCGGTCGTTGCGCGGCGCGGCCAGCGCCTGGTAGGTGAAGTCGGTCATCAATCCGGTGTTGCCGTTGAAGTTGGCGCCCGTGTAGTGGCAGCCCGAGCAGTTGGCGACGCCGCTGCTGTGGAACAGCACCTCACCGCGCCGCTCTGCGGGCGTCAGCGTGCCGCCGATCTTGTTGAAGACATAGAGGTCGTACTTGCTGCTGTACGGGTGGAAGCTCAGGTCCTCGGTCTCGAGCGCCTGGATCGCCTTGCCGAGGTCGTCGAAGGCCACGTCGTTGTCGTCGAACACCTTGGCGCCGAAGGCCTGCTTGAACAGCGCCGCATAGCTGCCCTCGCGCACCGCCTTCACCACCGCCTCCTTCGAGGCGGCATTCATCTCGACCGGGTTGAGCAGCGGCAGCGCGGCCTGCGCCGCCATCGTGGCCGCGCGGCCGTCCCACATGAAGCCGCCGCCCGGCGACTCGGAGGTCACGCCGTCGGGGTTCGGTGCGTTGTCGTCGTAGGCCGGTGTCGATTCGCGGTAGCGCAGCGAAGGCACGGCGCGCGCGCCGGTCTGCGCGATGTCGGAACCGAGCTGCACCGAGATGCTGTTGGGCGGGCCGTAGGCGTACTGCGGGTCGTGGCAGCTCGCGCACGACATGTTGCCGCCGCCCGAGAGCCTCTTGTCGAAGAAGGCCAGCTGGCCGACCTGGGCCGGCAGGCTCAGCACCGGCGCGCGCGCAACGGCTGTTCCTTTGGCCGCTACCGGCTCGGTACTGTTGCAGGCCACCAGGGCCCACAGCGCGGCCGCGAGCACCATGCCGAGCGCGACCGTCTTTTCCATTGCCAAGTTCATCATTCAACGTTGCATCCCGCGAAGGCGGCTGGGCCGCCTTGCGGGATTCGGAAACCTGAAACGCCAGATTCCAGGCGGTCCGCAACGGATCCCGTCTGGAATGGCATGAGGGGAACGGATCCGCCGGGCGAAGCGATCTGCCTCGCCCCGCGGATCGTCCCCGGGCTTACTTGGTCGCCCAGACGTTGACCTGGCTCGCGTCGGGTCCCACCTGCGGCGTGATCTGGCCCACGGTCTGGCCCGTGACCGGATCCTTCACGCCGACGATGTCGCCCGGGTAGAGCTTCTGCGTGTAGCCGCTCGGGATCACGTAGGCATGGTTGATCGGCCGCACCGAGTCGAAGTGCGTGTCCGCGCTGCCCGAGTACTCAGGCAATGCCTGGATGTTGGCCAGGATGAAGGCTTCGGTGTACTTGGCGCGGTTCAGGTAGCTCGCATCCACGGCCGGGTCGGCGATCTGGAACATGTCCTGCAGCGTGCGCACGAACGAGAAGTGGCTGTAGGCGTCGCTGTCCACCACCTGCTTCTTCGCGCCGCCCACGTCCTGCTGGTTGCTGATGATCCCGAAGATCGAGTTGCCGTGGCCGAAGTTGCCGTTGCTGTAGTTGAGCGGCGGCGCGGTCGGCAGGCCCTTGCCGCTCGCATCCACGGTCAGCGGCGTGGTCTTCGAATTCGAGCCGCCGGCATTCCAGCCGCAGCACGAGCCGTTGTTGCCGCCTTCGCCTTCGTCGTACATCACGACGATCGCCACGCGCTTGTTCGGGTTCTTCCACAGCGCCGAGTTCTGGATCTTCTTGACCACCATGCCGAGGTAGATGTCGGCGCGCTGCACGCCATTGGCCTGGCCGTTGTTGTTGCTCACGCAGCTGGTGTCGGTGCCGACGCCGTGCATGTCGTCGCACTGGTCGGGCACCACGAAGTTGATGTTGCCCACGTCGCCGGTTTCCAGGTCCTTGCTGAACTGGTCGTAGATCCAGCCGCTGGGCAGGCCGTAGACCGAGGTCTTGAGCCAGTCGGCTTCCTGGTACTGGGTGCCGAAGATGGTGCGGTTGGTGGCCACGAACTCGGGCAGGTTGCGCGCATCCTGGAAGGCGATCGACGGGCCGTGCTTGACCTTGTAGAGACCGTTCCCCACCGCGTAGTTGTCTGTGCCCTTGAGGCTGGGGGTGGAGCCGTCGAGATTGGTGACGCCCAGTTTGGCTGCGTCGTAGGTGGCGGCCACCTTCGAATCGGCGATGCTGTCGGCGCGCACGTCCTGGCCGGGGTTCATCGATTCGCTGTAGGTGCGGATCGTGCGGCCGGTCTTCGACATCAGCGTGAACAGGTTGTCGCCGGGGATGTTGTGCACGGTGCCGGTGGTCGGCGTATCGCTGCAGGCCGCGCCGGCGGTCGTGCTGTAGCCGGCACGGGTGGCGCTGTTCGCGGGCGGCAGCTTGTCCTGCGTGGGCAGGGGCTGGCCGTCGGACGCCGTGCCGCCCTTGAATTCGACGTCGGTGATCTTGTAGGGACCGTCGGGAACCACGCCGCAGCCGAACCAGTTGTCGTCGGTGATGCCGAAGTCGTCGCCGCCGCCCAGCGCGCTGTAGTTGGGCTCGGACGGGTTGCCGGTCGAGTAGTAGGTGCTGAGCTGGTTGTACTTCTTGAGGATGTAGTTGATGTTGACGGCGCGCGGGTTGTCCACGATCACGTCGGTCGACTTGTTCTCCTCGATGATCACGAAGATGTTGTCGTAGGCCGGCACGCCTTCGACGTTGAAGGCCGCCTGTTGCGCCTGCGCGAAGGTGATGTCGCTCTGGGTCTGCGTCGGCTGCGAGCGCGTGACGCTGCTGCCGTCCTTGTTGCTGATGGTCACCGACGCGTTCTTCAGGCGTGGGTCGCCGCCGGCCACCGCCAGGTTGTCGGGGAACGGGTCCTTGCGGTCGAGCTTGGCCGTGGCGTAGGTGTAGCGGTTGGTCAGCTCGTTGTCCTGGTACAGGGCCGCGTACTGGTCGGTGCCCTTCAGGCCGTTGACGTCGGCCAGCGGATCGGTGAGCGCGGCCGTGCCGAGGTTGAAGGTGGGCACGTTCAGGCGCGCGAGCAGGTTGGCCTTCTCGGCTTTGTAGCTGCTGCCGTTGGCTTCCACCAGGCGCTGCGCTTCGCTCGACAGCGGGCTGATGACGATCTTGGCCGCGCCCTGGTCGACGATCTGGTCGGCCGAGGCACGCAGGATCAGGTGGCTCGCGACCTTGGCGCCGGTGGCCGTGTTGGTCGCGGAGGTGCCGATGTCGGCCACCAGCTGGCCGCCCTGGGTGGTGGTCAGCGTGAACTTGCCGCTGGCATCGGTGGTGGTCGAGGCTTCGCCGCTGTCGAGCACGCCATTGCCGTTGGCATCGACGAAGACCGTGGCCTTCGCGTAATAGCCGGCCTTGAGCGTCGGGTTGCCCGTGTTGCTGCCGGGCACGTAGCCGCTGGCGGCCACGACGCCGCTGAGGGTGGTGCCCGTGGGCGGCAGGAAGGACACGCCGCCGTCACCGCCGCCGCCGCAGGCGCTGAGCACGGAGGCTGCGAGCACCGTGAGCGCGGGGCACAGCAGGCCGGTCTTGATCTTGTGGATGGGTTTCAAAGTCGACTCTCGATCGTTGGGGAATGCGAACGGACGCACGGATTCGCCGAATCCGGCGGCCCTTGATTCAAGGACCGGTCGATGGTGGTTTTGCCAAATGTCAGTCCGAAGGCAGCAGACTTAGGCGCGCGTTAGCGCTTTCTTCCGCCCTCGAAGACATCGCGCGCACGAGCGCGCGCGGCGTGCGCGGCACGCCGTAAAAGCAACGGATTTGCAGTTTCGCGCCCCGTGGTCAGGGCGCGGTCAGCGAGCCTCGGCGGCTGCTATTTCGGCGCGGCTTCGCGCCGCGCCAGCGCATGCATCTGCGTGGCTTCGCGCGGCAGCCACAGCGAGAGCGCGAACACCGCGAGGCCCACCACCAGCATCATCACGAAGGTGAGGTGCAACGAGCCGCCGAGCGCGAGCCGCAGCGCCGCGTCGCCGGCCGCGGGCGAGGCCGGGCCCTGCAGCAGCAGGCGCAGCTGCTCGTCGGTGAAGGCGAGGCGGCCATCGGCGCGCGTGAGGCCGAAGTTGAAGACCGCGCCGAAGAAGGCCGCGCCGAGCGCGCTGCCGAGGTTGCGCGAGAACACGTTGGAGGCGGTGGCGCTGCCGCGCTGCGCGACGTCGACCGACTCCTGGATCAGGATCAGCGAGCTCAGGCTCAGCAGGCCCATGCCCAGGCCGATGACGAACGAGCCCACGCCCGCGAGCACCGGCGTGCTGCCCGCGGCGAGCAGCACGAAGCTCGCGCAGCCCACGGGGATCAGGGCCGCGCCGGCCACGAGGATGCGCCACAGGCCCACGCGCTGGAAGATGCGCGAGGTCAGCGTGGCGCCGATCGGCCAGCCCAGCATCACCATGGTCAAAGTGAGGCCCGCCGTGACCGACGAACGCTCGAGCACCACCTGCACGTACATCGGCAGGAAGGTGGTGATGCCGATCAGTACCATGCCCGCGAGCAGGGCCGCGCCGTTGACGGTGGCGATGACGCGCGCGCCCCAGAGCTTGAACGACACCATCGGGTCGGCCGCGCGGCGCTCCTGCCACACGAACAGCACCACGGTGAGCGCGAAGGCCGCGCTCCAGCCCCAGGCGGAGGCATCGTTGCCGATGCCGAACTCGGTGAGCGCGATCATCAGCGCGGCGATGCCGGCGGCGAACAGCACCGCGCCCACGATGTCGATCGAGGCGCGGCGCGTGGCCGGGGTCTCGTGCAGGAAGGCCCAGAAGCCCAGCGCGGCCGCGATGCCGATCGGCACGTTGATCCAGAAGATCCAGGCCCACGAGAGCTTCTGCACGATCAGCGCGCCAAGCATCGGCCCGAGCACGGCCGACACGGCCCAGACGCTCGCGAGGTAGCCCTGCACCTTGCCGCGCTCGCGCACCGGATAGAGGTCGCCCACGATGGTCAGCGCCACCGGCTGGATGGCGCCGGCGCCGATGCCCTGGATCAGCCGGAAGCAGATCATGGCGGGCATCGACCACGAGAAGCCCGCGAGCAGCGAGCCGACGAGGAAGATGGCGATGCCCACGAACATCACGGGCTTGCGCCCGTAGAGGTCGGAGAGCTTGCCGAACACCACGGTCATCGCGGTCTGCGCGAGCAGGAACGAGGCGAAGACCCAGCTGTAGAGATGCAGCCCGCCGAGCTCGGAGGCGATCTGCGGCATGACGGTGGAGACGATGGTCGCCTCGATCGCGACCATGGCCATCGACGCCATGATCGACGCGATGACCAGCGGGCGGTGGGTGGTCTTGGTGGGAGGGGCTTCGGGTGTCACGCGGGACTTCCTGGGGAGCGCGGTGCGTCGGGGCACATCGGGGCGCGGGAAGCGCACGGGGCACGGGCACGGATTGCGAAGGGCTGCATGCTATAGCCATCACGAGCCCCTGTCCGCTGCTCGGACTCTTCGCAGGATCAGGCAAGTCGGCGGGCGCCCTGCCCGCGCCCTCGCCTCGTCAGCCTTCGCCTTCGGGCGGTTCGAGGAAGGACGGCGGCGACTGCGGGAAGGCCGCCTTGCCCTGGGCGCCCTCGCCCGGCACGAAGAAGGCATAGCGATTGCGGCCCGCGGCCTTGGCGGCGTAGAGCGCGGCATCGGCGCGCGCCAGCAGCTCGGCCGCCGTGACCGCCGATTCGGCCGGGCCATGGAAGGCGATGCCGATGCTGGTCGCGACCTCGATGCGCTGGCCGTCGACGCGGAAGGCCGGATGGTTGATCTGCGCCACGATCTTCGAGGCCACGGCCGCGACCGCCTCGCGCTGCTTGAGGTTCTCGATCACCAGCACGAACTCGTCGCCGGCCAGCCGCGCCGCCATGTCGCTGGCGCGCACGCAGGCCTTGAGCCGGCGCGCGTACTCGGCCAGCACCGCGTCGCCCACCGCATGGCCCAGCGTGTCGTTGATGGCCTTGAAGCGGTCGATGTCGAGGAACATCACGGCCAGCGAATGGCCGGTGATGCGCCCGCGCAGCACCGCGTCGGGCAGGAACTCGTTGAAGGCCAGCCGGTTCGGCAGGCCGGTCAGCGTGTCGATGCGCGCGAGCTCGATCAGCTGGCGCTCGACCAGCTTGAGCGCCGTGATGTCGAGCGCGAGCGAGAAGATGCCGTGCGTGCTGCCGTCGCTGCGCGTGTCGGGCACGTAGATCACCTGCGTCACGCGGTCGTAGCCCGCGCGCTGCGTGCGCGCCTCGAACTCCACCTTCTCGCCGGCCAGCGCGCGCGCCAGCATCGGGCGGCGCGACAGGTAGACCTCGCGGCCCGCCACCTCCTCGAGATGGCGCCCTTCCACCTGCGCGGGCCCGAGGCCCAGCCATTCGTGGCTGGTGGCGTTGGCGAAGGTGATGCGCTCCTCGCGGTCGATGTAGGTGATCAGCGCCGGCATGCTGTTGGTGATGGCGCGCAGCCGCAGCTCGCTCTCGGCGGCGCGCAGCTCGGCCTCCTTCAGCGCCGTGATGTTGAAGGCCATCAGGTAGAAGCCCAGCACCTCGCCCTCGAGGTTGATGTCGGAGATCAGGTGAGTCTGGAAATGGCCGTCGCTGCCCTGGATCGGCGCGTCGACCGGGAAGTGCGCGTTCTTGCCGGCCAGCACCGAGGGCAGGTGCGGCCGGATCTGCGCGTACACCGCATCGCCGAGCGAGGAGCGCAGGCTCACGCCCGCGAGCGGGCCGTCGAACAGGTCGGCCAGGCGCCGCGCGCGGCTGTTGGCGAACAGGCAGTTCTCCTCGCGGTCGAAGTAGCCGACCAGCGCCGGGATGCTGTTGGTCACGTCGCGCAGCCGGCGCTCCTGCTCGGTCAGCGCCTTGCGCACGTTGACCTCGTCGGTGATGTCGAAGGTCATCGCGAACACGCCGCGCACCACGCCCTCGGTGTCGCGGTCGGGGATGTAGTGGGCCTTGTAGGTGCGATCGCCGACGCCGCGTGCCGGGTTGCCGGCCTTCTCGATGATCACGGTCTCGCCGCGCAGCGCGCGCTCGTAGTACGACGCGACGACCGCGAAGTCCTCGGCGCCGCGCGCCTCGGGCATCGGGCGGCCGACGAGCTCGCCGTCGTCGTGCATCGCCTTCACGTGCGCATTGACGAAGGTGTAGCGCAGCGCCGCATCGACGTGCGAGACCAGCGCCGGGATGTTGTCGGCGATGGTGCGCACCTGGGCCTCGGAGCGCGCCAGCAGCTGCTCGCTCGCGCGCTGCTGCGCCATCAACTGGTCGAAGCTGCGCGCGAGCTCGCCGATCTCGTCCTGCGCATAGCTGGCCGGCGGCTCGGGCACGCCGGCGGCCGGATCCTGCGCCGACTGCATGCGGCCGTGCAGCGCGGCCAGCGGCGTCAGGCGCCGCCGCACGAAGCCCAGCGCGAGCGCGCCCGCGAGCAGCGCCGCCACCAGCCCGCCGCCCAGCGCCACGCGCTCGATCGCATCGATGCGCGCGAAAGCCTCGTCGCTCGGGTACATGGCGCCGACGATCCAGTTGGTCTGGTCGGTGCGCTGGAACGCGAACAGGCCGCGCACGCCCGATTCGTCGATGCCCTCGCTGGTGCCCTCGAAGCCCGCGATCGCGCGGCGGATCTCGGGGTTGGCGCCGTTCTCGGTCGGCAGCCGGTTCAGGATGCGCGCCGCGTCGGGATGGTCGACCACCACGCCGTCGGCCGTGAGGATGAACAGGTAGCCGGTCTTGCCGAAGCGCACGTCGGCCAGGTCGCCGAGGATGTTGCGGTCCTTGAGATTGATGGCGCCCGAGATCACGAAGCGCACCTTGCCCTGCGCATCGAGCACCGGCTCGGTGATGGCGATCTGCGCCAGCCCGTTCAACCGGTTGCGGTAGGGCCGCGAGATCAGGCCCAGCCCCGACTGCACCGTCTGCTGGAAGTAGGCGCGGTCGCGGATGTTGATGGTGCCGACCTGGCTGGCGTTGCTGAGGTTGGCCACCAGGTTGCCGTCGAGGTCGAGGAAGGCCACGTTGTCGAAGGCCAGGCGCAGCGACTTGTGGCGCTCGAGGAAGGCCTGCAGCGGCCGGCCGTCCTGGAAGTTCTGCGCCTCCACGCTGTCGACGAAGGTCTGCAGCAGGATGCGGCGGCTGCCGAATTTCTGGTCGACGCCGGTGGCGATCGAGGAGACGCGCGCGAACTGCTCGCCGGTGATCGAGGCCCGCAGGCTGCCGCGCACCAGTTGCAGCGCGACCATCGCGATCGCGACGGTCGCGGCCAGCACCACGGCGGCGACGCCGAGGCTGACGCGGGTATGGAGTCCGAAGCGGCGATGGAACGGTCGCGAAGGGGTCATGAATGAGATGGGAAGGCCAGTGGCGCGCCGGGGTTCCGTGCCGGCTCATGCGACCTGGGGCGAGTATCGGTGCGTTCGTCGGTCAGCGGAAGGTGAGAAACGTCATACACCTCCGCTTCCCCATACGCGGCGGCGGCCCGAACGGATGCAGCCGCCGCGTCCTTCCGTCAAACGGCAACGAGCGGCTGCCCGGCCGCCGGCGCCGTCACCGCGCCGGCCAGCGCATCCACCAGCGCATCGACCTCGGCCTCGGCCCGGGCCAGCGAGTCGGCCAGCAGCGCGCCGCCGAACTCGTCGCCCTCGGCCGCGGCCTCGTGCACCTCGGTCAGGCCGATGTACGAGAAGGCCGTGCGCACCATCGCCTCGACGTGGTTCATGTGCGCGATGCGCCCGCCCGGGCCGTAGCCGTGGTCGCCGCGCGCGCCCAGCAGCACCAGCCGCTTGCCGGGCGGCAGCATCGGCCAGTACGGCACGGCGCCGCGCGCGCGATCGAAGCCGAAGGTGCGGCCCACGCGCACCACGTTGTCGATCCAGGCCTTGAACTGCGCCGGCACGCCGAAGTTGTACATGGGCAGGCCGACCACCACGAGGTCGGCCGCCAGCAGCTGGTCGACCAGGCGGTCGCTCTCGGCCAGGCGCTCGGTCATCCAGGGCTCGCGCTGCTCGGGCGCGGTGAAGGCGGCATGGATCCAGCGGCCATCGACGAAGCCCGGCGGCTGCTGGCCGACGTCGAGGTGCTCGACCGCGTCGCCGGGCCGCAGTGCGTGCCAGCGCTCGACGAAGCGGGCCGACAGCCGGCGTGAGTGGGAGCCATGGGGATCGGTGCCGGAACGGCCCGCTCGGGCGCTGGTGTCGATGTGGAGCAGTCGGAGGGACATGGTCGGTGGTCCTTGAGATGAGTGAATGGATGTCTTTCGTCTCGCGATGCCAGAATGGCGATCGGCCGAGGCGTAGTGAGAATCTATGGGCCTCGCCGCCGCCTCACAAACGATCGTTTTTCCTCCAATGAACGAGCCAGACTCATCCGTCAGGGCGCCCAGGCGATTCCCGCCGCTGCTCGCGCTGCGCGCTTTCGAGGCCGCGGCGGCGCATGGCAGCTTCCTGCGCGCGGCGCGCGAGCTGTCGGTCACGCCCTCGGCCATCAGCCACCAGGTGCGCGCGCTCGAGGACACGCTGGGCCAGCCGCTGTTTCGCCGCCTCACGCGGCAACTGGCGCTCACGCCCGCGGGCGAGCGGCTGTTCGAGGACCTGCGCCAGGGCTTCGACGCGCTCGAGGCCGGCGTCGAGCGGCTGCGCCGGCCGGCCGCCACCCAGGCCGTGACGCTGAGCACCAACACCGCCTTCGCCGCGCGCTGGGTGATCCCGCGCATGGCGGCCTTCCGCGCGGCCTCCCCGGGCATCGAGCTCAGGCTGCATGCGAGCGACACGGTGGTCGACCTGGCGCGCGGCGAGGCCGACATCGCGGTGCGCCTGGGCAGCGGCCGCTGGCCGGGGCTGGCGGCGCGCGCGCTGATGCCCGAGCGCTACGCGCCGCTGTGCAGCCCGATGCTGGGCCTGGCGCGCGTGGAAGACCTGCCGCGGCACCGGCTGATCCATTGCGACTGGCAGCCGCAGGCCCATGCGCCGGCGTTGTGGCCGCGCTGGTTCGAGGAAGCGGGCATGGCGCCGCCGCGCGGGCGCTCCGCGAAGCAGGCGGCCAAGGAGGCGCCGGAGGCCGAACTCTCGTTCTCCGACGAGACCCATGCGATCCTGGCCGCGCTCGGCGGCCATGGCGTGGCGCTGCTGAGCCTCACGCTCGCGGCCGAGGAGCTGCGCAGCGGCGCGCTGGTCCAGCCCTTCGGGCCGGCGCTCGATACCGGGCGCTACTTCCTGGCCACCGCGAACGGGCGCGAGGACGAGCCGGCGGTGCGCGCGGTCTGGGACTGGATCGCGTCGCAAGCACAGCCGGCTGGCTGATCAGTCCTCGAAGGGCTCCGCGATCTCGCGCAGCGCCATGCGTTTGTAGGCCGCGACCAGCGCCGCGCCCTCCTCGCTCGCCACGCCGATCGCGAGGCGGATCGTGGCCTCGCCCAGCTCCCAGATCAGGAAGGCCGACTGCTCGATCTGCGCGCTGCGCGTCGGATCGGCATCGCCGTGCACCTTGCGCATGGCCTCGGCCAGCATGCCGCCGGCGATGCGGCTCTCGGCGATCTGCAGCCCGAGCAGTTGCCGGTCGGCCTGCATGCCGCTCCAGATGTCGCGCATCACGGGCCGCGCACCGACGATCTCGAAATAGCGGTCGACCAGCGCCGAGAAGGCCAGCCGCAGGCTCGCGAGGTCGTGCACCTCGCGCAACCCCTCCTCGATGCAGCCACGGCTGTGCAGGTTGATGCGCTCGGCCAGCACGCGGATCAGCGCGCTCTTGTCGGGGAAGTACTGGTAGAGCGAGCCGATCGAGATGCCGGCGCGCGCGGCCACCTCGCTCATCTTCAGCGAGTCGCTGCCGCCACGCTCGATCAGCGCCGAGGCGCATTCGAGGATCAGCTCGACCCGCGCCTTGCTGCGCTCCTGCGTGGGGTTCTTGCGGGCGGCCGAGGCGGGGGCGATGGAATTCATGGCGGATCGGACTCGAAAAAACGGTTGACGCTCGAAATGTGAGGGAATATCATTTTTTACGTGAGCAGTCCTCACGTTAACCCAAGGAGTCCGAGATGGCAATCGATCAGACCAAAGTCCAGACGCGGGACGATGCACGTCCCATCCTCGTCCTGGGCGCCCATGGCAAGACCGGCGCGCGCGTCATGGCCCTGCTGCAGGCCGCCGGCCATACGGTGCGCGCCGGCTCGCGCAACGCCCGCCCCGCCTTCGACTGGAACGACCGCGCCACCTGGGGTCCGGCGCTCGAGGGCGTGAGCGCCGTCTACATCGCCTACCAGCCCGACCTCTGCGTGCCCGGCGCGGTCGAGACCGTGAGCGACTTCTACCAGGCGGTCGCCAAGGCCGGCGTGCGCAAGACCGTGCTGCTGTCGGGCCGCGGCGAACCCGAGGCCGAGGACGCCGAGAACGCGCTGCGCGCCACCGCGCTCGACTGGACCATCGTGCGCGCGAGCTGGTTCTTCCAGAACTTCAGCGAGAACTACTTTCTCGAGGAGATCGTCGCCGGCGAGATCACGCTGCCCGCGGGCCTCGCGCCCGAGCCCTTCGTCGATGCCGACGACATCGCCGAGATCGCGGTCGCCGCGCTGCTCGATCCCGAGGGCGGGCGCCATGGCGGCCAGCTCTACGAACTGACCGGGCCCGAGGCGCTGGACTTCCCCGAGGCGATTCGCCGCATCGGCCAGGCCGCGCACCGCGGCATCGGCTGCCGCATCGTGACCATGGACGACTACGCGGCCGCGCTGGGCCAGGCCGGCCTGCCGCCCGATCTCGCGTGGCTCGTGATCTACCTGTTCAAGACCGTGCTCGACGGCCGCAACACGCCGGTGGCCGACGGCGTGCAGCGCGCGCTGGGCCGGCCGCCGCGCAGCTTCGCCGACTACCTCGCGCGCACCGCGCCCACCGGCGTCTGGGGAGCCGCATCGTGAGCGGCAAGCTGCTGACCGTGCTGGTGCTGGCCGGCGCGCTGTCGAGCGCGCTCGTCGCCGGCATGTTCTACGCGTTCTCGTCCTTCATCATGGCGGCGCTGGCGCGCGTGCCGGGGGCCGAGGGCATGCGCGCGATGAACGCGATCAACGTGACCGTGATCACGCCGAGCTTCATGGCGCTGTTCATGGGCACGGCCGTGCTCGGCATCGGGCTCGCCATCTGGTCGCTGTTCTCGATCGCGCAGACCGACTCGCAGCTGGTGCTGCTGGGCGCCCTGCTCTACGTGCTCGGCTGCTTCGGCGTGACCATGGTCTTCAACGTGCCGCTCAACGACCAGCTGGCCGCCGCGCCCACCGAGGCGCTGTGGAACAGCTACCTGCGGACCTGGACCCTGTGGAACAGCGTGCGCACCGCCGCGGCCACGCTGTCGTCGGCCGTGCTGGTGGCGGTGGCGCTGCGGCAGGCCGCGGCCTGAGCTTCAGGGCGCGCGCAACTGCTCGCGCAGCTTGGCGCCGATCTCGGGCCGCTCGAGGAAGGGATCCGCGGGGTTGGTGATCGAGACGATGTTCTCCATGCGGCTGCGCACGTTGCCCAGCGCCTTCGGATGGCTGAAGACGTAGAACTGGTTGTCGCTGATCGCGTCGAAGACCTTGGCCGCGACCTCGGCCGCCGTGATCTTGCCGCTGCTCACCGCCTTGTTGCTCATGGCCTGGCCGATCAGCTGGCTCTTGGTGAGCTCGCTCTGCTTGGGCGCATCGGGCCGGTTGCGTTCGCTGCTGGTGATGCCGGTGGGCACGAAGTACGGGCACAGCAGGCTGGCGCCGATCTGGTCGGTGACCAGGTTCAGGTCCTGGTACATGGTTTCGGTGAGGCTCACGACCGCGGCCTTGGCGGCGTTGTAGATGCCCATGTTCGGCGGCGTCAGCAGCCCGGCCATGCTCGCGGTGTTGGTCACGTGGCCGCGGTACGAGGGGTCCTTCGCGGCGGCCTCGAGCATCATCGGCACGAACAGGCGCACGCCGTGGATCACGCCCCAGAGGTCGACGCCGAGCACCCAGTCCCAGTCGGCCACGGTGTTCTCCCACACCAGGCCGCCCGCGCCCACGCCGGCGTTGTTGAAGACGAAGTGCGGCGCGCCGAAGCGCTCCTTCACGGCGGCGGCCAGCGCTTCCATCTGCGCCGCGTCCGACACGTCGACCTTGCGCGCCAGCACCTGCGCGCCGGCCGCTTCCATCTCGGCCTTGGCCTTGTCGAGTGCGTCCTGCTGCACGTCGACCAGCACGAGGTTCATGCCGCGCGCCGCGCCGATGCGCGCGCATTCGAGTCCGAAGCCCGAGCCCGCGCCGGTGAGCACGGCGGTCTTGCCCTTGAAGTCCTGAATCATTGGATACGTTCCTTTGGAATGGCTCTGCGCCGAGCATTAGAGCGCGTCGGCGCGCACGCGGCTGTCGTTCGTGCGACGCATCAGGAAGCCTTTGGTTTACGCATGGGCCGACAGGGCCGAAGGATGTCTCCGAAGCTACATACAAGCTGCCTATAACCCGCCGCAGCCCGCTCGCCGGTCCTTCATCCATCGAGAGAACTTCCATGATCCATGCAGCGCCGAGGCCGACCTGGCAACTCAGAACTTTGGTACTCGCGGCGGTCGTCGCATTGACGGCATGCGGTGGCGGAGGCGGCGGCGGTGCCGTCTTCCCCTTCGTTCCCCCGCCGCCCACCGACACCGCGCCACCACCCGTGCAACCGCCGCCGCCGGCACCGACCTGCGCCGCCGCGATTCCGGCCGATGCGCCGCTCGCGGCCATTCCCGCCGTGCAGGGCACGGGCCACCTGAGCCCGATGGCCGAGCAGGCCGTGACCGTGCGCGGCGTGGTGGTCGGCGACTTCCAGGCCACCGGCACCGGCGATCCCCGGCTCAACGGCTTCTTCGTGCAGTCGCTGGTGCCCGATGCCGATCCGCTGACCTCCGAGGGCCTCTTCGTCTACGCACCGGCCAACGCCACGCGCGTGGCGGTCGGCGACTACGTGCAGGTCTCGGGCACAGTCACCGAGTTCGGCCAGACCGCCGGCGCCGGTGCCAAGCCCGACAGCATCACGCAGATCGCGGGCAGCAGCGACAAGCCGGTGGCCGTTTCCATCTGCGGCTCGGGCCTCGCGATCGCGCCGACGCCGATCACGCTGCCCGTGGCCGACGAATCCACGCTCGAGCGCTACGAAGGCATGCTGGTCGAGATCGCGCAGCCGCTGGCCGTGTCGGAGCTGTTCGAGCTGGGCCGCTACGGCCAACTGGTGCTAGCGCTCAACGGCCGCCAGTTCAACCCCACCAACGGCAACGCGGCAGCGACGCACGAGCAGAACCTGCTCGCGCGCATCGTGCTCGACGACGGCGGCTCGCGCCAGAACCCGAACCCCATCCCCTACCTGAGCGCGGCCGGCACCGACGGCACGCGCCGCATGGGCGACACGACGCAGAAGGTCACAGGCATCCTGAGCCACAACTTCGCGGCCTACCGGATCCAGCCGACCGAGGCGACCAGCTTCGCGCAGGCCAATCCGCGCCCGGCCAGCGCGCCCGCGGTCGGCGGTGCGCTGAAGGTCGCGAGCCTCAACGTGCTGAACTACTTCACCACCTTCCAGAACGGCGAGAACGCCGCGGGCCAGACCGGCCAGGGCTGCACGCTCGGCAGCGAGGCCGTGAGCGCGGGCAACTGCCGCGGCGCCAACAACCGCACCGAGTTCGACCGCCAGCAGGCCAAGATCGTGGCGGCCATCGCGGGCCTCGATGCCGACGTGATCGGGCTGATGGAGATCCAGAACACCGACGTGGCGACCGACAACCTCGTGGCCGCGCTCAACGCCAAGCTGGGCGCGGGCACCTACGCCTCGGTGCGCAGCGGCAGCTTCGGCACCGACGCGATCAAGGTCGACATCCTCTACAAGCCCGCGAAGGTGCAGCGCGTCGGCGGCCTGGTGTTTCCCACCGGCACCGACCTCACGGAGTACGTCGCGCCCAGCGGCCGGCCGCCGCTGGCGCAGCGCTTCAGCGCGGTGGGCAACCACGGCGGCTTCTGGTTCGTGGTCAACCACCTGAAGAGCAAGGGCAGTTGCCCGGGCACGGGCGACATCGACCTGGGCCAGGGCTGCTTCAACCTCGCGCGCACCCAGCAGGCGACGGCGCTCAACAGCTTCGTCGCCAAGCTCAAGGCGCAGGGCGAAGCCGACGTGCTGATGATGGGCGACTTCAACAGCTACCTGCTCGAGGACCCGACGAAGGTGCTCGAGTCGGCCGGCAACGAGAGCCTGCTCAAGCGCATGCCCGCCAACGACCGCTACACCTACGTGTTCGGCGGCGAGACCGGCGCGCTCGACCATGCCTATGCCTCGGGCTCGCTGGCCGCGCAGGTCGCGGGCGTGGGCGTGTGGCACATCAATGCCGACGAGCCGACCGCGCTCGACTACAACACCGACTTCACGACCGACGACCGCTACGCGCCCACGCCGTTCCGCGCCTCGGACCATGACCCGGTGCTGGTGGGGCTGAACCTCGCGGCCGACGCGGCCGTGACGCTGCCGATCCTCGGCGGCACGATCCCCGCAAGCGCCAAGGCCGGTGAAAGCTATGGCGTGACGATCACGGAAGCCCTGCCCGGCGGCACCACCACCTTGACCTCGCTCTCGGTCGACTGGGGCGACGGCAGCGCCGCGACGACCGCGCCGGGCGCGGGCACGGTGACGCACACCTACGCGGCCGCGGGCAGCTTCGAGGTCGTGATCACGCTGACCAACTCGGCGGGCCAGACCGCCACGCGCTCCGGCACCGTAGCAGTCAGCAAGATCGTGGTGGTTCCGCCCGGCCCGCCCGACCTGTTCTTCAGCGAGTACATCGAGGGCAGCTCGAACAACAAGGCGATCGAGCTCTACAACCCGACCGCGGCGGCGCTGGACCTGAGCCTCTACACCGTCAAGCTGTACTCGAACGGCGCGAGCACGCCGACCAACACGCAGGTGCTCAGCGGCACGCTGGCCGCGGGCGCGACGCTGGTGCTCTCGAACAGCGGCGCCACGGCCCCCTTCAAGCCCGCGGGCTCGATCGTCAGCAGCGTGGTCAACTACAACGGCGACGATGCGCTGACGATCGAGAAGTCGGGCACGGTCATCGACCGCATCGGCCAGGTCGGCGTGGACCCCGGCAACGAGTGGAAGAGCGGCGCCATCAGCACGCTGAACCAGACCTTGCGCCGCAAGCCCGAGGTCAAGGCCGGCGACCGGAATCCGCTGCTGCCCTTCGATCCCGCGGAGCAATGGGGCCCCGCCGTCCCCCTGCCCATCGACACCGCGGACGGCCTGGGCTCGCACACGGTGAACTGACCGGGACCGCCGGGCCGGCGATCAGCCGGCCCGGCGGTTTTTTCAGGCCTCGGCCTTCTTCAGCACGTAGCCGATGCGCGGGAAGTGCACATGCACCCGGCCCGTGCGCTCGCCGTTGCGCTCCAGCGTGTAGTGGGTGCGCGTGGCCGCCACCAGGGTGCCCGGCGTTTCCTCGAGCCCGAAGCTCTCGGCGCGCAGGGTGACGGCGCTGCCCAGCGGAATGCCGTGGTCGTCCTGGAAGGTGCTGTCGGTCAGCAGCGAATGCGGCGTCGCGGCCTTGGCCACGGCGATGGCTTCGTCGGCGCCGAACTTGTCGGGCGTGCCGTGGCCGATGGCCGCCATGCGGTTCATCCAGTCGACCACC
Organism: Variovorax sp. GW821-FHT10D07; assembly: GCF_059415325.1. Lineage (NCBI taxonomy): Bacteria > Pseudomonadati > Pseudomonadota > Betaproteobacteria > Burkholderiales > Comamonadaceae > Variovorax > Variovorax sp. GW821-FHT10D07. The sequence continues at coordinate 824,370 of NZ_JBWKMZ010000003.1, read as the reverse complement.
GCGGGCGTGAGGTCGAGGATGCCTTTCACCGCCTCGATGCGGCGCGTGTACCACAGCGGGTGGTAGGCCGCGAAGTCGGCGATGCTGGGCACCTCGCCGAGCAGGAAGGGCTTGTCGTCGAGCATGTCGGACAGCCGGCGCAGGTACGACTTGTAGGCGCTGGTGGCATCGCCCGGGCGCAGCCGCGTCATGTTGCCGGCGCTCATCTTCGCGCGGTCCTCGCCGAAGGCCTTGGCGGCCTCGGGCGGCGCCTTGGCGAACACCTCGGCCGCGCCCTTGGGCTGCAGGTTCCAGGCCATCGCGGCCCAGAACAGGGTGGTGTCGGCCCACTGCGCGAGGATGCGCGACATGCCCTTCTCGGGCTCGGGGTACAGCGTGGGCGCGGGCTGCAGGTGCTCGAGCACGTCGGCGATCAGCGCGCTGTCGCAGTAGATGTCGGCGCCGATCTGCAGGAACGGCGTCTTGCGGTAGCCGCCCGTGAGCACCTCCACGTCGGGCTTGGGCATGATCGGCGGGATGAAGACCGACTTCCACGGCAGCTGCTTGGCGCCGAGGATCAGGCGCACCTTCTCCGAGAAAGGCGAGGTGGCGTAGTGGTGCAGGATCAGATCGGCCATCGTGGTTTTTCCTTGTGAGAGGGAGACAGTGTTCTTCTAGACCGGCTGCGCGCGCCGCACGATCGCATCGAAATCGGTGCCCGCGCCCAGCGTGCCGAAGGCATGGCCCCAGTCGCCGCCCAGGCGCGAGGCGCAGAACGCGCCCACCACCGCCGGCGGCGCGGTCTGCGCGAGCAGCGAAGCCTGCACGGCCAGCGCCACGTCCTGTGCCAGACGACGCGCCTCGACCTCGGAGGCCATCGCCTCGATGCGCGCGGGCAGCGCGTCGGCCAGGCGGTCGAGCGCCGCATGCTGGCCGCGCGCGGGCGCCAGTTCGTGCGCCAGCGCCGCCACCGCGTCGCCCTTGCGCAGGCCGCGCAGCAGGTCGAGCGCCATGATGTTGCCCGCGCCCTCCCAGATCGAGTTGAGCGGCATCTCGCGGTAGACGCGCGCCATCACGCCCTCGCCGCCCTCCTCCACGTAGCCGTTGCCGCCCAGGCATTCCATCGCCTCCTGGCCCAGCAGGCTGCCGCGCTTGCAGATCCAGAACTTGGCGACCGGCGTCAAGAGCCGCGCCATCAGGCGCTCGTGCTCGTCGGCGGGCCGGTCGAAGGCGCGCGCGAGGCGGATCGCGAGCGCGGTGGCGGCCTCGCTCTCGAGCGCCATGTCGGCCAGCACGTTCTGCATCAGCGGCTGCGCGATCAGCGGCTTGCCGAAGGCGCTGCGCTGCGCCGTGTGGTTCAAAGCCAGCGCGAGCGCCTGGCGCATCAGCCCGCTGGTGCCGAGCGCGCAGTCCAGCCGCGTCATCGTGCCCATCTCGAGGATCTGCGGAATGCCGCGGCCCTCCTCGCCCACCAGCCAGGCGCTGGCGCCGTGGAACTCGACCTCGGAACTGGCGTTGGCCTTGTTGCCGAGCTTATCCTTCAGCCGCTGGATGCGGATCGCGTTGCGCGTGCCGTCGGGCAACACGCGCGGCAGGAAGAAGCAGCTGAGCCCGGCCGGCGCCTGCGCCAGCACCAGGAAGGCATCGCACATCGGCGCCGAGAAGAACCACTTGTGGCCCGTGATCTCGTAGCGCTCGCCCCAGCCGTCGCTGTCCGCGCGCACGGCCTTCGTGGTGTTGGCCCGCACGTCGGAGCCGCCCTGCTTCTCGGTCATGCCCATGCCCATGGTCACGCCGGCCTTGTCGGCCACCGGCTTGAGCGCGGGGTCGTACACGAGGCTGCCGAGCTTCGCGCCCCAGTCGGCATGCACGGCCGCGTTGTCGCGCAGCGCGGGCGTGGCCGCGTAGGTCATCGAGATCGGGCACAGCATCGAGGGCTCGAGCTCGGTGAAGAGCATGAAGCCCGCGGCGCGCAGCACATGCGGCGACGCGGCCGCGCCGGGATCGGCGCGCCACGGCGTGCCGTGCAGGCCCGCGCCCACCGCCGCGGTCATCAGCAGGTGGTAGCTCGGATGGAACTCGACCTCGTCGATGCGCCGCCCGAAGCGGTCGTGCGTGTGCAGCTCGGGCGTGTGCACATTGGCCAGCCGCGCATGCGTCTGCATGTCGGCCGAGCCCAGCGTTTCGCCCAGTTGCCGCAGCGACTCCGTCGGCAGTTGCGGCGCATTGAAATTCAACGCATCGCGCAGGGGCCGGTTGGTGTCGAAGAGGTTGTAGCCGGCCAGTGGCGCCGGCTGGTTGAATACCTCGTGGGTCGCGTCCATGGCCGGCTCCTTCGCGTTTTCAGTGCCTCAGATCAGCTTGACCAGCTGCTTGCCGAAGTTGCGGCCCTTGAGCAGGCCCAGGAAGGCCTCGGGCGCGGCCTCGATGCCCTGCGCGATCGACTCGCGCGGCTTGAGCTTGCCGCTGCCCACCAGCGCGCCGAGCTCGGCCAGTGCCTCGGGCCACACCTCCATGTGCTCGCTGACGATGAAGCCCTCGACCTTGAGCCGATTGATCAGGATCAGCGCGGGGTTCGCGAGCGGCAGCGGCTGGCCGTCGTAACCCGCGATCATGCCGCACAGCGCCACGCGCGCGAAGGCGTTGGTGCGCAGCAGCACGGCGTCGAAGATGTAGCCGCCGACGTTCTCGAAATAGCCGTCGATGCCGTTCGGGCAGGCTTCCTTGAGCGCCGCGCTCATGGTCTTGACGTCGGGATGCTGGCGGTAGTCGATGCAGGCGTCGAAGCCGAGTTCGTCGGTCACGTACTTGCACTTGTCCGGGCCGCCCGCGATGCCCACCACGCGGCAGCCGCGCGCCTTGGCCAGCGCGCCGAAGGCGCTGCCCACGGCACCGCTGGCGGCCGTGATGACCACGGTCTCGCCAGCCTTGGGCGCGATGATCTTGACCAGGCCGTACCAGGCGGTCACGCCCGGCATGCCGACCGCGCCCAGGTAGTGCGACAGCGGCACGTGGGTGGTGTCCACCTTCTTGAGCGCACCGGGCTGCGAGGCATCGACCACGCTGTATTCCTGCCAGCCGCCGAAGCCCACCACCTTGTCGCCCACGGCGTACTTCGGATGCTTGCTCTCGACCACCTCGCCCACGGTGCCGCCCTGCATCACCTGGCCCAGCGGCTGCGGCTGGGCGTAGCTCTTGGCGTCGTTCATACGCCCGCGCATGTAGGGGTCGAGGCTCATGTAGTGGTGGCGCACCAGCACCTGGTTGTCCTGGAGCGCCGGGGTTTGCGCGGTCACGAGCCTGAAGTTGCTCGCGACGGCTTCGCCCTCGGGGCGGTTGTCGAGGATCTGCTGCTTGTTGGTCGGCATGGTCGTGTCTCCTGGAAACTGGATGGCGGCGCGCGAGGCGCCTTGGGACTGCGGCGGCGGAACGGGGTCCGCCGCCCTTGGACTGTTCGCGGTCAGTCGGTCGACGGCGGGCGCATCGCGTTGGCGCTCGCCGGGCCGGTCGGCAGCCGGCGCTTCACGTACTTGAAGGTGCCGGTGGCATGGGCGCACACGCGCTCCTGCTCGTCGTAGATCTTGGCCTCGGTGAAGGCCAGCGTGGCGGTGCGGTGGATCAGCGTGCCGCGTGCGTGCAGCGGGCCGACCGAGGGCTGCATGAAGCTGGTCTTCATCTCGATCGTGACCACGCCGGTCTCGGGCGTCACGCTGCGCGCGGCCGCGGCCATGGTGATGTCGAGCAAGGTCATGCAGGCGCCGCCGTGCGTCACGTCGAAGGTGTTGAGATGCTCGGGCTTGGCCGTGTAGCGGATCTCGGATTCGCCGTTCTCGAACTTCACGAGCTCGAAGCCCAGGTGGCGCGCGAACGGGATCTGGCTCGTGTACGAGCGGATGTTGATGTCGTCGGAGTCTTGGGTCATTGCTTCAGGCCGCGCCCAGGACCACGCTCACGCCGCCGTCGACCGCCAGCCACTGGCCGGTGATGTGCTTGCCGGCATCGCTCGCGTACAGCAGCGTCAGGCCCTTGAGGTCTTCGTCGTCGCCCAGGCGGCCCAGCGGCGCCTGCGCGGCCATCTTCTCCTCGCCCAGCGACTTGATCAGGCCGGCCGCCATCTTGGTCATGAAGAAGCCCGGGCAGATCGCGTTGACGGTGATGTTGTACTTGCCCCATTCGGCCGCCAGCGTGCGCGTGAAGCCGATGACCGCGGTCTTGGAGGTGTTGTAGGCCAGGGTCTGCATCTCGGGCGGGTTGCCGTTGAGGCCCGCGATCGAGGCGATGTTGATGATGCGGCCGCTCTTCTTCGGGATCATGTACTGGTTGGCCACGTGCTGCGACAGGATGAAATAGCCGCGCACGTTGAGGTTCATCACCTTGTCCCAGGCCTCGACCGGGTGGCTCTCGGCCGGCGAACCCCAGCTCGCGCCGGCGTTGTTCACGAGGATGTCGATCGCGCCCAGGCGCTGCAGCGTTTCCTCGGCCAGGCGGCGGGTGTCCTCCTCCTTCGCGCAGTCGGCGGCGATCCAGCGCGCGTCGATGCCGGCGGCCTGCAGCTCGGCCGCGGCCTGCTCGAGGTCGTCGGCCTTGCGCGAGCTCAGCATGATCTTCGCGCCGGCCTCGCCGAGCGCGTGGGCCATCTGCAGGCCCAGGCCGCGCGAGCCGCCGGTGATGAGCGCGGTCTTGCCGCGGAGGTCGAACAGTTGCTGGGTGGTGCGTGCGGTCATGAAAATGTCTCCGGGTGTCGGTGGTGTTCGGGTGGCGTCAGAGCTCGTAGTCCATGCACTGGCGTGCCTCGCGCACGGCGCCGATGAAGGGCTTCAGCGCGACGTGCTGCGGATGCTCGGCATAGGCCGCGAGCGCGGCGGCGTCGGTGAATTCCGAGTTGAGGATCAGGTCGTAGGTGGCTTCCAGGCCCGGCTGGGCCAGCGCGACCTCGAAGCGCACGGTGCCCGGCGACAGCGTCGCGCAGGCCTCGAGCAGCGCCTTGGCCTTGGCGAGGTTGGCGGCCTTGTCGGCGCCCTCGGCGTGCGCCTTGAACTTCCACATCACGATGTGCCTGAGCATGGCCTCGCTCCTTACTTGTCGTTCATGCGCGAGCGCACGTAGATCAGCACGAAGCCCACGGCGGTCGCGATGCCGCCGGGCACGGCCATGGCCCAGCCGGTGGCCGGCTCGGTGCGGCCGGTGGCGATGCCGAGGATGACGAGGAACAGGCCGCCGTAGATCAGGATCCAGATCCACTTCTCGAGCGTGGCATGCGGTTTCGGTGGCTTGGCGGGAGTCGGAGGGGTCATGGCAATGGCGGGCATCAGAATGCCTCTTCGGGCAAGGCGGTACAGGTCGGATCGCGGCTCTCGACCACGTTGAGCCAGGCGCCGTTCTTGGGCAGCTCGTAGTGGAAGAAATAGCGCGCGGCCGCCATCTTGCCAGCAGTCGCGGGAGCGGCCTGCGCCGGGTCGAGTTCGAGCGCGCGCTGCGCCACGTCGAGCCACAGCCAGGCCAGCACCGTGTGGCCGAAGGCCTGCATGTACGGCACCGCGTTCACCAGCGCCTCGGCCGGGTCGCCGGTGGACCAGGCGGCCTCGGTGGCGCTGCCCACGCGCTGCAGCGCCTCGCCCAGCGCCTTGGCATGGGTGGCCAGCGCGGGCACCTTGGCGGCACGGCCGATGGTCTCGGTCATGCGGCCCGCCAGCAGCTGCAGGCCGCGGCCCTTTTCCATCAGCACCTTGCGACCCAGCAGGTCGGCCGCCTGGATGCCGTGCGTGCCCTCGTGGATCATGTTGAGGCGGTTGTCGCGCCAGTACTGCTCGACCGGGAAGTCGCGCGTGTAGCCGTAGCCGCCATGGACCTGGATCGCGAGCGAGTTGGCCTCGAGGCACCACTCGCTGGGCCAGCTCTTGGCGATCGGGGTCAGCACTTCGAGCAGCAGCCGCGCCTCGTCGGCGGCCTGCTCGTTGCCGGTCTTCTGCTCGTCGACCAGCCGCGCGCAGTACAGCTCGAGCGCCAGCGCGCCCTCGCAATAGGCCTTCTGCGCCAGCAGCATGCGGCGCACGTCGGCGTGCTCGATGATGCGCACCTGCGGGCCGGCCGAGTCCTTGACCACCTTGGCCTCGCCGCCCTCGGGCTTCTTCACGAGGCGGCCCTGCGGCCGGCTCTTCGCGTAGTCGAGCGAGGCGTAATAGCCGGCCATGCCGAGCATGGTGGCGGCGGTGCCGACGCCGATGCGCGCCTCGTTCATCATGTGGAACATGCAGTGCAGGCCCTTGCCGGGCGCGCCGACCAGGTAGCCCACCGCGCCGGCCTTGCCGCCGACCGGGTACTTGCCCTCGCCGAAATTCAACAGCGTGTTGGTGGTGCCGCGCCAGCCCAGCTTGTGGTTGAGGCCCGCGAGCGCCACGTCGTTGCGCTCGCCCGTGAGTTCGCCTTGCGTGTTCACCATGCGCTTGGGCACGATGAACAGCGAGATGCCGCGCGTGCCCGGCACCAGCTTGCCGTTCTCGTCGGGAATCTTGGCGAGCACGATGTGCACGATGTTCTCGGTCAGCTCGTGGTCGCCCGAGGAGATCCACATCTTGTTGCCAGTGAGCCGGTAGCGCGGGCCCAGCGGATCGTCCTGGAAGCCCTCGCCATCGGGCACGGCGCGCGTGGCCACGTCGCTCAGCGAGGAGCCGGCCTGCGGCTCCGACAGGCACATGGTGCCGGCCCAGCGGCCGGAGAACTCGTTCTTGGCGAACACCTCCTTCTGCATGTCGGTGCCATGCACCATCAGCAGGTTGGCGTTGCCGCTGGTCAGCATGTTCGAGCCGATGCTCACCGAGGCCATCGCGAAGAAGCTGTTGGCCGCGGCCTGCACCGTGTAGGGCAACTGCATGCCGCCGATGTCGTAGTCCTGCGCCGCGCTCATCATTCCCGATTCGACGAAGGCCTTGTGCGCGTCGTGCGTGGCCTGCGGCAGGATCACCTTCTCGCCGTCGAAGTGCGGCTCCTGCGTGTCGACGGTGCGGTTGAACGGCGCGTACTTCTCGCGCGCGATGCGCTCGCAGGTGTCGAGCACCGCGTCGAAGGTCTCGCGCGAGTGGTCGGCGAAGCGTTCGCGCGAGGCCAGCGTTTCGGCATGCAGCCAGTCGTAGAGCAGGAAATCGAGGGTGGGACGCAGGCTCATGGTGTGTTCCAGGAAAGCGGGATCGGGGTCGGACAGCGAACGCGGAAGGCGCGGAAGGCCAAGAAAAAGTCGCAGAGAAAAACCAATGAAAATTCTGGTTTCTCTTCTGCGACTTCTGCGTAACCTTCGCGACTTCTGCGTCCGGAAGTCCGAATTCAGCGGTTCAGGACGAAGCTCAGATCACCTCGAACACGCCCGCGGCACCCATGCCGCCGCCGATGCACATCGTGACCACGACCTTCTTAGCGCCGCGGCGCTTGCCTTCGATCAGCGCGTGGCCCGTGAGGCGCTGGCCGCTCACGCCATAGGGGTGGCCCACGGCGATGGCGCCGCCGTCCACGTTGAGGCGGTCGGCCGGGATGCCGAGCTTGTCGCGGCAGTAGATCACCTGCACCGCGAAGGCTTCGTTGAGCTCCCACAGGTCGATGTCGTTGACCGTCAGGCCCAGGCGCTTGAGCACCTTGGGGATCGCGAACACGGGGCCGATGCCCATCTCGTCGGGCTCGCAGCCCGCCACCGCGAAGCCCAGGAAGCGGCCCAGCGGCTTCAGGCCCTTGCGCTCGGCGTACTTCTCGTCGACCACCACGCAGGCGCCGCCGCCGTCCGAGAACTGGCTGGCGTTGCCGGCCGAGATCAGGCCGCCGGGAATGGCCGAGCGGATGCCGCTGATGCCTTCCTTGGTGGTGCCGGGGCGGATGCCTTCGTCGTTCTCGATCGTGACTTCCTTGGTGCGCAGGCCCATCACGGGGTCGGCCACGCCGGCCAGCACGGTGATCGGCGCGATCTCGTCCTTGAAGCGGCCGGCTTCCAGCGCGGCGGTGGCCTTCTGCTGGCTCGCGGCGCCGTACTCGTCCATGGCGTCGCGGCCGATGTTGTAGCGCTTGGCGACCTGCTCGGCGGTCTGCAGCATGTTCCAGTAGATCTCGGGCTTGTGCTTCACGAGCCAGGGGTCGGCCAGCATGTGCTTGTTGGCTTCGTTCTGCACGCACGAGATGCTCTCGACGCCGCCGGCCACGTAGACGTCGCCCTCGCCCGCGATGACGCGCTGGGCGGCGGTGGCGATGGTCTGCAGGCCCGAGGAGCAGAAGCGGTTGATGGTCATGCCCGAGGTGGTGATCGGGCAGCCGGCGCGCAGCGCGATCTGGCGCGCGATGTTCGAGCCGGTCGCGCCTTCGGGCGTGGCGCAACCCATGATCACGTCGTCGACCTCGGCGGCCTCGATGCCGGCGCGGGCGATCGCATGCTGCACCGCATGGCCGCCGAGCGTGGCGCCGTGCGTCATGTTGAAGGCACCCTTCCAGCTCTTGGCGAGCGGCGTGCGGGCGGTGGAAACGATGACGGCGCTGGTCATGGTGAGGTCCTTTTCGAAGATGGAAGGGAAAGCCGGGTTACTGGGGCTGCGCGCCGGAGGCGTTGCGCAGCAGCTGCTGATAGAAACCGATCATCTCGCCGTAGTTCGAGATCGCGAGGCGTTCGTTGTTGCCGTGGAAGCGCGCGAGGTCCTCGTTCTTCATGCGGAACGGCGAGAAGCGGAACACCGCGTCGCTCACGATCGAGAAGTGGCGCGAATCGGTGGCCGCCGTCATGAGGCCGGGCGCGACGATGGCGTCGGGGAAGGACTGGCGCACCGAGCGCTCGATGGTGCGGTAGCCGGCGCTGTCGGTCGGCGAGACCGGCGAGGCCTCGGAGTTGCCGGGGTAGCGCTTGATCTTGATCTCGTCGTTGCCGAGCTGCTTGCGCAGGTGGGCCTCGACGCTGTCGATGGTGTCGCCGGGCAGCACGCGGAAATTGACGGCGGCCTCGGCGCGGCCGGGCAGCACGTTGTCCTTGTTGCCGGCGCGCACGATGGTCAGCGCGGTGGTGGTGCGCAGCATCGCGTTGCTGCTCGGGCTCTTCTGCAGCTGGCCTTCGACCAGCGGCGCCGTGAGCCAGAGGTTCGACAGCATCACGCGGTTGATGCCGCTCATCTCGGGCGCCAGCGTGCCGAACATCTGGCCCGCCACGCCCTGGATGCCGCCGGGCATCGGGTTGGCCTCGAGCCGCGCGAGCGCCGCGCTCATGCTGCCGATCGCGCTGTGCGCGGGCGGCATCGAGGAATGACCGGGCGCCGTATCGAGCGAGAGGAAGAAGGTGGCGTAGCCCTTCTCGGCCAGGCCGATCAGCGCCGCCGGCTTGCTCAGGCCCGGCAGCACGCCGTCGAGCACCAGCAGGCCCTCGTCGAGCACCCAGTCGAGCTTCACGCCGCGCGACTTGAGCAGCTCGGCGATCGGCTGCGCGCCGCGCAGGCCGCTGACCTCCTCGTCGTCGCCCATCACGAGGTAGATGGTCTGGCGGGGCTTGAAGCCGCTGGCGATCAGCAGCTCGATGGCCTCCATCTGCGCGAACAGGTTGCCCTTGTTGTCGAGCGTGCCGCGGCCCCAGACGAAGCCGTCCTTGATCTCGCCGCCGAAGGGATCGACGCTCCAGGCCTTCTCGGTGCCCGGCGCGATCGGCACCATGTCCTGGTGCGCCATCAGCGCGATCGGCTTGGCCGCGGCATCGCTGCCGGTCCAGGTGTAGAGCAGCGCCTTCTGGCCCACCACTTCCTTCTTGAGGGTGGCGTGGACCTTGGGGAAGTTCTGCTCGAGGTAGGCATGCAGCCGGTCGAACTCGGCCAGATTGGCGGCCGGGTCGTCGAGGCTGGACACGGTACGGATCGGGATCGCGCCCGCGAGCCGCTTGGCGGCGGCCTGCAGGTCGATGTCGAGCTTGGGCGCGGGCGCCACCGCGAGCTGGCGCGAGGGCGTGGTCCAGGTCTTGACCGCCACGACCGCCGCCAGCGCGACGAGCGCCAGCAGCAGTCCCAGGAGGATGCGTTTCAACATGGGCGGTCGCGGTCCCGGACGATCAGCCGAAGGACTTGCCTTCGGCCACCAGCTTCTGGATCAGCGCCGCGGGCTGCCAGAACTCGGCGTCGTCGCGCGGGTTCTTCGCGAAGCGCTTCATGGTCTCGGCCACGTTGTACAGGCCGACCTGCGAGGCGTAGTGCATCGGGCCGCCGCGCCAGATCGGGAAACCGTAGCCCGTGAGGTAGACCATGTCGATGTCGCCCGACTTCGAGGCGATGCCGTCCTCGAGGATGTGCGCGCCTTCGTTGACCAGCGCATAGACCAGGCGCTGCACGATTTCCTCGTCGGAGATCTTGCGCGGCGTGATGCCCAGTTCCTTGCGGTGGTCCTCGATCATCTTGTTGACGAGTTCCGAGGGGATCGCGTCGCGCTTGCCGGCCTGGTAGTCGTACCACCCTGCCCCGGTCTTCTGGCCGAAGCGGCCCAGTTCGCAGAGCTTGTCGGCCGTGCGGCTGTACTTCATGTCGGCGCGCTCGACGGCGCGGCGCTTGCGGATCGCCCAGCCGATGTCGTTGCCGGCCAGGTCGCCCATGCGGAACGGGCCCATCGCGAAGCCGAACTTCTCGATCGCCTTGTCGACCTGCTGCGGCGTCGCGCCCTCGTCGAGCAGGAAGCCGGCCTGGCGGCTGTACTGCTCGATCATGCGGTTGCCGATGAAGCCGTCGCACACGCCCGAGACCACCGAGGTCTTCTTGATCTTCTTGCCGATGGCCATGACCGTGGCGAGCACGTCCTTGGCGGTCTGCTTGCCGCGCACCACCTCGAGCAGCTTCATCACGTTGGCCGGGCTGAAGAAGTGCATGCCGACCACGTCCTGCGGACGCTCGGTGAACGATGCGATCTTGTCGACGTCGAGCGTCGAGGTGTTCGAGGCCAGGATCGCGCCCTTCTTGGCGACGCGGTCGAGTTCCTTGAAGACCTTCTCCTTGACGCCGATCTCCTCGAACACCGCTTCGATGATCAGGTCGGCGTCCTTCAGGTCGTCGTAGCTCAGCGTGGTGCTCAAGAGCGCCATGCGCTGCTCGTACTTGTCCTGCTTGAGCTTGCCCTTCTTGACCTGGGCCTCGTAGTTCTTCTTGATGGTGGCGATGCCGCGGTCGAGCGCTTCCTGCTTCATCTCGAGGATCTTCACGGGGATGCCCGCGTTGAGGAAGTTCATCGAGATGCCGCCGCCCATGGTGCCGGCGCCGATCACGCCGACCGACTTGATCTCGCGCTTGGGCGTGTCCTCGGGCACGTCGGGAATCTTCGAGGCGGCGCGCTCGGCCATGAACAGGTGGCGCAGCGACAGCGACTCGGGCGTGAACATCAGCGCGGTGAACAGGCGGCGTTCCTCGGCCATGCCCTCGTCGAACTTGAGCTTGGTGGCGGCCTGCACGGCGTCGATGCACTTGAGCGGCGCCGGGTAGTTCTTCGACATGCCGCCGACCATGTTCTTGGTGAACTGGAAGTAGGCATCGCCCTGCGGATGGCGGCACGGCAGGCTGCGCACCAGCGGCAGGTCGCCGCCCTTGGCCGCGACCGACTTCGCGAACTCGACGGCTTCGTCGAACACGGTCTCGGGCGAGGCGGCGAGCTTGTCGAATAGCTTCTGGCCCGGCAGGCTGGCGAGCACTTCGGACTTCACGGCCTCGCCGCTCACGATCATGTTGAGGGCGGTTTCCACGCCCAGCACGCGCGGCAGGCGCTGCGTGCCGCCGGCGCCGGGCAGCAGGCCCAGCTTGACTTCGGGCAGCGCGACGTTGGTGCCCGGGGCCGCGACACGGTAGTGGCAGCCGAGCGCGAGTTCGAGGCCGCCGCCCATGCACACCGAGTGGATGGCCGCGACGATGGGCTTGGTGGCGGCTTCGAGCGCGAGGATCACGCTCAGCAGGTTGGGCTCCTGCAGCGCCTTGGGCGTGCCGAATTCCTTGATGTCGGCGCCGCCCGAGAACGCCTTGCCGGCGCCGGTGATGACGATGGCCTTGACGGCATCGTCGGCATGGGCCTTCGACAGGCCGTCGGTGATGCCGATGCGGGTCGAGAAACCGAGACCGTTGACCGGGGGATTGGTCAGGGTGATCACGGCGACATCGCCGAGCACTTTGTATTCAGCCGTCATGCTGCGTTCCTTGGTGTGTGAAGAGAAAAAAGAAAAAGCACGAGTGTTCTTTTTCCGGGGATTTTAGGCCTTTGGCGCGGCGCAACAATGGCACGCAGTCGCTGGAGGGACAAGGAGCAAAGGCGGACGCCGGACGCCAAGGACTTCCCGCCCTTCGCCTCCGGCCATCCGCCTTCCACAGCCTACCTCAGACCTCGAGCCATTCCTTGCGCGTCGCGCCGTCGGCGCGCAGGCTGGCGGGCGTGCCATCGAACACGATGCTGCCGTGGCCCATGACGAGCGCGCGGTCGGAGATCGCCATCGCGATGGTGAGCTTCTGCTCGATCAGCAGCACCGAGATGCCCTTGTCCTTGAGCGTGCGCAGGTACTGCCCCACCAGCTCGACGATCTTCGGCGCCAGGCCCTCGGTGGGCTCGTCGATGATGATCAGGTCGGGGTCGCCCATCAGCGTGCGGCACAGCGTGAGCATCTGCTGCTCGCCGCCCGAGAGCACGCCGGCCTCGGTGTGCTGGCGCTCCTTGAGGCGCGGGAACATGCCGTACATGTCGTCGAACTGCCAGCGGCTGCCCTTGCCCGAGCCCTTCTGCCCCAGAAGCAGGTTCTGGTGCACCGTGAGCTTGGGGAAGATGTCGCGGTTCTCGGGCACGTAGCCGATGCCCAGGTGGGCGATCTCGTAGGCCTTGCGGCGCAGGATGTCCTGCTCCTTCCAGCGCAGCGTGCCCTCGGCATGCACCAGGCCCATGATGGCCTTGGCGGTGGTCGATCGGCCCGAACCGTTGCGGCCCAGCAGCGCGACGATCTCACCGGGCTGCACGTCGAAGGAAACGCCATGCAGCACATGGCTCTTGCCGTAGTAGGCGTGGATGTCGTGAAGCTTCAGCATGTCAGTGTCCCGCTCCCTGTGCATCGGCCACCGACGAACCGAGGTACGCCTCCTGCACGCGCGCATTGGCGCGCACCTCCGCGGGCGTGTCGAAGGCGATCACCTCGCCATACACCACCACCGCGATCTTGTCGGCCAGGCCGAACACCACGCCCATGTCGTGCTCCACCGTGAGCAGGGTCTTGCCGGTGGTCACGTGCTTGATCAGCGCGATGAAGTGCGAGGTCTCGGTCTTGCTCATGCCGGCCGTGGGTTCGTCCAGCAGGATCACGTTGGCGCCGCCGGCGATGGTCACGCCGATCTCGAGCGCGCGCTGCTCGGCATAGGTGAGGTTCACCGCATGCACGTCGCGCTTGCGTTCCAGGCCGATCTGGCGGATCAGTTCCTCGGTGCGCGCGTTGGCGTCGTCGAGGTTCGAGAGGAAGCGCAGGAAGGTGTACTTGTAGCCGAGGCTCCAGAGCACGCCGCAGCGCAGGTTCTCGAACACGCTGAGCTTGGGGAAGATGTTCGTGATCTGGAAGCTGCGCGAGAGGCCCAGCCGGTTGATCTCGTAGGGCTTCTTGCCGTCGATGCGCTGCCCGTTGAGCAGCACCTCGCCGCTGGTGGGCGCGAGCCGCCCGCTGATCAGGTTGAACAGCGTGGACTTGCCCGCGCCGTTCGGCCCGATGACGGCCACGCGCTCGCCGGCCTTCACCGCGAGGTCCACGCCGCGAATGATCTCGGTCTTGCCGAAATTCTTTCGCAGCGCCTTGAGTTCCAGTGCGTATTCAGCGCTCATGTGTTACGCCGCCTCCCGACGCTTGATTTCCGTTTCGATCTCTTCCTGGGCCTGGCCCCAGACCCGCACGAAGCGGCGGCGCGCGACCTCGAGCGCGCCCAGGCCGATGGCCAGGATCGCGACCGCGCCGAGCCAGCTGCCCATGCCCGCGGTGTCGAGCGAGACGCCGAAGAAGTTCAGCCGCGAGCCCATCGCCGCGTTGAGCTGGATGTGGTAGATCATCTCGATCAGCGCGGCCGCGCCGATCACCACCGGCACCAGCGCCGCGGCGAGCGCGAGGTAGAGCCACCAGAAGCGGTCGAACTTGCCGAACTTGGCCACGCGCAGGTTCATCATGATCAGGCTCGCGATGCCGCCCGGGGCGAACATCACCATGAACACGAACACCAGCCCGAAGTACAGCTGCCAGGCCTTCGAGAGCTCCGACAGCAGGATCGAGGCGAACACCAGCAGCACCGCGCCGATCATCGGGCCGAAGAAGAACACCGCGCCGCCGAGGAAGGTGAACAGCAGGTAGCCGCCCGAGCGCACCGCGTTGAGGCTGTCGGCCGCGTTCACGATCTCGAAGTTGATCGAGGCCAGGCCGCCGCCGATGCCGGCGAAGAAGCCCGCGATGATGAACGCGAAGTAGCGCACGCGCTGCGTGTTGTAGCCGATGAATTCCACGCGCTCGGGGTTGTCGCGCACCGCGTTGAGCATGCGGCCCAGCGGCGTGCCGGTGAAGGCGAACATCAGCGCGGTGCACACGAAGCAGTAGAACGCGATCAGGTAGTAGACCTGGATCTGCGGCCCGAAGGTCATGCCGAGGAAGGGCGTGCCGTAGACGCGGTCGGTGGTGATGCCGCCCTCGCCGCCGAAGAAGCTCGGGAACATCAGCGCCATGGCGGCCACCAGTTCGCCGATGCCCAGCGTGATCATCGCGAAGGTGGTGCCCGACTTCTTGGTGGTGACGAAGCCCAGCAGGATCGCGAAGAACATGCCCGCGAGCCCGCCCACGAGCGGGATCAGCACCAGCGGCACGGGCACCGAGCCCTTGCTCGCGAGGTTCATCGTGTGGATCGCGATGAACGAGCCCAGCCCGACGTAGACGGCATGGCCGAAGCTCAGCATGCCGCCCTGCCCCAGCAGGATGTTGTAGCTCAGGCAGATGACGATGAGGTAGCCCATCTGCGAGAGCATGGTCAGCGCCAGGCTGCTCTTGAACAGGTGCGGCGCGACGATCAGGGCGATGGCGAACAGCGCCCAGATCAGGTAGCGGCCGATGTTCCAGGGCTTGAAGCGGTAGTAGCGCGAAGCTTGCGTGGTCGATGTCATGGCGTCAGTCCTCCCGGGTGCCCAGCAGACCCTTGGGCCTGAAGATCAGGATGAGGACCAGGAACAGGTACGGCAGGATCGGTGCGACCTGCGAGATGGTGAGCTTGAGCAGCTCGTAGCCGAAGGTCTGATCGTTGACCGCCATGCCCAGCGCCTGCAGTCCGCCGGCCAGCGACTGGTCCATGGCTACCGCGAAGGTCTGGATCACGCCGATCAGCAGCGAGGCCAGGAAGGCCCCGGCCAGCGAGCCCATGCCGCCGACCACGACCACCACGAAGATGATGGAACCGACCGAACCCGCCATCGCCGGTTCGGTGACGTAGGTGTTGCCGCCGACCACGCCCGCGAGGCCCGCGAGCGCGGCACCGCCGCCGAACACCAGCATGAACACGCGCGGCACGTTGTGGCCCAGCGCCTCGACCATGTCGGGGTGCTTGAGCGCGGCCTGGATCACGAGGCCGATGCGCGTGCGCGTGAGCAGCAGCCAGACCGACACCAGCATCAGCACCGCCACCAGCATGATGAAGGAGCGCGACTTGGGGAACTGGGTGCCGTAGAGCGTGAACAGCGGGCCCTGGAGCTGCGCCGGCAGGCCGTAGGGCACGGTCGAACGACCCCACACCAGTTGCACCAGCTCGAGGATCAGGTAGGAAAGACCGAAGGTCACGAGCAGCTCGGGCACGTGGCCGAACTTGTGCACGCGCCGCAGGCAGTAGCGCTCGAAGCCGGCGCCCAGGGCGCCCACCAGCAGCGGCGCGAGGAACAGCGCCGGCCAGAAGCCGACGATGTTCGACAGCGTGTAGGCGATGTACGCACCCAGCATGTAGAAGCTGGCGTGGGCAAAGTTGAGCACGCCCATCATGCTGAAGATCAGCGTGAGGCCGGAGCTCAGCATGAACAACAGCAGGCCGTAGCTCACGCCGTTGAGCAGCGAGATGACGAAGAATTCGACGTTCATCGGTCTTTCGGATCACATGAAAAAGAAAAAGGCCCGAGTGTTGAAGTCGGGCCTCGACCGTTCAGGGGCGTCCCGCGTTCAGGAGGGCCGCTTCATCTGGCACGTGGTGGGCGTGCTCGCCACGTAGGCTTCGTAGTACTTGACCGGGGCCAGCGTGTAGCCGGTGTTCTCCGGGCTATACGGGTTCTTGGCGTCGGCCTTCTGCCAGCGCGTGATCCACAGGCCCTGCTGCAGCTGGTGGTCGGCCTTGCGCATCTCGACGTCACCGTTGAAGCTCTTGAACTTCATGCCCTCGAGCGTGGCGGCCACCTTCACCGGCTCGGTCGACTTGGCGCGCACGAAGGCTTCGCTGAGCATCGCGTAGACCGTGTAGACGTCGGTGGTGTAGAGGTCGTCGTTGAAGCGCTTCTTGAACTCGCCCATCAGCGGCTGGACCGGGCCCGGCGCGTTGTAGTGGCTGTAGCCGACCTGGTAGACCTTGCCGTCCGAAGCCGCGCCCATGGCGGTCGGCGTGCCGTTGGTGACGGCGTAGTAGGTGTAGAACTTGACGTTGAGGCCGGCATCGTTGGCCGCCTTGATCAACAGCGCGAGGTCGGAGCCCCAGTTGCCGGTGATCACCGAGTCGGCGCCCGAGGCCTTGATCTTGGCGATGTAGGGCGCGAAGTCGCGCACCTGGGCCAGCGGATGCAGGTCGTCGCCGACGACTTCGACGTCGGGGCGCTTGGTCTTGAGGTTTTCCTTCGCGAACTTCGAGACCTGCTGGCCGTGCGAGTAGTTCTGGTTGATCAGGTAGACCTTCTTGATCTCGGGCTGGTCCTTCATGAAGGTGGTCAGCGCTTCCATCTTCATCGAGGTGTCGGCATCGAGGCGGAAGTGCCAGTAGCTGCACTTGCTGTTGGTCAGGTCGGGATCGACGGCCGCGTAGTTGACGTAGAGCACTTCCTTGCCCGGGTTGCGGGCATTGTGCTTCTCGAGCGCGTCGATGATGGCCAGCGCCGGGCCCGAGCCGTTGCCCTGCACCACGTAGCGCGCGCCCTGGTCCATGGCCGAGCGCAGCGCGGCAGTGGTTTCCTGCGGGCTGAGCTTGTTGTCGATGCCGATGATCTCGAACTTCACGCCGGCCACGTTCTTCTTGTTGAATTCTTCGGCCAGGAACTGGAAGGTCTTGAGCTGGTTGGTGCCGACCGCGGCCATCAGGCCCGACAGCGGGTCGAGCCATGCGATCTTGACGGTTTCACCCTTCTGGGCCAGGGCGCCGGCGGCGCTGGCGGCAAGGATGGCTGCGGTAGCGATTTTCAGAGCGAACTTCACGATCTATATCTCCTGGTCAAACCGATTCAAAAAACCTTGCACGAGCGTACAAGCCTTCGCAGCCCCTCCCCTCAGGGAATGCCCGTAAGGGAGATGCCGCGAGGCCCGTTTCTATCGCGCAGGCGACAGCGCATTTCTCCAATTTCTACCCACCGGTAGGCTGTTGCTACCGACGGGTAGGAAATGCGCGCACGAATAGCCTCAGGGGCGCTTCATCTGGCAGGTCGTCGGGGTGCTCGCCACGTACGACTCGTAATACTTCACGGGAACATTGGTGTAGCCGGTGTTCTCGGCGTCATAGGGGTACTTGGCGCTGGCCTTCTCCCAGCGCGAGATGTACAGGCCCTGCTGCAACTGGTGGTCGGTCTTGCGCATCTCGACCTCGCCGTTGAAGCTCTTGATCTTCATGCCCTCGAGCGCGGCCGCGACCTTGACCGGGTCGGTCGACTTGGTCTGCGCGAAGGCGGCGTCGAGCAGCGCGAACACGTGGTAGATCGACGCCTGCGTGAGGTCGTCGTTCATCTTCTTCTTGTAGCCGCCGAGCAGGCGCTGGATGTCGCCGCCCATGTTGTAGTGGGCATAGGCCACGGTGTAGACCTTGCCGTCGGAGGTGGCGCCCATGGCGGTGGGCGTGCCTGCGCCGGGCGCGTAGTAGGTCAGGAACTTGACGTTGAGGCCCGAGTCGTTGGCCGCCTTGATCAGCAGCGACAGGTCGGAACCCCAGTTGCCGGTGATCACGGTGTCGGCGCCCGAGGCCTTGATCTTGGCGATGTAGGGCGCGAAGTCGCGCACCTGGGCCAGCGGATGCAGGTCGTCGCCCACGATCTGGATGTCGGGGCGCTTGGTCTTGAGGTTTTCCTTGGCGTACTTGCTGACCTGCACGCCGTGCGCGTAGTTCTGGCCGAGGATGTAGACCTTCTTGATGTCCGTCTGGTCCTTCATCCAGGTGGTCAGCGCCTCCATCTTCATCGAGGTGTCGGCGTCCACGCGGAAGTGCCAGTAGCTGCACTTGCTGTTGGTCAGGTCGGGGTCGACCGCCGCGTAGTTCATGAAGAGCAGTTCCTTGCCCGGGTTGCGCGCGTTGTTCTTCTCGACCGCATCGATGATGGCGAGCGCCGGGCCCGAGCCGTTGCCCTGCATGATGTAGCGCGCGCCCTGGTCCTGCGCCGAGCGCAGCGCGGCGGTGGTCTCCTGCGGGCTGAGCTTGTTGTCGATGCCGATGATCTCGAACTTCACGCCCGAGGCGTTCTTCTTGTTGAACTCTTCCGCCAGGAACTGCGTGGTCTTGAGCTGGTTCGTGCCCACCGCGGCCATCAGGCCCGAGAGCGGATCGAGCCAGGCGATCTTGACGGTCTCGCCCTTCTGGGCGAAGGACGCGCCGGCACCGGCCAGCAGGGCGCACACGGCGATGGACTTGAGGGCAAAACGCATGAAGAGTCTCCAGGTTGAAGGGCTGCCCGATTGGCTGCATCCGCAGCGTACAAGCGCACTTTTTTCGTCCGCACAGGGATTGCCCGCAAGCCGGGCCGCGGAGGTGGCCGTGCTATCGCCTAGGCGACACGGCCACCGCCCCACCCGCTTTACAGGCCGGGCAGCTTGTAGTCCTTGAGCTGCTCGCGCAGCCGGGTCTTGAGGATCTTTCCGGTGGCGCCCAGCGGAATCGCCTCGACGAAGACCACGTCGTCGGGGATCTGCCACTTGGCGGTCTTGCCTTCGTAGAACTTCAGCAGCTCCTCGCGCGTGACCTCGGCACCGGGCTTCTTCACCACCGCGACGATCGGGCGCTCGTCCCACTTGGGGTGGTAGACGCCGATGCAGGCCGCCATGGCGATGGCCGGATGCGAGACCGCGATGTTCTCGATGTCGATCGAGCTGATCCATTCGCCGCCGGACTTGATCACGTCCTTGCTGCGGTCGGTGATCTGCAGGTAGCCGTCGGCATCGATGGTGGCGACGTCGCCGGTGGGGAACCAGCCGTCGATCAGCGGATCGCCGCCCTCGCCCTTGAAGTACTCCTTGACGATCCACGGCCCCTTGACCAGCAGGTCGCCGTAGGCCTTGCCGTCCCAGGGCAGCTCGTTGTTCTCGCCGTCGACGATCTTCATGTCGACGCCGAAGATCGCGCGGCCCTGCTTGAGGCGCACCGCGAGCTGCTCCTCGGGCGACTGCTTCAGGTGCTTGTTCTTGAGCGTGCACAGCGTGCCCAGCGGGCTCATCTCGGTCATGCCCCAGGCATGCAGCACCTCGACGTTGTACAGGTCCTGGAAGGCCTTGATCATGGCCGGCGGGCAGGCGGAGCCGCCGATCACGGTGCGGTTCAGGGCGCTGAACTTCAGGCCGTTGGTCTGCATATGGCCCAACATCATCTGCCACACGGTGGGCACGCCGGCCGCGAAGGTCACGCCCTCGCCTTCGATCAGGTCGTAGACCGACTTGCCGTCGAGCGCCGGGCCCGGGAACACCAGCTTGCAGCCGACCAGCGCGGCCGAGTACGGAATGCCCCAGGCGTTGACGTGGAACATCGGCACCACGGGCAGCACCGAGTCGCGCGCCGAGATGCGCATGACGTCGGGCAGCGCCGCCGCGTAGGCGTGCAGCATGGTCGAGCGGTGGCTGTAGAGCGCGGCCTTGGGATTGCCGGTGGTGCCGCTCGTGTAGCACATGCTCGAGGCCGAGTTCTCGTCGAACACCGGCCATTGGTAGTCGGTGGACTGGCCGCCGACCCAGTCCTCGTAGCTCACGAGGTTGGGGATGCCGCTGTCGACCGGCAGCTTGTCGGGCCCGCACAGCGCGACCCACTTGCGAATGGTCGGGCACTTGGCATGCACGGCCTGCACCAGCGGCAGGAAGGTGAGGTCGAAGCACAGGATCTGGTCTTCGGCGTGGTTGGCGATCCACGCGATCTGGTCGGGATGCAGGCGCGGGTTGATGGTGTGCAGCACGCGGCCGCTGCCGCTGACGCCGTAGTAGAGCTCCAGGTGGCGGTAGCCGTTCCAGGCCAGGGTCGCGATGCGGTCGCTGAACAGCAGTTGCTCGCCGTCCAGCGCATTGGCCACCTGCCGGGAACGCGATGCGATGTCGCTCCAGGTACAGCGGTGGATGTCGCCCTCGACCCGCCGCGAGACGATCTCGCCGTCACCGTTGTGGCGCTCGACGAACTCGATCAGCGACGAGATCAAAAGCGGTCGGTCTTGCATCAAACCCAGCATCTACAGGCTCCTTCTTTCAACAAAATTCAGCGGTTTCAAAGATTACGGCGATTCACGCAATTTATGTGCGTTCGCACAATGACAGAAACCCGCAGTCTGCGAGGACCGATCTGTCGTCCGGATGACAGCTGGCGTCCGCCGGAGCATGCAGACGCCTCGCCCCTCGCGCGACCTTCGCCACCACCGCGACGGCCATGGCCGTCGCGGTGGCGTGCCTTGCCGGTGCGCGCAGTGCTCAAGGCGCGCTGTTCTGCAGCTGCGTCTTGCTGGCGTCGAGCACGATCTTGCGCGGCCAGTTGGGCCAGGTCACGCCCAGGCCCGCATGGTTCGGATCGCCGGTGCGCGCGAACGCGGACAGGCTGCCGACCATCGCGTCCGACAGCGCCTCGCGGCCCGGCCGGTTCGCCTCGCCATAGGCGAAGGAGAAGATGTTGGTGCCGAAGTTGTGGAACATGAACACCGTGTCGAGGCCGTGCGTCGCGCCGTAGACGGTATTGAACGGCGCCACCTGCTGGCTCCAGTCGAAGCGGTAGTACCAGGTCTTGGTCGGCAGGTACTTCGCGACCGAGTCGATCTGCGCGGGCAGGCCGTTGAGGAAGATCGCGTTGGTCGCGAAATCCGAGGCGGCCTTCCATCCCGTCAGCGGCTTACCTACCGGCAGGTAGGGTGCGTTGATCAGGTCGGCCTCGGTGAGCGTGACCGGTGCATCGGGGTTGAAGTTGTACTGCAGCCCGAAGCGTTCGTAGTCGGTCGGCTTGAAGCCCAGGCCCTGCCCCGTGAAGGTGCCGAACAGGTTGGCGAACAGCGTGCCCTCGTCGCGCGTGTTGCCGATCAGCATCGGCACCTTGTTGAAGCGGCCGGCATCGACCTCGGCCCGCGAGTTCACGGGCAGGATGGTGCCGTCCTCGATCGGCGCGGGCGCGTTGCCCAGCTGCGGGTTCGCGAGCACGATGGTCAGCAGCTTGTCGGCCGGCAGGCCGCGCAGGTAGGTGGCGATCTGCGCATTGGTCTGCGAGGCCACCCAGGCATTGGCCGAGGTGGTGTCGACGGCCTTGCCGTCGGCGATGGCGATGGCCGCGAGCAGCCCCTTCGAATAGGTCTGCGCGGTGGCGCGCGTCGAGAAGGCCATGCCGCCGCTCAGCGGCACCGCCTTGTGCAGCAGGCCGGCCGATGCGCTCGAGACCACCAGGCCCCAGGTGTTGACCGCGCCCGCCGACTGCCCCATCACCGTGACGTTGCCCGCGTCGCCGCCGAAGGCGCCGATGTTGGCCTGGATGAACTTCAGCGCCTGCATCTGGTCGAGCAGCGCGAAGTTGCCCGAGTCGTTCTTCGCCTCGCCGGTCTTGAGCTGCGGCAGGTCGAGCCAGCCGAGCACGCCCAGCCGGTAGTTGATCGTCACGACGACGGCATTGCCGCGCTTGGCGAGCTGGGCGCCGTCGTAGCCCGGATCGGCCGTGTAACCCGAAATATTGCTGCCACCGTAGATGTAGACGATCACGGGCAGCTTGGCGGCGTCGCCGCTCGGGCGCCAGATGTTGAGCGTGAGGCAGTCCTCGTCGCCCACCGGCTTGCCGAAGCCCTCGCGGGTGCCGAGGCCGAAGGGTGCGTCGTCGGGTGCCGGGCTGAAGTAGCGCCCGCCCTGGGCGCAGCTGCGGCCGAACTTGGCGGCGGAGCGCACGCCTTCCCAGGCTTTGGGATCGGCTGGAGGCGCCCAGCGCAGCGCGCCGACGGGGGCCTGGGCGAACGGAACGCCCTTCCACGACAAGGTGCCGGTGCCGGCGCTGTCGTCCACGCCCTCGATCTTGCCGGCGGTGGTCTGGCGCACCATCGGGCCGTCCGCGGCCGGTGGCGGCGCGGGCGGCGGCGGGGGTGGCGGTGCCACCGGGAAGAATCCGCTCGACCCCGAGCCGCCGCCGCCGCAGGCCACGAGGGCCATGCTGGCGGCCGCGATCGCGGCCATGGCGATGGCCGAAGCCACCCTTGTCTTCTGTCCTGCCGCACCCTGGCTTTTTCGTGCCGTTGCCATTTCTTGCATGTGTTTGTCTCCACACCGGGTTAATCGGAATTCCTGCATCGGTGCCCCGCGGCCATACTCCGGCCCGCCGAACCCGAAAAAAATTCTAGGAACGGGTGCCGTTTCCACCGCTATCGCAAGCGAGCCAATCGAATGACTTCAGGAGCCTCCAACCCGCGCCACGCGCGCCGGCCTGCGCGCCGTCCGGGCTGCATGCCGCAGCCCGAGTTGCGCACCAGCTCGTCGGCATGGCTCGAGGGGGTGCTGAGGATGTTCGAGGCCGAGGGCCTGGACGTGCCCTCGCTGCTGCGCGACGCCGGCTTCGACCCCGAATCGCTGCTGCGGCAGAACGCGCGCATCCCGGTCGACGAGATCACCGTGCTGTGGCAACTGGCCGTGACGCGCGCGGGCCGGCCCACGCTGGGCCTGCACCGCGGCCTGGCCGCCACCCACAGCAAGTTGGGCACCGTCGCCCACGTCATGGCCTGCTGCGTCGATCTCGGCGAGGCGATGGACCGGCTCGCGCGCTACATGCCCGTGATCTCCGATGCCACCGCCTTCTCGGTGCAGCCCGAGGCGCGCGGCAGCTGGATGGTGATGCAGCACACGGGCGGCAGCCTGCCGATCCCGCGCCAGCGCGTCGAGTACGCCCTGCTCACCATGCTGATGCAGTGCCGCTGGCTGATCCGGCGCGAGATGGAGCCGCTGGCGATCGAGTTCGCCTATCCGCCCCCCGACGACGACCGCCCGCACCGCGAGGCCTTCGGCTGCGAGGTGCGCTTCGGCGCCCCGGCCAACCGCATGCTGCTGTCGGCCGCCAACCTGGCGATGACGCTGCCCACCAGCCACCCCGAGCTCGGCGAGATGCAGGAACACCTGCTCGACGACCAGCTCGACCAGTTGGGCCAGACCACCACCAGCACCCTGGTCTGCGCCGAGATCGCGCGCCGCCTGCCGCACGGCGAGCCGCGCCGTCAGGACGTGGCCTCGGGCCTGGGCCTGGCCGAGCGCACGCTGCAGCGCCGGCTGCAGGAGGAATCGGTGTCGTTCCAGGCGCTGCTCGACCGCACCCGGCGCGAACTGGCGCAGCAGTACCTGGCGCAGGAGCGCCACACGCTGACCGACGTGGCCGACCTGCTGGGCTTCGTCGACAGCAGCAACTTCTTCCGCGCCTGCAAGCGCTGGTTCGGCCTGCCGCCGGCGCAGTACCGCACGCGGCTGTGGCACGGCGACACGACCGGCTCGCTGTTGCGCGCCGCCGCCTAGTTTCTGGTCTCCGAGGCCCCCCTTGGCCAGGGGTCTAGCGCTCTGCCGGACAATCGGGGCATGACGCCCACGAGCCTGCTTGCCGAAGAGAACCGCCCCACGTCGACCGAAACCCGGCCCGGGAGCGCCGATCTGGGCCTGGGCTGGGCCACCACCGGCTTCTCCACGCTCGGACCGCGCTTCTACACCGAGCTGCGCCCCACCCCGCTGAGTTCGCCCACGCCGCCCTACTGGGTCGGCCACAGTGAACAGGTCGCGCGCGAGCTGGGCCTGCCCGAAGGCTGGCGCAGCGACGCGCTGCTCGAGGCGCTGAGCGGCAACATCCCGCTCGAGGGCGCGCGGCCGCTGGCCAGCGTCTACAGCGGCCACCAGTTCGGCGTCTGGGCCGGCCAGCTCGGCGACGGGCGCGCGATCCTGCTCGGAGAGACCGCGGACGGCCTCGAGATCCAGCTCAAGGGCGCGGGCCGCACGCCCTATTCGCGCATGGGCGACGGCCGCGCCGTGCTGCGCTCGAGCATCCGCGAGTTCCTCTGCAGCGAAGCCATGCACGGCCTGGGCATCCCGACCACGCGCGCGCTGTGCGTGACCGGCTCGGACGCGCGCGTGCGCCGCGAGGAGATCGAGACCGCCGCGGTGGTGACGCGGGTGGCACCGAGCTTCATCCGCTTCGGCCATTTCGAGCACTTCGCGGCGAACCAGCAGCACGAGGAACTGCGCGCGCTGGCCGACTACGTGATCGACCGCTACTACCCGGCCTGCCGCCACAACGAGCGCTTCGGCGGCAACCCCTATGCGGCGCTGCTCGAGGCCGTGAGCGAACGCACCGCCACCCTGCTGGCGCACTGGCAGGCCGTGGGCTTCTGCCATGGCGTGATGAACACCGACAACATGAGCATCCTCGGGCTCACCATCGACTACGGGCCGTTCCAGTTCCTCGACGGCTTCGATCCGCGCCACATCTGTAACCACAGCGACACCGGCGGGCGCTATGCCTTCAACCAGCAGCCCAACGTGGCCTACTGGAACCTGTTCTGCCTCGGCCAGGCCCTGCTGCCACTGATCGAGGACCAGGAGCTCGCGCTGGCCGCGCTCGAGTCGTACAAGGCCGCGTTCCCGAACGCCTTCGAGAACCGCATGCGCGCCAAGCTCGGCCTCGCCGATGCGGCCGACGGCGACCGCGCGCTGATCGAGGGCGTGCTCAAGCTGCTGGCGGCCGAAAAGACCGACTACACGATCTTCTGGCGCCGCCTGGCCCGCTACCGGGCCGACGGCAACATCGAGCCGGTGCGCGAACTGTTCATCGACCGCGCCGGCTTCGACGCCTGGCTGCTATTGTTTCTGGAGCGCCATGCCCACACCCCGCGCGAGCAGGCGGCCGAACTGATGCTGCGCAGCAATCCGGAATACGTGCTGCGGAACCACCTGGGCCAGCAGGCCATCGAAGCGGCTGGCCGCAAGGACTTCTCGGGCGTGGCGACCTTGCTGGCCCTGCTGGAATCCCCATTTGAAGAACATCCCGGCGCGCAGGCGTATGCCGGGTTCCCGCCCGACTGGGCTTCCACGATCGAAATCAGCTGCTCATCATGAACACACCCGTCCAGAAAACCGATGCCGAATGGAAAGCGCTGCTCGCCGAAAAGGGTGCCGAGCCGGCCGCCTTCGAGGTGACCCGCCATGCGGCGACCGAGCGCCCCTTCACCGGCAAGTACGAAGCCCACTGGGACGACGGCACCTATCACTGCGTCTGCTGCGGCGCCAAGCTGTTCGAGTCCGCCACCAAGTTCGACGCCGGCTGCGGCTGGCCCAGCTTCTCGGAGGAAGCCGTGCCGGGCGCGATCCGCAACATCGTCGACCGCTCGCACGGCATGGTGCGCACCGAGAATGTCTGCGCCAATTGCGGCGCGCACCTGGGCCACGTCTTCCCCGACGGACCGACCGAGACCGGCCTGCGCTACTGCATGAACTCGGCCTCGCTCGACTTCCAGAAGAAGCCCTGAGCGGCGCCTTCTCCTTTTTCTTCCGGCCCCGCCACCATCCGACTGCATGAAACTGATCCTCGACTTCTTCCCGATCCTGCTGTTCTTCGGGGCCTACAAGCTCGCCGACATCTACACCGCCACCGGCGTGCTGATGGCCGCCACGGTGGTGCAGATGGCGATCATCTATGCAATGGAACGCAAGCTGCAGGCGATGCAGAAGGCCACGCTGGTGCTGATCCTGCTGTTCGGCACGCTCACGCTGGTGCTGCACGACGACCGCTTCATCAAGTGGAAGCCGACCGTGCTGTACGGCGCGATGGCGGTGGCGCTGGCCGTGGCCCTGTGGGCCTTCCGCAAGAACTTCCTCAAGATGCTGCTGGGCTCGCAGCTCGAGTTGCCCGACCGCATCTGGATGCGGCTGAACATCGCGTGGATCGGCTACTGCCTGTTCATGGCCGCCATCAACGGCTACGTCGCGGCCTATTTCACGACCGAGGCCTGGGTCAACTTCAAGCTCTGGGGCTACGTGTTCCCGATCGTGTTCCTGGTGGCGCAGGGCCTGTACATCTCGCCGCACCTCAAGAGCGGCGACGACAAGCCGGCCGCCTGAGCATGAGCAGCACCACCGCTTCGCATCCGCTACCGACCGTGGCCGCCCTCGAGGCCGCGCTGCGCGCCGCACTGCAGCCGACGGCGCTCGAAGTCATCGACGAGAGCGCCGCGCACGCAGGCCACGCGGGGGCCAATGCCGAGGGATTCGGCACCCATTTCCGCGTGCGCATCGCCTCCCGGCTGTTCGAGGGAAAGCCACGCGTGGCGCGTCATCGGCTTGTGTATGATGCCCTCCAACTTTTCATCGCACAGGGTCTGCACGCCATCGCCATCGAGGTGCTCTGAGTCGTCCATCCACCGCCAGCCTCCGGCTGCCGGGCCCGGTTCTCCGCGGCGGCGCTCCCTCCCCTGTGTCTTTGCTCCGGTTTCCTCCACGCGCACTTTCATCCAACGCGCATTTCTCAGCCTGACATTCAATCCATGAAAAAACAAATCTTGCAGGCCGTCGCGGCCGCAGCGCTGCTTGGTGCCGTTCCCATGGCTGCCCTGGCGCAGAACGCAGCCATCGTCAACGGCAAGGCGGTGCCCAAGGCACGCATGGACGCGCTGGCCCAGCAATTGGCCGCGGCCGGCCGCCCGGTCACGCCCGAGATGCAAGGCCAGCTGCGCGAGGAAATCGTGGCGCGCGAAGTGTTCATGCAGGAAGCGCAGAAGCAGGGCCTCGACGCCACCGAGGACTACAAGAACCAGCTCGAGCTCGCCCGCCAGGCGATCCTGATCCGTGCCCTGTTCGAGAACTACCGCAAGACCAACCCGGTCTCGGACGCCGACGTGAAGGCCGAGTACGACAAGTTCGTCGCGGCCAACGGCGGCAAGGAATACAAGGCGCGCCACATCCTGGTCGAGACCGAGGACCAGGCCAAGAAGATCATGGCCGACCTGAAGAAGGGCGGCAAATTCGAAGACATCGCCAAGAAGCAGAGCAAGGACCCCGGATCGGGCGCCAACGGCGGCGACCTCGACTGGGCCAACCCCGCCAACTTCGTGCCCGAGTTCTCGGAAGCGATGATCAAGCTCAAGAAGGGCGAGACCACGCCGGCGCCGATCAAGACCCAGTTCGGCTGGCACATCATCCGCGTCGACGACATCCGCCAGGCCCAGCTGCCGAAGATCGAGGACATCAAGCCGCAGATCACGCAGCAGCTGCAGCAGCAGCGCCTGCAGAAGTACCAGGAAGACCTGCGCGCCAAGGCGAAGATCGAGTAAGCGGCGCGCCCTGCCCGCCCTCCCCCATGCAAAACGGCCTTCGGGCCGTTTTTCTTTGGGCTTGTTTCTTGCAAGAATCCGCGGCGCGCCATCGGCGCGGAGGGTGTCGACCATGGGCTTCTACCACTCGACCGAGGCGCTCGCGCCGCGGCACAAGACCGAGTTCTGGCGCGAATCGGTGTGCCGGCGCCTGATACCGGCGCGCGGCGAATTCGCACGCGACTTCGACGGCTGCCTCTCGGGCCAGCAGCTCGGCAGCCTCACGGTGTGCCGCATGCAGTCGAAGCCGCACACCTTCATCCGCACCGACCAGCTCGCGCGCGTCGCGCCCGACGACGACATCGTGGCCGCCTTCTTCCAGCGCGGCCAGGCCAACATGGCGCAGCAGGGCCGCACGCTGCGCGCCTCGGCCGGCGACATCGTGCTGTACGACGCGGCACGGCCCTTCGTGCACGAGCTCGCGCCCGAATCGCTGCTGCTGGTGCGCTTTCCGCGCCAGCAGCTGCTGTCGCGCTTCCCGAAGGCCGAGCACATGATGGCGCTCAAGATCGCCGACGGCAGCTCGCTGGCCGGGCTGCTGCACGGCATGGCCGAGGAGGCGCTGCGCTTCGAGGCGCGCGACTCGGCGCTGGCCGCGCAGGCGCGCTTCGCCGCGGCCTTCCTCGACACGCTGAGCGCCGCGATGGAACTGCAGGACGTGGCCGAGGGCGCCGCCGCAGCCACGCGCCACGGCTCGATCTACGAGAAGGCCGTGCGCTACATCGACGCCCACCTGGACGACACCGGCCTGTCGATGGCCGGCGTGGCCGAGGCCGCGCATGTCTCGCCGCGCACGCTCACGCGCGTGTTCGCGGCCCATGGCACGACCGTGATGCACCACTTGTGGAAGCGCCGACTCGAGCAGAGCTTCCACATCCTGTCCGAGGGCCGCGTGCAGCAGGTCACGCAGGCCGCCTACCAGTGCGGCTTCAGCGACCTCTCGCATTTCTCGCGCGCCTTCAAGAGCGCCTACGGCACCACGCCCGCAACGCTGCTGCGCGGCGCGGGCGGCACGATGGTTGCGCTAAACCAGACCCGATAGCCAGCCCTGCACATCGCCGGCCACCCGCGCGTGCGAGCCGGTGTAGATGTGGTCGCAGCCCTCGACCGCGATGCGCCGGACCGCGGGTGCATGGACGAGGGCGCGCTCCATGTCCACCGAGAAGGAAAGCTGCGGCCGCTCCAGTTCGCCCGCCAGCAACAGCGTGGGCACGCGAATGCGGTCGGCGAAACGCAACGCCGTCGTCGCGGCGTCGGGGCCGTACTTGTTGACGTAGGTCCGATGGCACATCACGCCCTTCGCCGCCGGCGTGCTGGTGGGCATGTCGATGTGCATGAGTTCCTCGCCCCGCCCTTCGGCGATCCGATCGCCGCAATACGCCAGCAAGCGCTCATGCGCGGGCCAATCCCAGACCTGCTCGTCAGGCAGGCGCGGCGAGGACAGCATGGCGAGCGCGATCACCTCATCGACCGGATGGAAGGCCTGGGTATATGCCGCCTTGAGGCCACCGAGGCTGTGGCCGCCGATCACGATGCGGCGACAGCCACGCTCGCGCAGCCATCGCAGCGCGGCCTGGAAATCCAGCACGCAGTCCTCGAAACGTTCGAAGGCTGCGCCGATCCAGCGTCGATCGCCAGGGTTCAGCGCAACCCAGTCGTGGCCGCGGTTGTTGATGAAAGCCACTCCCCACCCCTGGCTCGCGAGATGCTGGCAGACCGTCCAGAGTCCCGACAAGGTGAAGCTGCTGCCCACACCGTGCGTCCACAGAAGAACCGGCAGGTCCGGTGCCCTGGGAGGAATCCAGGCGACCTGGACGGTGACACCGTCGTCCGTCAGCAGCTTGTGCACCTCGAGCGTGGTGTTCATCTCAATCCGCCTTCAGGTTGGCGACGCGCACGACCCGGGTCCATCGGGCCAGATCCTTGCGCGTCAGGTCCGCCAGCTCCTGCGGACTGCCGGAAAGCACAGACAACCCCTGCTGGTCGAACAGCTGCTTCATTTCCGGCGTGGTCAGCACGGCATTCACATCCGCATGAATGCGCTGGACCCGATCCGCCGGCACGCCCACGGGTGCGTACATCCCATACCAGATGTCGCCGTCGATATCCTTCACGCCGCTGGCCTCGGCCAGCGACGGCACTTCGGGCGTGGCATCGGCGCGCTGCCTGCCTCCCGCCGCCAGCATTGCCAGCCGGCCGGATCGCACATGCGGCAATGCGACATGGATCGGCAGAAAGCCGAGCTTGACCGTGCCACCGATCAGGCCCTTCACGACCCCGGGCGTGTTCGTGTACGGGATGTGCGTGAGGCTGATGCCCAGGCTTTGCTTGAGCAGTTCCATCGTCAGATGATGCGGCGTTCCGTTGGCGGGCGAGCCGTAGTCGATGGCGCCCGGCGCGGCCCTGGCCAATCGGACCAGTTCTTGCAGGTTGTTCGCCCCGAGGCTCGGATGCGCCACGAGCGCCAGGCGCCCGATGGCAAGGGGAGCGATGGGCTGCAGGTCCTTGACCGGGTCGTAGGGGGCCTCGGGACGCAGGCTCTTGTTGAGAACCAGCGTGTTGGCCGTTACCAGCAGATGATGCCCATCGGGCGTCGCCGCAGCCAGGTACTTGGTGCCGATCATCGAGCTGGCACCCGACCGATTCTCGACCACCACGGGCTGCGCCCATTTCTCGGCCAGCTTCTGCCCGACCACCCGTCCCAGGATGTCCGGCCCGGTTGCCGGCCCGAAGGGCACGACCAGCTTGACCGGACTGGATGGAAATCCGGTCTGGGCCGCCGCGGAACCCCAGAGCGCATGGCCGGCAAACGCTGCAGCGCCTTGCAGCCAGTCCCGGCGCCTCGGTCCGCGCGACGACCCGGCAAGCGACCGTCGGACCTCGGTCACCATTTCCTCTTTTTTCATATCCCTGCTCCCTTCATGACTCGGAGCGCCATTGCATCGCACCACCAGTAATTGGGGAAATTTAGATGTCATATGAATTAATAACATCGAAATATGAATCAGAGGCCACGGCGCCTGCGCGCCCGACCGCGCTTCAGCGCAGGTATTCGCCCGCCGCTTCGGGCTGGAACTGCAGCGCGGCCACGCGCGCCGAACCGTGCACGCCGGCCGGCGTGGTCCATTCCACCAGTTGCCCCACGCGCGCGCCCAGCAGGCTCGCGCCCACCGGCGACATCACCGAGACCTCGCCCTCGGAAGGCTTGGCATCGCGCGGATAGCACAGCGTGATCGTGTAGCGCTCGCCGTTCGCGGGGTCCTCGAGCTCGACGCGCGAGTTCATCGTGACCAGGTCGGGCGACGCGTCCTGCGGCGCCACGATCTCGCTGCAGTCGAGCATCTCCTCGAGGGCCTGTGCGATCGGATCGGTCGCGCCGCGCGTCTGCAGCGCATGCGCGGCGAGCTTGTGCAGGCGTGCGTGGTCGAGCTGGGTGAGGGTTCGTTCGAGTCGCGTGAAAGAGGCGGTGGCTTGCATGGATGGCTCCTGATGAAGTGAAGGCGTGCCGCGGGCTCCATCGAGGGAGCGGGACAGAACGGACGCGCCGGCGCGCGGGCTTGGAGGAGGCCCGGCGATCAGGAGGTGCGCGAAAGAAGAAAGGGAGGAGGAAGGATCGCCGGGCTCAGGAATGCCAGGGCGATCGGCGCTTGAGCGCCGTCATCCGCGCCGCGCGGCGCCGGCCACGCGCGAGCGCGCCCGGCAGGGCCGGTGCGGTCAGCGTGGAAGCGGAAGTGCGCAGCATGCGGCCGAGTCTACCGGTCCGGTGGCGCAAGCGGCCATCAAAGGCCCCACCGGCCCTGCCGGATTTGGACCCTTGCCGTCGGCGATCAGCCCACCCAACGGCGGGCGTTGCGCCAGATGCGCATCCAGGGGCTGTGCGCGCTCGCGTCGCCGCCGGTCCAGCTCATCTGGATGTTGCGGAACACGCGCTCGGGGTGCGGCATCACGGCGGTGAAGCGACCGTCGGCCGTGGTCACCGAGGTCAGGCCGCCCGCGCTGCCGTTCGGGTTGAACGGGTACTGCTCGGTGGGCTGGCCGTGGTTGTCGACGAAGCGCATGGCCGCGATGGCCTTCGAGGCATCGCCGCGGTGCTTGAAGTTGGCATAGCCCTCGCCGTGCGCGACCGCGATCGGCAGCCGCGTGCCGGCCATGCCCGCGAAGAACAGGCTCGGCGAATCGAGCACCTCGACCATCGACAGGCGGGCCTCGAAGCGCTCGCTCTGGTTGGTGGTGAAGCGCGGCCAGGCCTCGGCGCCCGGGATGATGTCGGCCAGCTCGGCGAACATCTGGCAGCCGTTGCACACGCCGAGGCCGAAGGTGTCGGCGCGGCCGAAGAAGCGCTTGAACTCGTCGGCCAGGCGCGGGTTGAAGGTGATGCTGCGGGCCCAGCCGATGCCGGCGCCCAGCGTGTCGCCGTAACTGAAGCCGCCGCAGGCCACCACGCCCTTGAAGTCGGCGAGCCGCGCGCGGCCCGACTGCAGGTCGGTCATGTGGACGTCGAAGGCCTCGAAGCCGGCCTCGTTGAAGGCATAGGCCATCTCGACGTGCGAGTTCACGCCCTGCTCGCGCAGGATCGCGACCTTGGGCCGCGAAGCCAGCACCGCGGGTGCGGCGGGCTCGGCGCCGGCCGGCAGGTGCCAGTGGAGGCCCGGGTCGGCGGGCTCGCCGGCCGCCGCGTGCTCGGCATCGGCACAGGCCGGGTTGTCGCGCTCGCGCGCGATCTTCCAGCTCACCGAGTCCCAGACCTGGTGCAGGTCGTGCAGGCTGGCGCTGAACACCGACTTGGCATCGCGCCACACCTCGAGCTTGCCCTTGCCGGCCTCGATGGCCGAGCTCGCGGGCCGGGTCTTGCCGACGAAATGGCTGTGGGTGCTCAGGCCATGGGCGCGCAGCACCTGCATGACCTCGTTGCGCTCGGCGGTGCGCACCTGCAGCAGCATGCCGAGCTCCTCGTTGAACAGCGCCTTGAGCGTGAGCTCCTCGCGCCGCGCGCTGACCTGCTGCGCCCAGTTCTTGGCGTCGCCGGTCTCCATGCGGCTGTCGGAGATGCCGTCGCCTTCGGTGACCAGCATGTCGACGTTGAGCGCCACGCCCACATGGCCCGCGAAGGCCATCTCGCAGGCCGCGGCGAACAGGCCGCCGTCGCTGCGGTCGTGCATGGCGAGCAGTTTGCCGTCGGCGCGCAGCGCATTGACGGCATTGACCAGCGCCACCAGTTGCGCCGGATCGTCGAGATCGGGCACGGTGTCGCCGCTCTGGCCCAGCGTCTGCGCCAGGATGCTGCCGGCCATGCGGTGCTGGCCGCGGCCGAGGTCGACCAGCACCAGCGTGCTGTCCTCCTCATTGGCGTCGAGCTGCGGCGTGAGCGTGCCGCGCACGTCGTCGAGCGAGGCGAAGGCGCTCACGATCAGGCTGACCGGCGAGGTCACCTTCTTCGTCTCGCCGCCCTCCTTCCACTGCGTGCGCATCGACAGCGAATCCTTGCCGACCGGAATCGAGATGCCGAGCGCCGGGCAGAGCTCGAGGCCGACGGCCTTGACCGTGGCGTAGAGCGCGGCGTCCTCGCCGGGCTCGCCGCAGGCAGCCATCCAGTTGGCCGACAGCTTGACGCGCGACAGCTCGATCGGCGCCGACAGCAGGTTGGTGATCGCCTCGGCCACCGCCATGCGGCCCGAAGCGGGCGCGTCGTAGGCGGCCAGCGGCGTGCGCTCGCCCATGCTCATCGCCTCGCCCGCGAAGCCCCGGTAGTCGGCCAGGGTCACGGCGCAGTCGGCCACCGGCACCTGCCACGGGCCGACCATCTGGTCGCGATGGCTCAGGCCGCCCACGGTGCGGTCGCCGATGGTGATCAGGAAGCGCTTGGAGGCGACGGTCGGGTGCGACAGCACGTCGATCGCCGCCTTCTGCAGGTCGACGCCCGTGAGGTCGAGCGGCTGGAAGCTGCGTGCCACCGACTGCACGTCGCGGTGCATCTTGGGCGGCTTGCCGAGCAGCACGTCCATCGGCATGTCGACCGGCTGCAGCGCGGCGCCCTCGTCGGCCACCAGCAGCTGGCGTTCCTCGGTCGCCACGCCGACCACCGCGAAGGGGCAGCGCTCGCGTTCGCAGAAGGCCTTGAACTGTTCGAGCGACTCGGGCGCGATCGCCAGCACGTAGCGCTCCTGGCTCTCGTTGCACCAGATCTCCTTCGGCGCCATGCCCGATTCCTCGAGCGGCACCGCGCGCAGGTCGAAGCGCGCACCGCGGCCGGCGTCGTTGGTCAGTTCGGGGAAGGCATTGCTCAAGCCGCCCGCGCCCACGTCGTGGATCGCGAGGATCGGGTTGGCCGCGCCCTGCTGCCAGCAGTGGTTGATGACCTCCTGCGCGCGGCGCTCGATCTCGGGGTTGCCGCGCTGCACCGAGTCGAAGTCGAGCTCGGCCGCGTTGGCGCCGGTGGCCATCGAGCTGGCGGCGCTGCCGCCCATGCCGATGCGCATGCCCGGGCCGCCGAGCTGGATCAGCAGCGAGCCGGCCGGGAAGCGGATCTTCTTGGTCTGCGTGGCGTCGATGCTGCCGAGGCCGCCGGCGATCATGATCGGCTTGTGGTAGCCGCGCTGCACGGTATCGAGGTCGCTCGCCAGGGCCTGCTCGTACTCGCGGAAGTAGCCCAGCAGGTTGGGCCGGCCGAACTCGTTGTTGAAGGCGGCGCCGCCCAGCGGGCCCTCGGTCATGATCTGCAGCGGGCTCGCGATGTGCTCGGGCTTGCCGTAGTGGCCGTCCTCGGGCCAGAGCTTCGAGACCGTGAAGCCGGTCAGGCCGGCCTTGGGCTTGGAGCCGCGGCCGGTCGCGCCCTCGTCGCGAATCTCGCCGCCGGCGCCGGTCGAGGCGCCCGGGAACGGCGAGATCGCCGTCGGGTGGTTGTGGGTCTCGACCTTCATCAGCACGTGGGTCAGCGCCGTGTCCTTGGTGTAGGCCGGCGTGCCCGCGGCATCGGCGCCGCGCGGGATGAAGCGCTCGACCTCGCCGCCTTCCATCACCGAGGCGTTGTCGGCATAGGCGATCACCGTGTGCTGGGGGTTCTGGCGCTCGGTGTGCCGGATCATCGAGAACAGGCTCTGCGGCTGCGCCGCGCCGTCGATGGTGAAGTCGGCGTTGAAGATCTTGTGGCGGCAGTGCTCGCTGTTGGCCTGCGCGAACATCATCAGCTCGACGTCGCTGGGGTTGCGGCCCAGCCTGGTGAAGGCATCGACCAGGTAGTCGATCTCGTCCTCGGCCAGCGCCAGGCCGAAGCCGGTGTTGGCGGCTTCCAGTGCCGCGCGGCCCTGGGCCAGCACGTCGACCGTGGCCATGGGCTGGGCCGGCAGTTCGCTGAACAGGCTGGCGGCCTGGTCGACCGTGGCGAGCACCGATTCGGTCATGCGGTCGTGCAGCGGGCCGGCCGCGGCGGCCAGCGCCTCGCCCTCGAGCACCGGCGCCTTGCCCAGCAGCGGCGCCTTGAGCTTCAGGTGGTATTGGGTGACGCGCTCGACCCGGCGCAGCGCCAGGCCGCAGTTGTGGGCGATGTCGGTGGCCTTGGAGGCCCACGGCGACACGGTGCCCAGGCGCGGCGTGACGACCACCGCCGCCGAGGCCTTGGCCGCCGGCGCCTCGAAGGGCTCGCCGTAGCTCAGCAGCGCCTCGAAGCGCTCGCGGCCCGCGGCGTCGAGCGCGCCGTCGGTCACCACCAGGTGCACGAAGCGCGCGGCGATGCCCTCGATGCGCGGATCGACGGCCTGGAGCTTCGGCAGGAGCTGCCGCGCGCGGAATTCGCTGAGTGCGCTGCCGCCCTCGAAGATGGTTACGACGGGAAGGGCTGTGGAAACGGAAGCGGACTGCGTCACGATGGGTGGGGCCTTGGGGCCGCGTTGGGCTTTGGAGAGGTCTGGAAATCCGTGGGCGGGCGGCCGCTGACTGGGGCCGTCCGCGCAGGACGCGAATTTTAGGTCATGGCGAAAGCCTCGCCCGGGCGGCCGGCCAGAGCCCGTTCGGGCGCTGATTTCTTCGCCCGGATGGGATAATTCCATGCATGAGCATTACCTACAAAGACGCCGCGGGCATCGCTGCCATGCGCGTCGCCTGCCGCCTCGCGTCCGAGGTGCTGGACTACCTCACGCCCTTCATCAAGCCCGGCATCACGACCAACGATGTCGACCGCCTGGCCGCCGAGTACATGGTCAAGCAGGGCACCACCTCGGCCACGGTGGGCTACATGGGCGCCAGCAGCGTCCCCTTCCCCAAGTCGCTGTGCACCTCGGTCAACCACGTGGTGTGCCACGGCATCCCGAACGACAAGCCCCTGAAGAAGGGCGACATCATGAATGTCGACGTCACCGTCATCAAGGACGGCTGGTTCGGCGACAACTCCCGCATGTACGTCGTGGGCGATGCCTCGATCGCGGCCAAGCGCCTGTGCCACATCACCTTCGAGGCCATGTGGCACGGCATCCTGCAGGTGCGCCCCGGCGCCCACCTGGGCGACGTGGGCCACGCGATCCAGAAGTTCGCCGAGGGCCAGGGCTTCTCGGTGGTGCGCGAGTTCTGCGGTCACGGCGTGGGCCAGCGTTTCCATGAAGAACCGCAGGTGCTGCACTACGGCCGCCCGGGCACCATGGAGGAGCTCAAGCCCGGCATGATCTTCACCATCGAGCCGATGATCAATGCCGGCAAGCGCGAGGTGAAGGAAGACTTCAAGGGCGGCCAGTACGACGGCTGGACCATCGTCACGCGCGACCATTCGCTCTCGGCCCAGTGGGAACACACGGTGCTGGTCACCGAAACGGGCTACGAGGTGCTGACCCTGTCCGAGGGCAGCCCGCCGCTGCCTTCCTTCGTGAGCGCCATCAAGACATGAGCCGCGCGGCCGGCCGCGCCACCCCACCGCCATGATCGAAGCCGCCCGACACGACGTCGCGACGCTGCGCGAAGCCTACCGCGCGAAGAAGCTCGCCCTTTTCGAAACCCTGCGCTTCGCGCGCGCGCCCACGCGCAGCGTGCACACGGTCCTGCGCCAGCTCGCGGCGCTGGCCGACGAGAGCCTGCAGACGCTGTGGCAGGACGCCGAGTTCGGCGACGGCCTGGCGCTGGTGGCGGTCGGCGGCTACGGGCGCGGCGAGCTGTTCCCCTATTCCGACGTCGACGTGCTGCTGCTGCTGCCGCCCGAGGGCGGCGAGCAGGCGGTCGAGCCGGCACGTCTCGAAGCCTTCATCGGCCAGTGCTGGGATGCCGGCCTGGAGATCGGCTCGAGCGTGCGCACCATCGAGGAATGCCTGGCCGAGGCCGAGAAGGACGTCACGGTCCAGACCTCGCTGCTCGAGGCGCGGCTGATCGTGGGCGACAAGAAGCTGTTCGCCACCTTCCGCAAGCGCTTCGGCACGGTGATCGACCCGCAGGCCTTCTTCATCGCCAAGTCGCAGGAGATGCGGCACCGGCACCAGAAGTTCGACAACACGCCCTACGCGCTCGAGCCCAACTGCAAGGAATCGCCCGGCGGCCTGCGCGACCTGCAGACCATCCTCTGGGTCGCCAAGGCCGCGGGCTTCGGCAGCCGCTGGGACGACCTGGCGCGCAACGGCCTGGCCACGCCCTTCGAGGCGCAGCAGATCAAGCGCAACGAGGCGCTGCTGTCGCTGATCCGCGCCCGGCTGCACGTGATCGCCAACCGGCGCGAGGACCGGCTGGTGTTCGACCTGCAGACCGCCGTGGCCGCGAGCTTCGGCTACGTGAGCGAATCGCAGCGCAAGTCGAGCGAGGCGCTGATGCGGCGCTACTACTGGGCCGCCAAGGCGGTCTCGCAGCTCAACCAGATCCTGCTGCTCAACATCTCCGAGCGGCTGCAGCCGATCGACGAGCTGCCGACGCCGATCAACGAGCGCTTCTTCGAGCGCGCCGGCCTGATCGAGATCGCGCGCGACGACCTCTACGAGAGCGAGCCGCACGCGATCCTCGAGACCTTCCTGCTCTACCAGAAGACCATCGGCGTGAAGGGCCTGTCGGCGCGCACGCTGCGCGCGCTCTACAACGCGCGCCACGTGATGGACAGCAAGTTCCGCAACGATCCGGCGAACCACGAGACCTTCATGCGGATGCTGCAGCAGCCCTACGGCATCACGCATGCCTTCCGGCTGATGAACCAGACCTCGGTGCTGGGGCGCTACCTGCGCGTGTTCCGCAGCATCGTGGGGCAGATGCAGCACGACCTGTTCCACGTCTACACGGTCGACCAGCACATCCTGATGGTGCTGCGCAACGTACGGCGCTTCTTCATCGCCGAGCATGCCCACGAGTACCCGTTCTGCTCGCAGCTCGCGGCCGGCTGGGACAAGCCCTGGCTGCTGTACGTGGCCGCGCTGTTCCACGACATCGCCAAGGGCCGCGGCGGCGACCACTCCACGCTGGGCGCGCGCGACGTGGCGCGCTTCTGCAAGCAGCACGGCATCTCGCGCGAAGACTCGAAGCTGATCGAGTTCCTGGTCTCCGAGCACCTGGTGATGAGCCAGGTGGCGCAGAAGCAGGACCTGAGCGACCCCGAGGTGATCGGCGCCTTTGCGCGCCGCGTGGGCAACGAGCGCTACCTCACGGCGCTCTACCTGCTGACGGTGGCCGACATCCGCGGCACCTCGCCGCGCGTGTGGAATGCCTGGAAGGGCAAGCTGCTCGAGGACCTGTACCGCTACACCCTGCGCGCGCTCGGCGGGCGCATGCCCGATCCCGACACCGAGGTCGAGTCGCGCAAGCGCGAGGCGCTGGTGCAGCTCGCGCTGCATGCCCAGCGCTTCGAGGCGCACAAGGCGCTGTGGGACACGCTCGACGTGGGCTATTTCATGCGCCACGACGCCAGCGAGATCGCCTGGCACGCGATGCAGCTGTCGCGCTTCGTGCCGCCGAAGAACGTGCCGATCGACCCGGCCGCGCCGCCGGTGGTGCGCGCGCATCTGTCGCCGGTGGGCGAAGGGCTGCAGGTGGTGGTCTACACGCCCGACCAGCCCGACCTGTTCGCGCGCATCTGCGGCTATTTCGACCAGGCCTCGTTCAGCATCCTCGACGCCAAGGTCCACACCACGAGCAACGGCTATGCGCTCGACACCTTCCAGGTGGTGACCACCTTCCTGCCCGACCACTACCGCGACCTGATCAACATGGTCGAGACCGGGCTCGCGCAGACCCTGACCGAGGCCGGCGCCCTGCCGCTGCCGAGCATGGGCCGGGTGTCGCGCCGGGTGCGCAGCTTCCCGATCAAGCCGCGCATCAGCCTGGTGCCCGACGAGAAGGCACAGCGCTGGGTGCTCAGCATCTCGGCCAGCGACCGCGCCGGCCTGCTCTATTCGGTGGCACGCGTGCTGGCACGGCACCACCTGAACCTGCAGCTCGCCAAGGTCACGACCCTGGGCGAGCGCGTGGAAGACAGCTTCCTCATCAGCGGTCCCGAATTGCAAGGCCAGCGCACCCAGGCCGCGATCGAAACCGAGCTGATGGAAGCCCTGGAGGCCTGAATGGCCCGCCCGGCGGCCCGCTCCGCCGGGCCAGTTTCGCGACAAAAGTTCACAGATTCTTGTGAATTGAATACCAAATGTTTCTTTTTTCTGTCTGAACGGCAGAATGGACCCCATGGACACATTGCTGACCCAGCTTTCGAGTTCCGTATCGTCGGCCAGGACCCTCGAGGACCTGACCCGTCCCATGCTCGAGATGCTCGAGGCCGTGACCGGCCTGGAGTCGACCTACCTCACGCGCATCGACCTGGAGCAGGGGCTCCAGCACATCCTGTATGCGCGCAACGTGCGGCGGCTGCAGATTCCCGAGGGCCTCGCCGTGCCCTGGGGCGACACCCTGTGCAAGCGCGCCCTCGACGAAGGCCGTGTCTACACCGACAACGTCGCCGAATGCTGGGGTGATTCCGACGCCGCGCGCGAGCTCGGCATCCAGACTTATGTGAGCACCCCGGTGCGCACCGACAGCGGCGGCCTCTACGGCACGCTGTGCGCGGCCAGTGCCGAGCGCCAGCCGCTGCCGGCCAACGCCACCAACGTGCTGGGCCTGTTCGCGCGGCTGATCGGCCACCAGGTCGAGCGCGAGCAGCTGTTCCAGCGCCTCTCGGCCGCCAATGCCGAGCTCGCCACCCATGCCGCGACCGACGCGCTGACCGGCCTGCCGAACCGGCGCGCCTTCCTCGAGGGCCTGCGCCGCATGCTGGCCCAGGGCCAGCGCGACGGCACCGGCGTGCTGGTGGCCTTCGTCGACCTCGACGGTTTCAAGAAGATCAACGACCTGCACGGCCACGAGACCGGCGACGACTTCCTGGTGGAGATCGCGCGCCGGCTGCACGACACGCTGCGTGCCGGCGACCTGCTGGCCCGCCTCGGCGGCGACGAGTTCGTGGTGGTCGGCCCGGGCCCTGCGCTCGCGGGCGGCGAGTCGCCGGCCGCGGCCGAGGCGCTCGGCCAGCGCGTGGCGGCGGCCACGGTCGGCGATTTCCATCTCGGCACGGTCCGGATCGGCTACGAGGGCGCCAGCGTGGGCGCGGTGTCCGTCGACCCGCGCTTCACCACGGCTGAGGAGGCGCTGCGCCTGGCCGATGCCGCGATGTACCTCGACAAGCGCGGACGCAGCGGCCGACCGCACGGATGACCTGATGATCGGCCGGCCACGCGGGCGCCTCGAGCGCGTGTTCGGATCGCTCAAGGTCCGCCTCACGCTGGGCGGCATCGTGGCGCTGGCCCTGGGCATCGCGCTCAGCACCAGCGTGCTGCTGGGCATCGCCGAGCGCGACCTGCTCGCCGCGCAGCAGCAGCGCGAACTCGGCGAATCGGCCCGCACCGCCGCCCTGCTCTCGCGCAGCGTGGTCCAGCTGCAGCGCGCGCTGCTGTCGGTCGCCGAATCGCTCGACGAGGCCACGCTCGACGACCCCGTGGCGCTCGCGCGCTTCATGGACAGCAAGCCGATCCTGCGCGGGCTCTTCACCGTGCTCTACATCGCGCGGCCCGACGGCGAGGTGCGCATCCTGGTCGATGCCGAGAACGGCGTCTCGCGGCCCGCGCTGCCGCTGACCCAGCGCAGCTACTTTCGCCGCACCCTGGCCGAGGGCCGGGCGATCGTCTCGGAGCCGCTGAACGGTCCGCTGTCGGGCGAGCCGATCGTGGTGTTCACGCAGCCGGCGCGCAATGCCTCGGGCATCTACGCGGTGTTCGGCGGCGTGCTGCGGCTGTCCAGCCGCGACCTGCTCGACGGCCTGGTCGATCCGCAGGCCGGCGACGACAACGCGCTGCTGGTCGTCACCACGCTCGATGGCCGCGTGCTCGCGCATCCCGACCGCCGCCGCATCATGAGCTCGCTCGCCGACGAACCGCGCCTGGGACAGGCCTTCAAGGCCTGGACCGCCGAGCACAGCCCGGCGGAGCCCGCGGGCGTGGCGCTGCCGCAGCCCGGCGAGATCGCCAGCGCCGCGGGCGTGGCCGGGCCCGACTGGATGGTGTGGCGCACCCGGCCCCAGTCCGAACTGACCGCGCCCTTCGCCACCGCGCGCGCCCAGTCGCTGCGCTGGGCCGGCCTGATCGTCGCGCCGCTGGCGTTCGCGCTGTTCGCGCTGCTGTGGTGGGGGCTGCGGCCGCTGCGCCTGCTGGAGCGGCGCGCCCAGCACCTGTTCGACGGCAGCCTGGGCGCGGCCGACGGCTGGCCGCGCGCGGGCGGCGAGATCGGCCAGCTCGGCAACGTGCTGCGGCGCGTGGGCATCCAGCGCGCCGAACTCGAACGGCTCAACGGCGAAAGCATCGCCAAGCTCGGCTCGGTGATGCGCGCGGCGCCGGTCGGCATCGCGCTGGTGCGCGATGGCCGCTTCGACCTCGCGAGCGACGAGCTCTGCCGGCTGCTGGACTGCGCGCGCGAAGACCTGCTGGGCCGGCTGACCAGCAAGGTGCTGGTGCCGCCCGAGCCCGGCGAGACCCCGCTGGCCGCGCTCGAGGCACTGGCCTTCGGCGCCGACCAGGCCTACGTGGGCGAATGCCAGGTGCAGCGCGCCGACGGCAGCCGCTTCTGGGCCCGGCTGCGCAGCAAGCCGGTGGACGCGGCGCGCATGGAGCTCGGCACGATCTGGATCCTGACCGACATCGACCAGCAGCGCCGCACCCGCGCGGCGCTCGAGTGGTCGGCCGCGCACGACAGCCTGACCGGGCTGGCCAACCGCCAGCGCTTCGAGGCCCATGCGCAACGGCTGATCGCGGGCCTGCCGGGCACCATGCCGGCGGCGATGGTCTTCATCGACCTCGACAACTTCAAGCGCGTGAACGACACCGGCGGCCACCTGACCGGCGACGCGATGCTGCGCGCGGCCGCGGGCGCCATCGCCTCACGGGTGCGCGCGGGCGACCTCGCGGCGCGGCTGGGCGGCGACGAATTCGT
Organism: Variovorax sp. GW821-FHT10D07; assembly: GCF_059415325.1. Classification (NCBI taxonomy): domain Bacteria; kingdom Pseudomonadati; phylum Pseudomonadota; class Betaproteobacteria; order Burkholderiales; family Comamonadaceae; genus Variovorax; species Variovorax sp. GW821-FHT10D07. Next base: position 782,262 of record NZ_JBWKMZ010000003.1, on the reverse strand, counting down.
GCTGCTGCTCGAACGCTGCCGCCATGCCGACGCGGTGCGCGTGGCCGAGGCCATCGTGACCTCGATCGCCGAGATCGCCATGCCCTCGCTGCCCGAGGACCTGCGCATCGGCGCGAGCATCGGCGTGGCCAGCCTCACGCCGCAGACGCTGAGCGTGGACGCGTGGCTGCGCGCCGCCGACGAGGCCTGCTATGCGGCCAAGACCGCGGGGCGCGGCGTGGTCCGGGCGGGTTCGGCGCCGGCCGAGCGCGTGCCGGGTTGAGCGGCCGACTATCGACATCCTTCGGGTTTCATCGCCAACCCGCCATCGCTGGCCGGGGCCACAAGGCCCTTCAGAATCACACTAGTTCACACTTCCTGGGGAAACCCCGGATCCAGTGAATCCATTTGGCTGACGAATACGTAACACCTAAGTTACCAGTTCGATGCAACGGGCCCCACGCGAAAGTCGGGGCCACGGATCGCACTGAACGGAACAGGACGGAATGCGACTGGTTCGTCACGAATTCCCGACAATCAGCCGTGAACTAATACCAACTCAGTAAACGATTGTTGTCAATCGTTAACCATTCCCAGAGAATGCCCCAGCATGGAAGAAACAAACGGGGACCTCGATCACTTTGAACGCCGAGCCTGCAGCGCGCAGTGGCTCGCATTCAATCGCGGCATGGCAGCCGAGCTTGCCGCCGGGCTCCCGCCCGAGGATCTGCATCAGCTTTTCTTCCGCATCGGCGAGAACGTGGCGCGCACCTTTCCGGTGCCTCCCTGCGCGAGCCTGGCCGAACTGGAAGCCGAGTTCAACGCCCGCTGGGACGGCATCGACTGGGGCTACAGCACCCTGCGCGAAGAAGCCGACGGCCTGCGCATCCGCCATGCCTGCAGCCCGCTGGCCATGGCTTTCGGGCCCGAATCCACCGGCTGGAGCAGCGGCTTCTTCGAAGGCGTCTACCAGACCTGGTTCGGCAGCCAGCGCCTGCCCGCCGCGCTGCGGGTGCAGGCGCTGCCATCCCATCCGCAGCCCGGCGCGGTGATCGAACTCCGATTGGCGAGGTCTTCCCCATGAACAACGACGATCCATCCGCCGAGGACGTGGCCGGACTGTTCCGCAAGTTCGGCGGCGACTCGCATGTCTACAAGGAATTCGCGCCGCCCGAGCCCACCGACGGCGAAGGCCGCGCCGGCTGGCCGCTGCTGTCGGGCGCGCCGATCGAGCGCGCGCCCGAACCGCCGCCGCCTGTCGCACCCGTGAAGCCGGTGGTGCAGGCCGCGCCCGTGCCGCCGCCGGCCCCGGTCATGGCCCCACCGCCCGTGGCGGTGCGCCCCGCGCCGGCCATCGCGCCCGCCCGGCCGGCCGCCCCGCTCGCGAGTCCGTTCGGCCCGGCGCCGACCGTGCCGCCGCCGGCCCAGCCCGTGCCCGCCTGGGCCGCCGCCCGGCCCGCTCCCGCTTTCGCCCCGGGGCCCGCCCCGGCCCTTCCCTCCACCGCCACGCCGACACCTCCCGCCTCGGACGCACGGAGCCCGACCGAGCTGGACGCGCTGTTCGCGCGCCTGGCGGGACCGCAGCGCCCCGAGCCCCCGCCGGGCCCCATGTCACGCTGGCGCCGGCCGACGTGACCATGGTCGTCATCCCCGTCATTTCATCCAAGGGCGGTGTTGGCAAGACCACCGTCGCCGCCAACCTGAGCACCGTGCTCGCCGAGCGCGGCCACCACGTGCTGGCGATCGACCTCGATCCGCAGAACGCGCTGCGCTTCCACCTCGCCAACGATCCGCACCAGTGCGTCGAGGGCCTGGCCGAGGTCGCGGCCGGCCAGTTGACCTGGACCCAGGCGATGCGCCCCGGCCATGGCGGCACCGTGGTGCTGCCCTTCGGCACGGTCGACGACGAGCAGCAGATCGAACTCGAGCAGCAGCTCGCGCGCTACCCGGGCTGGCTCGGCGACACGCTCGCGCGCTTCGCGCTGCCCGACGACACGCTGGTGGTGCTCGATACCCCGCCCGGCCCCACGGTCTATATGCAGCAGGCGCTGCGCACGGCGAACTTCTGCGTGGTCACGGTGCTGGCCGATGCCGGCTCCTTCGCCACCCTGCCGATCATCGAGCGCATGGTCGACAAGTACTGCCGCCCGCGCGCCGACTACGGCGGCAGCGCCTACGTGGTGAACCAGGTGGCGCCGAGCCGCCGGCTCAACCACGACGTGTTCGAGATGCTGCGCGCGCGCCTGCAGTCGGAACTGCTGGGCGTGCTGCACCAGGACGAATCGGTGTCCGAGGCGCTGGCCTCGGCGCTGCCGGTGCACCGCTACGCGCCCCTGAGCCAGGCGGCGCAGGACCTCTCGGTGTGCGCCGACCGGCTGCTGGCGCGCATCGCCGCGGCCGCCGCGAACCGCGCCGCCCACGCACAGCCCGCGGCCGATCCGGCCTGGCAGATGGAGTCCCGATGAGCAGCAGCAAGGCGCAGCCGGCATCCGAGGCGAGCTCCGCGCCGCCTCCCTCGCCCGATACCCCGCTGGGCGCCGATCGCCCGCCGCGGCCCGCGCCGGCCTTCCTGCGCCTGTGGCCGGTGCGGCTGCTGGGCTGGCTGATCCTGCTCACGACGGCACCGGCGCTGATCATCGCGCCCATGACCTTCGAACAGCAGCTGGTGCTGTCGATCGGCATCTTCCTCGCGGCCCTGTTCGTGAACCGCTTCCGCGGCCACTTCGCGGGGCTGGTGCTGATGCTGCTGTCGGTGATCGTCTCCTCGCGCTACACCTACTGGCGCATCACCGAGACGATGTACATGGACAACATCGTCGACCTGGTGCTGGGCGTGGGCCTGCTCATGGCCGAGCTCTACGCCTTCATCGTGCTGCTGCTGGGCTACATCCAGACCGCCTGGCCGCTGGGCCGCAAGCCCTCGCCGCTGCCCGCCGACCCGGCCGAGTGGCCGAGCATCGACCTGTTCATCCCGACCTACAACGAGCCGATGTCGGTGGTGCGCCCGACGGTGCTGGCCGCGCAGGCCATCGACTGGCCGCGCGACAAGATCAAGATCTACGTGCTCGACGACGGCCGGCGTCCCGAGTTCCGCGAGTTCTGCGATGCCGTGGGCGTGACCCACGTCACGCGCGACAACAACCGCCATGCCAAGGCCGGCAACATCAATGCCGCGCTCAAGAACACCAGCGCCGAGTTCGTCGCGATCTTCGACTGCGACCACATCCCCACGCGCTCGTTCATGCAGATCGCGATGGGCTGGTTCAACCGCGACGCGAAGCTGGCCATGGTCCAGCTGCCCCACTATTTCTTCTCTGCCGATCCCTTCGAGCGCAACCTCGACACCTTCGGCACGGTGCCCAACGAGGGCGAGCTGTTCTACGGCCTGATCCAGGACGGCAACGACCTCTGGAACGCCAGCTTCTTCTGCGGCTCCTGCGCGGTGCTGCGCCGCACGGCGGTCGAGGAAGTCGGCGGCATCGCGGTCGAGACCGTGACCGAGGACGCCCACACCGCGCTGAAGATGCACCGCCGCGGCTGGAACACCGCCTACCTCGCGCTGCCGCAGGCCGCGGGTCTCGCGACCGAGAGCCTCTCGGGCCACGTGGGCCAGCGCATCCGCTGGGCGCGCGGCATGGCGCAGATCTTCCGCGTCGACAACCCGCTGTTCGGCCGCGGGCTGCATTGGGCACAGCGGCTGTGCTACCTCAACGCGATGCTGCACTTCCTGTACGGGCTGCCGCGGCTCATCTACCTGACGGCGCCGCTGGCCTACCTGTACTTCGGCGCGAGCGTGATCCATGCCTCGGCCTCGATGATCTTCGCGTTCGCGCTGCCGCACATCCTGCACGCCAACCTGACCAACAGCCGGATCCAGGGGCGCTTCCGCTACCTGCTGTGGAACGAGGTCTACGAGGCGGTGCTGGCCTGGTACATCTTCCGGCCCACGCTGGTGGCGCTGATCAATCCCAAGCTCGGCAGCTTCAACGTGACGGCCAAGGGCGGCCTGATCCAGGAGCAGTACTTCGACACCTCGATCGCCAAGGCCAGCCTGGTGCTGCTGGCGCTGAACTTCATCGGCGTGGCGCTCGGGATCTGGCGGCTGACCTGGGTCGATCCGCAGAACATCGCCACCGTGTGGCTGAACCTGGCCTGGACCATCTACAACCTGATGATCCTCGGCGCCTGCGTGGCGGCCGCCAACGAGTCGCGCCAGGTAAGGGCCGCGCACCGCGTGACGCTCGACGTGCCGGCGGCGCTGTACTTCGCCAACGGCCACTCGATGCGCTGCAACACCTTCGACTTCTCGACCGGCGGCCTGGGCCTGGAGCTGCCGACCGAGGTCAAGCTGGCGCCCGACGAACCGATCGAGGTGGCGCTGTTCCGCGGCGACGCGGAATCGCGCTTCCCCGCCACCGTGCGCTTCAGCAACGGCAAGCGCCTGGGCATCCGCTTCGCGCCGATGAGCTTCGCGCAGGAGCGCGCGCTGGTGCAGTGCACGACCGCGCGCGCCGACATCTGGGCCGCGCGCTGGGGCAACCATCCGCGCGTGGGCGTGCACCGCGTGCTGGCCCACCTGACGAGCATCAGCCTGGTCGGCTTCAAGGACATGTTCTCCCATTACTACCGGGCCGGCCTCTCGCGGCTGCGGCTGCCCAAGCGCTCCGTCGGAACGAAGAAGGAAACCGCGTGACGATCACTCCGAAAGCGCCGCGCCGCGGCGCCGCCCCCTCCTTCCGTCCGGCCGCCGGCGCCATGCTGGCCCTGCTGGCGCTGACCGCGGCCGGCACGGCCTCGACGCAGCAGCAGCGCCCGGGTGCACCCGCCGCGGCCGCGCCGGCCTTCGCACCGGCGACCGTGCCCTCGATCGCGCCAGCCGCCGTGCCCACGCTCGCGCTGCCGCCCCAGCAACTGCCCGGCGCGGCCGGCGTGCCGGTGCCCGTCGCCAGCACGGCCGCCGCCGGCGGCACGGTGCGCGAACTCAACCTCACGCAACTGGGCATCGACTACGCGATCCAGCTGCGCGGCATCAGCGGCACCATCGGCATCCCGTTCAACATCCGCGCCGACGAGCTGGTGACCTCGGCCTCGTTGCGTCTCAACTACGCCTACTCGCCCTCGCTGATCCCCGAGCTGTCGCACCTGAAGGTGACGGTCAACGACGTGCTGGTCGCCACGCTGCCGGTGAACCGCGCCGACGGCGGCAAGCCGCAGACCGCCGACATCCCGATCGACCGGCGCCTGATCACCGAATTCAACCGCATCAACGTCGAGCTGATCGGCCACTACACGCGCGACTGCGAGGACCCGGCCCACACCAGCCTGTGGGCGCGCATCGATGCCTCGAGCACGCTGCGCCTGAACGTGTCGCCGCTCAAGCTGAGCAACGACCTCGCGACGCTGCCGCAGCCCTTCTTCGACCGCCGCGACGTGCGCCGAGCGCGCATTCCCTTCGTCTTCGGCAGCGCCGAATCGGGCCCGCTGCTCGAAGCGGCGGGCGTGGTCTCGTCGTGGTTCGGCGCGCTGGCCGACTACCGCGGCGCCGTGTTCCCGGTCTCGCGCGGCCAGCTGCCCAGCGGCCATTCGGTGGTGTTCGCCACGCCCGAAACCAGCCTGCCCGGCCTGGTGCTGCCCGCGATCCAGGGGCCGGCGCTGGCCGTGGTCGACCATCCGCAGGACCCGACCGCCAAGCTGCTGCTGGTGATGGGCCGCGACGCCAACGAGCTGCGCACCGCCGCCGCCTCGCTGGCGCTCAACAGCCGCGCGCTGTCGGGCGCGACCAGCGCGATCGCCGCCTTCCAGGAACCGCCCGCGCGCAAGCCCTACGACGCGCCGCGCTGGGTGCCCAGCGACCGCGCGCTGCAGTTCGGCGAGCTCACGACCGCGGCCGATCTCTCCGTCACCGGCTACAACCCCGACGTGGTGCGGGTCAACCTGCAGCTGCCGCCCGACCTGTTCACCTGGCGCAGCCGCGGCATCCCGCTCGACCTGCTCTACCGCTACACGCCGCGCGTGCGGCCCGACCAGTCGACGCTCAACGTCAACGTCAACGAGAACTTCATCGGCGCGATCCCGCTGCGCTCGGCCAACCCGGCCGGCGACCGCTGGTACAACCCGCTGGCCGTCAAGCTGATGCCCGACGGCACCCTGGCCGAGCGCAAGGAAGTGATCCTGCCGCCGCTGGCGCTGGGCCCGCGCAGCCAGCTGCGGCTGCACTACTACTTCGAGCCCGTGGCCGGCCGCTGCATCCCGCAGCTCGACAACGTGCGCGGCTCGATCGACCCGACCTCGAAGATCGACGTCTCGGGCTTCCCGCACTTCATCGCCATGCCCGAGCTCGCGGCCTACGCCAACGGCGGCTTCCCGTTCTCGCGCATGGCCGACCTGTCGGACACCGCGGTGATCCTGCCCGACCAGGCCGACACCTCCGACACCGAGACCTACCTCGGCCTGATGGGCCAGATCGGCCGCGCCACCGGCTACCCCGTGCTGCGCGTGAAGGTGGGCCGCTCGGCCGAGGTCTCGCAGTGGGCCGACAAGGACCTGCTGGTGATCGGCAACCTGCAGAACCAGCCGCTGTTCACGCAGTGGGCCGAGCGCATGCCGCTCAAGCGCGCCGCGGCCGCCAACGGCAGCGGCGACGGCTCGCCGCAGTTCAAGCTCTCGAGCTGGATCGACACCGCGATCGACTTCGTGATCGGCGCGCGCACCCGCGAGGACTTGCCGGGCTCGATGCAGATCGCGGTCAGCGACGACGGCCGCGACGCGGTACTCGCGGGCTTCGAGTCGCCGCTGCGCAGCGGCCGCAGCGTGGTCGCCGCGATCTCCAACAGCACCTCGAAGGACGCGCTGCTCAACGCGCTGATGACACCCGACCTGCTCAAGCGCGTGCAGGGCAGCATGGCCATCGTGCGCGACGCGCAGGTGCACAGCGTGCTCGGCAGCGAGACCTACTACGTCGGCCGCCTGCCGCCGATCGCCTGGCTGCAATGGAACCTCTCGCGCAGCCCGCTGCTGCTGGCGGCACTGGTGGTGCTGCTGGCCGTGATCGGCGCCGCGGTGGCCTATGCCAGCCTGCAGATTCGCGCGCGCCGCCGCCTCAAGTGACGACCCTCGCCCCGGAGACCGACCCCACGATGCCAGGTTCGAAGCCCACGCTTCCCCCTTCCGTTCCAGACCGGCGGCGCCGCTCGCTGTTCGCGGCGATGGCCGCGTCCGCGCTGGCCTGGACCGGCACGCGCGCGGCCGCGCAGGCCACGCCGCCCGCCGCGTCCACCCCGCCCGCCGCGCCGATGCCCGCCACCTGCCATCCCGCCGCCGACTGGAACGCCTTCGTCGCGCGCCACATCCAGCGCGACGGCCGCGTGATCGACTTCAACACGCCGCAGCAGCACTCGACCTCCGAGGGCCAGTCCTACTGCATGTTCCTGGCGCTGGTGCACAACGACCGCGAGCTGTTCGCGCGCGTGCTGGGCTGGGCCGAGACCAACCTCGCCAGCGGCAGCATCGCGAAGAACCTGCCGGCCTGGCAGTGGGGCCGCAAGCCCGGCGGCGGCTGGGGCGTGCTCGATCCGAATCCCGCCTCCGACGCCGACCTCTGGATCGCCTATGCGCTGATGGAGGCCGGCCGGCTCTGGAACGAGCCGCGCTACGCGAGCATGGGGCGCAGCCTGCTGGCCATGGTGGCGCGCGAGGAAGTGGTGCTGCTGCCGGGCTTCGGCCGCATGCTGCTGCCCTGGCCCAAGTCGGTGGCCACCGGCTCGGTGTGGCGGCTCAACCCGAGCTACATGCCGCTGCAGCTGCTGCGCTATTTCCAGCAGACCGATCCGCAGGGCCCCTGGGCCGCGGTGGCCGACAACACGGTGCGCCTGCTCGCGGCCACGGCGCCGCGCGGCTTCTCGCCCGACTGGTGCGCCTGGTCGGAGGACGCGCGCGCCTTCGTCGCCGATCCCGAGAAGGGCACGGTCGGCAGCTACGATGCGATCCGCGTCTACCTCTGGGCCGGCATGCTGGCCGAGTCCTCGCCCGATCGCCGGCCGCTGCTGCAGGCGCTGACCGGCCCGAAGCGCCTGCTGGCCGACCGGCAGCCGATCCCCGAGCTGGTCGACACCGCCACCGGCACCGTGCGCGGCATGGGGCCGCTGGGTTTCGCCGGCGCGCTGCTGCCCTACCTGAAGGCGCAGGACATGCCCGAGGCGCTGGCCACCGAGCTGGCGCGCCTGCCCAATTCGCGCGCCGACGGCCAGCCGTCGACCGCCCTGCTTCCCTACTACGAACAAATGCTGCTGCTCTTCGGCCAGGCCTGGCTCGACGGGCGCTACCAGTTCCTTCGGAACGGCCAGCTGCAAACCTCATGGAGACTGCTATGTCGACCCACCCGCACGGCATGACATCGCCGCGCCCGACCCGGTTGCGCCGCGCTCCGGGAGGCTTGCCCTCCGCGCGCTGGCTGGCCTGCCTGGGCCTGTTCGCCACCCTCGGCGCCGCCAACCCGGCGCACGCCCAGGCCGACGCCGCCACCGCCCTGATCGAACAGGGCAACTACTGGCAGTCGCAGGGCCGCGTCGACCTCGCCGAGGAGAGCTGGCGCAAGCTGCTGAGCGTCAACCCGCAATCGGCCGACGCGATGTACGGCATGGCGCAGGTCGAGCTCTCGCGCGGCAATGCCGAGCCGGCGCGCAGCTGGATCGCGCGGCTGCGCGCGGCCGCGCCCAACGACCCGCGCCTGTCGCGCCTGCAGCAGCAGGCGCAGAACCCCGGCCAGGGCAGCCTGCTGCAGCGCGCCCGCGCGGCGGCGCGCGCCGGCCGCGCGGCCGAGGCCGTGCAGCTGTACCGCGACCAGTTCGACAACCGGCCGCCGCCCGAGGCGCTGGCGCTCGAGTACTACCAGACGCTGAGCAGCACGCCGCAGGGCGCCGACGAAGGCCGCCGCGGCATCGAGCAGCTGGCGCGCGAATACCCCGAGAACGCCAGCTACAAGCTCGCGCTCGCGCAACTGCGCACTTACAGCGAGAGCACGCGGCGCGAAGGCATCCGCGCGCTGGTCGAGCTCTCGAAGCAGCCCGCCGTGGGCGCGGCCGCGCGCGCGAGCTGGCGCCAGGCGCTGATCTGGCTCGACGCACGCGCGCCCGACATCCCGCTGTACCGCGAGTTCCTCGCCAACAACCAGAACGACACCGCCGTGGCCGCGCGCCTCGAAGCGCTCGAGAGCGGCCGCACCACCGCGGCCTCGGGCCCGGGCGTGCCGCTCGGCGAGGGCTACCGCGCGCTCGAGCGCGGCGATCCGGCGACCGCCGAGCAGCGCTTCCAGCAGGCGCTGCGCGCCAAGGCAGACGACAGCGAGGCGCTCGGCGGCCTGGGCCTGGTGCGGCTGCGCCAGGAGCGTTTCGCCGAGGCGCAGCAGTACCTCGAGCAGGCCGCGCGCGGCGGCAACACCAAGTGGAATTCGGCACTGCAGAGCGCCACCTACTGGAACCTCGTGAACCAGGCCCGCGCCGCGCAGGGCCGCAACGACCTGCGCAATGCGCAGGCACTGCTCGAGCGCGCGGTGCGCATCGACGGGCGCGAGCCCGTGGGCCAGGTCGCGCTGGCCGACCTGCGCGCCGCCGCCGGCGAACTGCCGCAGGCCGAGCAGGGCTACCGCCGCGTGCTCGAGAGCAAGCCCTCGGACGGCCAGGCGCTGCGCGGCCTGATCGCGGTGCTGGGCCGCCAGGGCCGCGCCGACGAGGCGCTCGAACTCTCGCGCCGCCTCACGCCCGAGCAGGCGGCCCAGCTCGGCGGCCTGCGCGACATCCAGGTCGAGCAGGCGCGCGCCAAGGCCAAGCAGCAGGCCGATGCCGGCGACGCCGCCGGCGCGCAGCGCACGCTGGAAGACGCGATGCTCGCCGCGCCCGACAGCCCGTGGGTGCGGCTGGACCTGGCCAACATCTACCGTCGCCAGGGCCTGGTGGCCGAGGCGCGCGGCGTGATGGAGGGCCTGCTGATGTCCCAGCCCGACATGCCCGATGCGCTGTTCGCGAGCGCCCTGCTGGCTTCCGAGACCGGCGACGCCGCCGCCGGCATCCAGTACCTCGAACGCATCCCGGCCGGCTCGCGCACCCGCGAGATGGCCGCGCTGCAGCGCCGGCTCTGGGCCCAGTCGCAGGCGCAGCGCGCGCAGGCGCTGGCACGCCAGGGCCAGGTCGACGCCGCGCGCCAGCTGCTGGGCCAGGCCGAAGCCTCGCTGAGCAGCGACATGCCGAGCGAAATCTTCGGCCAGCTCGCGGGCGCCTATGCCGACATCGGCGATGCGCCGCGCGCGCTCGCGATGAGCCGCCAGCTGCTCGCGCGCACGCCGACACCGACCGTGGCCAACCGCCTGCTCTATGCCTCGGTGCTGCTCAAGACGCGCCAGGACATCGAACTGTCGGCCGTGCTGCGCCAGCTCGCGAGCACCAGCATGACCTCGTCCCAGCGCGCCGACTTCGATGCGCTGCGCATCGCCTACGCGCTGCGCCAGACCGATGCGCTGCGCGAGGCCGGCAACCTCGAGGCCGCCTACAACGCGATGGCGCCGGTGCTGGCCGAGCAGCCCGACGATCCGAAGGCATTGGCCGCGCTCGCGCGGCTGTACTCGGCCGCGCGCGACGAGAGCCAGGCGCTGGCGCTCTACCAGCGCGTGCTGCAGCGCAGCCCGACCGACCTCGATACCCTGCTGGCCGCCGCCGCGAGCGCGAGCGCGCAGCGCAACCACAGCGACGCCGAGAGCTACGTGATGGCCGCGCTCAAGCAGGCGCCGGACGAGTCGCGCGTGCTGACCGCGGCCGGCCGCGTCTACCGCAATGCCGGCGACAGCCGCAAGGCCGAGCAGTACCTGCGCGCCGCGGTCGAGGCCGACAGCCGGCTCGCGGCCGGCGGTTCGCCCGGCGCGCCCGGTGTGCCGGGCGGCCTGCCGCCCGCGAACCCCTTCGCCGGCATGACCGGCGGTGCCGCGAGCACGGCCCTGCCGGTGCCCGCGGGCGCCGGCGGCAATCCCTTCGCCCAGGCGCGGATGCAGCCGGTGGCCTACGCGGCGGCTGCCCCCGCGGGCGCGTACCCGGCCGCCTATCCCGTGCAGTACCCGGCCTATCCCGCCGCGCCCGCGAACGCGGGCTATCCGGGCGCGACGCCGTGGCCCGCGGGCTCGCAGCCCGCGGCCAATGCCAAGGGGCGCCGCACCACGAGCACCGCCGCGCCGGCCGCGAACACGCGCACCGCCGCGCGCACGGCCAACACGCCCCAGGCCACGGCCTACATCGCGCCGCCGCTGCAGCAGTACCCGGTGGCCGGCGCGCAGCCGGTGGCACCGGTCTACGCGCAGGCGCCGCAGGCCGGCTATCCGCCGGCCTACGTGCAGGGCGGCGGCCTGCTGCCGCTGCCGCGCCCTGGTTCGGCGCCGGCCGACCTCGGCTGGAACGCGGCACCGCGTGCCCAGCCGCCGGCCGATTCGGCCGCGGCGGAACTGCGCGAGCTCGAGGCCGCGCGCTCGGTCTCCATCACCGCGGGCACCGTGTTCCGCAACCGCGCGGGCGAAGCCGGCCTGAGCCGGCTGACCGACTTCGAGATTCCGTTCGAGGCCCGCTTCCCGGTCGGCGACGGCAAGATCGTCGTGGGCGTCACGCCCACCTTCCTCGACGCCGGCTCGCCCGCGGGCGACTGGGCCACCGCCAGCCGCTTCGGCGGCGGACCCGGCTCGGCCTTCACGGGCCTGCTGAACGGCACCACGGCAGGCCAGCAGAACGCCTCGGGCCTGGGCCTGAGCGTGGGCTACGAAGGCAAGAACTTCGGCGCCAGCATCGGCACCACGCCGCTGGGCTTCCAGCAGGTCAACCTGATCGGCAACGCGACCTTCAAGGGCGCCTTCGGCGATGCGTGGTCGTACAAGGCCGACCTGTCGCGCCGGCCGGTCACCGACAGCCTGCTGTCCTTCGCGGGTGCGAAGGACGAGCGCACCGGCGAGCGCTGGGGCGGCGTGGTCGCGACCGGCGCGCGCGGCGATATCGGCTACGACGACGGCACCTACGGCTTCTACGGCTACGGCGCGCTGCACGGCCTCACGGGCAAGAACGTGGCGAGCAACTCGCGCTTCGAGATCGGCGGCGGCAGCTACATCCACCTGCTGAGCGAACCCGGCAACAAGCTCACGCTGGGGCTCAACCTCGGCATCATGGGCTACGACAAGAACCTCAGCTACTACACCTTCGGCCATGGCGGCTACTTCAGCCCGCAGAGCTTCGTGAGCCTCGCGCTGCCGGTGGACTGGAGCGGTCGCAACAACCGGCTGTCGTGGCGCGTCAATGCCTCGCTGGGCGTGCAGGCCTTCAACCAGAAGGAAACGCCCTACTTCCCGACCGACAGCAGCCGCAACGGCGATGCCGGCCGCGCGGCCGCCGGCGCGGCGTCGCTCGGCCTCACCAGCACGATCTACAACGGCCGCTATCCGAAGACCTCGAAGACCGGCCTGGCCTACAACCTCGCCGCGGTGCTCGAGTACCAGCTCGCGCCGAAGATGTACCTGGGCGGCTCGGTCGGCCTGAACAACGCGCAGGACTACCGGCAGTTCACCGGCAGCCTCTACCTGCGCTACGTGTTCGACGGCTCGAGCACGCTGGGCGTGCCCACGGGCACGACGCTGCGGCCGCTGGTGTCGCCGTACACGCCGCTGCTCTGAACGGCGACGGCCCACGAAAAAGCCGCGCGGCCCCGAGGGGCTCGCGCGGCTTTTGTTCTTTGGGGAGGGCTCAGCCGCCCGAGACCGATGGCCCCGCGACAGGCACCGCCTGCGCGCGGTGTTGCTGCGGACCCCACAGCGGCACGCGCTCGAAGTCCTGCACCCATTGCGGGATGTCGCAGGCCGACAGCGGCATCGAGATGCCGTAGCCCTGGGCCAGCGTGCAGCCCATCTCGAGCAGCGCCTCACCGAGCTCGAGCGTCTCGACGCCCTCGGCCACCGGCGTGCGGCCCAGCGCCTTGAGCAGCGCGAGGATGCCCTGCACGATCGCGCGGTCCTGCTCGCTCTCGAGCATGCCGCGGATGAAGGACTGGTCGATCTTGACCGAGGACACGGGCAACTGGCGCAGGTAGGTCAGCGAGGAATAGCCGGTGCCGAAGTCGTCGATGGCCACCGGCACGCCCAGGCCCTTGCAGGCCTCGACGAAGCGGGCCACGGTGGAGAACTTGCTGATGGCGGTGGTCTCGAGGATTTCGAGCTCGAGCGTGCCGGCACCCAGTTTGGGGAACTGCGCCAGATGCTGCGCGAGCCGGTCGACGAAGTCCCAGCGCATCATATGGCGCGGGCTCACGTTGACGCTGATCGCGGTGCGCAGGCCGGCCGAACGCCATTCGTGCGCCTGGCGCAGGGCCGCGCCGATCACCCAGTCGCCCATGCGCTCGGCCAGTTCGTCGCCCTCGGTGAGCGGCACGAACTGCCCGGGCTGCAGCAGGCCGCGCTCGGGATGCTGCCAGCGGATCAGCGCCTCGACGCCCACCATCACGCCGCGCTGCATGTCGACCTTGGGCTGGTAGCAGAGGAAGAATTCGTCGCGCTCCAGGCCTTCCTGGATGCGCTGACGCGCACGCACCATCTGCTCGTCGGCATGGGCCTGCGGCGCGTCGAAGTAATGCACCCGGCCGTCGCCCGCGCGCTTGGCGAAGAAGGCCGCATGGCTGGCCTGGCGCAGCGCGAGCTCGGGCGGCGGGCCGCTGGCGTCGAGCAGCCGCGCGCCGAGGCTGGCCTCGAGGCTGACGGCATGGCCGCGCCATTCCCAGGGTTCGGACAGCGCGGCCAGCATGCGTTCGAGCACCTGGTGGCATTGCGAATTGCCGATGCCCGCGAACACGGCCGCGAACTCGTCGCCACCGACATGGGCCAGCAGGCCCTCGCGCGGCAGCTGGGCTTTGAGGCGGCGGCGTGCTTCCTCGAGCGCGGCATTGCCGCCGGCCATGCCCAGGCGCTGGTTCACGTCGGCGAAACGATCGAGGTCGATGAAGCAGACGATGGCCAGCCGCTTGCCCTCGCGGGCCCAGTCGGCCAGCAGCGGGCGCAGCACCTCATCGGGCGGAAGGCGGTTGAGTCCGGAATCCGGCAGGGCCATGGCGGGAGGTTGCTTGGTCGACAAAGGGCTGAGTCCGGAAAATCGCAATCTATTGTTCTCTCAAAACTGACCGTGGAGCGATCCGTGCGGGGCGAATTGTGAGGTTCGCGGTCTTCGCGCAACACCGTGGCACCCAAGCGTTCGCGGATGCGGCGCCTGGAACGGGGAAGCGGGATCGAAGTGGCGGGTCGGGCTCTCTTCTATTGGCAGCTCGCTCCCACGATGCGGCCCGAGGGTTCGACCCTCACGTTGAGCCGGGTCGGATCGAGCACGGGGTCGGACGGGTCGGTGACCAGCAGGGTGCGCGCGAACTTCGCGCCGCTGCGCTGGCGCATTTCCTCGAGCAGCGGCGCGGTGACGCGCAGGCCCAGCGCGAAGCGCACGCCCTCGGCCAGACAGCTTTCGGGCGGCGGCGCGAAGGCCGGCGGCTCCGGCACCTCGGAGGTGAGGGGACGGTCCTTGGGCGGCGCCTGGCAGCCGGCGGCCAGCAGGAGCAGCGCCGTGAGAGAAAGCCAGTGTCGGCCGTGGATGCGCATTCGGGGGTTCCTTGAACGGGGGGTAGCTTAGTCGGGCGCGGACGCGAATTTGGGCGATCTGGGCGAAACGAGAACAAAAGTATCGACAAAATTCACGATCTCCCTACTGGATTCGGGAGGGGAAACGTTTGCGCAATCTTGGCATGCGATCCGGCGACCGGTCCAGTGAAGATGACGCGCCGATCTCCGACTGTGCCATCGGCGCCAGCCACCGTATCCTCGGAACACCCGGCCCGGCGCCGCCTTCAGAACCCTGGACACACACCGATGAGCCCTGCCTCCAAGACCTCGGCCCCCGCCGCCCTCCCCGGCCAGCCCGCGCCGCACGACCTGCTGGTGAACGTGCCGCGACTGATCTCGGCCTACTACAGTGGCCGGCCCGATCCCTCGGTGGCCGCGCAGCGCGTGGCCTTCGGCACCTCGGGCCACCGCGGCTCGTCCTTCGACAACGGCTTCAACGAATGGCACGTGCTCGCGATCAGCCAGGCGATCTGCGACTACCGGCGCCAGAAAGGCATCGACGGGCCGCTGTTCCTCGGCATCGACACCCATGCGCTCTCCACGCCGGCCTTCAACAGCGCGGTCGAGGTGCTGGCGGCCAACGGCGTCGAGCTGATGCTCTCGCAGGACGACGAATACACGCCCACGCCCGCGGTGTCGCACGCGATCCTGGTCTACAACCGCGGCCGCACCACCGGATTGGCCGACGGCATCGTGATCACGCCCTCGCACAACCCGCCCGAGAGCGGCGGCTTCAAGTACAACCCGCCCAACGGCGGACCGGCCGGCACCGACATCACCTCGGCGGTCGAGGCCGCCGCCAACGGCTTTCTGGCCAACGGCCTGCAGGGCGTGAAGCGGCTGCCGCTGGCGCAGGCGCTCCAGGCCTCGACCACGCACCGGCACGACTACCTGAACACCTATGTGGAAGACCTCGCGCAGGTGCTCGACATGGACGCCATCCGCGACGTTCGGATCGACCTGGGCGTCGATCCGCTGGGTGGCGCGGGCGTGCACTACTGGCCCGCGATCGCCGAGCGCTACAAGCTCTTGCGCCTGACGGTGCTGAGCCAGGAGGTCGACCCGACCTTCCGCTTCATGTCGCTCGACTGGGACGGCCGCATCCGCATGGACCCGTCCTCGCCCGATGCGATGCACCAGTTGATCGCGCTCAAGGACCGCTTCGGCATCGCCTTCGCCTGCGACACCGACCACGACCGCCACGGCGTGGTGGCGGGCAGCAGCGGCCTGATGCAGCCCAACAGCTACCTCGCGGTGATGATCGACTACCTCTACACGCACCGCCCCGACTGGCCCGCCGCCGCGGCCGTCGGCAAGACCGTGGTGAGCAGCCGCATGATCGACCGCGTGGCCCAGCGCCTGGGCCGCCGTCTCTACGAGGTGCCGGTGGGCTTCAAGTGGTTCGTCGACGGGCTGGTCGACGGCTCGCTGGCCTTCGGCGGCGAAGAGAGCGCGGGCGCGACCTTCCTGCGCCGCGACGGCACCGCCTGGACCACCGACAAGGACGGCATCGTGCCGGCGCTGCTGTCGGCCGAGATCGCCGCGCGCACCGGGCGCGATCCGGGCGAGCGCTATGCAGAACTCACGCAGGCGCTGGGCCGGCCGGTGTCCGACCGCGTCGACGCGGCGGCCACGGTCGAACAGAAGAAGCGGCTGTCGAGCCTGTCGCCCGCGCAGATCCGCTCGACCGAGCTCGCGGGCGAGAAGATCGTCGAGGTGCTGAGCCATGCGCCCGGCAACGGCGCGGCCATCGGCGGCGTGAAGGTGATCACCGAGAACGGCTGGTTCGCGGCGCGTCCCTCGGGCACCGAGAACATCTACAAGATCTACGGCGAGAGCTTCCAGGGCCAGGAGCACCTCGCGCGCATCCTCGAGGAAGCGCAGCAGGTGGTGGACGGCGCGCTCGCGGCGCCCTGACACCGGTCGCGCGATGCGCACGCTGCCCCTGCGCCTCTCGCCCGGCGACGACCTGCGCGCGGCGCTCGACCGCGTGCTCGCGCAGCAGGCGGTGGACGCGGCCTTCGTGCTCTCGGGCATCGGCAGCCTGCGCGGTGCGCGGATCCGCTTTGCGGGCGCGCCCGAGCCCGCGGCACTCGAGGGCGACCTGGAGATCCTCACGCTCGCGGGCTCGCTCTCGCCCACGGGTTCGCACCTGCACATCAGCGTGGCGGACGCACAGGGCCGGGTCTGGGGCGGCCATGCGGCGCCGGGCTGCGTGGTGCGCACCACCGCTGAAGTGCTGTTGGCGCTGCTGCCCGAATGGCGCTTCTCGCGCGAGCACGACGAGGCCACGGGCTATGCCGAACTGAGGATGTACGGGAAACCGCTGGAGCGCGACTGAGCCGGACAGGAGCTCAGTGCGGCTTGTCGTTGAGGTCGTACTTCATGACGCGGCCATGCCGCCCCTCGATGTCGCGCTCGACCTCGTAGACGTCGCCGCTGTCCGGGCGGCGCTGCGCGAGCACCGCGTCGAGCGCCGCGAGGTCGGCCGCGTCGAGCTGCAACGCGAGCATGCGCAGGTGGTCGGGCAGATGGTCGCCGCGGCGCACGCCGACGATCACGGCCGCCACCTCGGGCTGCGCGAGCACCCAGCGCATCGCGACCGCCGACAGCGAGGTGCCGTGCCGCTGCGCGATCTTCTGCAAGGCTTGCAGCAGCGCCTGGAACAGATCCCAGCCGCCGAAGTCGTCGATGATCAGCTTGTACTTGACCAGCGAGCGGTTCTCCAGCGGCTCGTCCGGTTCGCTCACCCCGAGCCAGCGTTCCGAGAGAAAACCGCCGGCCACGCTGCCGTAGCACAGCAGCTTCACACCGGCCTGCGCGCACCAGGCCGCGAGCCGCGTGCGCGGCCGCTGGTCGAGCAGCGAGTACTGCACCTGCATGCTGCGCAGCGGCAGGCCCGCGTCGCCCAGCTCGCGCGCGCGCGGCGTGTCGAAGTTGGTGCCGCCCAGCAGCTCGATCTTGCCGGCGCGCTGCAGCTCGGCCAGCCAGTGCGCGACCTCGACATAGCGCGGCACGCGGTAATCCCACCAGTGGAACTGCACCAGGTCGAGCCGCTCCACGCCGAGGCGGCGCAGCGAGCGGTCGATGGTCTGTTCGACCTGGCGCTTGTCGATGCTCGGCAGCAGCGCGAGGTCGGGCACGAACTTGGTGTGCACGCGCAGTTGCGCGAGGCTGTCGGCGCCGTGCCGCGCGCGGTGCTCGCGGCGGAACTCGCCGATCAGTTCCTCGACGCCGGTGTAGATGTCGGCGCAGTCGAAAGTGGTGATGCCGGCCTGGTAGTAGGCCGACATGTCGGCGATGGCCGCGGCGCGGTCGATGCCGCCATGGCCGCCGGCGAGTTGCCAGCCGCCCTTGAGCATGCGCGAGATGGAATAGCCGGGAGCGAGTTCGGTGCGGGGGACGGTGCTCATGATCGAAGGTCGGAAGGGTGGACCACGGCCGTGGTGTCGGCGTGGCGAAAGACGCGCGTGCCGATGCGCGTGATGCGCAGGCGCGAGGGGCAGTTCGGGTCGGGACAGGCGATCTCGGCGTCGGTGCTCATCCAGTCGTTGCCGTCGGTGGCGCGCTGCTTGGCGGCCAGCAGCGGCAGCACCGCGCCCAGCGAGTAGATCGAGAAGCCCTGCCCCGGCGGCAGGTGCAGCATCTCGCCGCGCAGCTCGAAGTGGTCGCCGGGCTGGCCGCAGTAGATGCGCGCGCCCTCGGGCGCGACCACCTCGACGCGCAGGTCGTGCAGCGTGAAGCTGCGCTCGGACGCGGAATCGGTCGGTGTGCTCATGGGAGGCTCCTGCTCAGGGATTGGGCGGCGTCACCGACAGGATGATTTCGGTCGGTGCCTGCGAGGCGTTCATGTAGCGATGCGGCAGCCGCGCGTCGAAGGAAATGCTCTCACCGGCCTGCACCGGGTAGTCGACGCCCGCGACCTGCGCCACCAGCGCGCCGGCCACCACGTAGACGCACTCGGCCGAGGCATGGCCGCGCGGCTCGTCGGCCGACATCTGGCCCGGCTGCAGCACGGCGCGCAGCACCTCGAGCTGGCCCACGCCCGCGGTCAGCCGCTCGTAGGCGACCTGGCCCTGCGGCGCCGTGAGCATCGCGCGCCGTCCCGGCCGGCTGACCCAGACGGTGGGCGGCGCGGGGTCGGAGAACAGCGAGGACACCGATTCGCCGAATACGCCCGCCAGCCGGCGCAGGGTTTCAAGGCTGGGGTCGGTGACCGCGCGCTCGATCTGGCTCAGCAAGGTGGCCGACACGCCGGCCTGGGCCGCGAGCTCGCGCAACGAGAGGCCGCGTGCGGTGCGCAGTTCCTTGAGCCGTTCGCCGATCATGGGTGGGGATTTCCTTTTGTGCAGTCTGGCAGCACGAATGAGGCAATGCTATGTGCCATGACGGTGCACGTCAAGCTGGCTGAACGCCCAGGATTGGCGCGTTATTTAGAAGGAAAACCCGAACTCGACCCGCTTGTGCTTCGTGCACTTTCGCTGCACACTCCGCGCCCATCTCGTGCAGCAGCACTTCACAGGAGTTTCGAATGGCCGGCCCGTCTCCCTCCTCCATCGCATCGCCTCCCAGCCGCCGCGCCTACCGATGGCTGCTGGCCTTCCCCTTCGTCTGGCAGGCCGGCCTCGCGCCCGTGGTCAACGACATCGCGCTGCGGCCCTTCGGCCTGCCGTTCCCGATGGCCTGGCAGATGGCGGGCATCGTGCTCACGAGCGTGGCGATCGCGCTGGTGTTCCGGCTCGACGCGCGCCATGGCGTGGAGGACGAGGAAGCCGACTTCCTCGCGCGGCACCAGGACGCCGGCACCGACGGCCACGGGAGCGCACGATGAAACTCGCGATCGTCCTGGCCATCCTGCTCGCCACGGTCGCGGGCGCCATCGCCTACGGCCGCCGCACCCGGCGCGCCGCCACCTTGGCCGAATGGGCCGTGGGCGGCCGCAGCCTCGGCACCCTGCTGTTCTGGTTCATGAACGCGGGCGAGGTCTACACCACCTTCGCGGTGCTCGGCATCTCGGGCTACGCCTGGGCGCTGGGCGCGCCGGCCTACCTGGCCTTCTGCTCGGTGTCGATGAGCTATGCGGTCGGCTACTGGCTGATGCCGAAGATCTGGCGCGCGGGGCGCATCGGGCGCCTGCTCACGCAGTCCGACTTCTTCGCCGCGCGCTACGAGGCGCCCTGGCTCGGCGTGCTCACCGGCGTGGTCGGCATCGCCTCGCTGGTGGTCTACGTGCAGATCCAGCTCGTGAGCCTGGGCCTGATCGTGCAGCTCACGCTCGACGGCGCGGTGTCGAGCGAGGCCGCGACCATCGGCGCGGGCCTGTTGATAATCGCCTTCGTGTTCGTGGCCGGCGTGCGCTCGGCGGCCTTCGCGGCCGGCGTGAAGGACGTGCTGATGGTGCTGGTCGTGGTGCTGCTGAGCGTGACGGTGGCGAGCAAGGTGGGTGCGGCCTCGCTGCTCGACCTGTTCGCGCTGGCCGAGGCGAAGCATCCGGGCATCGGCAGCTTCCCGGGCCTCGATGCGAGCTCGCCGACCACCGCGATCTGGCTCATGACCTCGGCCATCAACATCGCGCTGGGCAACTGGGTGTTCCCGCACCTGTTCCAGATGTCGTACACGGCGCACAGCGCCACCGCGATCCGGCGCAACGCGATCTGGCAGCCGATCTACTCGCTGGCCTATTTCTTCATCATCCTGCTGGGCTTCGCGGCGCTGATCGCGGGCACGCAGCCGCCGGGCGGCAACCTCAACGCGGCGCTGCTGCAGTTCGTGTCCGACCGCTACCCGGCCTGGACCGTGGGCCTGCTCGCGGGCACCGGCTTCCTGCTGGCGCTGGCGCCGGGCTCGCTGCTGCTGCTGACGGCCGGCTCGATCTTCACGCGCAACGTGGTGCGGCCCTTCAGGCCCGCGCTCGGCGAAGGCGCGGCGCTGGCGCTGTCGCGCGGCTCGCTGGTGTGCTTCGCGGCGATCGCGGTGTGGCTGTCGATCAGCCAGAAGGGCTCGCTGGTGAAGATCCTGCTCGACGCCTATTCGGCCATCGGCATGCTGGCACCCGGCGTGTTCCTCGGCTTCCTCTGGAAGCGCACCAGCGCGCTCGGTGTGCTGGCCGGGCTGCTCGCGGGCTTCGCGGCCCTGCTCGCGCCGCCGGCCGCGAAGTTCTGGGCGACCGCGCTGCCGCAATGGGAGGCCGGGCTGATCGCGATGGCGATCAACGCGGCGGTGGTGGTGGCCGTGAGCCTGGTCACGGCACGGCCGCGCGCCGCCGCGCTGGCACTGGGGCAGTTCGACGACGAGGCACTGCGGGCCGCATCCGGCGGCCTGCCCATGCGCGCCGCCTGAGCGGGCTTCAGCCTTCCAGCGTTTCCACGCGCAGCGTCGCGACCGCGCCGGCCACGGCCGGGTGCGACTGCAGCGCATGCACCGCGAGATCGAGCGCGCCCTGCGCCATCGGCTCGGTCAGCACCAGCACCTGCGCGCCGGCCGCACAGGGCGCGGCCAGCGTCACCTGCCGCACCGGCACCTGCTGGCCGGCGAGCCAGGCCGTCACGGCCTCGATGCCGCCGGCCGCATGCACCGGCACGCGCAGGTAGTGCGCGCTGCGCACCGCCGCGCGCGGCAGCACCTCGAGCGCATTCATCGCATGCGCATGGAAGCCCAGGTGCGGCACGCGCTGCGCGGCCGGGGTGCCGGCCAGCCGCGCCACGTCCACCAGGTCGGCGATCACGGCCGAGGCGGTCTGTTCCGAGCCGGCACCGGCGCCGTAGTACATCGTCACGCCCGAGGCATCGCCCTTGACCATCACCGCGTTCATCGAGCCGTTCACATGCGCCATCAGATGCTCGGCGGGCACCAGCGCGGGCTGCACGCGCAGCTCGACGCCCTTCTCACGGCGGCGCGCCACGGCCAGCAGCTTGACGCGAAAGCCCAGTTGCTCAGCGCAGGCCACGTCCAGCCCCTGCAGCGCCGTGATGCCCTCGGCCTGCACGTCGGCGAAGCGCAGCGGCATGCCGAAGGCATTGGCCGCGAGCAGCGTGAGCTTGTGGGCCGCGTCGATGCCCTCGATGTCGAAGGTCGGATCGGCCTCGGCATAGCCGAGCGCCTGGGCCTGTGCGAGCGCGGCGCCGAAGTCCAGGCCCTCGTCGCGCATCTTGCTCAGGATGAAGTTGGTGGTGCCATTGACGATGCCCGCCACCCATTCGATGCGGTTGGCCACGAGGCCTTCGCGCAGCGCCTTCACGATCGGGATGCTGACCGCCACCGCGCCCTCATAGGCCACCGCCACGCCGTGGCGGCGCGCGGCCTCGAAGATCTCGCCGCCGTGCTCGGCCAGCAGCGCCTTGTTGGCCGTCACCACGTGCTTGCCGTGGGCGATCGCCGCCAGCACCCAGTCGCGCGCCGCGCCGGTGCCGCCGGCCACCTCGACCACCACGTCGAGCTCGGGATGGGTCGCGACGCGCATCGCATCGTCGGTGAGCGCCACGCCCTCGCCCACGATGCCCGCGGCGCGCGCGAGGTTGCGCGCGGCCACGATGACGATCTCGATGCCGCGCCCGGCGCGCGCGGCGATCTGGTCGTGATTGCGTGCCAGCACGCGGAAGGTGCCCGAGCCGACGGTGCCGATGCCGATCATGCCCACGCGCAGCGGGCGCATGGCCTGGCTGGGCACGACGGTTTCGAGGGACTGGACGGGATCGCGGTACATGGGCTTCTCCAAACGACAAAAACAAAAACCCAGCTGCCAGAGCTGGGTTTCATTCGTTCGGGGGAAGAGCGATCACCAGGTGGCTGCCGGAACGGCCACCTGCGCGTGCTCAGGTGGCCGCGGTGTTAATGGTGGTAATCATTCGTGCATCCATTGCCCATCCGGTCCGCGCGGAAGCGGACGGCATCATGCGGCCCATGAGGGCGGCGCTCGATGCGAAGGCGGGGTGGAAACACGACATGGGGGCGGAGTGTACAGGACGCTTCAGGCCGGCTCGGCCTGGACCACGCGCGGCACGGCCGACAAGCGCTCCTCGAGCCACACGCTGTAGCGCGAGAGCCCGAAGCACAGCAGCCAGTAGATCGCCGCGATGAACAGGTAGCCCTCGAGGTAGAACGGCCGCCAGGTCGGATCGCCGCCGAGCGACAGACCGAGTGCGCCCGTGAGCTCGAACAGCCCCACCACCGTGACCAGCGAGGTGTCCTTGAGCGTGCCGACCACGTTGTTGGTCAGCGCCGGCACGACCAGCCGCAGCGCCTGCGGCAGCACGATGTCGCGCTGCACCGGCCAGCGGCCGAAGCCCAGCGCCATCGCGACCTCGGTCTGGCCGCGCGGCACGGCCTGCAGGCCGCCACGGATGATCTCCGCCAGGTAGGCGGCCACGAACAGCGACAGCCCGGCCAGCACGCGCACCAGCACGTCGGGCTGCCAGCCCGTGGGCCATAGCAGCGGCAGCAGGAACGAGGCCATGAACAGCACCGAGATCAGCGGCACGCCGCGCACCAGCTCGATGTAGCTCGCGCAGAGCGTGCGCACCACCGGCCAGCCCGAGCGGCGTCCGAGCGCCAGCAGCAGCGCGAGCGGAAAGGCCAGCGCCAGTCCGACCACGGCGAGCCCGATGGTCAGCGGCAGGCCGCCCCAGCGGTTGGTCGGCACGTGGCTCCAGCCGAACACGCCGCCGCGCATCAGCAGCACGAAGGCCGCGAGCGCCAGCAGCCACAACGGCGGCAGCCACCAGCGCCAGCTGCGCGGCCAGGCGCTGAGCACCGTGACCGCCGACAGCAGCGCGACCGCGATCGCGGGGCGCCACTGGTCTTCATAAGGGAAGCGGCCGAACAGCATCGGCCGCCACTTCTCGGCCACCACGCCCCAGCAGGCGCCGTGCTGCACCGCCCGGCAGGCCTCGGCATCGGGGCGGAACACCGCGTGCACCACGGCCCACTCGACCAGGTGCCAGCCGGCCCAGGCCAACAGCGCCGCGAGCAGCAGCGTGGCAAGCGTGCGCAGCGGCGAACCCCAGAGTTCGTGCCGCCAGGCGATCGGGCCTCGCACGACCCTCATCGCCAGCCCCGCAGCGCGACGCGCGCGTTGTAGCGGTTCATGCCCAGCGAGATCACGAGCGACAGCAACAGGTAGACCGCCATGATGATCGCGATGCACTCGAAGGCGCGGCCGTTCGCGCCGATGGTGGTGTTGGCCACCGACACCAGCTCGGGATAGCCGACCGCCACCGCGAGCGAGGAGTTCTTGACCAGGCTCAGCACCTGGTTCGTGAGCGCCGGCACGATCACGCGCAGCGCCTGCGGCAGGATCACGATGCGCAGTAGCTGCACCGCCGAGAAGCCCATCGCCTGCCCCGCGAGCACCTGCCCCTGCGACACCGACAGGATGCCCGCGCGCACGATCTCGGCCACGAAGGCGGCCGAGTAGAGCGACAGGCCCGCGACGATGGTCACGTACTCGGGGCTCAGCGCCGCGCCGCCGTTCACGCCGAAGTCGCCGCGCTCGGGCCATTCGAGGTGCGTGGGCCACCAGCCGCCCTCGCCCGCCACCGGCCACGGCACGCTGAGGCCGCCCTTGCTGAGCCACACGCCCGGCAGCAGCCGCACCGGCTCGGTCGGGTCGGGCAGCAGGTTCGCCATCACGAAGGCCAGCATCAGCAGTTGCACCAGCAGCGGCACGTTGCGCAGCAGCTCGACGTAGGCGGTGCAGATGCCGCGCACCAGCACGTGCGGCGCGAGCCGGCCGATGCCGATCAGGGTGCCGAGCAGCACCGAGAAGACGACGGCCGGCACCGCGGCGCGCACGGTGTTGACAAGGCCGGCGAGGAAGGCCCGCCACGATGGCTGGCTGGCCTCGAAGTCGAGCCAGCCCTCGCTGATCGCGAAGCCCGCGGGCTCGGTGAGGAAGTCGAAGCCCGAGCGCACGCCGCGCGCGCGCAGCACCTCGAGCGCATGGTGCACGACCCAGAAGGCGCCGGCCACCACGGCCAGCACCAAGAGCACCTGCACGGCCCAGGCCAGCCAGGCCGAGCGGCGCGCGCCGCCCGCGGCCCGCAGGCTCATCGCACCGGCGGTGCGTAGATCAGGCCGCCCTTGCTCCAGAGGTTGTTGGAGCCGCGCGGCAGCTTCAGCACCGACTTCGGCCCGACGTTGCGCTCGAAGATCTCGCCGTAGTTGCCCACGGCCTTGATCGCGCGGTAGGACCAGTCCTTGTCGAGGCCCAGCAGCTTGCCGAGGTCTTCACCGGCGCCCAGCAGGCGCTGCTGCGCGGGGTCCTTGCTCGAGGCCTTGAGCTGTTCGGCGTTGGCCTCGGTGATGCCGGCCTCTTCGGCCTCGATCAGCGCGTTGGGCACCCACTTGGCGATCGCGAACCACTCGTCGTCGCCGCGGCGCACCAGCGGCGCCAGCGGTTCCTTGGAGATCAGCTCGGGCAGGATCAGGTAGTCGTCGGGGTTCTGCGCTTCCTTGTTGCGCAGGCCGGCGAGCGCCGAGGCGTCGGTGGTGAAGGCCTGGCAGCGGCCCGAGAAGAAGGCCTTGAACGAGGCCTCGAAGCTCTCGAACACGACGGTCTTGACGGGGATGTTCTGGGCCCGGAAGTAGTCGGAGACGTTCTTCTCGTTGGTGGTGCCCGACTGGGTGCAGATGGTCGCGTTCTTCAGTTGCTTGGCGCTCGTGACCTTGAGCTTCTTCGGCACCAGGAAGCCCTGGCCGTCGTAGTAGGTGATGGTCGTGAAGTTGAAGCCCAGCGAGGCGTCGCGCGTGAGCGTCCAGGTGGTGTTGCGCGCGAGGATGTCGATCTCGCCGGCCTGCAGCGCCGAGAAGCGCTGCTGCGAATTGAGCGGCACGAACTCGACCTTCTTCGCATCGCCGAGCACGGCCGCGGCGATCGCGCGGCAGGTGTCGACGTCGAGGCCCGACCAGTTGCCCTGCGTGTCGGGCGCCGAGAAGCCGGCCACGCCATTGGTCACGCCGCACTTGACGCTGCCGCGCTGCTTGACCGCATCGAGGGTCTTGCCGGCGAAGGCGGGCGCGGCGGCGACCAGCGCGGCGGCGGCCGCGGCCAGGGCGAAGGCGGATCGGAATCGGGGCGTCATGGGTGGGTTCTCCTCAAGGGTCGCGGTCTGCGGTGGGGGTGTCTGCGCAAAGGCAAAAAGGCAGTGTACGAGGCGGCGCGCCGGGCCGCCAAAGAACAGCCGGTTGGATGCATATGCGAAGCCCCGTGCATGCGTCGTGGGCGCATGCGCGGATGCATGCCGTTTCTTCACTACCATACGGCCCTCGCAACATTTCGAACCATCACCGAGGAACCCCGACCATGTTCAAGTCCGACGACACCGGCAAGCTCATTCTTCGCGTCGCCCTGGGCATCTTCATCCTTCTGCACGGCATCGCCAAGGTGACCAAGGGTGTCGACGGCATCGGCGGCATGCTGGCCTCGCATGGCCTGCCGGGCGTGCTGGCCTACCTGGTCTACGTGGGCGAGATCGTCGCGCCGGTGCTGCTGATCATCGGCCTCTACACGCGGCCCGCGGCCGCGATCGTGGCGATCAACATGCTGGTGGCGATCTGGCTGGTGCACCGCAAGGACCTCGGCGCCCTCAACGGCCAGGGTGGCTGGGCGCTCGAGCTGCAGGGCATGTTCCTGTTCTCGGCCATCGCGCTCGCGTTCACGGGCGGCGGCCGCTTCGGGCTCAACAGCAAGTAATTTGCGCGGCTCGACCGGACCGCGGGCCCGGTCCGCCGCTCAATCGTCGTCGGCCGCGTCGAGGCCCGGGAACAGCACCTCGGTGTAGCCGAAGCGCGAGAAGTCGCGCACCCGCATCGGATAGAGCTTGCCCAGCAGGTGGTCGACCTCGTGCTGCACCACGCGCGCATGGAAGCCGCTGGCCGTGCGGTCGATCGGATCGCCGTAGGGATCGAAGCCCGTGTAGCGGATGTTCGAGAAGCGCGGCACCACGCCGCGCAGGCCGGGCACCGACAGGCAGCCTTCCCAGCCCTCTTCCTCGGCCTCGCCGATCGGCGTGATGATCGGGTTCAACAGCACGGTGCGCGGCACTGGCGGGGCGTCGGGGTAGCGTGGGTTCACGACATCGGTGCCGAAGATCACCAGCTGCAGGTCGACGCCGATCTGCGGCGCCGCGAGGCCGGCCCCGTTGACCGCATGCATGGTCTCGAACATGTCGCGCACCAGCAGGTGCAGTTCATCGGTGTCGAAGGCGGTGACCGGCTGCGCGATGCGCAGCAGGCGCGGGTCGCCCATCTTGAGGATTTCGTGGATGGCCATGGCGCGGATTATCGCGAGGGCCCGCGGGCCGCGCAGGCGGGCGCGTCGCGCCCACCCTGCCCTGTCGGCTTAATGGCCCGGGAGAGACGGCGCGATGTTCTGCGGCACATAGCCGGGCATGCCCGGCAAGGCCCCCGGAACGCCGCGGCCGGTGCCGGGCGTGACCGGCACGGTTCGCTGTGGCTGCGGGCGCGGCAGCGCCACCGGCGGCACGACCGCGGGCGGGCGCCCGCCCCAGCCGGGACGTCCGCCGCCATTGCCGTTCCAGCCCGGACGGGACGGGTACGGATAGGCGGGACGTCCGTAATACGGCCGATCGCGGTAATAGGGACGGCGGTCGTAGTAGGTGCCGCCGCCGTTGATGTACACGGGCGCGGGCTGCACCACGACGGGATCGGAATAGTAGGGATCCGAATACCCTCCGCTGTAGCCCCCGTTGTAGTACGGGTCGCCGGGCACCGCGACGCAGCCCGTGAGCAGCGCGAGGCCGCCGGCCGCGAGGCATAAACCGAGAACACGAGTTTTCTGCATGAGGGTCTCCTTGTCAGCCTTCTGCGTTCATTCAACGTACCAGCTTGTAGGCCCTGTTGACTGCGCTGGTGTGAAGTCGCGTAACGGCCGGTAAGTCGAGAGGCCGTCCCCTCACTCCGCAGCCGGAGGCACGCCGTTGGCGAGTATGTCCAGCATACGCGGCTCGTCGATCACCTCGACGCCGATCTCGCGCGCCTTGTCGAGCTTGCTGCCGGCTTCCTCGCCGGCCACCAGGTAGTGGGTCTTCTTGCTGACCGAGCCGGCCACCTTGGCACCGGCCGATTCCAGTTTGTCCTTCGCATCGTCACGGCTCAGCGTAGGAAGGGTACCGGTGATGACGAAGGTCAGTCCCGCCAGCGGCTTGGGCACGCGCGCCGCGGGCTCGCCCTCCTCCCAGCTCAGGCCGCAGGCGCGCAGTTGCTCGACCACCTCGCGGTTGTGCGGCTGGTCGAAGAAGGTGCGCAGGCTCTGCGCCACCACCGGGCCGACGTCGTTGACCTCGAGCAGCAGTTCCTCGCTCGCATCCATGATCGCGTCGAGCTTGCCGAAGTGCTTGGCCAGGTCCTTCGCGGTGCTCTCGCCCACGTGGCGGATGCCCAGGCCGAACAGGAAGCGCGGCAGCGTGGTCTTCTTCGAGGCTTCGAGCGCGTCGACCAGGTTCTGCGCCGACTTGTCGGCCATGCGCTCCAACCCCGCCAGCGTGGTGAAGCCCAGCTTATAGAGATCGGGCAAGGTGCGGATCAGGTTGGCATCGACCATCTGCTCGACCAGCTTGTCGCCGAGCCCGTCGACGTAGACCGCGCGGCGCGCCGCGAAATGCAGGATCGCCTCCTTGCGCTGGGCACCGCAGAACAGCCCGCCGGTGCAGCGGTAGTCGGCTTCGCCCTCCTCGCGCACGGCATCCGAGCCGCAGACCGGGCACTTGTGAGGCATGGTGAAGATGGCACCGCGCTCGCCCTCGGGCCGCGCCAGGCTCTCGGGCGTGACGCCCACCACCTCGGGGATCACGTCGCCCGCGCGCCGCACGATCACGCGGTCGCCCACGCGCACGTCCTTGCGGCGCGCCTCGTCCTCGTTGTGTAGCGTGGCATTGGTCACGGTCACGCCGCCGACGAACACCGGCGCCAGCTTGGCCACCGGCGTCAGCTTGCCGGTGCGCCCGACCTGCACCTCGATGCCGAGCACCTCGGTGATCTGCTCCTGCGCCGGGTACTTGTGCGCCACCGCCCAGCGCGGCTCGCGCGAGACGAAGCCGAGCTGGCGCTGCAGCTCGACGCTGTCGACCTTGTAGACCACGCCGTCGATGTCGTAGGGCAGGCTGTCGCGCTGGCGCCCGATGTTCTCGTGGAACGCGATCAGCTCGATCGCGCCGGTCGCGCGCGCTGTCTGTATCGCCACCGGGAAGCCCCAGGCATGGAACTGCTGCAGCCAGTCGAACTGGGTCGGGCAGTCGGGCCCGCCCTCGGCCGGCGGCGTGACCTCGCCGAGGCCGTAGGCGAAGAAGCTCAGCGGCCGCTCGGCGGCGATCGCTGGGTCGAGCTGGCGCACCGCGCCCGCGGCCGCGTTGCGCGGGTTCACGAACACCTTCTCGTTCTTCTGGCCGGCCGCGATCTTCTGCCGCTGGCGCTCGTTGAGCCCCTCGAAGTCGGCGCGCTTCATGTAGACCTCGCCACGCACCTCGACCACCGGCGGCGCGTTGCCCTTCAGCCGCAGCGGGATCTCGCGCACGGTGCGGATGTTCTGCGTGACCTCCTCGCCGACCTCGCCGTCGCCGCGCGTGGCGGCCTGCACCAGCACGCCGTGCTCGTAGCGCAGGTTCATCGCGAGCCCGTCGAACTTGAGCTCGCAGACGTAGGCGATCTGCGGACCGTCCTCGGCCAGGCCGAGCTCGCGCCGCACGCGCGCGTCGAAGCTGCTGGCACCGCCGGGCGTGATGTCGGTCTCGGTGCGAATCGACAGCATCGGCACCTTGTGGCGCACCTTGACGAAGCCGTCGAGCACCTTGCCGCCCACGCGCTGCGTCGGCGAGTCGGGCGTGCGCAGCTCGGGGAACTCGGCCTCGATCGCCTGCAGCCGCTGGAACATGCGGTCGTACTCGGCATCGGGCAGCGCGGGCGCGTCGAGCACGTAGTAGAGGTAGGCGTTGTGGTGGAGCTTCTCGCTCAGGTCGGCGGCTTCGTGGGCCGCTTCGTCGCGCGTGGTCATGGGGTGTCTTCCGAAAAAACGATGCGGCCGCCCGACCGCTTCGTGGCGGGCGGGGCGGCCTTGTGCATGGTGGGAGCGGCTTAGCTGAACAACCGGCGCGCCAGCGGCGAGCCCGCCGCGAGGTCGCGCGCGTCGAGCGTGTCGTAGAGCTGCTCGAGGTCGGCGCCGATGGCGTCCATGGTCTCGTCGCGCAGCAGCTGGCCGTCGCTGTCGGTCACCACGCCGTCCATTTCGCGCGCCAGCGTGGCGGCGATCTCGCGCATGCGGGTGAACGGCTGCTCGCCGCGGTCGACCTGGGGCACGTCGAGGCTCAGGCTCAGTTCGCGGATCGCCGACTGCGCCGGGTCGTCGGCCAGCGCGGCCTGGGTGTCGAAGGCCAGGCCCAGGATCGGCGGCAGGCCCAATTCGCTGGTCGGCAGCACCATGCGGCCCGGGATGATGCCGGCCACGAAGCCCAACCGCGCCGCGTTCTGCTGCACGTAGCCCGGGCTCCAGGCCGCATGCAGCGCGCGCAGCACGAAGCCCAGTTGCGCATCGTGCGCGCTGGCGAACTGGTCGAGTTCGCGGGCGCGCGCCACCTCGTCGAGCATCTCGGGAAATTCGGGCGCGCCGTTCACCGTGTCGGCGAAGGCCTGGGCCTTCACCACGAACTCGGAATACTCGATCTCGTTGAGCGCGCCGGTGCGGTTGGCCAGTTGCACGCCGACCTGGAACGCGCCGTAGCGCTGTCCCGGCACGGGCGGCTCCCATTGCCGCGAGTGCTCGTTCAGGCCCTCGATGGCCACCGGCTTGCTGCCCGCGCGGCGCGTCGGCGGCATGGCGGCGATCGCGGCATCGCCCGAGGCCAGGCCGTCGAGCGAGATCGGCGCGATCACGTCGATCAAGGGATCGAGCCCGCCGCGCCGTTCGCCCGTGGGCACCGGCAGCGTGCCGGGCGCCGGCAGGTCGGGATCGAACAGCGGTTCGTGCCGGTCGTGCGTCGGCACCTGGCGCGGATCGATGTGCATCACCGGCTCGTAGCCGTCTTCGGACGGTGCGCGCTGCGCATCGGCCGGTTCGCCGTCGGCCGCATCGGGCTGGCGCGGTGCGTTGCGGCGCGAGCGCAGGGCGTCGTAGCCGATCACGGCCGCGAGGACGAGGCCACCGAGGATGGCCAGGGCAAGCGTGAGATTGCTCATGGGTGCGCGCGCCTCAGGCTGCCTCGACCATCGAGGCCGCCGCTTCCATGTCGACCGCGACGATGCGCGAGACGCCCTGCTCCTGCATCGTCACGCCGATCAGTTGCTCGGCCATTTCCATGGCGATCTTGTTGTGGCTGATGAAGAGGAACTGGGTTTCGCGGCTCATGGCGGTCACGAGTTTGGCGTAGCGCTCGGTGTTGGCGTCGTCCAGCGGCGCATCCACTTCGTCCAGCAGGCAGAAAGGCGCGGGATTGAGCTGGAAGATCGCGAACACCAGCGCGATCGCGGTCAGCGCCTTCTCGCCGCCCGACAGCAGGTGGATGGTCTGGTTCTTCTTGCCGGGCGGCTGCGCCATCACCTGCACGCCGGAGTCGAGGATCTCGTCGCCGGTCATCATCAGCTTGGCGTTGCCGCCGCCGAACAGCTCGGGGAACATGCGGCTGAAGTGCTCGTTCACGGTCTTGAAGGTGCCGCCGAGCAGGTCGCGCGTTTCGGCGTCGATCTTGCGGATGGCGTCCTCGAGCGTGGTGATCGCCTCGTTGAGGTCAGCCGACTGAGCGTCGAGGAAGACCTTGCGCTCGCTCGCCACCGCGAGCTCGTCGAGCGCCGCGAGATTGACCGCGCCGAGCGCCACCACCTCGCGGTTCAGGCGGTCGATTTCGCCCTGCAGGCCGGTCAGCCGCACCTTGTCGGTCTCGATCGAGAGCGCGATGGCCTCGAGGTCGGCGCCGGCATCGGCCAGCAGCTGTTCGTACTGCTCGAAGCCCAGGCGCGAGGCCTGCTCCTTGAGCTGGAATTCGGTGATGCGCTGGCGCAGCGGATCGAGTTCACGCTCGAGCTGCAGCCGGCGCTCGTCGCTCGCGCGCAGCTTGAGCGTGAGGTCGTCGTACTGGCTGCGCGCGGCGCCCAGCGCGGTCTCGCGTTCGAGCTTGAGCGACAGCGCATCCTGCAACCCAGCCTGGGCGGCGGCGTCCGACAGCCGGCTCAGTTCGCCGCGGGCGCGTTCGTCCTCGTCGGTCAGCGCCACGGTCTGCTGCGACGCGGTCTCGATCGAGCGGTTGAGCTCGCCGCGGCGCGCGTCGAGCGTGCGCTGCGCGAAGGTGGCTTCCTGCGCCTGGCGCTCCAGGCTGCGGTGCTGCTCGCGGCTGGCGGTCAGCGCGCGGCCAGCCTCGATCACGCGTTCGTCGAGCTCGGCATGGCGCTCCTGGCTATCGGCCAGTTGCATGTCGAGCTCCTCGAAGCGGCCCTCGGCGGCGATGCGGCGCTCCTGCAGCTCCTCGAGCTGGGCGTCGACCTCGCCGAGGTCGGCCGCGAGTTGCTCGCTGCGCGCACGGGTCTGTTCGGCCAGCTGCGTGAGGCGCAGGGTCTCGACCTGCAGCTCGTGCGCGCGCGACTGCGTGTCGGCGGCTTCGCGGCGTGCCGATACCAGTCGCTGCGCGGCGTCGGCGTAGGCGGCTTCGGCA
This sequence comes from Variovorax sp. GW821-FHT10D07, assembly GCF_059415325.1. Taxonomy (NCBI): domain Bacteria; kingdom Pseudomonadati; phylum Pseudomonadota; class Betaproteobacteria; order Burkholderiales; family Comamonadaceae; genus Variovorax; species Variovorax sp. GW821-FHT10D07. Next base: position 749,967 of record NZ_JBWKMZ010000003.1, on the reverse strand, counting down.
CGCACCAGCGCGGCACGCGCGTCTTCGCTGATCAGCGCCTGGGCGCGCAGCTGGCGGTCGAGGTTCTCCATTTCCCGCTGGCGCGCCAGCAGGCCGGCCTGCTCGGAATCGGGGGCGTAGAAATTGACGCCGTGCGAACTCACGGCGTGGCCGCTCTGCACGTAGATCGTCTCGCCGGCCTGCAGCGTGCCGCGCTGGGCCAGCGCCTCCTCGAAGCTCGCGGCGGTGTAGCAGCCATGCAGCCAGTCGGCCAGCAGCGCCTGCTGGCCCGCGTCGTTGAGGCGCAGCAGGCTCGACAGCCGCGGCAGGTTGGCGGCGCCTTCGGGCACGCCGGCGACCGGCGGGCTGTAGAAGGCCAGCTTGGCCGGCGGCGCGTCGTTGGCGAAGGCGCGGACCATGTCGAGCCGGCTGACCTCGAGCGCGCCCAGGCGCTCGCGCAACGCGGACTCGAGCGCGTTCTCCCAGCCCTGTTCGATGTGGATGCGGCTCCACAGGCCCTGCAGGCCGTCGAGCCCGTGCTTGGCGAGCCAGGGCGCGAGCTTGCCGTCGGTCTTGACCTTTTCCTGCAGCGCGCGCAGCGCCTCGAGTCGCGCCGACAGCTCGGCATGGCGCGCACCCTCGCTGTTCACCGCCTGCTGGCGCGTGCGGCGGTCGTCGTCGAGCCGCGGCACCGCTTCCTGCAGGTCCTGCAACCGCGCATCGGCCTCGCTGGCCGCTTCCTGCGCGGCCTCGAGCTGCTCCTGCATCGCCACCAGCTTCGCCTCATCGGGCGCGGCCAGCCCCTTCTGGTCGGCGCGCAGCCGCTCGCTGCGCTGGTTGAGCTGGCGCGACTGCTCCTCGATGTTGCGCTGGTCGGCGGCCAGCACCTGGATCTGCTGCTGCACCTGCACGACGGCCGTGCGCTGCGCGTTGGCCTGGTCCTGCGCCCGCTGCTGCGCTTCCTCGAGCTCGGGCATGCGCGCGTCGTGCTCCTCGAGCTGGGCCGCCAGCAGCACGGCCTGTTCCTCGGCGTCAACGCCCTGCCCGGCCAGCGTCTCGATCTCGGCCTCGGCCTCGACGCGGCGGTTGTCCCACTGCGCGATCTGCTCGCGCAACTGCACCAGCCGCTGCTCCACGCGCTGGCGGCCCTCGACCACGAAGCGGATCTCGCCCTCGAGCCGGCCGACCTCAGCACTGGCTTCGTAGAGCTTGCCCTGGGCCTGGTTGACCAGGTCGCCGGCGCCGTAGTGGGCCTGGCGCACGGTTTCGAGTTCGTTCTCGATGTGGCGCAGGTCGGCGGTGCGCGACTCGAGGTCGTTGATCGCCTTCTCGGATTCGGCCTTGATGCGCGCCTTGTCGCTCTCGCTCTCGGCGCGCTTGAGGAACCACAGCTGGTGCTGCTTCTTGGTGGCATCGCCTTGCAGCGCGTTGTAGCGCGCGGCCACCTCGGCCTGCTTCTCGAGCTTCTCGAGGTTGGCGTTGAGCTCGCGCAGGATGTCCTCGACCCGGGTCAGGTTCTCGCGCGTGTCGCCCAGGCGGTTCTCGGTCTCGCGGCGGCGTTCCTTGTACTTCGAGACGCCCGCGGCCTCCTCGAGGAACAGGCGCAGTTCCTCGGGCTTCGATTCGATGATCCGGCTGATCGTGCCCTGGCCGATGATGGCGTAGGCGCGCGGGCCGAGGCCGGTGCCGAGGAACACGTCCTGCACGTCGCGCCGGCGCACCGGCTGGTTGTTGATGAAGTAGCTGCTGGTGCCGTCGCGCGTGAGCACGCGCCGCACCGCGATTTCGCCGAACTGGTTCCACTGGCCGCCGGCGCGGTGGTCGGCGTTGTCGAACACCAGTTCCACGCTCGAGCGGCTGGCCTGCTTGCGCGTGGTCGTGCCGTTGAAGATCACGTCCTGCATCGACTCGCCGCGCAGTTCCGAGGCGCGCGACTCGCCCAGCACCCAGCGCACCGCATCCATGATGTTCGACTTGCCGCAACCGTTGGGCCCGACCACCCCGACCAGTTGGCCCGGCAGCAGGAAGTTGGTGGGTTCGGCGAACGACTTGAAGCCCGAGAGCTTGATGGAATTGAGACGCACGACTTGTCGGCCTGTCCTGGGTCAGTGCGTCCCCGCCTTGAAAGGCGGCTCAACAATTAACGCCAAGGTATTGATTTGTAAGGAAAATTGCACGGGCCCGCCGCTTGAAGCAGGCCGCCGCCCCAGCCGTGGATGATAACGTCAGGGCATGAGCGAATCCTCGGTTTCTCCCCTGAAAGACCGCCGCGCCTGGCTGCTCGCGGGCACCGGTGCCCTGCTCGGGCTCGGCGGCTGCGGCGCGTTCCAGAACACCCAGCGCGCCGAGCCCTACGCCAACCAAGAATGGCTGCAGTCGAGCGCCAACCGCATCGCCAACCTCTCGCTGCGCGACAACCTCGAATCGATACGGCGCGTGCAGACCACGCTCTACCGGCGCAATCCTCGCGAATGGCGCAAATCGGCCGCCAGCATGGACGCCGCCAGCCAGCGCGCCTGGGCCGCCGTGACGCAGGGCCCCGACCTGCCCGAGCTGCACGGCGTCACCGGCATCGAGGCGATCCGCCTGGCCTTCGACACCGGGCCGCAGGGCTACCAGGGCGACCGCGTGGCGGCACTGGTGGTGGGCTGGGCCTCGATGCTCAAGCAGGCCAATGGCGACACCTGGGAGCAAAGCATGATCGACGGCATCAATGCCGAGAACAGCTACCGGGCCGCGCGCAACTTCGAGATCTCGCTGTGGCTGATCGCCTCCAAGACCGGCCCCGACGGCCAGCCGCTGCTGCTGGCCACCGAGATCAGCGAACGCGGCCGCAACCTCGTGGCCGACCGCGAGCTGTCGAAAGTGGTCGCGCGGCTCGACCTGCTGGCGGCCCAGGCCGACGAAAAGTACCGGCGCGCGGCGCTCGATTTCGGGCAGAACTGGGTGATGGGCGTGGTGATGCCCTTCTTCACGCTGGTGCCGCGCTGAATCTGGGCGGACGGCACGCCGCCGTCGCCTCGGCCCAGAGATGCCTTGGGAAACATATTTCCGAATTGGTCATTTGCGGTAATATCTTTCCATGACCAAGCAGGAACTGATCGCCGCGCTGATCGCCCGCCGCGAGGCCTCCGGCCTCTCCGGCGCCGAGGTCGCGCAGCGCTCGGGCCTGACCGAGCGTTCGGTGCGCAACGCGCTCGGGCCGCAGGGCAATCCGCAGATGTCCTCGCTGCTCGCACTGGTCGATGCGCTGGGGCTCGAGCTTCAGCTGGTGCCCAAGGGCTTCGGCGCCAGCGCTGTGCTCGACACCGATGCCGGCTACCGCCCCGTTGCCACGCGCGTAGGTACCGCGGTGGCCGCCTTGGCGCTGCCGCCCGAGCCGCCGCCCTACCTACGCGAAACTCCGGCCCGCCGCGGCTCGCGCAAGCGCTCGCCATGAACGTCAAGATCCTCGAGATCGCGCTCGGCACGCGCCGCTTCGGCAAGCTGTTCCAGTACGCCGACCTGTGTCGCTTCGTGGCCGAGCCCGAGATCGTCGCGACGCCGCCGGCCGAGGTGCTGTCGTTGTCGATGGTGGCGAACGATGCCGCCTCGCAGGCGGCCCTCTGGAGCGACATCAAGAATCCGCTGTTCAACGCGCAGGGCGGCCAGTTGCCGCGCTTCTTCCAGAACCTGCTGCCCGAAGGCGTGCTGCGCACCCACATCGCGCAGTTACGCGGCTGCCGCGAGAACGACCATTTCGAGCTGCTAGCGGCCTGCGGCGGCGACCTGCCGGGCGCGGTGAGCGCGCGCCCGGTGTCGGTGGACCGCGCCACCTTGCAGCGGCTCATCACGCAGGACCAGGACGCGCTCGAGATGTCGGTGGTCGAGCTGCCGATGCCGCAGGGCATCTCGGTGTCGGGCGTGCAGCCCAAGCTGGGCCTGCGCCGCCAGGGCGGGCGCTACGTGGCGCGCACCCGCGCCGGCGCCAGCACGCGTGTGATCGCCAAGCTGCCCGTGGCCGGGCGGCCGCACATGCCGCAGCTGGAGATGCTCTCGCTGCAGATGGCCGCCGCCGCGGGTGTCGAGGTCTGCCATGCCGAACTCGCGCCGCTTGCGGCGATCTCGGCCGAGCACAGCTACGCCCTGCCCGACGAGCCCGAGTTCCTCGCGGTCACGCGCTTCGACCGCGAAGGCGCGCGCCGCATCCACTTCGAGGACTTCGCGCAGGTGCTGGGCTTCGACCCGCTGCACAAGTACGGCGGCAGCTACCTCAACATGGCGCTCGCGATGCGGGCCTTTCCCTCGCTCGGCGAGGAGGCCGTGCTCGAGCTGGTGCGCCGGCTCGCGGTCAACGAGCTGCTCGGCAACCCCGATGCGCACCTGAAGAACTTCGGCGTGCTTTACCCCGACGGCGCCTCGCCGCGCTTCGCGCCGGCCTACGACATCGTGGCCTATGCGGCGCTGCAGGGCGTCGAAGGCCATGCGCTCCCGCTGCTCCCCGCCACGAGCAATGCCGCGCCACGGCGCAGCGGCCTGTTCAGCCCCGCCAACGTGCGCGCCTTCTGCTTCTCGGCCGGCCTGCACGAACCTCAAGTGCGGCGCGTGGTCAGCGACACCGCGCGTCGCGCGCGCGAGCAGTGGCCCGCGATGATCGACGGCTCCACCCTGCCCGCGTCCTGGAAGGCGCGGCTGCAGCAGCGCCTGCAATCCCACCCCTTGCTGCAGGGAATGGCCCGGCGCGGCCAATAGGCCCCGGGTCTGGCGGAGCCGGCATCGCCGCGAGGCACGAGATACACACGCGCACAACTTTCCGCGATGATGCTTCCCGCCCAGATGACATAGTTCAACGCAACATGACGGGAATTGGCGCATGCGAGTCGGTATCGTGGTTCTGGAGTTGTTGATCGACGCGGGCGCGGCCTGCGCCGCCCTGGGCCTGCTCGGTGCCGGCAGCGCCGCCTTCACGGCCGCGAGGCGTCGCTACATCGGCGGCGACGGCAGCCTCGCGACGCCCTCCCCACACAACCAGCCCGACGACCACGTCGACGACGGCCATTCAGGCGATTCGTCCTCGCGCCGGGAGTCCGCCCCCAGAAGCTGAGGCAAACTGTCGCCGGCTTCCTGAATCTTCCACATCTACCAGCGACACCATGAGCTCCATCAATTTCATCGGCGGCGAAAAAGGCGGGGTCGGCAAGTCGGTCACGGCACGGGTCCTGGCCCAGTACTTCATCGACCACAGCCGCTCCTTCACGGGCTTCGACACCGACCGCTCGCACAGCTCGTTCACCCGCTTCTACGAAGGCTTCGCCTCGCCCGTGGTGGTCGACAGCTTCGAAGGGCTCGACACCGTGGTCAACGGCTTCGAGACCCATCCGCAGCAGAGCGTGATCGTCGACCTCGCGGCGCAGACGCTGGCACCACTGGCGCGCTGGATCAAGGAATCCGACCTGTTCGACGTCTTCGCCGAGATCGGCGTCACCGTCAATTTCTGGCACGTGCTCGACGACGGCAAGGATTCCTCCGACCTGCTCGGCACGCTGGTCGACACCTTCGGCAAGCGGCCCAACTACATCGTGGTGCAGAACTACGGCCGCGGCAGCGACTTCGGCACCCTGCTCGGGTCGCAGTCGATGTCCAAGGCCACCGCGAACGGCGCGCGCGTGATCGCGCTGCCGCGCCTGCACGAGGCCAGCATGCGCAAGATCGATGCGCAGAGCACCAGCTTCTGGAAGGCCGTGAACGACCGCGAAGGCCCGCACGCGCTGGGGCTGCTCGAACGCCAGCGCGTGAAGTCGTGGCTGGCGACCGCCTACGCGGCCTTCGACACGCTGCCGCTCTGAGCGCCAGCTAGATCATCCCACCGTTGACCGAGATTACCTGCCCGGTGATGTAGGCCGCCTCGTCGCTCGCGAGGAAGGCGGCCAGCGCCGCCACTTCTTCGGGCTTGCCGGCGCGCTTGGCGGGCACCATCTGCTGGATCAGCGCCGGATCGAACGCCGCGTCGGCCATCGGCGAGGCGATGATCCCGGGCGCGATCGCATTCACCGTCACGCCGCGCGAGGCCACCTCGAGCGACAGCGCCTTGGTCGCGCTGTTGAGCGCGCCCTTGGCCGCCGCGTAGTTCACCTGGCCCTTGTTGCCCACCAGCGCCGCCACCGACGAGATGTTGAGCACGCGTCCCCAGCGGGTGCGCAGCATCGGCAGCAGCAGCGGCTGGGTCACGCGGAAGAAGCCGTTGAGCGAGATGTCGATCACCTTGTGCCACTGCTCGGCGCGCATGCCCGGCAGCACCGCGTCGTCGTGCACGCCCGCGTTGTTGACGATCACCTGCACCGGCCCCGCCTCCAGCATGCGCGCGCAAGCGACCGCGCAGGCCTCGTCGCTGCGCAGGTCGAAGACGTGGCATTCGGCCTTGCCGCCGGCCGCGGCGATCTTCGCGGCCAGTTGCTCGACCGCGTCGGGACGCGAGTTCGCATGCAGCAGCACGGTCGCGCCGTCGCGCGCGAAGCGCTCGGCCATGGCGGCGCCGAGCGCGCCGCTGGCGCCCGTGATCAGGGCGCGTTTTCCTTGGAGACTCATGATTCCTTCGGGGTGTCCAGGGCCAGCGGCGTGTTCAGCACCACCACCGCGCGGCCGTCGGCCAGCGCACGGCCTTCGCCGTCCCTGAGCCAGAACTCGTACATCACCTGCTGGGCGTCGCCCGACAGCCGCCGCGCCTCGACCTGCAAGCGCCCCTCGACCTCGTCGAGCCGCGCCACCGTCGTGCGCACGCTGCGCGTGCTCGCGAGGAAGCCGGCCGAGGGCCTGTCGCCTTCGCTCGCCAGCAGCCCGCCATGCAGCGCCATCGCCTGCGCGGCGTACTCGACGGCATTCGGCGCCAGCAGCCCGCTGGCCGTGCGCAACGGGTTGTCGGCCTGGCGGTGGGTCGTGGTGCTGCAGCGGATCGTCTCGGCATCCCAGCCCTCGAGCCGTTCGAGCAGGCACATGCTGCCGCGGTGCGGTATGCGCTGCGCGATGCCGTCGCGCTCGAGCGTCTGCGGCAGGAAGCTCATCGTCATCGCGCGCCCTCCGGTGCGAGGTCGGCCACCAGCAGCACATTGGCGAACGGCGTGCCTTCGCTCATCGGAATGCTTTGCACGCCGAAGCCCAGCCGTTCGAGCAGCGCCTTCCATTCGGCCAGCGGACGGCCCCAGGTCGGCGACACCTTGTGGCCGCGCACGCGCGTCACGGTGCGGTCGACCCACTGGCTGATCGCGAAGCCGCGGCGGCTCGAGGCATCGCCCACGCGCAGCAGCAGCCGCGCCCGGGGACTGCCGCCGCGCCGCAGCGCATCGCGCACGCGGCGCAGCACGCCTTCCTGCGCGGCATGGTCCACGTAGTGCAGCACGTCGAGGATCACGACCAGGTCGCAATCGGGCAGATCGGCCGCGCACATGTCGGCGCAGAGCAGCCGCGGCGCGGGCTCGAGATGGCCGATCGAGGCCTCGGCGCGCGCCACGTCCTTGGGCATCAGCTCGATGCCGGTGTATTCGGCGGCGCTCGGCGTGGCGCCCCAGCCGGCGGGCCAGCGCCCCTGCTGCTGCATGCGGCTCATCGAGGCCAGCAGGCTCGCGAACAGGCCCTGGCCGCAGCCGATGTCGACCACGCGCCGATGCTGTGCATCGATCAGCCCGCGTTCGAGCAGGCCGCGGAACACCGGATCCCGCCCGAGCTTGCCGCGCGCGAAGTGCCAGGCGAAGCTGCCGCCCTTTTTGTAGGGATCGGTGGCGGCCTCGTGCAGCTCGCGCCAGGCGCCGTCGGTCGAGAGCACGGCGCTCATTCCCGAAGCCCCTCGGGCAGGGTCACGGCGCGCAGTCCATCGGCGCGCAGGCGGTCGAGCAGCAAGGGCAGTACCTCCAGCAATACGGGTTCTCCACGGGCGGTGCGCGCGGCATTGCCGTCGTGCAGCAGCAGGATGTCGCCGGCCGCTAGGCCCCGCGTGAGGCGCGACAGCACGCGCTGCGCATCGCCCTCGCGGGTGTCGAAGCCGCGGCGGGTCCAGCTCACGAGCGACAGGCCGAGCCGGTGCAGCACCGGCTCCAGGAAGGGGTTGCGCAGCCCGGCCGGCGCGCGAAAGCAGCTCGGGCGCTGGCCCGTGACCTCGCCCAGGATCTGCTGCGCCTGCGCGATCTCGCTGGCGAAACCGCGTGGGCCGAGAAAAGAGAAGTTGTGCCGATGCCGCGCCGTGTGGTTCTGGATGCTGTGGCCGCGCGCCACGATCTCGCGCGCCAGCGCCGGCTGGGCCCGCACGCGCTCGGCGATGCAGAAGAAGGTGGCGCGCTGGCCATGGGCATCGAGCAGGTCGAGCACGCGCGGCGTCACCGCGGGTTCTGGGCCGTCGTCGATGGTGATCGCCACCTCGCGGCGCGCGACGGCCGCCGCGGGCAGCCGCGTGACATTGGGGCCCAACAGGCGGCTGCGCGGCGTGAGCCCGGCCGCGGTGATCAACGCATGGTTGAGCACGATCGCGCCAAGGGCCCAGGGCCAGGCGCCCGGCACCAGCACGCCCGCGCCGACGGCGGCTGCGTGCCAGGCCGCGCTGGCGCGGATGGCCGGCGGCCACGGCCAGGATTCGGGGACGACGGGTGCGGTCGACATGGCGCGGGATTGTGCGTCAGCTGCGCGTGCCGCCGTCCGAAGACCCCGCCTCGCCCGCGGGTGGCGTCACGCGGCGCGCGAAGGCGGCCGACAGCAGCAGCGCCAGCAGCGCGCCCGGCGCCACCACGCGGCCGATCGACGACAGCGCGGGAATGTCGGAGATCGCGATCAGGCCGAAGGAGACCACGGTCGTCAGGTTGGCGAGCATCAGCGAGGCCAGCGTGTCCTCGTCGGCCCGGCCCGTCGTGCGCAACTGGTCGAAGAACAGCGCGTAGTTCGAGCCCACCGCCACGATCAGCAGCAGCCCCACCAGGTGCAGGATGCCGAGCGCGGCCTGCATCACGGCCATGCCGCCGAGCGTGAGCATCACGGCGAACAGCAGCGGCTGGCACACCGCCAGCAGGCGCCGGCCCGAGCGCAGGTAGATGCCCAGCAGCACGACCACCGCCAGTGCGCCGAGCAGCACCTGCACGAAGGCCTCGTGCAGGTAGCGCTGGTAGAGGCTGCCGAGCTCGCGGCCTACGTCGACCACCTGCACCTCGGGCACGCCGGCGAGCGCGGCCTCGAGCTTCGCCTGCTCGAACTTCGGCCCCGGATGCAGCGCGATCAGCGTCGACCAGCCGCCACCCGGGCGCTCGTACATCAGCGAGCTGACCACCGCGCGCAGCGGGCCTTCGCGGAGTTCGTCGAGCTGCACCGGCTTGAGCTGGCGCGCGGCCTCGACGTCGGCGATGAAGGGCGCGAGCCGGCTGGCCGGCAGCGGCAGGCCCTGCGTGGCCTCGGCCAGGCGGGTGCGCAGGGTGTCGGCATCGGGCAGGCTCGCCAGGCGCGCCTGCTGGGCCGCGATGCTCGGCAGCACACGCGTCACGGTTTCGAAGCCGCCGAGCTCGCCGCGATCGACCAGCGCGCTGAGCTTCGCGCTCGCGGCCTCGTTGTTGCGCAGCGCCGCCTGGGCGTCGGCGCCGTTGGCCATCACGATGATGCCGCCGTCGCTGGTGCCGATGTCGTTGCGCAGCATCTCGTCGAGCTGCTGCTGCGCGCGCGGCACCGGGCTCATCGCGCTGAGGTCGGCGCGCCACAGGTGGCCGCCCTGCCACAGCACCAGCGCCACCGCGGCCACGCCCAGCGCCGCCAGCGGCCACCGCAGGCGCGGCAGGTTGCGCACCAGCAGGCCGGCGAAGCTCGCCATCTGGCGCCGCATGCCCATGCCGGTGGCGCCGTCGGGCGCGAGCATCGGCAGCGCGTAGCGGGTGGCGACGGCGGCCGCGACCAGGCCGGCGATCGAGAACACGCCGAGCTGGGCCAGGCCCGGGAAGCCCGAGAACACCAGCGCCGCGAAGCCGCAGACCGAAGTCAGCAGCCCGATGCGCACCGTGGGCCAGTGCACCGTGCGCCAGCGCTGCCAGCCGGTGCCGGGCACGGCCGCGCCGCGCGCCTGGATCAGGTAGTAGATGGCGTAGTCGACGGTCTCGCCGATCAGCGTGCTGCCGAAGCCCAGCGTGAGCCCGTGCACCGAGCCGAAGACCCAGCTGACCGCCGCGGTGCCGATCACCACGCCGGTGGCTACCGGCAGGAAGGCGATCACCAGCGCGCGCGGCGAGGCGAAGGCCAGCAGCAGCAGTCCGCCCATGACGATGCCGCCGACGATCGCGAGATGGATCGCCTCGGTCTTGATCTTGTCGCGGCTGAGCACCGAGAACACCGGCGGGCCGGTCAGCAGCAGCTGCGGCTTGGCTTCGCCCAGATCGCGCGTGGCCGCCTCGTGGGCCGCGTGCACGCGCGCGATCGCCACCGCCTGCGCGTCGAGGTCGCTGCCGGCGGCGCGCGTGGTCAGGATCATCAGCGCGCGCGGCGCGGTGCGCGACATCCACACGCCGCCTTCGCTGCGCGGCGCGCTGGCCGGCACCAGCTCCTCGGCGATGCGCGTGGTCTCGCCCGTGGGATCGCGGTCGAGGAAGGGCTTGATCACGTTGCCGGCCGGCGTGCCGAGCATCGACAGCGTCTCGTTGATCGCGTCGCGCAAGCCCTCGACCGTGAAGCGCTCGGGCGCCACGCCCGGCGAGAGCTGGTAGCGGTGCTGGAACACCCAGGTGCCGGCCTCGGTCCAGTCGCCGGTGTCGCCGTTCTGGATCAGGTCGAACAGCTGGCTCTCGCGCATGCTCTTCGCCATCGCGCGCGACACCTGCGCGCGCGCCTCGGGCGTGCCACCCTCGAGGCCCAGCATCAGGGTGCGCGAGGCCACGCCGCTTTGCAACTGCTCGATCAGCACGCGCTGGCGCGCATCCGGGCTCTTGGGCAGGAAGGCCGACAGGTCGGCGTTGAAATGGGTGCGCGAGATCTCGAACACGCCGGCCAGCAGCAGCGCCACCCAAACCAGCAGCACCACCGCGCGGCGCTGCCAGCTCGGCGGCCCCTGCGGCGCGGTCGCGCTCACGGCGTGCCGCGCCCGGCCGGCGCCGCCGCCGGTGCGGGGGCAGCCGCGGGACGGTCGGGCACGATGTTCATCACCGAGCGGTCGCCGCCGACGAACTCCATCTCGAGCCCGAGCACGTCGCTCGCGCGCCCGCTGATGCGCATGCTGCGCACCTGGGCCGCGAGCCGGCTGTCGATCGGCGTGAGGTCGAGCGCCCACTGGCTGGCCGAACCGGTCACGGTGCTGCGGAAATAGCGCTGCAGCGTGGTGCCGTCGCCGCTGAGCGTGCCGCGCATGGCTTCGACCAAGCCCAGCAGCTCGGGCATGCTGTCGAGCGCGAGCGTGCGGTTGCGGCCGCCGCGCGACAGGGTCAGCGTGTTGCCCTCCACCGCCATGGTCTCGACGCGCGGCGACAGCGTGCGGCGCACCAGCTTGTCGGGCGCATCGAAGCTCAAGGTGCCGCGCGCATCGAGCGGGCCTTCGAGGCCGTGCACGAAGCGCTGCTCGGTGAAGCGGGCCTCGCCGCTCTTCTGCTTGGCCAGCAGGCCCATCAGTTCGTTGAGGTCGAAGGCCCAGGCCGGCGCGGCGCCGAAGGCCAGCACGAGCAGCAGGGCCTTTATGAACCGTTCAAGCCGCCGCGGGCGCATCTGCATCTTCGAGCCAGAAATCATGGAAATTGAACCAGTTGTAGGGGTAGGCGCGGCACAGCGCCTCCAGGCGCGCCACATAGGCTTCGACCGCGGCGCGGATCAGCCGTTCGCGCTCGGCGGCATCGGCCGGGCGCTGGCCGAAGTCGGCCAGGCGTTCGAAGCGGACATCGTAGCGCGCACCGCCGTGGTAGACCCCGGCCATGAAGAACACCGGCCGCCGCAGCAGCGCCGCGAGCCGGAACGGCCCGTCGTTGAAGCTGGCGGGCCGGCCCAGGAACGGCAGCACGATGTTGTTGCCGCGCTGCTGCGCCGGCTGGTCCTCGCTGCCGGGCAGCGTGCGGTCGGCCAGCATGCCGCCCATGCCGCCGCCGTCGAGCCAGTCGCGCAGCGCGAGCATCGAGTGCGGCCGGCCCAGCGCGATCACGTGCGGCCGCGCTTCGGGCAGGCTGATCGCGTTGAGGATGGCGGTGATGCGCTGCGCGTTGTCGGGATACATCAGCATCGCGAGGCGCATGCGCGCCTGGTCGGGCTGCTGACGCTTGCAAGCGCCCATGGCCTCGAAGCTGCCCACGTGCGCGCCGAGCAGGAAGGCACCGCGCCCCTCGCCCGCCGCATTCTCGAGCTCGACCTGGCCGTCCATGCGGAAGTCGAACAGGTCCATGCGACCGCGCAGGAAATACACCCGGTCGAGCACCGTCGAGGCGAAGGCATGCAGCAGCTTGAAGCCGTCGACCCAGCCGGCCTGCGGGCCGATGGCGCGGAACAGGTAGCGCTTGATGTGGCGCCGCGGCGTGGGCGCGAACAAGAGGAAGTACAGCGCGATCGGCGGCAGCAGCAGCCGCGTGATGCGGCGGCCGAAGAAGATCGCCATGAAGCAGATGAAGCGCAGCGCGAGCATGTTGCTGCGCTCGGGGGCACGGGTCCAGTCGGCCGCCTCGGCCTCCGTCCGGGCCGCGGCGTTCACCGCGCGGGTCTCGGCCTCCGTGTGCTTCATCGCGGCGACTCTGCCACGGGGGTCCAGCGGCCGGTGACAGCCACCACGCCATCGCAGCGCACGTCGAAGCGCACACCGCCGCCGCTGGCCTCGGGGTTCAGCTCGATCGCCAGCACGGCGCCCGGACGCACCGGCGCCAGGAACTTGGCCGCGGCCAGCGTGGGATTGGCGCCGAGCCGGGCCACCAGCACCGGCACGCGGCGGATCGCCTCCTGCACCTCGGCCAGCACCAGTGCGCCCGGCAGCAGCGGCTGGCCGGGAAAGTGGCCGGCGAACGCCGGATGGTCGACCGGCACCGTGTGCACAAGCCGCACCGGCGTGCCGTCCTCGGCCAGTTGCGCCAGCGCGAACTCGCGCAGCGCGCGCACCGTGAGCTTGCCCGTGCCCTCGCGCGGAAAACTCTTCACGTGCACCACGCGCCGCGGCACGAAGACCGGCTCGAGCCGTTGCCGCAGCGCAGCAACGATGACCGCCGCCGTGAGCTCAGGCGCGACCACGAAGGCGATCGGCCGCACCACGCCGTCGGCCACCTCGTCGGGCAGCCAGAAGGCGCCGTCGTCCACGCCGGGGATGCTGTTGAGGTGGTAGTTGAGGTGGGCCAGCGAGCTGCGCCGGCCGGCCACGTGGATCAGGTCGTTGGCGCGCCCGAACAGCCGGAAGCGGCGCTCGTCGAGCAGCTCGAGCACGTCGGCCATCGGCGTCGGCTCGGGCAGGAAGTCGCCGCTGAAGATGAAGCGCTCGTTGCCGTCCTCGCCGCCCGGCTCGGCATGCACGCGGATCTCGCCGAAGGTCTCCCAGACCTCGCTCTCGGTGGTGCGGCGCATCGCGACCTGGCCCGATTCGGTGCTGCCGTAGATCTCGAGCAGCACGCCGTGCAGCGCCTGCTCGGCCTGGGCGGCGAGCTGCGGCGACAGCGGCGCGGTGGCCGAGAGGATTAGGTCGACCTCGGGCAGCGCGATGCCCGACAGCAGCAGCGTCTTGAGGTGGAACGGCGTGGTCACCAGCGCGCGCGGCCGCGGCACCGAGGCCAGGGCCTGCGCCACGTCGGCCGGAAAGAAGGGCCGGCCGCTGTCGAAGGCGGCGCCGCCGAGCATGGCCAGCAGCACCGAGGATTCGAGTCCGTAGCTGTGCTGCACCGGCACCGTGGCGACCAGCGTCAGGCCCGCGAGCGAAGGAAGATCGAGCACGCGGCACAGGCGTTCCACCGCCACCGCCACGTCGCCGGTGAGCGTGCGCCAGGTCTTGGCATGCGGCTGGGGCGCGCCGGTGGAGCCCGAGGTCAGCAGGCTGGCCGCGTGGCGTTCGGCGTCGATCATGGGCACGGCGGCCGTGTCGGCAGCACCGCCGGCATCGCTCGGCGCTGGGCCGGCCGCCTTCTCGATCACCAGGCGCGCCATGCCGGGCGTCTGCAGCGCCGGGTCGTCGACCAGCGCGAACAACCCGTCGCCATGCGATTCGCGCAGCCGCGACAGGGTGTCGGCGCGCGCGTCGGGCGGCAGCAGGCTGGCATGGCCACGCACCAGGGCCGCGGCCATGCCGACGATGAAATCGTAGCGGTCGGAACAGAGATTGACCGCGGCGCCATGGGCCGGCAGCTGCGGCGCGAGGCGGGCCACGTCGGCCAGGAATTGGCGCGTGCTCAGCGGCACGCCGGCGCGCCAGGCGAGCGGCGCATCGGGATCGCGCTCGGCGAGCAGCGGCAGCAGGCCAGGATTCGGTGTCACGCGGTGCCTTTTCCTCTCTCGTGTCGGTCCGCCGGGCCGGCGAGGCTCAGCGCGGGCCGCCGCCGGCGCTGCTGTCGGCCGACGAACTGCCGTAGAAGGCGCGCACCGCATCGACCATGCGGGTGCGCTCGAACTCGGGGTGCAGCCGGTAGCGCAGCAGGTGTTCGCCGACGAACAGCAGCGCCACGCTGGCGGGCGTCAGCACGTTGGCCAGCAGCGACCAGGCCGAGAACGACAGCGTGAGGTAGACCACGATCGACGACAGCACCACCAGCGCGAAATAGCCGGTCCAGATGCGCGTGAGCTGCGTGGTGTAGGCGCGCATCGCGCCGCGCAGCGGATGCACGCGCTGCGCGAACTGGGTGATCAGCGGCACGCTGTCGCCGCGCAGCGTGGAGCCGAACCAGCCGCAGAGCAAGGCATTGATGGCCACGTGCTGGAACACGTAGAGCCGGTTGGTGTCGCCCGCTTCGCCGCTGAGCACCAGCGCGAAACCGGCCAGGCCCAGCGCGACCACCGCGGCGAAGCCCCAGCGGCCGAAGCGGCTGGCGGCGAAGCCCATGGCGGCGAGCCACAGCGGCCCGAGCAGCACGACCACCGCCCACGGCTCGGTGGCGTGGAACAGCATCATCCAGTGGGAAGCACCGGCATAGGCCACCCCCACCAGCAGCAGGAGCGCCAGGCGCCATCGTGACATGGGGTTCAGGCCGCGCGGTTCTGGGCGACGTGGGCCGCGAGCGTACGCAACGACTGGAAGATCTGCTGGTTGCGCTCGTCGTCCGAACGCAGCTGGAAGCCATAGCGGCGCGAGACTTCGAGCGCGACCTCGAGGATGTCGATCGAATCGAGGCCGAGGCCTTCGCCGTACAGCGGCTCGGTCGGGACGATGTCGGCTGGTGCCACCTCGAGATTGAGGGCGTTCACCAGCAGCACGGCCAGTTCCTGCTCGATCGGCGACTGTTCGGCATCGCCATCGGCGGGAATGGGGGGCTGAGCAGTCGAAGACAAGAAAAACCTCCAGAAACTTTTGCCGCAAGGGCGCGTGGGCCGTGGATTATAGGAGGGCAGCTTGATTAGACTGGCCGCCTCGACACGACCCGGAACCGTCCATGGCCGACCCTCTTCTGATCGCCCGCCACGAGAGCGTGGAATGCGCCCTCCTCCCGGCCCTCGCCAACCGCCACGGTCTCATCACCGGCGCCACCGGCACCGGCAAGACGGTCACGCTGCAGACCATGGCCGAAAAGCTGTCGGCCATCGGCGTGCCGGTGTTCATGGCCGACGTCAAGGGCGACCTGACCGGGATCAGCCAGAAAGGCGCCATCGGCGAGAAGATGGCCGCCGCGCTCAAGGAGCGCGGCATCGACCTGCCCGAGCCGCTGGGCTGCCCCGTCACGCTGTGGGACGTGTTCGGCGAGCAGGGCCACCCGGTGCGCGCCACCATCTCCGACATGGGCCCGCTGCTGCTGGGCCGCATGCTCGACGTGAACGAAACCCAGGCCGGCGTGCTGAACCTGGTGTTCAAGATCGCCGACGACAACGGCCTGCTGCTGCTCGACCTCAAGGACCTGCGCGCCATGCTGCAGTACGTGGGCGAGAACGCGAGCCAGTTCACCACCGAGTACGGCAACATCAGCGCCGCCAGCGTGGGCGCGATCCAGCGCGGTCTGCTGCAGATCGAGACCCAGGGCGGCGACAAGTTCTTCGGCGAGCCCATGCTCAACATCGCCGACTTCATGCAGACCGAGGGCGGCCGTGGCGTGGTCAACATCCTCGCGGCCGACAAGCTCATGAACTCGCCGCGGCTGTACGCAACCTTCCTGCTGTGGATGCTGTCGGAGCTGTTCGAGCAACTGCCCGAGATCGGCGACCCCGACCAGCCCAAGCTGGCCTTCTTCTTCGACGAGGCCCACCTGCTGTTCAACGAGGCGCCCAAGGCGCTGGTCGAACGCATCGAACTGGTGGTGCGGCTGGTGCGCTCCAAAGGCGTGGGCGTGTATTTCGTGACCCAGAACCCGCTCGACATTCCCGATTCGGTGCTGGCCCAGCTCGGCAACCGCGTGCAGCATGCGCTGCGCGCCTTCACGCCGCGCGACCAGAAGGCGGTGAAGGCCACCGCCACCACGATGCGGCAGAAGCCCGGCCTCGACATCGAGAAGGCCATCACCGAGCTCGCGGTCGGCGAGGCGCTCGTGAGCTTCCTCGACGAGAAGGGCCGCCCGAGCGTGACCGAGCGCGTCTACGTGCTGCCGCCCGGCAGCCAGATCGGCCCGATCACCGCCGCGCAGCGCCAGGCGCTGCTGGCCAACTCGCTGGTGGCGGGCGTCTACGAGAAGGCGGTCGACCGCGAGTCGGCCTACGAGAAGCTCAAGGGCCGCGCCGAGACCGCGCCTGGGGCCCCCGCGGCGGGCAAAGCGGCGCCCGGCAAGCCGGCCGAGGAAGGCTCGGGCGCCGGCGGCATGCTCAACGACCTGCTGTTCGGCCACACCGGCCCGCGCGGCGCCAAGCACGACGGCCTGGTGCAGACCATGGCCAAGTCGGCGGTGCGCACCATGGGCACCTCGGTCGGCAAGGAGATCCTGCGCGGCGTGCTCGGCGGCATCTTCGGTTCGAAGAAGCGCTGAGCCGCGCGGCGACGACACCCCCGTGTCCTCGGGCAAGCCTCCGACCAGGGACATCGCGGCGTTCTGGGAGCGCTGCATCTGGCCGCGCGTGCTCACCCAGTGCGAACGCGAGACCGCCTACAAGGCGCTCTACACGCGCGAGCACGGCCAGGGCGAATTCGTCTGCCAGCGCAACGAGATCGCCGACAGCTGGATCGGCGTGATCGAGGGCTTCCTGCGCGTGCAGGACACCTCGGCCGACGGCAAGCCCGTGATGTTCACGGGCGTGGCCGCGGGCGGCTGGATCGGCGAAGGCTCGCTGCTGAAGGTCGAGCAGCGCAAGTACGAGATCGCCGCCACCCGCCCCACCGTCACCCTGCACCTGCCGCGCGACACCTTCACCTGGCTGCTCGACAGGAGCGTGCCGTTCAACCACTTCATGCTGTCGCACCTGAACGAGCGGCTCAGCCAGTTCATCGCCACGGTCAAGTTCGACCGCCTGCTCGAACCCACGGGCCGCGTCGCGCGCGGCATCGCGAGCCTGTTCCATCCGGTGCTCTATCCCAACACCGACGCCACCCTGCAGATCAGCCAGGAAGAAATCGGCTGGATGGTCGGCGTGTCGCGCCAGCGCGTGAACGTGGCGCTGCACGAGCTCGAGGCCGCGCAGCTCATCAAGACCGGCTACGGCTACATCAACGTGCTCGACCGGCAGCGCCTGTCGCGCTATCCGACCAACCAGCCGGGCTGAAACGCCCGCGTGGCGGGCGTTGCGGCGCGTCGACCGTTCAGAGCGGCGTCGACACCGGCGCGGCCGGCAGGTCCTGCCCGCCCGGGCCGCCGCGGAAGGTGGTCGGCGTCCACGGCACCTGCCCCACGCCCGGCTTGCTCCAGTCGCACACGCCATCGGGGAAGGTCGCCTGCAGCCGCACCTGCTGGCCGCCCGTGAAGACCGCGCCGGCGTAGTCGGCCGATGCGAAGTCGATCGGCTTCAACTGGCACTTGAACACGTCTTCCGACAACGGTCCGCCCGACACGATGCGCACCGACTCGTAGGGCTTGACCGGGCAGGCGGCGCTGCCGAAGCCGATGTCGACCAGCTCGGCGGTGGTCATGCCCGCGGTCGCGATGCACTGGTCGACCGCGTCGGAGGGCTTGTTCTTCACGACCTTCTTCTCCTTCGTGTCGGCGGACCTGTCGGCCTCCATGGCGCTGAGCCAGCGGTCCATCATCAGGAAGGCCTGCCGGGTCAGCGCGACGCCGGTGCCGGCGTTGCTCGCCAGCACCACGTGGTTGTCGTGCCCGCCGTTGCCCGCGTCCAGGCGCGCGCGCTGCTGGTACGTGCGCCAGGCCATGTGGATGTCGGCGCCGAGCTCGGGCCGCAGGTCGATGACCGGCACCTTCGCGAGGTTCTTCGCGTAGCTGACGAGCCCGCTGCGGTAGAGCGCGGTCATCGCGCTGGTCTGCATCCGGGCACGCGCCGCGGGAATGACGGCCTTGTCGCCCGACCAGATCATGTCGGCGTCCCAGCTGCCGATGCCTTCGTTGAGCGCGACGAATTCCTCGGGCGTGATGGCGCCGGAGCGCAGGGCCTTGAGCCCGTACTGCACGCCCGCGTTGTCGTAGGGCAGGTTCGGCACGGTGTTGCCGTTGAGCTCGGTGGTGCCGAGGATCGCGGTCATCACGTCGTGGATCGTGCAGCGCACGCCGTTGGGCCGCAGCGCCGGGTCGTACACCAGCGCCGCCGGAAAGCCGAGTCCGCAGTTGGTGGCCTGCACCGGGTTCTGCGGCGCGAGGAAGGAATAGACCCAGTTGGTGCAGTAGTCGGCCGTCGGATGGCCTTCGATGGCCGCGCGCGCCGCCGGCGACAGGCCGGCACCCGGGCCGGTGCCGTAGTAGCGCCAGAGGTTGCCGCAGTCGCGCGTCTCGATCCAGGTCGTCACCGCGTCGGGGTAGCTGTAGCCGGTCTGCAGGCCGTCGAGCAGGCCGGGCATCACCGAGGCCGGCACGGTCTGCATCATCGAGCCGCCCGAGCCACCGTCGGACATGGTGTAGCGGATCTCGCCATAGGTGTCGATGATGTGTTCCTTGACCATCATGATGTTCTCGGTCGCGAGGAACTCGTTGTTGTTGTCGTTGTGGTTGGTGAGCTGCGAATTGACCGTCATGAAGCCGGCGCGCAGCGCGTTGTCGTCGAACAGCGCCGTGCCCGGGTTCTGCTGGAAGCGGTTGCCCGAGGCCGAGGCGCCCATCTTCCAGAGCACCTTGCCGTTCCAGCCCTTCTGCGGCTCCCACGGCGTCCACGGCTTGGCGGGATCGAAGTACACCGCCACCTGGTATTCGCTGCGGCCCATCGTGCCCAGCTCCACGCGCAGCAGCGCCTTCACGGTGTCGCCGCGGTCGGTCGTGAAGTTCGCGATCTCGGCGTCCTTCGGGCGCTTGGCCGGGTCGTACTGCAGGAAGCAGGCGTAGGGACCGAAGGGCTGCTGGCCGCAGTCGGTGCCCTCCTTGGCCTTGGGCTGGTAGTAGTAGGTGTAGATGGTGGGCGCATTGCAGTCGGCGTCGACCGGGTCGGCGTCGAGGCCGCTCACCTGCGTGGTCGCGCTGGCCGACAGGCCGGTGCCGGGCACCGTCACGGTCGTGACCGAGCCGGCCTTCGTGGCGCAGATCCACGGCTGCACCGGCGTGCCCGCGAAGATATTGCCACCGCGGGCGAAGTTCTCGATCGCGAGCTTCGCGCCCGTCTTGGTCGACTTGAGCGTGGCGGTGAGCGTGTTGCTGCCCACGCGCAGCCCGGTCACGGTGCCGAGCACGCGGCCGTTGGCGCGCAGCGCGAAGGCGGAGGAGATGTCCTTGCCGTCGAGGTCCACCGCGAGGTCGAGCGCACTCTTGCCTTCGGGCAGCACGATCTCGACGTAGGCATCGCCGTCGCTGATCATGTCGGCGCGGTTCGACAGCGTCCTGATCTTGAGTTCGCCCGTCGCCGCCGGCGGTGGCGATTCCGGCTGCGAGCCGGAGGGCGGAAGAATCGGCAGTGCCACGCCGCCGCCGCCGCTGCCGCCGCAGCTTGCGAGGGTGACGACCGCGCACAGGCCCAGGACCCGCAGTCCCGTTCTGAGGATGTCTCGCATCGATGTCTCCTGTTGTTGTGAGAGAAACGCGACGCGATTGCAATCCTTTCGCTCTTTTCGAACTGTTCAGCGAACGACATTTCGCCGCGGGACAGGGTTTGTCCCAGTGAGACGTACGAGCGCTCGCAGGCGCTGCCCGCGCCGGCCTCTACCAGCGCAGCAGCCGCGGCCCCAGCAAGGCGCCCACCAGCACCGGCACCGCGATCCCGCTCACGTACCAGACCGCGAGGAACGGCGCCGTGAGCTCCATGCAGTGCAGCGCATAGACGGCCGCGCCCACCCCGCCGGCCAGCGCACCGGCCGCCGCGCCGGCCAGCGCGGGCCGCGTCGGCGCGAGGCTGCGCAGCGCGGCCATCGCGCCGACGAACACCGGCAGCGCCATCACCGCGATGCTCATGGCGCAGACGCGCCACGACTGGCCCATCAGCGAGGGCATGCGCCCTTCCATCGGCGTATCGAACCAGGCCACCACGGCCAGCGCCCAGACCGCCAGCACCGGCAGCACGGCACCGATCCAGGCCCGGCGCACCGGCACGCCCGGCCGCGCGAGCCGCTGCACCATCACGAAGGCCGCGCCCGCGATCGCCAGCGGAAACAGCAGCTTGACCCAGAACATCGGCCAGAACAGGGCCTGCAGCAGGTCGCGCCGCGGCCCGTATTCGACCAGCAGGATCGCCAGCGACAGCGGCGCACCGATGGCCAGCGCCAGCCCCAGCCGCCGGCTCGCCGCCTGGCGCGGCACGGCCACCGGGCCGGCGGCGAGCATGGCGACCAGATCGTCGGTCTTCATGCGGCGCTCCCGAAGCGCGCGGCCAATGCCTTGAGCCCACGGTGGATGCCCACCTTGACCGCCGATTCGGACATGCCCGTGAGGCTCGCGGTCTCGGCCACCGACAGGCCCTCGATCTTCACGTGCACGATCGGCAGGCGCTGGCGCTCGGGCAGGGTCTCGAGCAGGCCGCCGAGGTCGCGACGCGCATCGCTGGCCTCGATGTCGGAGGCCGCGAACAGGCCCTGTTCATCGTCTATCGGGTCCTGCAGCGCCTCGCGCGAGGACTTGGCGCGCAGCAGATCGATCATCTTGTAGCGCGCGATCGCATGCACCCAGGCCGTCAAAGGCTGGTCGCTCTGGTAGGTATGGCGCTGGTTGTGCATGGCGAGCAGGCATTCCTGGACGAGGTCTTCCACATCATCGGGCCAGCCGAACAGCCGCCGGCCCAGGAAAGCGCGCAGGTGCGCGCTGAGTCGCTGCAGGAAGTCGCGGTACGCCTTCGCGTCGCCGTCGAGGCCGCGAAGGAAGAGGCTGCGCAGCGCCGCCTCGGCGTCGCTCGTTTGCATCCTGCTGCCTTCGTTGTTTCGTGCCATCGGACCGGCTGGTTACAGCCTCGTCGAAAAAGTTCCGACGGATTGTGCCGCGCCGCCGCAAGAGCCCGCGCGGCCGCGGGCCTTGGCCCTGCCGCGCCGTTCGCTGGACTAAGCTGCGCCGCACCCCTGCAAGGAGCGCCCATGTCGTCCGGCATCGCCCCGGTGTTCAAAGGACTCGTCTCGCATCCCTGGGCCTACCCGGCGCTGGAGGCGGTGCACATCGTCGGCATCGCGATGCTGTTCGGCGGCCTGCTGGTGTTCGAGCTGCGCGCGCTGGGCCTGGGCCGCGACCTGCCCGCGGCCCGGCTCGCGCGCCTCACGCTGACGCCCGCGCTGGCGGGTTTCGGCCTGTGCGCCGCCACCGGCCTGGCCATGTTCGCGGGCCAGCCCGGCGAGCTGCTGGCCAACCCGGCCTTCCGCATCAAGCTGCTGCTGATCGCGCTGGCCGGCGCGAACGCGGCGCTGTTCCATGCGCGCGGGGGCTCCGCCCTGCTCGACGGGCCCGCCGCAAAGACCGGACGGCTGCAGTGCCTGTTGTCGCTGGCCTTCTGGCTCGCTGTCATCATCTGCGGGCGCTGGATCGCCTATGCCTGAGCGGGCCTCGGCCCGCTCCCACCTTTCCTCCGAGGAGAACGCCATGCCGCTGCCAAGACGCGCCTTCGTTGCCAGTTCGCTGGGCCTCGGCCTGGGCTTCGCGCTGCCGGCACGCGCGCACCATGGCTGGAGCAGCTTCGACCAGGAGCGTCCGCTCTACCTCGAGGGCCGCGCCACCCGCGTGATGTGGCGCAACCCGCATGGCGAGCTCGAACTCGAGCTGCCCGAGAAACCCGCGCTGCCGGCCGACCTGAAGCAGCGCGCGCTGCCGAAGCAGAGCGCCTCGGTCGACGGCCCCGCGCTGCTCGCCAAGGCCCAGCTGCCGACGCGGCGCGACCGCAAGTGGCTGGTCGAGCTCGCGCCGCTCACGCGGCTGTCGGCCTGGGGCGTGGAAGAGATCAAGACCGGCACGCAGCTCGGCGTGCTGGGCTTCACCTTCACCGGCGAGAAAGGCGACGCGGTGCTGCGCGCCGAATACCTGTTCGTCGACGGCAAGGTCTACGGGCTGCGCTCCTCGCCGGCCTGAGCTTCTTCTCGCGCCCTCCGCCGCGCCGCGCACGCGGCGTTGTCCGTCGTTCCCCGGCTTGCAAGCCATGCGGTCGATCGGTACATTGCATTTTTTGAGGGCCATTCATGTCCGTCGACAGCACTGCGATCCCTTCGTCCTCCGCCTCCCCCGTTCCTCCCACCGCGCCGGTGCCACCGGTTCCCTCGGCCGCCGCGCTCCCGGTCCAGACCGTCATCCCCACGCCCAGCGGCCACATCCGGCTGACCTCGCACAGCGGCGGTTTCGGCGCACTGCCGATCCGCTGGGGCGCGGCCACCGCCACCGAGCGCGGGCCGATCGTCGGCACCACCACCAAGCGCGCGCACCGCAACGTCATCGGCACGCACAGCGGCTCGTACAGCGTTTACCGCGCCCTCGCCGTGGCCGCGGGCGCGCTCAAGCGCGAGCACAAGGCCGACCTCACGAACACCGCGCCCACCGACATCATCGGCCCCTATCCGCAGTGGGGCGAACCCGGGCGCATCGTCTCGCTCGACCCCTGGGGCGCGCTGGTGGCCGATGCCTTCAAGAACGAACTCGCGGCCGGCTACGACATCCGCCCGACCATCGCCATCACCAAGGCGCACGTGATCCTGCCCGAGGTGATCGAGGCGCTGCAGAGCGGCCGCCTCAAGGCCGACGGCCACTTCCTCACGGCCGGCGGCGCCGCGATGGTGACCAAGGCCGCGATCGAGCCGGTCTGGTACCTGCCCGAGGTGGCGCGGCGCTTCGGCTGCTCCGAGACCGACCTGCGCCGCGTGCTGTTCGAGGAAACCGGCGGCATGTACCCCGAGCTGGTCACGCGCTCCGACCTCGAGGTGTTCCTGCCGCCGATCGGCGGGCAGACGCTCTACATCTTCGGCAACCCGCGCGACCTCGCCAATCCCGAGGTCGAGCTCACGGCGCGCATCCACGACGAGTGCAACGGCTCCGATGTGTTCGGCT
The DNA here is from genome assembly GCF_059415325.1 of Variovorax sp. GW821-FHT10D07. Classification (NCBI taxonomy): domain Bacteria; kingdom Pseudomonadati; phylum Pseudomonadota; class Betaproteobacteria; order Burkholderiales; family Comamonadaceae; genus Variovorax; species Variovorax sp. GW821-FHT10D07. Next base: position 726,400 of record NZ_JBWKMZ010000003.1, on the reverse strand, counting down.
CCGACATCTGCACCTGCCGGCCCTACCTCACGCACGCCATCGAGGAATGCATCCAGGGCGCGCAGCGCGGCGGCGTCGGGCTCATCGCCTACTCGCGCAAGGAAGGCCGCGCGCTCGGCGAGGTCACCAAGTTCCTGGTCTACAACGCGCGCAAGCGCCAGGTCGGCGGCGACACCGCCGACCAGTACTTCGCGCGCACCGAATGCGTGGCCGGCGTGCAGGACATGCGCTTCCAGGAGCTGATGCCCGACGTCTTCCACTGGCTGGGCATCCGCAAGATCCATCGGCTGGTGTCGATGAGCAACATGAAGTTCGACGCCATCGTCGGCTCGGGCATCGAGATCGGCGAACGCGTGAACATTCCGGACGAACTGATTCCCGCCGACGCGCGCGTCGAGATGGACGCCAAGATGGCCGCCGGCTATTTCACGCCGGGCCCGGTGCCGGACGCGGAGGAACTCAAGAAGGCCAAGGGCCGGGGACTGAACGAATGACGAGCAGCAACAACGATTTTCGCGACCATCTTCCCGTCGACGGCTCGGGCAGCCTGCGGCCCGGCGACGAGGGCCGGGTCGATCCCGCGATCGAGTTCGCGGTCGATGCCTGCCATCCCGCGGGCGCCGCGCGCCTGCTGCGCAGCACCGCCGAAGTGCGCCGCCGCGCCGCCGGCCTGCTGGCGCGCGCGCGCCAAGGCGAATCGCGCTGGTTCCGCATCGGCGACGACAACGCGCTCGAGGACGCTGCGCGCACCGTGGCCGAGGTCACGCGCGAGCGCTATCCGTGGGACACCATCCCGTATCACAGCCGCTGGCGCCATTTCGAGGCCGGCGGCGTCGACCGCCTGGCCCAGCTCAATGAACTGCTCGGCGAGGCCGACGCGCGGCAGCGCGCGCGCGCCCACATCGACCTGGTGCTGGTCAGCGTGCTGCTCGATGCCGGTGCCGGCCCCGACTGGCACTACACCGAACCGGCCAGCGGCGAGCGCTTCACGCGTTCCGAGGGCCTGGGCGTGGCGAGCTTCCACGCCTTCACCAGCGGCCTGTTCTCCTCCGACCCCGAGCGTCCGCTGCAGGCCGATGCCGCCGGCCTGCGCAGCCTGGTCACCGACCGGCTCGGCGCCGCCTTCCAGGTCAGCGAGGTCAATCCGCTGGTCGGCCTCGCAGGCCGTGCCACGCTGCTGCGCCGGCTCGGCGAGGCGCTGGCCGAGCAGCCCGAAGTGTTCGGCGAGGACGGCCGGCCCGGCAACCTGTTCGACGCGCTGGTCGGCCCCTTCGGCCCGGCCGCGCCGCCCACCGCCGAGATCGGCGCGCACGCGATCTTGTCGCTGCTGCTCGATGCGCTGTCGCGCATCTGGCCCTCGGCCAATGCGGTCGACAGCATCGCGGCCGACGGCAGCGACAACCCCGGCGGCATCGGCTCGGGCGATCCCGCGCTGGCGCTCGGCGACTGCTGGCGCCACAGCGCGGTGCCGGGCCCGGGCCTCACCAACGGCTGGATGCCCTTCCACAAGCTCTCGCAGTGGCTGACCTATTCGCTGCTCGAGCCCTTCGAGTGGGCCGGCGTGAAGGTGCGCCACCTCGAGGCCCTGACCGCGCTGCCCGAGTACCGCAACGGCGGCCTGCTGATCGACAGCGGCGTGATCGTGCCCAAGGACGCGGCGCTGCTCGAACGGCGCTGGAAGGCCGGCGACGAGTTCATCGTCGAGTGGCGCGCGCTCACCGTGGCCCTGCTCGACGAACTGGCGCCGCGCGTGCGCAAGGTGCTCGGCCGCAGCGAGGAACAGCTGCCGCTGGCCTGCGTGCTCGAGGGCGGCACCTGGGCCGCGGGCCGGGCACTGGCACAGCGCTTGCGCGACGGTGCGCCACCGCTGCAGATCGAGAGCGACGGTACCGTGTTCTAGTTCGCCAGTCTTTTAGACTTCCGGGTTTCGCCAACGCAGAACGAATCGAAGAATTCCAATGAGCAACGTCCACCTCCTCGACCACCCCCTCGTCCAGCACAAGCTCACGCTGATGCGCCGCAAGGACGCGTCCACCAACAGCTTCCGCCGGCTCCTCAACGAGATCAGCATGCTCATGGCCTACGAGGTCACGCGCGACATGCCGATGCAGGACGTCGAGGTCGAGACGCCGCTCGAGACCATGCAGGCCAAGGTCATCGACGGCAAGAAGCTGGTGCTGGTGTCGATCCTGCGCGCGGGCACCGGCATCCTGGACGGCATGCTCACCGTGGTGCCCGGTGCACGTGTCGGCCACATCGGCCTGTACCGCGACCCGAAGACGCTGACCGCGGTCGAGTACTACTTCAAGATGCCCGGCGAGATGGACAGCCGCGACGTGATCGTGGTCGACCCGATGCTGGCCACCGGCAACTCGGCGGTGGCGGCGGTCGAGCGACTCAAGGAACTCAATCCCAAGTCGATCAAGTTCGTCTGCCTGCTGACCTGCCCCGAGGGCGTGGCGACCATGCAGAAGGCACACCCCGACGTGCCGATCTACACCGCAGCGATCGACCGCGAACTGAACGACCACGGCTACATCCTGCCGGGCCTCGGCGACGCCGGCGACCGCATCTTCGGCACCAAGTAAACGCAGACAAGAAGAGAAGCGGCCCGGTTCCTGCTTCGCAGCATCGGTCCACCGCCCCGCGCAGGGCGCGGTGCGACGATCCGAGCCCGCACCAGTTCCACCAGATCCATCACCCGAGGAGAAGCACCGTGACAGCACGCCGCCCCCTGATCGTTCGTTCCATCGCCATCGCCGCGGCCCTCGCGGCCGGCCTTCCCGGCCTCGCCCTCGCGCAGGCCAAGCTCAAGGTGGCGGCGGTCTACACCGTCCCCTTCGAGCAGCAATGGGTCGGCCGCATCCACAAGGCGCTGAAGGCCGCCGAGGCGCGCGGCGAGATCGAGTACAAGGCCACCGAGAACGTCAGCAACGCCGACTACGAGCGCGTGATGCGCGAATACGCCACCGGCGGCAACCAGCTGATCCTCGGCGAGGTGTTCGGCGTCGAGGCCGCGGCGCGCAAGGTCGCCAAGGACTTCCCGAAGGTCGCCTTCCTGATGGGCTCCTCGCTCAAGCCGCAGGCGCCCAACTTCAGCGTGTTCGACAACTACATCCAGGAACCGGCCTACCTCAGCGGCATGGTCGCCGGCGGCATGACCAAGAGCAACCGCATCGGCATGGTCGGCGGCTTCCCGATCCCCGAGGTCAACCGCCTGATGAACGCCTTCATGGCCGGCGCCAAGGAGACCAATCCCAAGGTCGAGTTCAGCGTGAGCTTCATCAACAGCTGGTTCGACCCGCCCAAGGCCAAGGAAGCGGCCTTCGCGATGATCGACAAGGGCGCCGACATCATGTACGCCGAGCGCTTCGGCGTCTCGGACGCGGCCAAGGAAAAGGGCAAGCTCGCGATCGGCAACGTGATCGACACCCAGGCCCAGTACCCCGACACCGTGGTCGCCTCGGCGCTGTGGAACTTCGAGCCCTCGGCCGACCGCGCGATCAAGCTGGTGAAGGAAGGCAAGTTCGCCGCCGAGGACTACGGCATCTACTCGCAGATGAAGTACAAGGGCTCCGAGCTCGCGCCGCTGGGCACCTTCGAGAAGAAGGTGCCGGCCGAGATCGTCGCCAAGGTCAAGGCCAAGCAGGCGGACATCCTCGCCGGCAAGTTCACCGTGAAGGTGGACGACGGCCAACCCAAGTCCACCGCGAAGTGAGCCGCCCGATGACCCCGCGCTGGCGTTCCCTGCTCGCGGCCGGCGTGCTGGCCTTCGGCCTCGCGGGCTGCGTCGGTGTCTACAAGGGCACCGGCGTCAGCATCAACAGCGGCACCCGGCTCGACGACACGCCGCGCATCGCGGTCATCTCGGCCTTCGAGCCCGAACTCAAGCTGCTGCTCGCGCGCCTGCAGGGCGCGGCGAAGCACGGCGTGAACGGCGTCGAATTCACCACCGGCACGCTCGAGGGCAAGCCGGTCGTGCTGTTCCTCTCGGGCATCAGCATGACCAACGCGACCATGAACACGCAGCTCGCGCTCGACCGCTTTCGCGTCACGAACATCGTGTTCAGCGGCATCGCGGGCGGCGTGAACCCCGCGCTGCACGTCGGCGACGTGACGGTGCCGGCCCAGTGGGGCCAGTACCTCGAGGTGCTGATGGCACGCGAGACCGCGCCCGGCAAGTACGCGGCCCCGCCCTTCATCACCGACGCCACCCTGCCCAACTTCGGCATGATGTTCCCGCGACCGGTCGAGGTGCGCTCGGCCGCGCGGCCCGGCATCGAGCGCAAGTTCTGGTTCGAGGCCGACCCGAAGATGCTCGAGGTGGCGCGCGGCATCCGCAACGTCGACCTAGCGAGCTGCAGCGCCGGCAAGTGCCTCGCGCGCAAGCCTCAGCTCGTGGTGGGCGGCAACGGCGTCTCGGGCCAGGCCTTCATGGACAACAAGGCCTATCGCGAATACACCTTCAAGACCTTCCAGGCCAACGTGCTCGACATGGAGACCGCGGCCGTGGGCATGGTGGCCTACAGCAACGGCGTGCCCTACATCGCCTTCCGCTCGCTCAGCGACCTGGCCGGCGGCGGCGATGGCGAGAACGAGATGGGCACCTTCATGAACATCGCGGCCGACAACTCCGCGAAGGTCATGCTGGCGTTCCTGGCTGCGTGGAAGTGACGGCGCCGATCCGCCTCGTTCTGCTGCCCGGCATGGATGGCACGGGCGATCTCTTCGAACCGCTGCAGGAAGCCCTCGACCCGCACACGCGAGTCGACATCGTGCGCTACCCGGGCTCCGAGCCGCAGGGCTACGACGAACTCGAGCCCCGCATCCGCGCGCAGCTGCCGGCCGGCGAGCCCTTCGTGCTGCTCGGCGAATCCTTCTCGGGCCCGCTCGCCATCGCGATCGCGGCCACGCCACCGCCGGGCCTGCGCGGCCTCATCCTGTGCTGCAGCTTCGCGCGAGCCCCCGCGCCCGGGCTCGCGCTGCTGCGCGGCGGCCTGCTCGGGCTGGCGATGAAGTTCCTGCATGCGGCACCGTTGCGTGGCCCCATGCAACGCATGCTGCTGGGGCGCGACGCCGACCCGCGCCTGCGCGCGCAACTGCAGGCCGCGCTCGGCAAGGTCTCGACGGCCGTGATGGCGCATCGCCTGCAGGCGGTGCAGCGCGTGAACGTGACCGCGCTGCTGCCCCGCATCCGCGTGCCCGCGCTGTACCTGCAGGCGCTGCAGGATCGCCTGGTTCCCGCGAAGGCGGCCGCGATCATCGAGCGCGCCTTGCCGGCGCTGCGCATCGTCCGGCTCGACGGGCCGCACGGACTGCTGCAGGCCTCGCCCGCCGCCGCGGCCCGGGTCATCGACAATTTCTGCCGCGAGCGCGCCCTGTACGCGCCCGCCACACCATGAATCCCAACGTGCTCCGGCTCGAAGGCATCACCAAGCGCTTCGGCAGCCTGGTCGCCAACGATGCCATCTCCCTCGACCTGCGCGCCGGCGAAGTGCTGGCGCTGCTCGGCGAGAACGGCGCCGGCAAGTCGACGCTGATGTCGATCCTGTTCGGCCACTACGTCGCCGACGAAGGCCGCATCGAGGTCTTCGGCGCGCCGCTCGCGCCCGGCAACCCCAAGGCCGCGCTGGCCGCGGGCGTCGGCATGGTGCACCAGCACTTCACGCTGGCCGACAACCTCAGCGTGCTCGACAACGTGACCATGGGCACCGAGTCGCTGTGGCTCCCGCTGTCGCGCCGCGCGGCCGCGCGCGCCCGGCTGCTCGAGGTGGCGCAGCGCTTCGGGCTGCCGGTGCGGCCCGAGGCGACCATCGGCAGCCTGTCGGTGGGCGAACGCCAGCGGGTCGAAATCCTCAAGGCGCTGTACCGCGGCGCGCGCATCCTGATCCTCGACGAACCGACCGCCGTGCTCACGCCGCAGGAGAGCGAGGCGCTGTTCGCCACGCTCTCGCAGATGGTGGCGCAGGGCCTGTCGGTGATCTTCATCAGCCACAAGCTCGGCGAGGTACTGCGCGTGTCGCACCGCGTGGCCGTGCTGCGCGGCGGCAAGCTGGTGGCCGAGGCGGCCACGGCCGACACCACGCAGGCGCAGCTCGCGCTGTGGATGGTCGGGCATGCGGTCGAGGCGCCACAGCGCCGGCCCGCCAAGTCGGTCGGCGACGCGGTCTGCGTGCTCGACCGCGTGAGCACCGCGGCCTCGAAGAGCGGCGGCCAGGACCGGCTGCGCGAGGTCTCGCTGACGCTGCGCGCGGGCGAGATCACCGCGATCGCGGGCGTCTCGGGCAACGGGCAGGTGGCGCTGGCCGAGCTGCTGTGCGGCACCCGCCGCGCCACCGCGGGCCGCGCGCAGCTCATGGGCCGCGCCCTGCCGCCCTCGCCCGCGCGGCTGGTGCAGCGCGGCGTGGCGCGCATTCCCGAGGACCGGCATGCGGTCGGCGTGGTCGGCGACCTGCCGGTGTGGGAGAACGCGGTGTCGGAGCGGCTGCGCAGCCCGGTGTTCTCGCGCGGCGCGATGTTCGTGAAGCGCGCGGCCGCGCGGCTGCATGCGCGCCGCATCGAGCAGGCCTTCGACGTGCGCGGCGCCGGCCTGCTGGCGCCGGCGCGCTCGCTGTCGGGCGGCAACATGCAGAAGCTGATCCTCGGCCGCGCGCTGCTGCCGCCCGAGCAGCCCGAGCCCGGCCGCGACGAGGAACGCAGGTACCCGACCCAGGCCCCGCGCCTGATCGTGGCGCACCAGCCGACCTGGGGCCTGGACATCGGCGCCGTGGCCTATGTGCAGCAGCAGCTGATCGCCGCGCGCGATGCCGGCGCGGCCGTGCTCGTGATCTCGGACGACCTCGACGAGGTGCTGGCGCTCGGCGACCGCGTGGCGGTGATGCACGGCGGCCACCTGGGCGAGGCACGCGCCGCCTCGGCCTGGACGCGCGAGGCGATCGGCCTGGCGATGGCCGGCGCCACCGCTTCCACCGCCGCGAAGGAGGCCACGCCATGATGCGGCTCGAACGACGCCACCAGGCCTCGCGCACCGCGCTGGTCCTGGCGCCCATCGGCGCGGTCGCCTTCACCCTCGCGATCAGCGCGCTGCTGGTGCTGTGGGCCGGCGCGCCCGTGGGCCGCACCTATGCGCTGCTGCTGCAGGGCGGCTTCGGCTCGGTGTTCGCCTGGAGCGAGACCCTCACGCGCGCGATCCCGCTGATCCTCACCGGGCTGGCCGCCACGGTCTCGTTCAAGGCGCGGCTGTTCAACATCGGCGCCGAGGGGCAGCTCTACGCGGGTGCGCTGGCCGCGGTCGCCGTGGGCGGCATGCACGGCGGCACCGGCTTCGAGCTGTCGCCCTGGCTGCTGTTCCCGCTGATGATGCTGGCCGCCGCCGTGGCCGGCGCGCTGATGCTTCTGGGCCCGGCGCTGATGAAGAACAGGCTCGGCGTCGACGAGGTCGTGACCACGCTGCTGATCAACTTCATCGTGCTGCTGGGCGTGTCGGCGATGCTCGACGGGCCGATGAAGGACCCGACCGCCATGGGCTGGCCGCAGAGCGTGTCGCTGCAGTCGGACCTGGAGCTCGGCAAGCTGATCGCCCAGACCCGCGTCCACACGGGGCTGCTGTGGGCGGTGTCGCTCGCGGTGATGGTGTGGGCGGTCTTCAAGTACACCGTGCTGGGCTTCGACATTCGCGCCGTCGGCGCCAATGCGCGCGCCGCCGCCTTCGCCGGCGTGCCGGTGACGCGCACCGTGGTCTCGGTGGCGCTGCTGTCGGGCGCGCTGGCCGGGCTGGCGGGCGCGATCGAGGTCGCGGGCCGCACCAGCTACGTCACGCTCGACATGTCGCCCGGCTATGGCTACACCGGCATCGTGATCGCGATGCTGGCCGGCCTGCATCCGCTGGGCGTGATCGCGGCCGGCGTGTTCGTGGCCGGCGTGCTGGTCGGCGCCGACACCATGAGCCGCGCCGTCGGCGTGCCGACCTACATCGCCGACGTGATCGTCGCGGCCTCGCTGATCGCGGTGCTGGTGGCGACCCTGCTGACCCAGTACCGCGTGCGGAGGAGCCGATGACCGACCTGCTCGACATCCTCGCCAACCCGGCCTTCTGGGTCGCGGTGCTGCGCATCGCCACGCCGCTGATCCTCGGCACGCTCGGCGTGCTGCTGTGCGAGCGCGCCGGCGTGCTCAACCTCGGCATCGAGGGGATCATGGTCGCGGGCGCCTTCACCGGCTGGCTCGCGGTGTACCTGGGCGCGCCGCTGTGGGCGGGCGTGGGCATCGCGGCGCTCACGGGCGCCGTGTTCGGGCTGCTGCATGCCTTCCTGACCGTGGGGCTGGCGCTCTCGCAGCACGTGTCGGGGCTGGGCATCACCATGCTCGCGACCGCGCTCAGCTACTTCGGCTACCGCGTGAGCTTCCCGAAGGTCAACACGCCGCCGACCATCGTGCCCTTCGCGCCCATGGAGTGGCTGCACATCCCGGTGCTCGGCGCCCAGACGCCACTGACCCTGCTCGCGCTGGCGCTGGTGCCCGCGGTGGCCTGGCTGCTCTACCGCACGCCGCTGGGCCTGGCGCTGCGCATGGTCGGCGAGAACCCGCAGGCGGCCGAGAGCCAGGGCGTGTCGGTCGCGGCCACGCGCACCGGCGCCATCGTGGCCGGCTCGGCGCTGATGGGCGTGGCGGGCGCCTTCCTCACGCTGTCGGCCTTCAACGCCTTCTTCTTCAACATGGTCAACGGCCGCGGCTGGATCTGCGTCGCGCTGGTGGTGTTCGCCTCGTGGCGGCCGGGCAAGGCGCTGCTGGGCGCGCTGCTGTTCGCCTTCTTCGATGCGCTCCAGCTTCGCCTGCAGCAATCGGGCGATGCCTTCCTGCCGTATCAGCTGTACCTGATGCTGCCCTACCTGCTGTCGATCCTCGCGCTGGTGCTCGTGGCCCGCAAGGCCAGCTATCCGCAGGCGTTGATGAAGCCCTACCGCAAGGGCGAACGCTGAGGGGTGGCGGCCGGCAGCGCCGGTTCGCCGCCGCGGCGCAGCAGCTGCACCAGTGCACGCAGTGGTGCGGTGATGCGCCATGAACGCGAGTTGCGCAGCTCGGCGATCTGCCGTTCCAGCTGCGCGACGCGGCGGCTCGCGTTGGCCAGTTCGCGCTTGAGCGCGCTGCGGTCCAGCGCGGCATGGTTCGGGAACGCGAGACGCGGCGTGCCCACGGCCTCGGCATCGGCGGCCGGCTCGGCCAGCTCGCGTCCGATGCGCACCTTCGACGGCTCCGCGACGCGGGCATGGGCGCGCAGGGCCGAAGCGCGGTCGACGCCGTCGCCCAGCGTGGCGCTCAAGGCATCGTGGAGATAGTCCGGGTCCTCGATGAAACGCGGGAAGTCGAGCAGCACGATCGGCACGTTCCGCTTCACCAGCGCATGCAGCAGCTCGTGGAAACCGAGCGCGAGCAGGCGCGCCTGGTCGATCGGGTTGAGCGAATAGACCACCCCGCCAGCCGTCGTGCCCCAGGTCTCCCATTGCTTGCAGTCATCGTGCAGGCCGGGCATGGCATGGCGCGCGCGCAGCTCGTTGACGGTGCGGCTGGCGGCCGCCTCGACGATGCCGCGCATCGGGATGACGACGGCGTCGACCACCGTCTGCTCGTCAGCCAGCACGCGCTCCACGTACTCGAACAGCCAGGGCGACTTGATCACGTAGGGCGCGTCGGGGTCGTTCAGCGGCAGGTCCTCGAGGCCCGCGTTGGCGTCCTCGTCGTAGCCCCGGTACTGGTCGCGCGCGATGTGGGTGTCCAGGCCGCATTCGGCAAGGTACTGCACCAGGAATGTCGTGCCCGCGCGGCCCGTGCCGGCGATCAGCAGGTGGTGCTTCATGCGTGCACGCCGATCGGCGCACCGGCCGCGCGCGGGGCCGTGCCGAAAGCCAGCATCAGCGATTCCACGGCGTCGGCCAGCCGGCAGACCGAGGTGTCGATCACCAGGTCGGGCGCCACGGGCGGCTCGTAGCTGTCGGAGATGCCGGTGAACGCCGCGATCTCGTTGCGGCGCGCCCGGGCATAGAGCCCCTTCACGTCGCGCTGCTCGCACAGCGCGAACGGCGCATGTACGTGGATCTCGCGGTAGGCCTCGCCGACGATCTCGCGCGCCATCGCGCGCTGCGCCTGCAACGGCGTGATGGCCGCGACGATCACGACCATGCCCTGCCGGCTCAGCAGCCGGGCGACCTCGGCCATCCGGCGGATGTTCTCGCTGCGGTCGGCCTGGCTGAATCCCAGCCCCTGGCTCAGGCCGGCGCGCACCTCGTCGCCGTCGAGCACGACGCTGGCCACCTGCTCGCTCTGCAGACGGGCCCGCAGGCCCTGCGCGATGGTGGATTTGCCCGCGCCGGACAGCCCGGTCATCCACATGACGCATGATGGACCGCCGGGATGCCCCGGCAGTGCCAGGACGCCAGGTCCGAAGTCAAGGTCATCGCGCTTCATTGTTTTCAAAGCGTAAGCGGCACCCCTCGGACTTTTGTCTCTGCAAGGTAAAAAATTCTGAGTAGAGAATTACGACGGCCCGCCATCGCCCTCCACACACCATGCCGAACTTCCTCCAATCCGCCTCGATCGCCGCCGTGCTCGCGTGCGGCACGGCCGCCCATGCGCTGGGCACCGACTATGGCTACGACCGCTTCCAGACGCCCGATGCCGTCACCTGGGTCCAGCTCTGCGGCACCTGGGGACCGAACCACCAGGGCACCTACCGCGTGGTGCATGCCGAGCAGTACGCGCAGTCTTTTCTCTATGTGCAATGGATGGCGCGCGACGCCAACGGCAGCCTGCAGGCCGCGCACACGGTCCCCATCGCCGAGCTCGACAACGACCATGCCGAGATCGCGCTCAGCGAGCTGACCTGCCGCGCCACGCCGCGCGGCATCGTCCTGACGGCCAAGGCCGACTCGGGGCACGACGACAAGCTGCGGCGCGTGACCATCGAGGTCGGCCCGGCACCGGGCCAGTACCGCTTCCGGCCGCAGCGCACGCGCTGAGGCCAGCCAACCGGCCACGCCAGGCCGAATCTCCCCACAACGATCCCCAAGCCCCACGATGCTCGACCTCCTCCTCACCAACGCCACCCTCCCCGACGGCCGCACCGGCATGTCGATCGCCGTGCAGGACGGCCGCATCGCCGAAGTCACGGCCGGCCTGGCCGCGCCGGCGCACGACACGCTCGATGCCACCGGCCAGCTGGTCGCGCCGCACTTCGTCGACCCGCACTTCCACATGGACGCCACGCTGAGCTACGGCCTGCCGCGCGTCAACCAGAGCGGCACGCTGCTCGAGGGCATCGCGCTGTGGGGCGAGCTCAAGCCCCTGCTGACGGCCGAGGCGCTGATCGAGCGCGCGCTGGCCTACTGCGACTGGGCCGTGGCCAAGGGGCTGCTCGCGGTGCGCTCGCATGTCGACACCAGCGATGCCAGCCTGCTGGCGGTCGATGCGCTGCTCGAGGTCAAGCGCCGCGTGGCGCCGTACCTCGACCTGCAGCTGGTGGCCTTCCCGCAGGACGGCGCGCTGCGCATCCCGGGCGGGCTCGAGAACATCGAGCGCGCGCTCGACAAGGGCGTGGACGTGGTCGGCGGCATCCCGCACTTCGAGCGCACCATGGCCGACGGCGCGGCCAGCGTGAAGCGGCTGTGCGAGATCGCGGCCGAGCGCGGCAAGCTGGTCGACATGCACTGCGACGAATCCGACGACCCGCTGTCGCGCCACATCGAGACCCTGGCCTTCGAGACGCAGCGCCTGGGCCTGCAGGGCCGGGTCACGGGCTCGCACTGCACCTCGATGCATTCGATGGACAACTACTACGTGAGCAAGCTGCTGCCGCTGATCGCCGAGGCCGGCGTGAGCGTGGTCTCGAACCCGCTGATCAACATCACACTGCAGGGCCGCCACGACAGCTATCCCAAGCGCCGCGGCATGACGCGCGTGCCCGAGCTGCTGGCCGCCGGCGTCAACGTCGCCTTCGGCCACGACTGCGTGATGGACCCCTGGTACGGCATGGGCTCGGGCGACATGCTCGAGGTGGCGCACATGGGCCTGCACGTGGCGCAGATGACCAGCCAGGCCGGCATCCACCAGTGCTTCGAGGCCGTGACCACGAACGCCGCGCGCGTGATGCACCTCGAGAACTACGGCCTCGAGGCCGGCTGCGATGCGAGCTTCGTGCTGCTGCAGGCGCGCGATCCCGTCGAGGCGATCCGGCTGCGCGCCACGCGCCTGAAGGTGTTCCGCAAGGGCCGGCTGCTGGCCGAGACGCCGGCGGCGACGGCCTCGCTGCACCTGCCGGGCCGCGGCGACGCGACGAGCTGGAGCCTGCCGAAGGCCTGAGCTTTCGCTGCCTCAGGCCGCGCGCGGTTCGGGCGCCAGCGCCTCGGCCAGTGCCGCGAGCGCCTCGCCCACTGGCCGCTCGACCTTGAGCGCCAGCAGATCGTCGGCACGCGTGCGCCCGAGATTCACCGCCGCCACCGGCTTGCCGGCCGCCGCGGCCGCCTGCACGAAGCGGAAGCCCGAATAGACCATCAGCGATGAGCCCGCCACCAGCACCGCATCGGCGGCGTCGAGCGCCGCGAAGGCCGCGGTGACGCGTTCCCTCGGCACGCTCTCGCCGAAGAACACCACGTCGGGCTTGAGCAGGCCGCCGCAATGGGCGCAGGCCGGCACGTCGAAGGCCGAGAAGTCATGGCCCTCGAGATCGGCATCGCCGTCGGGTGCCGCGCGCGCTTCGAGCGCGGCCCAGCGCGGATTGCGCGCGCGCAGTTCGCGCTGCAGCTCAGCGCGCGGCAGGCGGCGTTCGCAGCCCATGCAGCGCACGGTGTCGATGCGCCCGTGCAGGTCGATGGTGGCGTGGCTGCCGGCGGCCTCGTGCAGGCCGTCGACGTTCTGGGTCAGCAGCAGGCCGACGCGACCGGCCGCCTCGAGCCGCGACAGCGCGCGGTGCGCGGCGCCCGGCCGGGCCAGCGCCATGGTCGGCCAGCCGATCAGGCTGCGCGCCCAGTAGCGGCGTCGGGTCGCCTCCTCGCCCATGAAGGCCTGGTAGGTCACGGGCGACGGCCGCTTCCATTCGCCGCGCGCATCGCGGTAATCGGGGATGCCCGATTCGGTGCTGCAGCCCGCGCCGGTCAGCACGAACAGCTTGCGGTGGCGCGTGGCGAAGTCGGCGAGCGCGGCGGCGGTGGCGTCCATGCGGGGAGCATACGTGGGCCGGCCCATGGCCGTGCGCACGGGGGAAATCGGGGCCGCCGTTGCGGCCGCGCGCGGTCCTTCCTACGATGCCGCCATCCCCCACGAGGAGTTCGCATGAAAGTCCAGGGCGCCTGCCATTGCGGCCGCATCCGCTACGAAGCCGAGGTCGACCCCGAGAAGGTCGCGCTGTGCAACTGCACCGACTGTCAGGTGCTCTCGGGCACCGCCTACCGCGTGTCGGCCACCGTGCCGGCCGCGAGCTTCCGGCTCCTCAGCGGTACGCCGAAGGTCTACGTGAAGACGGCCGAGAGCGGCACGCGGCGGCGCCAGAGCTTCTGCGCGCACTGCGGCACGCCGATCGCATCGAGTGCGGACAGCGACACGCCGCCGGCCTACTCGCTGCGCATCGGCCCGCTGGCGCAGCGCGCGCTGCTGCCGCCGCGGCGCCGGCAATGGTGCCGCTCGGCGCTCGACTGGTCGCAAGACCTCGGCGCGCTGCCCGCGGTCGAGGGCCAGGCCACCTGAAATCTCAGGCGGCGGCGATGCGCCCGTCGCGGAAGTGCACGACGCGGTCGGCCACGCCGAAATAGCGGTCGTCGTGCGAGATGACGACCAGCGTGTGGCCCTTGGCGCGCAGTTCCGGCAGCAGCTCGGTATAGAACTGGTGGCGAAAGCTCGGATCCTGGTCGGCCGCCCATTCGTCGAACACCATCACGGGCCGCGCCTCGACCCAGGCATGCACCAGCGCGAGCCGCTTGCGCTGGCCGGTCGAGAGGTCGATGGTGCTGAAGGCGCCGTCGTTGACCGCCACCTTGCCCTCGAGCGCGAGCCGCGCCAGGCCGGCACGCGCGAGGTCGTCGCGCTGCGCGTGCGTGAGGCCGGGCTCGTCGGTCAGCGCCTCGAACAGGTGGAAGTCCGAGAGCACCGGCGAGAACAGCTGGCGGTAGGTGTCGCGGCTGGCGTCGGTCACCGCCTCGCCATCGACCGTCAGCGTGCCGGACTGCGGCAGGTAGAGGCCGGTCAGCAGCTTGAGGAAGGTGGTCTTGCCCGAGCCGTTGTCGCCCGCGATGAAGAGGATCTCGCCGCGCGCGATGCGCAGGTCGATCGGGCCGAAGACGAACGGCGCGGCGACCTGCGCGGCTTGCGCGCCGTCTTCGGCTTCCGCGGGCGTGAAGGCGTAGCGGACGCCGCTGAGCGCGATGGCCTCGGCGAAGGCCGGGCGCGACCCCGTGCCGACGACGGCATCGGCCAGACCGGGTTCCGGGCTCTCGAAGCGCTCGGTCAGTTCGGCGACCCGGACCAGCGCCACCCGCGCCCGTGCGAAGAACGGCAGGAAGCCCAGCACCTGGTCCATCGGCCCCTTGAGGTAGAGCAGCGCCAGCACGAAGCCGCTGAGCGCCTCGGCCGACAGGTTCCAGAACCGGGCCGCGCCGAAGACCACGGCGATGAACAGGAAGTACAGCGCCGAGCCGGCCTCGTGCGCGAACGAGAAGGCATCGCCGGCCTTCACGCTGGCCTGGCGGATTTCGTCGACGCTGCGCAGGATCTCGCCTTGGTAGACCTGCGCGCGACGGCCGCGGCTCAGGCGCAGTTCCTTGGCCGCGTCGCCGAGCCGGCGCCAGGCCTTGTGCAACGCGTCCTCGCCCTCGCGCGCCGCGTCGAAGCCGGCGATGGCGCGCTCGAGCGCCAGCCGGTGGATCGCGATACCGCCCGCCATCACCACGGCCAGCAGCGCCGCGAGCTGCCACGAGAGCCAGACCAGCCAGGCCAGGCAACCGAGCACGATGGTCGCGGAGACCACCGTCATCGGCAGGCCCAGGCACAGGCCGCTCACCATGCCGATGTCGTGCGTCAAGACGGGTGTCAGCCGGTGGGTGCGGAAGCGCTCGAGCTCGTCGATGGGCGCCGCGAGGATCCGCTGCGCGAGCCGGGTCCGCAGGCTGCGCAGGATGTCCTGCCCGATGCGGTTGGTGAGCGCGTCGGAAAGCACGCGCCCGGCCAGCGTGAGCAGTGCGAGGCCCACGAAGGCCAGCGCCAGGCCCGAGGCCAGTCCGCCCTCGGCGTGCAGCATGCGGTTGATGAGCGCGAGCAGCGCGACCGTCGCGGCGCTGCCGCCGACGCCCGCGAGTGTCGCCACGCCAAGGCCGAGCGCATGGCGGCGCAGCAGGCCGTTCGGGCCCAGGAAGAGATCGGTGGTGGAGGCTTGGGGCATTCGGGCTGGTTCGGCGAAACGAAGGCCGCATGGCGCGGTCCGGCAGCGAGAAGGCCGCGGATCGTAGCAGCCGGGCGAGGCCGCCCTGCCCCGGGCTCAGCCTTGCGAGTGGCCGGGCTGCAGCAAGTCGCACCACATGTGCACTTTGCCCAGCAGTTGGCCGTCGAGCGCGATCGCCAGCGGCTCGATGCCGAAAGACTGAAAGCCGCAGCGTTCGTAGAGCCGCTGGGCGGCATCGTTGCCTTCGGTCACGGTGAGCTGCACCAGGCGCAGGCCCGGCCGCTGGCGGGCATGGTCCAGCAGCGCCAGCACCAGCCGGCGGCCGAAGCCCGCCTGCCGGGCCGATTCGGCCACCGACATGCCGAACAGCGTCGCCTTGTGCCGCGCGCGCTCGCGCCGCTCGAAGCTCAGGCCGGCCGCGCCGACCAGCCCGCTGGCGTCGAAGGCGCCATAGACCACGTCGGCCGTGTCGTCGCCCGGCGCCAGCCGCTCTTCCCACCAGCGCAGCGGCAAGGCGCCGCGCTCGGCCGCCGTCGAGGTGAAGGCGCTGCGATGCCGCTCGTAGGCATCGAGCATGCGCGCGCGATAGGCCATCGCATCGGCCGGCACCAGTCGCCGGACGACATCCGTTGCGGTCTTCTGTTCAGAACCGGACACAGACGGCCTGCCTTTCCTGCAGCACGGCCTCCTGCGCGAAAGCCTGGCGGTAGGCCGCGATGAC
Source organism: Variovorax sp. GW821-FHT10D07 (assembly GCF_059415325.1). Lineage (NCBI taxonomy): Bacteria > Pseudomonadati > Pseudomonadota > Betaproteobacteria > Burkholderiales > Comamonadaceae > Variovorax > Variovorax sp. GW821-FHT10D07. The sequence continues at coordinate 710,261 of NZ_JBWKMZ010000003.1, read as the reverse complement.
CTGGGCGATGGCCGCGTCGGCCTTGTCGTCGCGCGGATGCAGCAGCACCACGATCTTCGAGGGCTCGCGCACCACCGCGCCCGCCTCGCCGCGCCACTGGCCCACGGCGTCGATCACGGTGAGGCCCTGCGGGAAGGCCGGGGTCACGGTGCCGTCGAGGAAGCGCAACCACTCGGCCTCGGACACCTGGCCGCCGGTGGGAATGGCGCGGCCGAAATAGAGGGTGTCGCGTTCGAAGGGCGAGAGGCCTGGGGCGCAGGCCGCTGCACTTGGCGATGCGGGGAGCGAGCCGCATCCCGCCAGCGACAGCGCCAGCATCGCGGCTGCGAGTCCGCGCGGGAATCGTCGCGTCGATGGCATCGGCATGAACGACCCCGCAGGTTCAGCGCGACGGTGCGATCGCGTCGGCGTAGTCGTAGAGCGCGCCCAACAGTTCCTCGCCCTGCTCGTCCACCGTCTCGGACAGCGCATCGATCTCGGCGAACAGGCCCTCGACCGTGCGGGCACCGCCCTCGCCCTCGAACAGCCGCGCCGCGCGGTGCTCTTCCCAGCGCTGCGTCTCTTCCTCGCTCAGCGTCTCGGGCCAGTTGCGCGCGCGGTAGCGGAACACGATCTCCTCGAGCCGCCCATCGTCGAAACCGGTGCGGTCCTTCGCGAGCTCGGCCGGCGAGAGCGCGCGCAGCTGGTTGAGCCGGCGCCGGTCGCCGTTGCCGACGAAGCCGCCGTAGAGGTCCTCGTCGACATCGGGCGTGGCCTCCTTCGGCCGTTCGTAGACCTTGGCCCAGATCGCGCTCATGTCGGGCAGGTCGCGCGCGATCGCGGCATGGCGCATGGCCGTGTCGAGATCGATGCCCCAGCGCTCGGCCATGGGCGCCGCCAAGGTGCGCAGGTTGCCCACCACCATCGGCGACTTGTTGAGGTGCACGCCCTTGATCGGCAGCCGCACCACGCCCTCGGGCAGTTCGGCGGCGCGCGTGAACATGCGCAGCCGCACGGTGTCGGCATCGAGGTCGCGCAGCTCGCTCGGGTCGTGCGCGAGGTCCCAGGCCAGCAGCTCGTTCTTGTTGGTGGGATGGCTGGCCAGCGGCCACATCACGGCCAGGCAGCCGCGTTCGGCCGGGAACATGCCCGAGACGTGCAGGAAGGGCTTCGCGGTCTCGCGCACCGCCGGCAGGCCGAGCTCGCTGGCCACGCGGTCCTTGCGGTGCAGCGCGAAGGCGAAATCGAACAGCTTGGGCTGCGCGTTGCGGATCAGCCGCGCCAGCGCGATGGTGGCGCGCACGTCCGACAGCGCATCGTGCGCCGACTCGTGCAGCAGGCCATTGGCCTTGGCGAGGTCCTCGAGCTTGAAGCTGGCGCTGCCGTCCTCCTTCTTCGGCCACTGGATGCCGTCGGGCCGCAGCGCATAGGTCAGGCGCACCACGTCGAGCAGGTCCCAGCGACCGCACTCGTTCTGCCACTCGCGCGCATAGGGATCGATGAGGTTGCGCCAGAACAGGAAGCGCGTGACCTCGTCGTCGAAGCGGATGGTGTTGTAGCCCACGCCGATGGTGCCGGGCTGCGAGAAGGCACGCTCGATCTGCGCCGCGAACTCGTGCTCGGGCAGGCCGCGTTCGAGGCACAGCTGCGGCGTGATGCCGGTGATCAGCGTGGCCTCGGGACTCGGCAGGTAGTCGGGCGCGGGCTTGCAATAGATCATCAGCGGCTCGCCGATCTCGTTGAGCGCCGCGTCGGTGCGGATGGCGGCGAACTGCGAGGGCCGGTCGCGGCGCGGCACGGCGCCGAAGGTTTCGTAGTCGTGCCAGAGGAAGGTTTGAGCGGTCATGTCGTTGTGGGAAAGCGAAAGCGGATACCGGGTGCGGCGCCCGGCCTCAGAGCAGCGGCGACGACAGCCGCGCGATCGAGTCGCCGAGCCGTTGCCAAAAGGGCTGCGGCCGATGCGCGCGCACCGCGGCCGAGCTGTGCAGGTCGGTCTCGAACTGCGCCGCCAGCGGCCGGGCCAGGGCCGGACCATAAACCACGGCGCAGACCTCGAAGTTGAGCCGGAAGCTGCGGTTGTCGAAATTCGCGGTGCCGATCATCGCGCAGTCGTCGTCGACCACCAGCGTCTTGGAGTGCAGCATGCGCGCCTTGTACTCCCACACCTTCACGCCGGCGGCGATCAGTTCGTCGAAGTAGGAGCGCGCGGCGGCGCTCACGATGGCCGAATCGCTGCGCCGCGGCACCAGCAGCCGCACGTCGACGCCGCGCAGCGCGGCGCTGGTGAGCGCCATCAGCGCGGGCTCGCCGGGCACGAAATAAGGCGTGGTGAGCCAGGCGCGGTGGTTGGCGTTGTGGATCGCCTCGACGTGCATGCGGTGGATGGCCTCGAGCGTGTTGTCGGGCCCGCTGGTGACGATCTGCACCGGGATCTCGCCGGCCTCCACCTTGGGCAGCATGGCATCGAGCCCGTCGCCGAAGCTGTGCAGGTCCTCGCCGGTGGCATAGGTCCAGTCCTCCATGAAGGTGGTCTGCAGCCAGCGCACGGCACTGCCTTCCACGCGCAGGTGCACGTCGTGGTAGGCGTCGGGACGGGTGCGCTTGTCTTCCTCGTCCGTGATGTTGACGCCGCCGGTGAAGCCCACGCGGCCGTCGCACACCACGATCTTGCGGTGAGTGCGGTAGTTGGTCACCGGGCGCAGGCGACGGCCGATCTTGGTGTCGTGGAACAGCGCCACCTGCACGCCTGCGGCCAGCATCGGCGCCATGAACTTGCGGCCGATGCGCTGGGAGCCCAGCGCGTCGATCAGCAGCCGCACCTTCACGCCCTCGCCCGCGCGCGCCACCAGCAGGTCGCGCAGCGCGGTGCCGATGGTGTCGGGCTCGAAGATGTAGTACTCGAGATGCACGTGGTCGCGCGCCGCGCGCACCGCCTCGAAGATCGCGTCGAAGGTGCGCGCCCCGCCCGAGAGCAGTTCGACGCCGGTGGCGCTCGATACCGGGATGCCGCAGGTCGCGGTGCCCAGCCGCGCCATCTGCTGCAGCGCCGGTGGCGCATGCTCGGCCGCGTCGCGCAGCCGCGCCAGGTCGGCCTGCGCATTGGCGTTCGCGCGGGTGCGCAGGCGCTTGAGCCGCTGCTTGCGCAGGCGCTGCGGCCCGAGGAAGTAGTAGATGACGAAGCCCGCGAACGGCAGCAGCGCCAGCGACAGGATCCAGCTCATCGTCGACACCGGCGCGCGCTTCTGCATCACGATCCAGACCGACAGCACGGCGATGTAGCCGCTCCATGCCAGGGAGAGGCCGGTTTTCCATTCGGGACTGAGTTCGGGGAGGATCAAGGCGAAGCGATCGGACGTCGGGGCCGGCCCGAGGACACCGCAGGCATCGGGAAAAGGCGCGATCGGCCTGGCCGCACGCCGCTTTCCATCCCTGAAGCGCCCGCCCGAGGAAAAGAAAAAAGGCCGGCAGCGCGATGCTACCGGCCTTTTGAGGGCGAATGTCCCGTCGATCGGCGGGGATCAGCCGGTCGCGGCTTCCTCGGCTTCGGGCTTGGACTTGCCTTCCTTCTTCGGCAGCGGCTGGATGTCGAGCAGCACCTCGTCCTTCTCGTCGAGGTCGACTTCCAGGCGCCCGCCTTCGGTCAGGCGGCCGAACAGCAGTTCGTCGGCCAGTGCACGACGGATCGTGTCCTGGATCAGGCGCTGCATCGGCCGTGCGCCCATCAGCGGATCGAAGCCCTTCTTCGCCAGGTGCTTGCGCAGCTTGTCGGTGAACGTGACCTCGACCTTCTTCTCGGCCAGCTGCGTTTCGAGCTGCAGCAGGAACTTGTCGACCACGCGCAGGATGATCTGCTCGTCGAGCGCCTTGAAGTTGACGATGGCATCCAGCCGGTTACGGAATTCGGGCGAGAACAGGCGCTTGATGTCGCCCATTTCGTCGCCGGCCTGCCGCGGGTTGGTGAAGCCGATGGTCGCCTTGTTCATGGTCTCGGCACCCGCGTTCGTCGTCATGATGATGATGACGTTGCGGAAGTCGGCCTTGCGCCCGTTGTTGTCGGTCAGCGTGCCATGGTCCATGACCTGCAGCAGCACGTTGAAGATGTCCGGGTGCGCCTTCTCGATTTCGTCGAGCAACAGCACCGAGTGCGGCTTCTTCGTGACGGCCTCGGTCAGCAGACCGCCCTGGTCGAAACCGACGTAGCCCGGAGGCGCGCCGATCAGGCGGCTCACCGCATGACGTTCCATGTACTCCGACATGTCGAAGCGGATCAGCTCGATGCCCATGATGTAGGCGAGCTGCTTGGCCGCCTCGGTCTTGCCGACGCCCGTGGGACCCGAGAACAGGAACGAGCCGATCGGCTTGTCGCCCTTGCCCAGGCCCGAACGCGCCATCTTGACGGCCGAGGCCAGCACCTCGAGCGCCTTGTCCTGGCCGAACACCACGCTCTTGAGGTCGCGCTCGATCGTCTGCAGCTTGCCGCGGTCGTCGTTGCTGACGTTGGCCGGGGGAATGCGCGCGATCTTCGCGACGATTTCCTCGACCTCGGTCTTGCTGATGGTCTTCTTGCGCTTGCTCGCCGGCAGGATGCGTTGTGCCGCGCCCGCTTCGTCGATGACGTCGATCGCCTTGTCGGGCAGGTGACGGTCATTGATGTACTTGGCGCTCAGCTCGGCCGCGGCCTGCAGTGCGGCCACCGCGTACTTCACGCCATGGTGTTCCTCGAAGCGCGACTTCAGGCCCTTGAGGATGTCGACGGTTTCCTGCACCGAGGGCTCGACCACGTCGACCTTCTGGAAACGACGCGACAGGGCCGCATCCTTCTCGAAGATGCCGCGGTATTCGGTGAAGGTGGTCGCGCCGATGCACTTGAGCTGGCCGCTCGAGAGCGCCGGCTTGAGCAGGTTCGAGGCGTCGAGCGTGCCGCCCGAGGCCGCGCCGGCGCCGATCAGGGTGTGGATCTCGTCGATGAACAGGATCGCGTTCGGCTTGTCCTTGAGCGACTTCAGCACGCCCTTGAGGCGCTGTTCGAAGTCACCGCGGTACTTGGTGCCCGCGAGCAGCGCGCCCATGTCGAGCGAGAACACGTTCGACTCGGCCAGGATCTCGGGCACGTCGCCTTGCGTGATGCGCCATGCCAGGCCCTCGGCGATCGCGGTCTTGCCCACGCCGGCCTCGCCGACCAGCAGCGGATTGTTCTTGCGCCGGCGGCACAGGATCTGGATCACGCGCTCGACCTCGTACTCGCGGCCGATCAGCGGATCGATCTTGCCGTCCTTGGCCATCTGGTTGAGGTTCTGCGTGAACTGTTCGAGCGGCGAGGCCTTCTCGTTCTTCTCGCCGCCGCCCTCTTCGCTCTCGTTCGAAGAGGCTTCGCTGTTGCCCTTGACAGCTTCCGGCGGATCGCTCTTCTTGATGCCGTGGGCGATGAAGTTCACCACGTCGAGGCGGGTCACGCCCTGCTGGTGCAGGTAGTAGACCGCGTGCGAGTCCTTCTCGCCGAAGATCGCGACCAGCACGTTGGCGCCGGTGACTTCCTTCTTGCCGTTGCCGGTGGACTGCACGTGCATGATGGCGCGCTGGATCACGCGCTGGAAGCCCAGCGTGGGCTGGGTGTCCACATCGTCGGTACCCGCCACCTGGGGCGTGTTGTCCTTGATGAAGTTGGTGAGCGACGCCCGCAGGTCGTCGACGTTGGCCGAGCAGGCGCGCAGAACTTCCGCGGCGCTCGGGTTGTCCAGCAAAGCGAGCAGCAAATGCTCCACGGTGATGAACTCGTGGCGCTGTTGCCGGGCCTCGACGAAGGCCATGTGCAAGCTGACTTCCAGTTCCTGGGCAATCATGTGATTTCCTTTTTGCCTTGCTGTAAATAAGTTCTCAGATGGGTTGGAGCTTGCCTAAATCAACAGGTTCATTCCACGGGTTCGCTGACACATTGCAAAGGATGCCCTGCCTGCTTGGCCGCCTCCATCACCTGGTTGACCTTGGTGGCCGCCATGTCGCGGGAATAGACCCCACAGACGCCGCGGCCATCGAGGTGGATCTTGAGCATGATCTGGGTGGCGCTTTCGCGGTCCTTGCTGAAGTACTCCTGCAAGACGACGACCACGAACTCCATGGGCGTGTAGTCGTCGTTGAGCATGACCACCTGGTACATCTGGGGAGGCGCCGTTTTCTGCGGACGCCGCTCGAGGACGACCGAATCTCCGTCGTCTCGCGCCGGTTTGCGCACCGGTGGCGTGGGAGGGGTCGAAGGAATTCTCGTTGCCATGAAAAAGATTCTATAGAGCGTGCAAGCGCCGTGCCGGCTCGGGAAAAGCTGGTGGCGAGAATTCGACAAATCAAGAGGCTTGCGTCTCATACGCCGTCAAAAATCCGTTCAACGGATTTTGACGATATCCAGCGCGGATATTCCGCGGAACAGGCTTTCGGGGGACCGGCAATTTGGGCCTTTGGGCGTGTTCGGCGGGCGGCAGTTCCGCTGGGAAATCGGTGATTTCCTTGGCGCCGAGGTCTTGCAGCCGGGGTTCTGGGCCGGAATGGGCTCCACAGCTCGAGAGCGCGTCCGCCTTTTTTCGCCGCGCCTATCGGGCCGAATGGCTTCCTCCACCGCCTGCCTCGGGGTCCTCGCCCCTGCGTCCTGTCCGTAAACATCACGCCGACAGCCCGCCGTCTCACCCGTCGGCAGCCAGAGCGTTCACAAGCCCGGGGGTTCACCTGCAACAACTTCGGCAGGCAGCACGGCCGGCACCGGCGAGGTGCGCCAGCGGAATGCCCCCTGCAGCGCCGCCCCGTCGGAGACGCAAATGGCTTGCCAAACTGTTCCAACTGACGCGGTTCGGGTGCGTCGGCGCAGCGCTCGCCAACCGATTCGGCGCCGCCTCGGGTCGCCACCCGACAGCCGCCTGGGTTCAGGCGTCCGTTTTCAACGGAAATCCGTAGCAATCCACCCGCAGATGTATGTCACGCCCGGTTGAAATTCAAGCCGAGGGATGAACCCAGGTGAAAGCACCTCAGGCGTACTCGATGTGGCAGGCGATGCGTTTCCCGGCACCGCTTGGCGATCCGTCCGCAAGCATCTCGGCGCCATGGCTTCGGAGGCTCACATGCATGCGGACGATCTCGCGCTTGTCCCGCAGTGCGTCGAGCCAATGCCCCGACAGAACCGGCAACAGCTGCTGCTCCATGAACGCGACGAGTTGCCGCGCGCCGGTGTCATGGACCCGGCATCGCCCGATGACATGAGCGACGAGATCGTCCGCGTAGCTCAGATCGATGCCGTGCTGCTCACCCATCCGGTCCGCGATGCGCTGCAGATGCAGCGCGGCGATGCCGGCCATGACGGGCGTCGACAGCGGCAGGTATGGCACCACCGTCACGCGGTCGAGAAAGCCAGCGGAAAAGACGCGGCGCAACGGAACCGCCAGGCCTGAACACAAGGCGTCGGCCGAGGGCATCGCCGCCGGGTTCCTGCAGGCGTGCTCGATGAAAGCCGAGCCGACGCTGCTGGTGAGCAAGATCGTGGTGTGGCGAAAGTCGACGCGTTGTCCTTCGCCGTCCTCCAGCCATCCCTTGTCGAACACCTGGCAGAAGACCTCGTGCACGTCGGGATGGGCCTTCTCGACCTCGGCCAGCAGCACGACGCCATAGGGCCGGCGGCGAACGGCCTCCGTGAGCACGCCGACCTCCCCGTATCCGACGCTGCCCGAAGGTGCGCCCCGAAGCATCGCCACGCTGTGAGGCTCCTGGAACTCGCTCATGTTCAGGGTGATGAGGGTCTGCTCGCCGCCGTGCATCGCCTCGGCCAAGGCCAGCGCCGTTTCGGTCTTGCCGACACCGGGAGGCCCGGCCAGTAGGAACACGCCGGCGGGCTTGCACGGATCCGTGAATCGCGCGTGCGCCGCCTGGATGCGCCGCGCGATGATGTCGAGCGCGCCCGCCTGCCCGAGCACGCGCTGCTCGAGCACCTGCCGCAGCTGAAGCATGGCCAGGACCTCGTCGGTGAGCAGCCGCCCGGTGGGGATACCGGTCCACTCGGCGACGATCTTTGCAACCACCGCTTCGTCGACCTGAAGGAAGACTTGCGGCGTGTCTTGCTGAAGGCCTTGAAGCTCCTGCTCGAGCACCGATGAATCGAGGTGCGGAAGATGGTCCGGCTCACCCTCCCCCTCCGTTCTTTCTTCTACCCTCAGCGCCTGGATCTGCCGGACCAGCGCCTTCTCCCCCCGCCACTTGTTCTTCTGCGCCCTGAGCTCATCGCGGATCTGCTCGAGCGAATCGCGCACCGCGATCAGCCGTGCCAGCCGGGTCTCGCAACCCCGGGCCATCCTGGTTTCGTCGCGCAGCAGCCCGACCTCGACCGCAAGCGCCGCGATCCGCTGTCGCAGGCCCGTTACGGCCGGTGGCGGCACGTGCAGCGACATGGCTACGCGCGCACAGGCCGTGTCGAGCAGGCCAATGGCCTTGTCGGGCAACTGCCGCGCAGGCAGGTAGCGATGCGACAACACGACAGCGGCGCGCACCGCTTCGTCGAGCACGGTCACGCCATGGTGCACGGCGAAGGTGGCGGCGAATCCCCGCACCATGTCGATGGCGTCTGCCGCCTGCGGCTCCATGATCTGCAGCACCTGGAAGCGGCGCGCGAGCGCCGGATCCTGTTCGACGTGACGCCTGCATTCGCGCCGATTGGTGGCGCCGATGACGCGCAACGCACTGCGCGCAAGAACCGACCTCAGGAGATTGGCGGTATCTCGCGCTGCATCCCGGTCACCTGCGCCGACCAACGCATGCAACTCCTCGATGAACAGGATCACCGGCCGAGTCGACTGCGTCGCTTCCTGCAGCAACGCCTCGAGCCTGTGCTCGAACTCGCCCTGCGCGCCGGCCCCGGACAACAATGCGCCGACGTCGAGGCTCAGCAGTCGCGCATGGCGCAACTTCGGCGGGACCTCGGCTCTGGCGATCGCCAGCGCGAGCCCCTCGACGACCGCGGTCTTGCCCACGCCGGCCTCGCCGGTGAGCAAAGGGTTGTTCTGGCGCCGACGCAACAGGATGTCGACCATGGTGGCGATCTCCTGGCCACGGCCGATGACGGGGTCGATCCGCTCCGCGCGTGCATGCTCGGTGAGATCGGCGCAGTAGGCGGCCAGCGCGGAGCTGGCCGGGGTGACTGCTGCCATCGCGAGACCGGCTTCGCCGGGAAACACCGACACGGTGTCCGAGCCATCGCGAGGTCCTTCCGCTTCTTCGGGTGACCCCTTCACGAGCGCGAGCAGTTCATCGGGCCGCCGTTCGATCGCCAGGGCGCGAAATGCGGGCGAGATCTCGAACAGCACACGCCGGAGCTCCGGGGTCTGCAACAGCGCGCTCATCAGTTGCACTCCGCGGATGCAACGGCTGCCAAACTCGAGACTGGACAAGAGCCAGGCGCGCTCGATCGCCGCTTCGATGTGGTGCGAGAAGTCGCTCAACGACGAAGTGCCGGCGGGCAGGCACGACAAAGCTGCAGCAAAACCCTTGTCGAGCAGCTGCAGGCTGATGCGATGGTGATGGCACAGGCGATGCAGGTCGCCATCGCCGGCCTGCCGGAGCTGATGCAGCCAGTGCACGAGTTCGACATGCGGATTGCCGCGCAGCTTCGCGAACGCCGTCGCCGATTCGATCGCGCGAAACAGCGTGGGGTCGAGCTTCAGGAACAGTGCTCGCCGAGACAAGATCATGGCTGGCCATCCCCTCGCTCACGCTGCATGCATGCCTGCGCGAAGCGATGCACGGCTTGCGCGCATGGCGGCATCGATCGCGACTTCTTCCTGCCCCTCATCGTGCACTCCCCTGATCCTCGATGCGCACGATTCTGTCGAGGCAGTAGCGTGTTTTTTCGTCCCCAGTTTTCAGCAATAGTTAAATGCGCACAGGCATCACCTCGTCCGTGATCTTTGCCCCCAACGAGTCTTTCCGGACCGTCAAAAGAGACCCGCGCGGCAAAGAAAAAGCCCCCGAGGCTCGTGAGAACCTCGGGGGCTTGTGACTGTCGCTTCGGCGTTCGAGGACGCCAAGGGCGGGATCACATGTTGTCGATCATCACCTGGCCGAAGCCCGAGCAGCTCACCTGCGTGGCACCGTCCATCAGGCGGGCGAAGTCATAGGTGACCTTCTTGCTGGCAATCGACTTTTCCATCGCGCTGATGATCAGGTCGGCGGCTTCCTTCCAGCCCATGTGGCGCAGCATCATTTCGGCCGAGAGGATTTCGGAACCGGGGTTCACGTAGTCCTTGCCGGCGTACTTGGGCGCGGTGCCGTGGGTGGCTTCGAACATGGCGACGGTGTCGCTCAGGTTCGCGCCCGGGGCGATGCCGATGCCACCGACCTGCGCGGCCAGCGCGTCGGACACGTAGTCGCCGTTGAGGTTGAGCGTGGCGATGACGCTGTACTCGGCGGGACGCAGCAGGATCTGCTGCAGGAACGCGTCGGCGATGCTGTCCTTGACGGTGATGTCCTTGCCGCTCTTCGGGCTCTTGAACTTCATCCACGGGCCGCCGTCGATGAGTTCCGCGCCGAATTCCTTCTGGGCCAGGGCGTAGCCCCAGTCACGGAAGCCACCTTCGGTGAACTTCATGATGTTGCCCTTGTGCACCAGCGTGACGCTCGACTTGTCGTTGTCGATCGCGTATTGCAGCGCCTTGCGCACCAGGCGCTCGGTGCCTTCCCTCGACACCGGCTTGACGCCGATGCCCGAGGTGTCGGGGAAACGGATCTTCTTGACGCCCATTTCCTCTTGCAGGAACTTGATGAGCTTCTTGGCCTTGTCGCTCTCGGCTTCGAACTCGATGCCGGCGTAGATGTCTTCCGAGTTCTCGCGGAAGATGACCATGTTGGTCTTGTGCGGCTCGCGAACCGGGCTGGGCACGCCTTCGAAGTACTGGATGGGGCGCAGGCAGACGTAGAGGTCGAGTTCCTGGCGCAGCGCGACGTTCAGCGAACGGATGCCGCCGCCGACGGGGGTGGTCAGCGGGCCCTTGATCGAAACGACGTAGTCGCGCACGGCGTGCAGCGTTTCCTCGGGGAGCCAGACATCGGGACCGTAGACCTTGGTCGACTTTTCGCCGGCATAGACTTCCATCCAGTGGATCTTCTTCTTGCCGCCGTAGGCCTTGGCCACCGCAGCATCCACCACCTTCAGCATCACGGGCGTGATGTCCAGTCCAGTGCCGTCGCCTTCGATGAAGGGAATGATCGGCTGGTCGGGCACATTGAGCGAGTTGTCGGCGTTGACCGTGATCTTCTGGCCTTCGGTCGGGACTTTGATGTGCTGGTAGCTGGACATGAGGGGAGGAAGACTCCGGAGTGGAAGTAATTCGGTGACGACTGTCTGCGAATTCAGACAGCGAGGGGGATTCGCTGTACAGCCCGCGAACAAATCGCTGTACATTTTAGACGCAACCCATCAGTGGGCGTTTGTCAACCTGCGGGCCGCCGGCCTCGTTAGTGCCTGACCTTCTGCTCGCCGGGAGGCGTTTCCAACCAATTCTCGATAGAGGAATCCATCAATGAGCAAACTTCTCGCAGTCATGATCGCTGGCCTGTTCGCAGCCGGCGCCTATGCCCAAAACCCGGCTGGCACCACCCCCGAGCAAGGGAACGCCAGCAACAGCAAGGCGCAGCAACGCGCTGAAGCCCGCAAGGACGCACGTCCCGCTGGCAAGGTGGCCGCTCCCGCTGGCGACATCGCCAAGACGCCCGAAGGCGGCGCCATCGGCACCGACAAGGCTGCTACCTCCGGCGAGAAGCGCGCTGAAAGCCGCGACCAACGTCGTCGCAACAAGGACGGCAGCGTGAAGCGCAAGTCGACCCAAGGCGGCACGCCCAACTAAGGATTCGTCCTCTTGAAAGAAAGCGCTCCATCGGGGCGCTTTTTTTTCGCCCCTCATTTTTTGCTCATTCTTCGGGGGCCCGCACTGTCAACCGCAACGAATGCTTTTCGTTGAACATGCACCTCCACAGGGAGGTGGTCCATATCTAACAATCTCAAAGGATTTGTCATGAAGAAGCTGTTCGCTGCCCTGGTCGCCGGTCTTGTCGCATTCGGTGCCTTTGCCCAACAACCCGAACCCGCCGCAGCAGCTCCCGCCGCTGCCGCCACCAAGGCCAAGGCGCCGGCCAAGAAGCACGCCGCCGCCAAGAAGCACAAGGCTCGCAAGGTCGCCAAGGCCCACGTCGCCACCAAGAAGGCGTAAGCTAGCCGCCTTCACAGGCCATGCCCGCCAGGCCCGCTTCCGCGGGCTTTTTTCATGGGGCCGGGCACGGCCTTCTTTGTATGGAAGAGTCTGAAAGAACCCCGATGCTCCAGCGTTTTGCCGCCCTGTTGGCCTTCTCCGTCGCCGCTTCCGCCGCCCTGCTCGCTCCGGCCCACGCCCAGCAGGAACCCCAAACCAACCTCGCCCGCACCAAGCTGTCGATCGGCCTGTACACCATCGATGCGCAGATCGCCCAGGCGCCGGTCGAGCGTCAGGTCGGCCTGATGTTCCGCAAGGAGATGCCGCAGGCCGAAGGCATGATCTTCGTGTTCGAGCAGCCGGCCACCCAGTGCTTCTGGATGCGCAACACGCTGCTGCCGTTGACCGCCGCCTTCGTGGCCGAGGACGGCCGCATCGTCAACCTGGCCGACATGAAGCCGCAGACCGACGACTCGCATTGCTCCGAGGAGCCGGTGAAGTACGTGCTCGAAATGAACCAGGGCTGGTTCAAGAAGAAGAACATCAAGAAGGGCGCGAAGATCACCGGCGAGCTGTTCGCCGCGGGCAAGCGCTGAGTCCCCTCGCTGGCCGCACACCGCCGACCGATTTCGGTTGGCCCAACAAAAAGCCCCGCGTCGCGGGGCTTTTTCATGAAGGCACCGCGATGGTGCCCCTCGTCGATCTCAGCCGAAGTTCTTTTCGGCGAAGTCCCAGTTGACCAGCTTGGCCAGGAAGGTCTCGACGAACTTGGGACGCAGGTTGCGGTAGTCGATGTAGTAGGCGTGTTCCCAGACGTCGACCGTCAGCAGCGCCGTGTCGGCGGTCGTCAGCGGCGTGCCGGCGGCGCCGGTGTTCACGATGTCCACGCTGCCGTCGGGCTTCTTCACCAGCCAGGTCCAGCCCGAGCCGAAGTTGCCCACGGCCGACTTCACGAAGGCTTCCTTGAAAGCGTCGAAGCTGCCCCACTTGGCATCGATGGCCTTGGCCAGCGCGCCGCTGGGAGCACCGCCGCCTTGCGGCTTCATGCAGTTCCAGAAGAAGGTGTGGTTCCAGATCTGGGCCGAGTTGTTGTAGATGCCGCCGCTGGACTTCTTGACGATCTCTTCGAGCGTGAGCGACTCGAACTCGGTGCCCTTCTGCAGGTTGTTGAGGTTCACCACATAGGCGTTGTGGTGCTTGCCGTAGTGGTACTCGAGGGTCTCCTTCGAGTACTCGGGTGCCAGCGCGTCGAGGGCGTACGGCAGGGGGGGGAGCACATGTTCCATGGTTTTTTCTCGTGGGTTGGTTGTGGGGAATCAATGATTCTAGAAAGGAATCGTGGCACTCACGTCGGACGCGTTCCCGTCGCGCCGCGTGACCCGACGGTCAGATCGACGGAGCCATCGGCCAGGCGGGCAACGACGGCATCGCCGGGTGAGAGCGCCTTCGCGCTGACCACGGCGCGCCCGTCGGCGTCGGTGATCCAGGCATAGCCGCGCTGCAGCACGAGCGCGGGATCGAGCAGGCGCAGCCGCAGCGCGACACGCTCCAGGCGCTCGCGGCGCTGCACCAGCGCGCGCTCGAACTTCGAAGGGAAATCGTTGGCCAGCGTCTGCGCCGCCTGCGAATGCCGCTGCGTCCTCGACAGCACCGCGTAGTGCAGGCGCTGCGCATGGTGCGCGAGCCGCAACTGCTGCCGAGCCACCAGCGACGAAGGACGGCCGAGCCGGCCCGCGGCCTGGTCGAGCCGCTGGCCCAGCACGTCAAGCCGCGCGCCGATGGCGTCGTCGAGCCGCTCCTCGAGCAAGGTCAGGGCATCGAGCCACAGCGCCTGCGGCGCGCTGACCAGCTCGGCCGCGGCGGTAGGCGTCGGCGCGCGCAGGTCGGCGCAGAAATCGGCGATGGTGAAGTCGGTCTCGTGGCCCACGCCGCTGATCAGCGGCACCGGGCTCTGCACGATGGTGCGGGCCAGGCTCTCGTCGTTGAAGGCCCAGAGGTCCTCGATCGATCCACCGCCGCGCACCAGCAGGATGACGTCGACCGCCGGTTGCATCGCGTAGAGCGATTGCAGCGCGCGCACCAGTTCGCCGGGTGCAGCGGCGCCCTGCACCGCCGCGGGCGCCACCGTCACGGGAATGTGGGGCACACGCCGGCGCAACGCGGTCACCACGTCATGGAGCGCCGCGGCGCCCAGCGAGGTGACGACGCCGATCGCGCGCGGCATCACCGGCAGCGCGCGCTTGCGCGCCGGGTCGAACAGCCCCTCGGCCTCGAGACGCGCCTTCCGCTGGAGGAACTGCTCGAACAGGGCGCCCTGCCCGGCCCGGCGCAGGCTTTCGACCACCAGTTGCAGATCGCCGCGCGGCTCGTAGACCGCGAGACGCCCGCGCACCTCGACCTGGTCGCCGTCGCGCGGCGAGAAATCGAGCAGGCCGGCCGCACGGCGGAACATGGCGCAGCGCAGTTGGCCCGACTCGTCCTTGAGCGAGAAGTAACAATGTCCACTCGCCGCACGCGAAAAACCGGAGATTTCGCCGCGCACGGACACCGGATTGAAGCGGGCATCGAGCGCATCGGCGACCGCGCGGCACAACGCGCCGACGGCCCAGACGCGCGGTCCGGAAACCGGATTGGGGTCACGCAAGTTCACAAAACCGCCGAATCGTGATTTGGCACTCTTCCACAACGGGTGCCGTGGCTCGGGCGCCAGGCCCCTGGGGTCGGACAATTGCACGGTTTCTCGTGCAAGTTGTTGATTTCATTTAAAAAAGCGGTGCCCAAAATTCAATCGATCTAATGGAAAGCCCAGTTGGCGCGGCTCGCGGCGACTTGCGCAGCGGGTTAATCACAAAGTTATCCACAGAATCTGTGCGTCTTGGCCGACACGCAAACAAGCCGTGTGGCGATGGTGGGCTCAGTGGATAATCGCCGCGCATTGACAGCCTACGGGGCCGGAGGATTCCTTGTTTTCCATCATAGTTGCTGCAGGTTGGCCCATCTGGCCGCTGCTCGCTTGCTCGGTGATTGCACTCGCACTCGTTATAGAACGTTTCACAAGTCTCAAGACAGTGAAGGTGCTTCCGCCCAAGCTGCTCGACGAAACCATCACCGTGTCGCACAACGCGGTACCCGGCCCCGATGTGGTGACCAAGCTGGAGAACAACTCGATGCTCGGCCAGGTGCTGGCCGCCGGCTTGCGGGCGCTGAACGCCAATCCGCGCTGCACCGAGGACGACCTGCGCGCCGCCATGGAAGCCTCGGGCCGCACCGTGGCGCACCGGCTGGAACGCTACCTGCCCGCCCTCGCCACCATCGCCTCGGCCGCCCCGCTGCTCGGGCTGCTGGGCACGGTGATCGGCATGATCGAGATCTTCGGCTCGCAGTCGCCGACCAGCGGCGCGGTCGGCTCGGGCAACCCGGCGCAGCTCGCGCACGGCATTTCGATCGCGCTCTACAACACGGCCTTCGGCCTGATCGTCGCGATCCCGACCCTGATCTTCTGGCGCTACTTCCGCAGCCGCGTCGACGAGTACCTGCTGAACCTGGAACTCTCGGGCGAGCGCTTCGCGCGCCATCTCAACGCGATGCGCAAATGAGGGCGCCCCCCGCCTTCATGGCCGCCACCGGGAGCGCCCGGTGAGCCGCGGCCGCATGCAGTTTCGCCATGGCGCGCGCGACGAGCCCGAGATCAACCTGATCCCGTTCATCGACGTGCTGCTGGTGGTGCTGATCTTCCTGATGCTGTCGACCACCTACAGCAAGTTCACCGAGATGCAGCTGCGGCTGCCGACGGCGGACGTGGACGCGCAGCGCGACTACCCGAAGGAAGTGATCGTCGGCGTGTCGGCCGACGGGCGCTATTCGGTCAACAAGACACCCGTGCCCGACCGCAGCGTGGACACCGTGGCGGCGGCGCTCGCCGCGGCCGCCACTGGCGGCAAGGACAGCGTGGTGATCATCAGCGCCGATGCCAGCAGCCCGCACCAGGCCGTGGTCACGGTGATGGAGGCCGCGCGCCGCGCGGGCCTGATGCAGATCACCTTCGCCGCCCAGTCGACGGCGCAAGCCGGGCACTGAGTTGCCGTCGCAGGGGCGCAACGGCACCCACGCCGGCGCAACCGCCTCGCGGCTTCGGCGCGCCTGGCTGTCGCGCGGTCCGCTGGCGATGTTGCTGTGGCCGCTGTCCCTGCTCTTTCGCACGCTGGTGGCGCTGCGCGCGCTGCTTTATCGCCTCGGCTGGCTGCGCACCGAACGTGTACCGGTGCCGGTGGTGATCGTCGGCAATGTGATCGCCGGCGGCGCGGGCAAGACGCCGGTGGTGATGGCCGTGGTGCAGCATCTGCGCGCGCGCGGCTGGCAGGTCGGCGTGGTGTCGCGCGGCTACGGCCGGCACACGGACGACTGCCGCGAAGTCCTGCCCGACAGCGATCCGCGCGAGGTCGGCGACGAGCCGGCACTGATCCGGCGCAGCACCGGCGCGCCAGTGTTCGTGGCGAGGCGTCGCGCCGAGGCCGCGCGCGCGTTGCTCGCCGCCCACCCCGCCACGCAGGTCGTCGTCAGCGACGACGGCCTGCAGCATCTGGCGCTGGCGCGCGATATCGAAATCTGCGTGTTCGACGACCACGGCATCGGCAACGGCTGGCTGCTGCCGGCCGGCCCCTTGCGCGAACCCTGGCCGCGCGATTGCGACCTGGTGCTGCACAGCGGCGAGCACCCCGCATTCCCCAGCGGCTTCACCGCCACCCGTCAACTGGCGACCTACGCGATGGCCAGCGACGGCGCCCGGACGCCGCTGGCCTCGCTGGCTTCGCGCCCCATCACGGCGCTGGCGGCGATAGCGCGGCCCGAAGCCTTCTTCGAGATGCTGCGCGCGCAAGGCATCGAACCCGAACGAACCATCGCCCTGCCCGATCACCACGATTTCGCCGACTGGCATAACGACGTGCCGGCCGGCCATCTGCTGCTCTGCACAGAGAAGGACGCGGTCAAGCTCTGGCGCAAGGAGCCTGGTGCGCTGGCCGTGCCGCTGCTGTTCGCGCCCTCCGAAGCCTTCCTTGCGGCGCTCGACGCAAAGCTATCATCGACCGATGGACACCAAGCTGCTTGAACTGCTCGTCTGCCCCGTCACCAAGGGCCCCCTGACCTGGAATCCGGAGAAGCAGGAACTCTGTTCGCGCAGCGCGCGCCTGGCCTATCCGGTGCGCGACGGCATTCCGGTGCTGCTCGAGAACGAGGCCCGCACCCTGTCCGACGACGAGCTCGGGCTGTGAGCTTCACGGTTCTGGTGCCGGCCCGGCTGGCGTCGACGCGGTTGCCCGACAAGCCGCTGGCCGACATCGCGGGCGTACCGATGGTGGCGCGTGTGGCGCAGCGAGCGGCGCAGTCCGGCGCGGCGCGCGTGGTGGTGGCGGCGGACCATGCCTCGATCCTCGCGGCCTGCCAGACCCACGGGGTGGAGGCGATTCTCACCCGTCAGGACCACCCGAGCGGCAGCGACCGCCTCGCCGAAGCCTGCGAACAGCTCGGCCTCGACGGCGACGCGGTGGTGGTCAACGTGCAGGGCGACGAGCCGCTCATCGACCCGGCGTTGATCGACGCCGTGGCCGCGGCGCTCCTCGCACGGCCCGACGCCGCCATGAGTACCGCGGTGCATGCGATCGATTCGGTGGCCGACTATCTCAATCCGAACGTCGTGAAGGCCGTGCTCGACGCGCAGGGCAATGCGCTCTATTTCAGCCGCGCGCCGATTCCCTGGTGGCGCGATGGTGCCGCGCCGGGCGTGCCTCCGACGCAACTGCCTTCGCCCGCGCCACTGCGCCACATCGGCATCTACGGCTACCGCGCGGGGTTCGTGCGCCGGTTTCCCTCGCTGCCGCCCTCGCCGCTCGAAACCATCGAGGCGCTCGAGCAACTGCGCGCGCTGTGGCATGGGCATCGCATCGCGGTGCATGTGAGCGATGCGGCGCCGGGACCGGGCGTGGACACGCTGGAAGACTTGGCACGGGTGCGAGCACTGTTCGGCGCCGCGAACTGAGCGCTGGCCTAGCGGCGGCCGGCCGCTGCGATCAGTCACGCGGATGCCATCCAGGCCTGGAAGTTCCAGGCTTCGAACGGCAGTCCAATCTTCGGCCAACTTGCCCGATCCATCCACGAAGAGCCGGCTTCGGAGCGCAAGGCGTCTCGATCATCGCTTTCGGGCCATCGCCATCGCGGGTGCCTGGCGAAATTGTTCACGGGGCCGCGTGCTATCCTCGACGCAACTCCGTCCGTGGCACCTTGTCTTCATCGAAGGGTGCCTGCGCGACGTGACACAAATCCAAGAACCCTCCGAGGACACCATGAGACTGATTTTGTTGGGCGCGCCCGGGGCGGGCAAAGGCACGCAGGCGGCCTTCATTTGCCAGAAGTACGGCATTCCGCAGATTTCCACCGGCGACATGCTGCGCGCCGCCGTCAAGGCCGGCACCCCGCTGGGCCTGCAGGCCAAGGCCGTGATGGATGCGGGCGCGCTGGTCAGCGACGACCTCATCATCAATCTCGTGAAGGAACGCATCGCCCAGCCCGACTGCGCCGAAGGCTTCCTGTTCGACGGCTTCCCACGCACCATTCCGCAAGCCGACGCGATGAAGGCCGCGGGCGTCAAGCTCGACTACGTGCTCGAGATCGACGTGCCCTTCAGCGACATCATCGAACGCATGAGCGGCCGGCGCTCGCACCCGGCCTCGGGACGCACCTACCACCTCAAGTTCAACCCGCCCAAGGTCGAAGGCAAGGACGACCTGACCGGCGAGGAACTGATCCAGCGCAAGGACGACGAGGAAGAGACCGTGCGCACGCGGCTCGACGTCTACAGTCAGCAGACGCGTCCGCTGGTCGACTACTACTCGGCCTGGGCCAAGACCGATCCAGCCGCCGCGCCGAAGTACCGCGCCATCCAGGGCGTGGGCACGGTCGAAGAGATCACGCAACGTGCACTGGCCGCACTGAGCAGCTGATCCCCGACTCGAATCGCAAGCCGCGTGCGGGCCTCGAGGCCCGCGACGCGGCTTTTTCTTTGGCGTCCCGACTTCAGAGCAGCTCGAGCGTCAGCGCTATGCGCGCCTTGACGGGCGTCAGCGCGCCCGCATCGCGCAGGCGGTCGCCCGACTTGGGCAGGATGCGCCCTTGCGTGCAGCGGGTGGCGCGCAGCACCGCGATGCCGGCCTCCTGCGCCTCGAGCGCCGCCGCCTCGAGCGCATGGTGCAGCGTGCCGTTGCCGGTGGTCGCCAGCACGAGGCCGCGTAGCGGCGAGGTGGCGGTGCCATCGGCACGCAGCGCATGAATCAACGCGCCGCTCGCGCCCGCGTGGCTCATCACGATCTCCACGCGCGGCCATGCGGCCTCGTCCTCGGGAAGACGGTCGAGGGCTGCGCCTGCTTCCGAAGCCGGCCAGTCACGCATGCGCCGTACCTCGCCCTCCTCCACGTAGCCCACCGGCCCCGCGTCGCCCGCGTCGAAGGCATCGAGCCGATAGGTGTGCACCTTCTGCACGTCGAAGGCACCGAGCACCGTGCCCGCGCATACCGCGGTCACGCCCTGCGCGCCCGGTGTCGCGGCCACGGCGATCGCATCGCGCACGTTCTGCGGACCGTCGGGCGACAGCGCGGAGGCCGGGCGCATGGCGCAGGTCAGCACGATGGGCTTGCGCGGCGCCAGCACCGACTGGAGGAAGAAGGCGGTCTCCTCGAGCGTGTCGGTGCCATGGGTGACCACCACGCCGGCCACGTCGGGCTGCGCCAGCCAGTGGGCGCAGCGCAGCGCCAGCGCGCGCCAGATCGCGAAGGACATGTCCTTGCTGTCGACCTGCGCCACCTGCTCCGCCGCCAGCGTCACGCCAGCGGGCGCCTCGATGCCGCCGAGCAGGTCGGCCACGCCCACCTCGCCGGCGGTGTAGCCGATGTTGTCGCCACTGTTCGCCGCGCGGCCCGAGATGGTGCCGCCGGTGCCGAGCACCACCACGCACCGCGGATTCGAGAGGGATGAATTCACCATGGCTTGCCAACTTTGAAAAACTGGTTAAAAATACAGGTACTGGATGTTCAGCCAGTGCCGCAAGGAACCACCATGCAGTTCGCCGTGAAGCTTACCGCCCGCCAGCAGCAGATCCTCGATCTGATCCAGAGCGCCATTGCCCGTACCGGGGCGCCGCCCACTCGTGCCGAAATCGCGAGCGAGCTGGGCTTTCGCTCCGCCAATGCCGCCGAGGAGCATCTGCAGGCGCTGGCCCGCAAGGGCGTCATCGAACTCGTGAGCGGCACCTCGCGCGGCATCCGCCTGAAGGGCGATGCCCTGCGCTCGCTCGCCGAATCGCGCAACAGCCAGTTCTCTCTGTCGCTGCCCGGTATGGCGCAACTCGCGCTGCCGCTCATCGGCCGCGTCGCGGCCGGCTCGCCGATCCTCGCGCAAGAGCATGTCGACCAGACCTACTACGTCGAGAACACGCTGTTCCAGCGCCAGCCCGACTACCTGCTCAAGGTGCGTGGCATGTCGATGCGCGACGCCGGCATCATGGACGGCGACCTGCTCGCCGTGCAGGCCACCAAGGAAGCGCGCAACGGCCAGATCGTGGTGGCGCGCCTCGGCGACGAAGTGACCGTCAAGCGCCTCAAGCGCAACAAGCAGGTGATCGAGCTCCATGCCGAGAACCCCGACTACCCGACCATCGTGGTCCAACCCGGCGAGCCCTTCGAAATCGAAGGCCTCGCGGTCGGCCTGATCCGAAACACCATGCTGATGTAGGCCTGCCGAGCCGGCCCGGCGGTCTGCATCGCCGAGCCGTTTCGCGGATCCGCATCACGCATCCCCCATCCGGTCGCTGCAGGTGGCGGGCGTATGGCGCTTTGTCGCCATCACCCTGCTGCGCCCGATGACAACGAATCCTGCCTGTGTTCAACCTCAAACCTTCTTGGAGTTCACATGGGAATCGCCCTCCTCACCTTCGTCGATCTTTGGATGCCGCTGCAGTCGCTCGCGAGCCGCTGGTTGCCCGCCCGCCCCGCACACCGTCGCGATGACGACCTGTGCGCCAGCGAGCTGCGCTATGTGTCGGTACGGCCGTCGTGCACGGCACGCGGTGACAGCGGACATAACGCCGTCACGGCCGCAGCCGTCGCGCAGGCGCCTTCGCGTCCGCTGCGGGTGGTGCGCGTCGTCGACCGCCAGCAGGGCGGCGCGCGCAACAGCAACCGCGTCGTGATTTCGGGCCGGATGGCGGATGTGTGCGCCGAGCTCGACCGCCTCGCTGCGCTCGAGGCACTCGAAGCCGCCGCCGTGGCGCCCCGCCCCGTGCACCTGCACTGAGAGCATCGGCCCAGCGTTTCACGCAGTCGCTCGATCACGTGAACGCGCAAGGTCTAGGCTCAGGGGTGTGAAGAAACCATAGCAGCCGGTTTGTTCAACCCTGTCGGGAAGGCAGTGCCGACCTCGCCCCTTTGCCCGCCTTTGCCCCTGCTTCTCCTGCCTTTGCCCCCGTTTTCACCTCTTTCGGGGCCCAGGGGCCGTATCCAAACGTTCAACGGCGCGCCGATTCCATGCTGCGAGGCACAATGGCATGCCATGAATATTGTGATCCTCGACGATTACCAGGATGCGGTGCGCAAGCTGCACTGTGCTTCGAAGCTCGATGCCTACGCAGCCAAGGTCTACACCAACACCGTCAAGGGCATCGGTCAACTCTCGGTGCGACTCAAGGACGCCGATGTGATCGTCCTGATCCGCGAGCGTAGCCAGATCTCGCGCCAGCTGATCGAGAAACTCCCCAAGCTCAAGCTGATCTCGCAGACGGGCCGCGTCAGCAGCCACATCGACGTGGCCGCGTGCACCGAGCGTGGCGTGGCGGTGGCCGAGGGCTCGGGCTCGCCGCAGGCGCCGGCCGAACTGACCTGGGCACTGATCATGTCGGCGATGCGCCGACTGCCCCAGTACATCAGCAACCTCAAGCATGGCGCCTGGCAGCAGTCGGGACTCAAGTCGGCCTCGATGCCACCCAATTTCGGGCTCGGCTCGGTGCTCAAGGGCAAGACGCTCTGCGTCTGGGGCTATGGCCGCATCGGCCAGCTCGTGGCGCGCTATGGCCAAGCCTTCGGCATGCAGGTCGTGATCTGGGGCCGCGAGGCGAGTTGCGCCAAGGCGCGCTCCGACGGCTTCCAGGTGGCGCAGAGCCGCCAGGAGTTCTTCGCGATGGCCGATGTGCTGTCCGTGCACCTGCGGCTCAACGACGAAACCACCGGTCTGATCACGCTCGAGGACCTCTCGCGCATGAAGCCGACCTCGCTGTTCGTCAACACCTCGCGTGCCGAGCTGGTCGAGCCCGATGCGCTGCTCGCCGCGCTCAACCGCGGCCGCCCCGGCCTGGCGGCGATCGACGTGTTCGAGAGCGAACCGCCGCTGCAGGGCCATGCGCTGCTGCGCCTCGAGAACTGCATCTGCACGCCGCACATCGGCTACGTGGAGCAGGAGAGCTACGAGATGTACTTCGGCCAGGCCTTCGACAACGTCGTGAGCTTCATCAAGGGCAACCCCACCAACATCGTCAACCCCGGCGCGTTGCAGGTCCGGCGGTGAAGCCGTGAGCCAGCCGGCGCCACGGGGCGCACTCTGGGCGCTGCTCGCAGGCAACTTCGTGATCGGCACCGGGGTGATGGTGGTGCCGGGCACGCTCAACGAAATCAGTGTTTCGCTCGAGGTCAGTGCCGCCACCGCGGGCCAACTGATCACGGCCGCAGCCTTCGTCACCTGCCTCGGCGCACCGTTGCTCGCGGCCGCGGTGGCCGGCTGGGACCGGCGTCGGCTGCTGGCCCTCACGATGCTCTGGTACGCGGCCTGGCACGCGGTGTCGGTCTTCATGCCCAGCTTCGGCGCCCTGCTGCCCGTGCGCATGCTCGCGGTGATCGCACCGGCCATCTTCACCCCCCAGGCCGCCGCCTGCGCCGGCATGCTGGTGCCGCCCGAGCAGCGCGGGCGCGCGGTCACCTTCGTCTTCCTCGGCTGGTCGATGGCCTCGGTGCTGGGCCTGCCCATCGGCGCGCTGATCGGCGGCCATTTCGGCTGGCGCGCGGCCTTCCTCGCGATCTCGGCGCTCAGCGTCGTGAGCGCGGTCTCGGTATGGCTCACGCTGCCCGGCGGTATCCGGCCGGCGGCGCTCACGGCCGCGGCCTGGGCCCGCGTGCTGCGCAGCCCGGTGCTGATGGGCATCGTGTCGATCACCGCGTTGCAGGGCGCGGGCCAGTTCGTGCTGTTCAGCTACTTCGGCCCGATCCTCAAGCAGCGCTTCGGCGCCGATGCCACGGCGCTGAGCCTGATGTGGGGCTGGTTCGGCGTCTGCGGCCTGCTGGGCAACATGGTCGTGAGCCGCATCATCGACCGCGCGGGCGCCGGTCGCATGGTGCTGGCGACCACGGGCCTGATCGCATTGAGCCTGGCGCTCTGGCCGCTGGCGGACAGCCTGTTCTGGATCGCGGTGGTGGTCTCGCCCTGGGGCCTGGGCTGCTTCTCGACCAACTCGGCCCAGCAGGCGCGGCTGGTGGGCCTCGCGCCCGCGCTGGCGCCGGGCTCGGTGGCGCTCAACAGCTCGGGCATCTACATCGGCCAGGCCTTCGGCGCCGCGCTCGGTGGCTGGCTGCTGGCGCGCGACGCCATGCACTGGATGAGCTGGGTCGGGCTCGCGCTGCTGCTGGTCGCCATCGTGCTCAGCGTGAGCATCGACCGCAGCCGCCGGCCAGCCTGAACGGCGCGGCAAAACCCCGTCGCGCCGGCGCCCGCATGCCTCCCCGAGAAACACCGGGGAAACCCTTCTCCCGCCAGACTGCAAAATCGCTGCTGCAGCGGCCGGCGTGCGCGCACGCGCGGGCGGCCCGCCCGATACCTCTCAACCTTTGAAAAACCCCAGCCACACATGACAGTGAACTACACCCGGATCGGCGTCGTCGGCGCCGGTGCCATGGGGCGCGGCATCGCCCAGATCGCGGCCCAGGCCGGCAGCGAGGTACTGCTGCTCGACAGCTTCGAGGGCGCCGCGGCGCGCGGGCGCGAAGCCATCGTCGCCCAATGGAACAAGCTGCACGAGAAAGGCCGCATCGACGAGGCCACGCGCGACGCCCAGATCGCGCGCGTACGGATCGCCGAGTCGGCGCAGGCACTGGCCGGCTGCGACCTCGTGATCGAGGCCGTGGTCGAGAACCTCGAGGTCAAGCGCAAGCTGTTCGCCGAGCTCGAAGCCATCGTCGCGCCCGGCGCCACGCTGGCCACCAACACTTCCTCGCTCTCCGTGACCGCGATCGCGGCCGGCCTCAAGCACCCCGAACGCTTCGCGGGCTTCCACTTCTTCAACCCGGTGCCGCTGATGAAGGTGGTCGAGGTGGTGGCCGGCTTCAAGACCGCGCCCGAGGTCTGCAGCCGGCTCGCGGGCTATGCCACGCGGATGGGCCATAGCGCGGTGCAGGCGCAGGACACGCCCGGCTTCATCGTCAACCACGCCGGCCGCGGCTACGGCACCGAGGCGCTGCGCATCGTGGGCGAAGGCGTGGCCGACTTCGTGACCGTCGACCGCATCCTGCGCGAGCAGGCGGGCTTCCGCCTCGGCCCCTTCGAGCTGCTCGACCTGACCGCGCTCGACGTCTCGCACCCGGTGATGGAATCGATCTACCGCCAGTACTACGACGAGCCGCGCTACCGCCCGAGCGTGATCACCGCGCAGCGCCTCGCGGCCGGCGCGCTGGGCCGCAAGACCGGCGAAGGTTTCTACCGCTACGAGGACGGCGCGATGCAGCAGACCCCTGAGGCACCGGCGCCGAAGCTCGATACGCTGCCCGCCGTGTGGGTCTCGCCGCGCGCCGCGCGCCGCGCCGAACTGCTGCGCCTGGTCAACACGCTGGGCGCCCAGATCGACAGTGGCGCCTCCGCCGCGCCGCAATCGCTGATCCTGGTCGCGCCGCTGGGCTTCGACGTCACCACGGTCGCGGCCGTCGATCGCCTCGATGCCACGCGCACCGTCGGCATCGACATGCTGATCGACGACGCCGCCAGCAAGCGCCGCGTGCTCGCCACCAACCCAGCCACCCGGCGCGACATGCGCGACGCCGCGCATGCCCTCTTCGCGCGCGACGGCAAGGCCGTGAGCGTGATCCGCGACAGCGGCGGCTTCGTCACGCAGCGCGTGATCGGCACCATCGTCAACATCGCGGCCGACATGTGCCAGCAGCGCGTGTGCACGCCGGGCGACCTCGAGACCGCGGTGCAGCTCGGCCTCGGCTATCCGCGCGGCCCGCTGGCCATGGGCAACCTCTACGGACCGACCAACATGCTCGAGGTGCTGTTCAACATGCAGACCGTCTACGGCGATCCGCGCTATCGCCCGAGCCCGTGGCTGCGTCGCCGCGGCGCGCTGGGCCTGAGCCTGCTGCACGAGGAAGAGTGAGCCGCGACATGACCGCCGAACTCAAGAGCACGAGCGAAGGTCGCACCATGGTGCTGACGATCGCCAACCCCAGCCAGCGCAACGCGCTCGGTCCCGAGATCTATGCCGCCGGCATCGAGGCGCTCAACGGCGCCGAGAACAGCAGCGAGATCCGCAGCGTGGTCATCGTGGGCGAAGGCCCGTGGTTCTGCGCCGGCGGTTCGCTGCAGCGGCTGCAGGCCAACCGGCAGCGCGAGCGCTCGGTGCAGGCCGAGAGCATCGAGGGGCTGCACAACTGGATCGATTCGATCCGCACCTTTCCGAAGCCGGTGATCGCGGCCGTCGAGGGACCGGCCGCGGGCGCGGGCTTCTCGCTCGCGCTGGCCTGCGACTTCGTGGTGGCCGCGCGCGACGCGGTGTTCGCCGCCTCGTACAGCAACGTCGCGCTGTCGCCCGATGGCGGGCTGAGCTGGCATCTGGCGCAGATGCTGCCGCGCCAGCTCGCGAGCGAATGGCTGATGAACGGCGAACGCATCGGCGCCGAGCGCCTGCATGCGCTGGGCCTGGTGAACACGCTGAGCGATCCGGGCCAGGCGCTGGCCGGTGCGCTCGCGCTGGCGGCCAAGCTCGACGAGCGCGCGCCCAACTCGCTCGCGAGCATCAAGGAACTGCTGAGCGAAGGCCGCGGCGCCACGCTCTCGTCGCAGCTGAGCCAGGAGCGCGACCACTTCGTGCGCAACCTGCACCACGCCAATGCCGGCATCGGCATCGCCGCATTCCTCGAGAAGAAGAAGCCCCAGTACGAGTGAGTACGCGTGACGGGCAGCGGCGCTTCGCGTCGCTCCCGTGACAACCCTACGCCTTTCAGTCGCCGACAGGACAGACCATGGACGACCCCATTCTTACCATCGAAGAACGTGAAGCGATCAACAGTGGTCGCTGGTTCTCTTCCCTCTCCCCTTCGCTCAGGCACGACATCCTCCGATGCGCATTCGTCAGACGGTACAAGGACGGCGACCTGATCGCCGCGCGCGGCGATCCGCCCGAGCACTGGATCGCCTGTGCCAGGGGCGCGGTGCGCGTGAGCTCCACGGCCGTCTCGGGCAAGCAGGTGACGCTGACCTACGTGGAGCCGGGCATCTGGTTCGGCGACGTGGCGATGTTCGACGGGGACCGGCGCACGCACGATGCCTATGCGCATGGCGACAGCACCATCCTGTGCGTGGCGCGCGCCGACTTCCAGAAGATCCTGGCCGCGCACGTCGAGCTCTACGAGGCGCTGATGCGCCTGCAGGCACGGCGCATCCGCACGCTGTTCGGGCTGGTGGAAGACCTCAACACATTGCCGCTGCGCGCGCGGCTCGCCAAGCAGCTCATCCACCTGGTGCGCAGCTACGGCGTGCCCAACCTGGACGACGGCAGCCAGATGCGCATCGGCCTGCAGCTGGCGCAGGAAGAACTCGCGCAGCTGCTGGGCGCCTCGCGCCAGCGCGTGAATCAGGAACTCAAGACCATGGAACGCGAGGACATCATCCGCATCGAGCCGGCCGGACTGGTGGTGCTCGATCGCGCGGCACTGATGCGCGTCTCGGAATCGGATCGATAGCATGAGCCAGGATTTTTCGAACTTCGTCGGCACCCGCGCGGTGTCGCAGCAGCACGCCTTCGACGTCGACGCACTGTCGGCCTGGCTCGAGAAGAACCTCGAGGGCTTCAAAGGTCCGCTCACGGTCGAGATGTTCAAGGGCGGCCAGTCCAACCCGACCTACAAGCTGGTCACGCCCACGCAGAGCTACGTGATGCGCGCCAAGCCCGGCCCGGTCGCCAAGCTGCTGCCCTCCGCGCATGCGGTGGAGCGCGAGTTCAAGGTGATGAGCGGCCTGGCGGGCACCGACGTGCCCGTGCCGCGCATGCACTGCCTGTGCGAGGACGAGGCCGTGATCGGCCGCGCCTTCTACGTGATGGAGTTCATGCAGGGCCGCGTGCTCTGGGACCAGTCGCTGCCGGGCATGGGCAATGCCGAGCGCAGCGCCATCTACGACGAGATGAACCGCGTGATCGCGGCGCTGCACACGGTCAAGTACGCCGAGCGCGGTCTCGCCGACTACGGCAAGCCCGGCAACTACTTCGAGCGCCAGATCGGCCGCTGGAGCAAGCAGTATGTGGCCTCGATCACGCAGCCCATCCCCGAGATGGACAAGCTCATGGAATGGCTGCCGGCGCACATGCCCGCGAGCGCGCGCGACGAGAACATGACCTCGATCGTGCACGGCGACTTCCGGCTCGACAACCTGATGTTCCACGCCACCGAGCCGCGCGCGATCGCGGTGCTCGACTGGGAGCTGTCGACGCTGGGCCATCCGCTGGCCGACTTCAGCTACCACTGCATGTCCTGGCACATCTCGGGCGCGACCTTCCGCGGCATCGCGGGCCTCGACCACGCGAGCCTGGGCATCCCGACCGAGAGCGAATACATCCGCAAGTACTGCGAGCGCACCGGCCTCACCACGCCCGAGGCGCTGGCGCCCGACTGGAACTTCTACCAGGCCTACAACCTGTTCCGCATGGCCGCGATCCTGCAAGGCATTGCCAAGCGGGTCGAGGCCGGCACCGCATCGAGCGAGCAAGCCGTGGCCTCGGGCCGCGGTGCCCGTCCCATGGCCGAAATGGCCTGGCAATTCGCGCAGCGAGCATGAGCCTCCCGGCCTTTCACGTCGCCCCCCGGCATGTGATCCGCCGCCCCTCGCGGGGGAGGCCCGGCCCGCTCGTGCGCTCACGAAACGCACAACGCACCCTGTGCGCACACGGCCGTACCGGCGGCTAGGCACCACCCAAGCCGCCCGCCCTTCACCCCCAACGGAGACCCCCATGGATTTCGAATACTCGGCCAAGACCAAAGACCTCCAGAAGCGCGTTAGCGCCTTCATGGACGAGCACATCTATCCCGCCGAAGCCGAATACAGCGCCGAACTCGCGGCCAACACGGCAGCCGGCAAGCGCTGGACCGCGCTCAAGACCGTCGAGAAGCTCAAGGACAAGGCCAAGGCCCAGGGCCTGTGGAACCTGTTCCTGCCGGTCGACAGCGCGGCCGCCTCGGGCTACGACGGCGCCGGCCTCACCAACCAGGAATACGCGCCGCTGGCCGAGATCATGGGCCGGGTGCCATGGGCGTCTGAAGCCTTCAACTGCTCCGCGCCTGACACCGGCAACATGGAGACCATCGCTCGCTACGGCTCCGACGCCATCAAGGCACGCTGGCTCAAGCCGCTGCTCGAAGGCCAGATCCGCTCGGCCTTCGCGATGACCGAGCCCGACGTGGCCTCGAGCGACGCGACCAACATCTCGACGCGCATCACGCGCGAGGGCGACGAGTACGTCATCAACGGCCACAAGTGGTGGATCTCGGGCGCCGCCGATCCGCGCTGCGCCGTGTTCATCACGATGGGCAAGAGCGATCCCGAGGCGCCCAAGCACTCGCAGCAAAGCATGGTGATCGTGCCGGCCGACGCCAAGGGCATCCGCATCGTGCGCCCGCTCAACGTGATGGGCTACGACGACGCGCCGCACGGCCACGTCGAGATGTACTTCGAGAACGTGCGCGTGCCGGTGGACAACATCCTGCTCGGCGAAGGCCGCGGCTTCGAGATCGCCCAGGGCCGCCTCGGCCCCGGACGCATCCACCACTGCATGCGCCTGATCGGCCTGGCCGAGCGCGCGCTCGAGCTGATGTGCCGCCGCGCTTCGTCGCGCGTGGCCTTCGGCAAGACCGTGGCTTCGCAGACCGTGACGCAGGAACGCATCGCCGAGGCGCGCTGCAAGATCGACATGGCCCGCCTGCTCACGCTCAAGGCCGCCTGGCTCATGGACGTGGCCGGCAACAAGGTCGCGAAGAACGAGATCGCGATGATCAAGGTGGTGGCGCCCTCGATGGCCTGCCAGGTGATCGACTGGGCCATGCAGGTGCATGGCGGCGGCGGCATGTGCGACGACTTCCCGCTCGCCTACGCCTATGCCGGCGCGCGCACGCTGCGCTTCGCCGACGGTCCGGACGAGGTGCACCGCAACGCGATCGCCAAGTGGGAGCTGGGCAAGTACGCCCCGGGCAAAGCCGAGGCCGAGATGCCAGTCACGCGCTTCTGAGCGAGCGCTTTCCCAAAAGCAAAGGGCGCGATCTTCGCGCCCTTTTTTTTCTGCCGCCCGTGAAGAAAACTCAGAGTTTCTTCTGCATGAACATCGCGCTGCCGAAGGCCGGGTCGAGCTGGTAGTCGGCGAAGCCTTCGCGCTCGTAGGCCTTGCGCGCGGACACGTTGCCCGACAGCACCTCGAGCGTGAGCTTGCAGGCGCCGCGCGCGCGGGCCTCGTGCTCCACCTTTTCGAGCATGCGCTGCGCGAGCCGCTGGCCGCGGTGGCTGGGCGCCACGACCACGTCGTGCACGTTCACCAGTGGACGGCAGGCGAAGGTCGAGAAGCCTTCCACGCAGTTGATCAGTCCGACCGGTTGGCCGTTGTCGTAGGCAAGCACGCTGAAGGCCTGCGGCCGGGCCGCGAGCGCGGCCGGCAGGTCGGCGCGCACCTGCGCGCTCAGGGGCGTGCCGCCACCGGCCGGATCGCGCGCATAGCCATCGAGCAGTTCGACCAGCGCCGCGGCCTGCGCGGCATCGCGGTAGTCGGCGAGCACGACCTCGATCGTCACTTCGCGCCTTCCACCGTGGCCACGAGGCGCCTGGCGCTGGCCTCGGCCACCTGCGCGTCGCGTGCCTCGACCATCACGCGCAGCAGCGGCTCGGTGCCGCTGGCACGGATCAGCACGCGGCCGGCGTCGCCGAGCTCCGCCTCGATGCGCTTCGTTTCGCTGGCCAGGGCCGCGTTGTCCTTCCAGTTCTGGCCAGGCGAAAGGCGCACGTTGATCAGCGTCTGCGGGAACAGCGTCACGCCTTCGAGCAGCTGCGCCACGCTCTTGCCGCTGCGCACGCAGGCCTGCAGCACCTGCAGCGCGCTCACGATGCCGTCGCCGGTGGTGTGGCAGTCGAGTGCCAGCAGATGGCCCGAGCCCTCGCCACCCAGCAGCCAGCCGTGTTTCTCGAGTTCTTCGAGCACGTAGCGGTCGCCGACCTTGGCGCGCACGAACTCGATGCCCTGCCCGCGCAGCGCCACCTCGACCGCCTTGTTAGTCATTAGCGTGCCGACCACGCCGGCCGGCTTGTTGCCGCGCGCGATGCGCTCGGCCACCATCAGGTAGAGCAGCTCGTCGCCGTTGAAGAGGCGACCGCTGGCATCGACAAGCTGAAGCCGGTCGGCATCGCCATCGAGCGCGATGCCGTAGTCGGCCTTCTGGGCCGTCACGGCGGCGATCAGAGCCTCGGGGTGCGTGGCACCGAAGCCGTCGTTGATGTTGAGGCCGTCGGGCGTGCAACCGATGCTCTGTACCTCGGCGCCCAGCTCGTGGAACACGTCGGGCGCCACCTGGTAGGCCGCGCCATGGGCCGCGTCGATCACCAGCTTCAGGCCGCGCAAGGTGAGGTCGTTGGAGAAGGTGCTCTTGCAGAACTCGATGTAGCGGCCGGCCGCGTCGTTGAGGCGGCGCGCCTTGCCAAGGCCGGCCGACTCGGCCCAGACCGGGTCTTCCTCGAGCGCGGCTTCCACCGCGAGCTCCCATTCGTCGCTGAGCTTGGTGCCCTGCGCGCTGAAGAACTTGATGCCGTTGTCGGGGTAGGCGTTGTGGCTCGCGCTGATCACCACGCCGAGGCTGGCGCGCTGCGCGCGCGTGAGATAGGCCACGCCCGGGGTCGGCAGCGGGCCGAGCAGCACCACGTCGACGCCGGCCGAGTTGAAGCCCGATTCGAGCGCCGACTCGAGCATGTAGCCCGAGATGCGGGTGTCCTTGCCGATCAGCACGGTGGGCCGGGCCTCGGTCTTCTTGAGCACGCGCCCCACCGCATGCGCGAGGCGCAGCACGAAGTCGGCGGTGATCGGCGAACGACCGACGGTGCCACGGATGCCATCGGTGCCGAAGTACTTGCGAGTCATGTTCTTGTCTTTGCTTTGGATGTTTGAAGGAATATTTCTGGGGAAACCTGGCCCGGCTGCCGTGGCGATCCGATGGCTATGCGGCGGCCTTCATCGCGCGCCAGACCGCGAGCGCGGCGACCGTGTCGCGCACATCGTGCACGCGCACGATGGCAGCACCATGATCGACCGCGAGCAGGGCGGCGGCCACGCTGGGCACCACACGCTGCGCGGCCTGCTCGATCCCGGTGACGGCACCGATCGAGGACTTGCGCGACCAGCCCAGCAGCAGCGGATGGCCCGCGCCGAGCAGCTCGCGCTGCCGGGCGAGCAGCGCGAAATTCTGCGCCACGGTCTTGCCGAAGCCGATGCCGGGGTCGAGCGTGATGCGTTCGGGCGCAATGCCGAGCGCGCCCAGGGCGTCGAGCTGCACGCGCCAGAAGTCCAGCACCTGCGGCACGACCTCGCCGTCCATCGGCGCGGCCTGCATGGTCTGCGGATCGCGGTGCATGTGCATCAGGCAGATGCCGCACGAGGGATGCGCGGCGACCGCCTCGCGCGCGCCCGGCTGGCGCAGCGCCCAGATGTCGTTGACGATGTCCGCGCCGAGATCGAGCACCGCGCGCATGACCTCGGGCTTGTAGGTATCGATGGAGATCGGTACGTCGAGCTTCACCGCCTCGCGCACCACCGGCAGCACGCGCGCCAGCTCGGCTTCGAG
This sequence comes from Variovorax sp. GW821-FHT10D07, assembly GCF_059415325.1. Taxonomy (NCBI): domain Bacteria; kingdom Pseudomonadati; phylum Pseudomonadota; class Betaproteobacteria; order Burkholderiales; family Comamonadaceae; genus Variovorax; species Variovorax sp. GW821-FHT10D07. The sequence goes on along the minus strand of NZ_JBWKMZ010000003.1, from coordinate 677,914 downwards.
CGGCACGGCAGGACTGCCAGGCCGGGTGGATTCCCCGCCGATGTCGAGGATGTCGGCGCCCTCCTCCAGCAGTTGCTCGCAATGGCGCAGCGCGGCCGCGGTGGAGGCGTGGGCGCCGCCGTCGGAGAAAGAGTCGGGCGTGACGTTCACGATGCCCATCACGCGCGGCTGCGCGAGGTCGATCGTGAAGCGGGAGGTCTGCCAGACGGACATGGTCGGAAGCATCGTCATGCGGCTGCGACGGCCCGAACATGGAAAACGGGGCCTGAGGCCCCGTTGCTGTTTGATGCCAGACGCACTTCTCAGGCGGCGGTCGGCGAAGGTTCCGGATTCACGGCCGGCGTGCCGCCGTTGCCGCCACCGTTGCTGCCCGAGGGGGGCGTGCGCGGCGTCCAGTCCTTGGGCGGGCGCGGCTCCTTGCCGGCCATGATGTCGTCGAGCTGCTCGGAGTCGATGGTTTCCCATTCGAGCAAGGCCTTGGCCATGGCGTGCATCTTGTCGCTGTTCTCTTCGATCAGGCGACGCGCCAGCGCGTACTGGTCGTCGATGATGCGGCGCACCTCGGAGTCGACCTTTTCCATGGTCTGCTCGCTCATGTTCGTGGTCTTGGTGACCGAGCGGCCCAGGAACACTTCGCCTTCGTTTTCGGCGTAGACCATCGGGCCGAGCGCATCACTCATGCCGTACTTCATGACCATGTCACGCGCCAGGTTGGTGGCACGTTCGAAGTCGTTGCTCGCGCCGGTGGTCATCTGGTGCATGAACACTTCCTCGGCGATGCGGCCGCCGAACAGCATGCTGATCTGGTTCAGCATGTATTCGCGGTCGTAGCTGTAGCGGTCCTGCGCCGGCAGGCTCATGGTCACGCCGAGGGCGCGGCCGCGCGGAATGATCGTGACCTTGTGGACCGGGTCGCACTTGGGCAGCAGCTTGCCGATGAGGGCGTGGCCAGACTCGTGGTAGGCCGTGTTGCGGCGCTCTTCCTCGGGCATGACCATGCTCTTGCGCTCGGGGCCCATGAAGATCTTGTCCTTGGCCTTCTCGAAGTCCTGCATCTCGACCACGCGCGCATTGCGGCGGGCGGCCATCAGGGCGGCTTCATTGCAGAGGTTGGCCAGGTCGGCACCCGACATGCCGGGCGTGCCGCGCGCGATCACGCTCGGGTTCACGTCCTGGCCCAGCGGGACCTTGCGCATGTGCACGCCGAGGATCTGTTCGCGGCCGCGGATGTCGGGCAGCGTGACATAGACCTGGCGGTCGAAACGGCCCGGACGCAGCAGCGCGGCGTCGAGGATGTCGGGGCGGTTGGTCGCGGCCACGACGATCACGCCGAGGTTGGTTTCGAAGCCGTCCATCTCGACCAGCATCTGGTTGAGGGTCTGCTCGCGCTCGTCGTTGCCGCCGCCGAGGCCGGCGCCGCGCTGGCGGCCCACCGCGTCGATTTCGTCGATGAAGATGATGCAGGGCGCGTTCTTCTTGGCGTTCTCGAACATGTCGCGCACGCGGGCCGCACCCACGCCGACGAACATTTCGACGAAGTCGGAACCCGAGATCGAGAAGAACGGAACCTTGGCTTCGCCGGCGATCGACTTGGCCAGCAGGGTCTTGCCGGTGCCGGGTGGGCCGACCAGCAGCAGGCCGCGCGGAATGCGGCCGCCGAGTTTCTGGAAGCGCTGCGGATCCTTGAGGAAGTCGACGACTTCGCGCACCTCTTCCTTGGCCTCGTCGCAGCCCGCGACGTCGGCGAAGGTGACGGTGTTGTTGTTCTCGTCCATCATGCGCGCCTTGCTCTTGCCGAAGCTGAAGGCACCGCCCTTGCCGCCGCCCTGCATCTGTCGCATGAAGTAGACCCACACGCCGATCAGCAGCAGCATCGGGCCCCAGCTGACCAGCAAGGTCATGAGCAGGGAGCCCTCCTCGCGCGGCTTGACGTCGAACTTGACGTTGTTGGCGATCAGGTCGCCGACCAGGCCGCGGTCGAGGTAGGTGGCCGTGGTGCGGATCTTGCGGTCGTCGTTGGTGATCGCGACGATCTCGCTGCCGCCCTGGCCTTCCTGGATCGTGGCGCTCTTGATGCGGTTGCCGCGAACTTCCTCAAGGAAGTCCGAATAACCGATATTGCCTGCGCCGGCGGCGCCGCGGGTGTCGAACTGCTTGAACACAGTGAACAACACCATCGCGATGACAAGCCAGACGGCAACCTTGGAAAACCACTGATTGTTCAAACGAAGCTCCAGTCGAAAGCGCGTGACGGGAAGATGAAAATACGCGCTTGGGTACGCAGTTGCGCCCCATTTTAGGCTTTTCAAGCTGCGAAAAGCTCGGATTTCCCTAAAGCAGCCATAGCCTGACAAGGGTTTGGGCGGTTTTCGGTATCAACGCGTATCAGACGCCGGTTTTCAGGCCGATTCCGACCATAAAGGTCTCGGACGATCGGTCGCGCGAAGCCTTCGGTTTGAACGGCTTCACGATGCGGAAATGGGCCTTGAAGAGCTTCACGAGCTGGTCGTAGCCGCTGCCGTGGAACAGCTTGGCCACCAGCGCGCCCTCGGGCTTGAGGTGGTGCTGCGAGAAATCGATGGCCAGCTCGATCAGGTGGGCGATCCGCGCCGCGTCGGCCGACTCGATGCCCGAGAGGTTGGGCGCCATGTCCGACACCACCACGTCGGCCTTGCGGCCGCCCAGCGCCTCGGTGAGCTGCGCCAGCACGCTGTCCTCGCGGAAGTCGCCCTGCAGGAAGTTCACGTCCTCGATCGGCTCCATCGGCAGGATGTCGATCGCCACGATGGTGCCCTCGAGCGCCCCCGTGGCGGCCCCGCCCGGCGACATGCGCCGGCGCACGTACTGGCTCCAGGCGCCGGGCGCCGACCCGAGGTCGACCACCAATTGGCCGGGCTTGATGAGGCCCAGCGCCTCGTCGATTTCCTTGAGCTTGTAGGCCGCGCGGGCGCGGTAGCCCTCCTTCGTGGCCAGTTTCACGTAGGGATCGTTGATGTGGTCGTGCAACCACGCCTTGTTGACTTTGTTGGGCTTCGCCTTGGTGCTCATGGATTGGCCTGGGTGCCGGGCCCCGGTTTCTTCGGGGGCCGGCGGCTCGGCTCGTGGAGGTGCTGATCTACGTCCGATAATACGGGGATGCCCGCCATTCAACTTACCCCTGCCGAGCGCAAGGTGCACCGCGCCGAAGCTCACCACCTGGATCCGATCGTCATGGTCGGTGGCGACGGGCTCACCCCTGCCGTGAAGAAAGAGGCCGATGCGGCCCTCAAGGCCCACGGCCTCATCAAGGTGCGCGTCTTCTCCGACGACCGCGCCGCGCGCGAAGCGATGCTGCAGGAGCTGGCCGACGAGCTCGATGCCGCCCCGATCCAGCACATCGGCAAGCTGCTGGTGCTGTGGCGTCCCAAGCCCGAGAAGGAACGCGTCGTCGACGAGGACCGCATGCCCGGCCCGCGCGACGTGAAGATCGTCAAGTACAGCAAGCGCGGCGGCCAGCGCCCCGAGATCAAGACCCTGCGCGTGCTCGGCAACCAGCGGCTCACGCCCGGCGGCACGATCAAGCGCGCCAAGGCCAAGCGCCCGTTGTCGGCCAAGAAGCGCAACCAGGCGGACTGAGCTTGGCGCCAGCACAGGGCGCCACGCGCCATATCCTCTGCATGAAGTGGGGCACCAAGTACGGCCCCGAGTACGTCAACCGCCTCTACGCCATGGTGCGCCGCCACCTGAGCGGCGATTTCCGCTTCGTCTGCCTGACCGACGACGGCCAGGGCGTGCGGCCCGAGGTCAGCTGCCTGCCGATCCCGCCGCTGAACCTGCACCTGGCGCCGGGCCAGCGCGACGGCGCCTGGAAGAAGCTGACGACCTTCGAGGCCGACCTGCATGGCCTGCGCGGCACCGCCCTCTTCCTCGATCTCGACGTGGTGATCGTCGGCAGCCTCGATGCCTTCTTCGAGCACCCCGGCGACTTCCTGATCATCCGCGACTACGACCGCTTCTGGCGGCGCGGCCGCATCACCGGCAACTCCTCGGTCTACCGCTTCGAACTCGGTGCGCATGCCGACGTGCTCGGCTATTTCCGCGATCATCTCGACGAGGTGCAGGCCCAGTACCGCAACGAACAGACCTACCTGTCCGACGTGCTGCACAAGCAGGGCAAGCTGGCCTACTGGCCCGACGGCTGGTGCCCGAGCTTCAAGTACCACGGCATCCCGGCCTGGCCCTCCAACTACTGGAAGGCGCCGTTCGTGCCGCAGGACGCGCGGATCATGGTGTTTCACGGCGAGGTCAACCCGCCCGATGCGCTCGCCGGCCGGCGCAACCGGCGCTTTCGCTACATCCGCCCGGCGCACTGGGTCGCCGAGCACTGGACCGAATAGGTCTTTCCCGGCTTCAGCGCGGCCGCTGGCCGCCGCTCATGCGCCAGAGCAGCACGCTGGTACACAGCCACTGCACCAGGTACATCCCGCTGCCCACCGAGTGCCAGAGCTTGAGGTTGTCGCGCGCCACGATGCGCGGCGCCACGGCGTACTGCTGCAGCAGCGCGAGCAGCATGGCGGCCAGCACCAGGAACAGGGCCGTCAGCACCGGCGGGGTCATGCCGTCGTCGGCTTTGGCGCGGAAATGGATCAGCAGGATGAGCCCGCACAGCAGCGCGATCCAGCTCTGGGCCTCGAACAATTGCGCCGCGAAGTTGCCGGCCACCGAGGGATTGCCGAGCCGCGCGAACAGCATCGGCACGACGAGAAAACCGATGGTCGTGAGGCTGCCCCACCAGAGGGCTGCCAGCATCAGCGCGACACGGTCTTTCATCGCGATGCCGCTCAGAGGTAGCTGACCGCCACGATCTCGTAGCGCTTGAGGCCGCCGGGCGTCTGCACCTCGACGCTGTCGCCCTCTTCCTTGCCGATCAGCGCGCGCGCGATCGGGCTCGACACGTTGATCAGGCCCTGCTTCAGGTCGGCTTCGTCCTCGCCCACGATCTGGTACTTGACCGGATCGCCGCTGTCCTCTTCCTCGAGCTCGACCGTGGAGGCGAACACCACCTTGCCGCCGGCATCGAGCTCGGTCGGGTCGATCACCTGCGCGGCCGAGAGCTTGCCCTCGATCTCGATGATGCGGCCCTCGATGAAGCCCTGGCGGTCCTTGGCGACTTCGTACTCGGCGTTTTCGCTGATGTCGCCCTGGGCGCGTGCCTCGGCGATGGCATTGATGATCGCGGGCCGCTCCACCGTCTTGAGACGGCGCAGTTCGTCGCGCAGCTTCTCCGCGCCGCGCTTGGTGATGGGGATGGTTGTCGCCATATATCGTTCTCCATAAAGCGAAACCGCCGAACGCTGCCGTTCGGCGGTCGATGGGGGAAGGCTCTCAAACGAGAGGTCGTCCGGTCAGCCGGCTCAGGATGGCGAGCGGGCTCGAAGCGGGATTGTATTGCTTCGCCGCGTCCAGGTGCAGGGTCTGTTCGAGCATGTACTGCCCGGCCATCACCGCGTGCGAGGTCTGGTCGGAGAAGCACACCCAGACCGAGCCTGGCGGGAATTCGGCGTTCTCCTGCGGCGAGGTCTTCTGGTAGTCGAGGTCCGACTTCATGCCGTCGTGCAGCTGCAGCATGAGGTGGTCGTATTCGCTGCGGAAGGACTTGGTCACGTGCAGCGCCTGCAGCAGCCTGGCCTGCCAGCGCGCATAGGGCTTGGCGCGCGGCAGGAAGCGGCGCGCGATGTCCTCGAAGGGCTCGCCCACGCGCCACACGCGCGGCGCGCCGTCGGGATTGACGTTGGTGAACACGCGCAGGATGCGCTCGCCGTAGTTGGGCCGCGAGGGAAAGGCGTCGACATGCAGCCGCCGGTCGTCGGCGCGCCACGACTGCACGCGCGTCTCGACCTGCGCCGGGCGGTAGCTGGTGGGCGCGAGCCGCAGCGCGGGCGTGTAGTGCGGCAGCAGCCCATGGATGAGCTGCTGCGCCTGCGCGCGAAAGCGCCCGACCATGCCGGCCGCGAGCCGTTGCACCGCCTCGTCGCCCACGGCGCCCTTGAGCTTGCCGTTGGCGTCGAGGCTGATGTTGCGCACGTCGGGCGACAGCAGCGCGGGCGTGAGCAGCGCGCGTTCCGGCGGCAGCAGCTCGAAGCCCAACCGCGGAAAGTACAGCACCTTGCCGGCCTCGAGTTCCGCGATCCACGCCTCGTTGGGCGTGGCCGCGTTCCAGTCGTTCAGTGCCAGTTCGACGAGCTGCGTTTCCATGGCGAGGCTCAGGCCGTGGCCAGCTGCGCGTGCATCTCCTGCACCGAGATCACGTCGAGGTCGTCCATGTAGCGCATGCCTTCGACCGCGGCTTCGGCGCCGAAGATCGTGGTGAAGGTGGTCACGCGCGCCAACAGCGCCGAGGTGCGGATCTGGCGCGAGTCGGTGATCGCGTTGCGGCGTTCCTCGACCGTGTTGATGACCAGCGCGATCTCGTTGTTCTTGATCATGTCCACGATGTGCGGGCGGCCTTCGGTCACCTTGTTCACCGTCGCGCATTCGATGCCCGCGGCATTGATGGCCGCGGCCGTGCCCTTGGTCGCGATCAGCACGAAGCCGAGCTGCGACAGGCCGCGCGCGACTTCGACCGCGCGCGTCTTGTCGTTGTTCTTCACCGAGATGAAGACCTTGCCCGACTTCGGCAGGTGCGTGCCGGCGCCGAGCTGCGACTTCACGAAGGCCTCGCCGAAGGTCTTGCCCACGCCCATCACCTCGCCGGTCGACTTCATCTCGGGGCCGAGGATGGTGTCCACGCCTGGGAACTTGACGAACGGGAACACGGCCTCCTTCACGCTGAAGTACGGCGGCGTGACTTCCTTCGTCACGCCCTGCGACGCGAGCGACTGGCCGGCCATGCAGCGGGCCGCCACCTTGGCGAGCTGAATGCCGGTGGCCTTGCTGACGTAGGGCACGGTGCGCGAGGCGCGCGGGTTGACTTCGAGCACGTAGATCGCGTCCTTGCCGTCCTTCTGCTGGATCGCGAACTGCACGTTCATCAGGCCGACCACGTTCAGCGCCTTGGCCATCGCGGCGCTCTGGCGCTTGAGCTCGGCCACGGTCTCGGCCGACAGGCTGTAGGGCGGCAGCGAGCAGGCGGAGTCGCCCGAGTGCACGCCCGCCTGTTCGATGTGCTCCATCACGCCGCCGATCAGGGTCTGGCCCTCGGCGTCGCGCAGGCAGTCGACGTCGCACTCGACGGCGTCGTTGAGGAAGCGGTCGAGCAGCACCGGCGAGTCGTTGCTGACCTTGACCGCCTCGCGCATGTAGCGCTCGAGGTCGCGCTGCTCGTGCACGATTTCCATCGCACGGCCGCCGAGCACGTAGCTCGGGCGCACCACCAGCGGATAGCCGAGGGCCGCGGCCTTCTCGAGGGCTTCGGCTTCGGTGCGCGCGGTGGCGTTCGGCGGCTGCAGCAGCTGCAGTTCGTGCAGCAGCTTCTGGAAGCGCTCGCGGTCTTCGGCCGCGTCGATCATGTCGGGCGAGGTACCGATGATCGGCACGCCGTTGGCCTCGAGGTCGAGCGCGAGCTTCAGCGGCGTCTGGCCGCCGTACTGCACGATCACGCCGACCGGCTTTTCCTTGTCGACGATCTCGAGCACGTCCTCGAGCGTGAGCGGCTCGAAGTACAGGCGGTCCGAGGTGTCGTAGTCGGTCGACACGGTCTCGGGATTGCAGTTGACCATGATGGTCTCGTAGCCATCCTCGCGCATCGCGAGCGCGGCATGCACGCAGCAGTAGTCGAACTCGATGCCCTGGCCGATGCGGTTCGGACCGCCGCCGAGCACCATGATCTTCTTCTTGTCCGTCGGATCGGCCTCGCACTCGTCCTCGTAGGTCGAGTACATGTAGGCGGTATTGGTCGCGAACTCGGCCGCGCAGGTGTCGACGCGCTTGTAGACCGGGCGCACGCCCAGGGCGCGGCGCTTCTCGCGAATGGCCGTGTCCGTGGTCTTCAGCTGCTTGGCGAGCCGGCGGTCGGAGAAGCCCTTCTTCTTCAGCGCGAGCAGCGTGTCCTTGTCGATGTCGTCGAGCGACTTGGTTTCCAGCTCGAGCTCGATCTTCACGATCTCCTCGATCTGCACCAGGAACCACGGGTCGATCTTGGTCAGCGCGAACACTTCGTCCACGCTCAGGCCCATCGCGAAGGCATCGCCCACATACCAGATGCGCTCGGGTCCGGGCTCGCCCAGTTCCTTCTCGAGCACTTCACGGTCCTGCGTCTTCTCGTTCAGGCCGTCGACGCCCACCTCGAGGCCGCGCAGGGCTTTCTGGAACGATTCCTGGAAGGTGCGGCCCATGGCCATCACCTCGCCCACCGACTTCATCTGCGTCGTCAGGCGCGAATCGGCCTGCGGGAATTTCTCGAAGGCGAAACGCGGGATCTTGGTGACCACGTAGTCGATCGAGGGCTCGAACGACGCGGGCGTGGCACCACCGGTGATCTCGTTGCGCAGTTCGTCGAGCGTGTAGCCCACGGCCAGCTTGGCCGCGACCTTGGCGATCGGGAAGCCGGTGGCCTTGGAGGCCAGCGCCGACGAACGCGACACGCGCGGATTCATCTCGATGACGACCATGCGGCCGTCCTTCGGATTGATGGAGAACTGCACGTTCGAGCCGCCGGTGTCGACGCCGATCTCGCGCAGCACGGCCAGCGAGGCGTTGCGCAGGATCTGGTATTCCTTGTCGGACAGCGTCTGCGCGGGTGCCACGGTGATCGAGTCGCCGGTGTGCACGCCCATCGGGTCGAGGTTCTCGATCGAGCAGACGATGATGCAGTTGTCGGCCTTGTCGCGCACGACTTCCATCTCGTACTCTTTCCAGCCGAGCAGCGATTCCTCGATCAGCAGCTCGTTGGTCGGCGAGGCTTCGATGCCACGCTTGCAGATGGTCTCGAACTCGTCCGGGTTGTAGGCGATGCCGCCGCCGGTGCCGCCGAGCGTGAAGCTGGGACGGATCACGGTCGGGAAGCCGAGCGTCTTCTGCACGGCCCAGGCTTCGTCCATCGTGTGCGCGATGCCCGAGCGCGCCGACCCGAGACCGATCTTGGTCATCGCGTCCTTGAACTTCAGACGGTCCTCGGCCTTGTCGATGGCTTCGGGCGTGGCGCCGATCAGCTCGACCGGCTTGCCGGTGGCCGCGCCCTGGTACTTGTCGAGCACGCCGTTGCGCCAGAGGTCGAGCGCGCAGTTCAGCGCGGTCTGGCCGCCCATGGTCGGCAGGATCGCGTCGGGGCGTTCCTTGGCGATGATCTTCTCGACCGTCTGCCAGGTGATCGGCTCGATGTAGGTGACGTCGGCCGTGGCCGGGTCGGTCATGATCGTCGCGGGGTTGCTGTTGATCAGGATGACCTTGTAGCCCTCCTCGCGCAGCGCCTTGCACGCCTGCACGCCGGAGTAGTCGAACTCGCAGGCCTGGCCGATGATGATCGGGCCGGCGCCGATGATGAGGATCGATTTGAGGTCTGTGCGCTTAGGCATGCTCTTTCTCCGTCTTTTCCGTATTGTTCTTTTCCATGAGTGCCGTGAAGCGATCGAACAGGTAGCCGATGTCGTGCGGGCCGGGCGAGGCTTCGGGGTGGCCCTGGAAGCAGAACGCCGGCTTGTCGGTGCGGGCCAGGCCCTGCAGCGTGTTGTCGAACAGGCTCACGTGCGTGGGGCGCAGGTTCGCCGGCAGCGACTTCTCGTCGACCGCGAAGCCGTGGTTCTGGCTCGTGATGCTGACGCGGCCGCTGTCGAGGTCCTTGACCGGGTGGTTCGCGCCGTGGTGGCCGAACTTCATCTTGAAGGTCTTCGCGCCCGAGGCCAGCGCCATGATCTGGTGGCCCAGGCAGATGCCGAAGGTCGGGATGCCGGTCTCGATCAGTTCCCTGACCGCGCTGATCGCGTAGTCGCAGGGCTCCGGGTCGCCGGGACCGTTGGCCAGGAAGATGCCATCGGGCTTGAGCTTGAGCACATCGGCCGCGGGCGTCTGGGCCGGCACCACGGTGATGCGCGCGCCGCGCTGGGCGATCATGCGCAGGATGTTCTTCTTGACGCCGTAGTCGAAGGCCACGACGTGGAAGCGCGGCGTGATCTGCACGCCGTAGCCCGGCTTGCCGTTCGAGTTGGCGAGCTTCCACTCGGTCTCGGTCCATTCGTAGGTCTGCTGCACCGACACCACCTTGGCGAGGTCGAGGCCGGCCATGCTCGGCGCGGCCTTGGCGGCGGCGATGGCCTTGTCGATCAGCGCCTGGGTGACCGCTTCCCCTTCGGCCAGTCCCAGGATGCAGCCGTTCTGCGCGCCATGCGTACGCAGGTGGCGGGTCAGCTTGCGGGTATCGATGTTGGCGATGGCGACGGTCTTGCCTTCCACCAGGTACTGCGACAGCGTCGCGGTATGGCGGAAGTTGGAGGCGATCTGCGGCAGGTCCCGAATGATGAGGCCCGCGGCATGGATCTTGTCGGCTTCGATGTCCTCGGGATTGACGCCGTAGTTGCCGATGTGCGGATACGTGAGCGTCACGATCTGCTGGCAGTAGCTCGGGTCGGTGAGGATTTCCTGGTAGCCGGTCATCGCGGTGTTGAACACCACTTCACCGACGGTGGAGCCGGTGGCTCCGATCGAGTTGCCTTGAAAGACCGTGCCGTCTGCGAGCGCCAGGATGGCGGGCGGGAAACTTCCCTTGAGAGACAAAAGCACTGGGTTCTCCGGATGGTTACGGTCGCCCGGCATCCAGGGCTTTGAAGCCTTGGGACTGCTGCTTAAGGGGAAGATGGCGTGGAATGCGGCCGGGCGACGCTGATTTGCGAGTAAGCCCCCGATTGTAGCCCGGCGGCCGTCGCCTCTTGCCTCGCGGGGCATGAAGATTCGCTTGCCCGTACACCAGCCATGCGTCAATGGCATGAACCCGGCGGGCAACTGAGAATGTTTCTTATCTTTTCAGGGTGGCCGCGCCGCTGGCGTGCAGGCAGATGGCGGCGGCCGCCGCCACGTTGAGCGACTCCTCGCCCCCGGGCTGCGCGATGCGGATGTGGTGCGTGGCCAGCGCCTCGAGCGCGGCCGACACGCCCTGCCCTTCATGGCCCAGCAGCCAGGCGCAGGGATGCGGCAGTTTCGCCTCGTGCAGCCAGTCGCCGCGGTGCGAGCTGGTGGCGACCAGCGGCACCGCCAGCGCCTCGAGCGCGGCGGCATCGACGCCCTCGATCAGCCGCAGGCCGAAATGGGCGCCCATGCCGGCGCGCAGCACCTTGGGCGACCAGAGCGCCGCCGTGCCCTTGAGCGCGATCACCTGCTGGAAACCGAAGGCCGCGGCACTGCGCAGCACGGAGCCGACGTTGCCGGCGTCCTGCAGCCGGTCGAGCACCACGGTCGGCGCCTCGGGCAGCACCGCGGGCCGCTCGGGCAGGTCAAGCAGGAAGCCCATCGGCGCCGGCGATTCCAGCCCGCTCGCCGCCTTCAGCAGCTCGTCGTCGACGACCACGGTCTTGGCGGCATCGCGCGACCATTCGGCCGGTGCCTGCGGCCAGAACGACAGCGAGAACACGGCCAGCGCCGGCGTCACGCCGCGCGCCAGCGCCGCGCGGCACAGATGGTCGCCTTCGAGCCAGATACGGCCCAGCTTGCGGTAGGCGCCCGGATCCTGCGCCAGCTTGCGCAGGTCCTTGAGCAATGGGTTGTCGCGCGAGCTGATGCGGCTCGGGCCGGCGGGCGTGGTCATCGGATCAGGGCGCCGGACGCAGTTCGATGGCCACGACCTGGGTCTGCACCGACACAGCGGGCAGCGGCGATTCGACCTGGGCGACCTGAACGACCGGCACCGCCGGCGCCATGCGCGCCAGCGCGGCCGCCACCGGACTGAACGAGCGCCGGTGGTGCACGCAGGCGCCATGCTGCAGCAGGGCCTCGAGATGCTCGGGCGTGCCGTAGCCCTTGTGGCCCGCGAAGCCGTAGTGCGGAAACTCCTGGTGCAGCTGCTCGCAGAGCCGGTCGCGGTGCACCTTGGCCAGGATCGACGCGGCCGAGATCGCCTTCACGCGCGCGTCGCCCTTGACGATGGCCTCGGCCAGCACGTCGAGCTGGGGCAGCCGGTTGCCGTCCACCAGCACCTTGGCCGGCTTCAGGCGCAGGCCCTCGACCGCGCGGCGCATCGCCAGCATGGTCGCCTGCAGGATGTTGTGGGTGTCGATCTCCTCCACGCTGGCCTGCGCGATCGAGCAGCACAGCGCCTGGGCCATGATCTGGTCGTGCAGGCGCTCGCGCTGCAGCGCGGTCAGGGTCTTGGAGTCGGCCAGGCCGCGGATCGGGCGCTGGTCGTCGAGGATCACGGCCGCGGCCACCACCGGCCCGGCCAGCGGACCGCGTCCCGCTTCGTCCACGCCCGCCAGCAGGCCGGGCGCGTCCCAGGCCAGGGGCGCCTGTTCAGCCTTCAAGAACTTTCTGGATCGCATCGGCGCACAGTGTCGGCGTATCGCGCTGCAGTTGCACGTGGAGTTCGGCGAAACGCGCCTCGAGCGCGCGCACCCGCTCGGGCGCGTCGAGCCATTCGAGCGTGGCCTGGGCCAGCGCCTCGGGTGACGCGGCTTCCTGCAGCAATTCGGGCACCACGAAGTCGCGGCACAGGATGTTGGGCAGCCCGACCCAGGGCTGGAGCTGCTTGCGCTGCATCATCCGCCACGAGAGGCTGTTCATGTTGTAGGCGATGACCATCGGCCGCTTGAACAGCGCCGCCTCGAGCGTGGCGGTGCCGCTGGCGATCAGCGTGACGTCGCAGGCGGACAGCGCGGCATGCGACTGGCCGTCGAGCAGCGTCACCGCGTCGCCCAGGCCGCTGGCCTTCAGCAGCGCCTCGACCTCGGCGCGCAGGCCCGGCAGGATCGGCGCCACGAAGCGCAGCGCGGGCCGCGCCTTGCGCATCAGCGCGGCGGCCTCGAAGAAGCGGGCCGCCAGGTAGCGGACCTCGGAGCGCCGACTGCCCGGCAGCAGCGCCACCACCTGGGCGTCGGGCGCGAGGCCCAGCGAGGCACGCACCGCCGCGCGGTCGACCGTCATGGGAATCACGTTGGCCAGCGGATGCCCGACGTAGCTCGCCTGCACGCCCTGCGAGGCCAGCAGCTCGGGCTCGAACGGGAAGATGCACAGCACGTGGTCGGCCGCGGCGCGGATCTTCTCGATGCGCTCGGGCCGCCAGGCCCAGATCGACGGGCAGACGAAGTGCACCGTCTTCATGCCGCGGCCGCGCAGGCCGGCCTCGAGGTCGAGGTTGAAATCGGGCGCGTCGACGCCAATGAAGAGCTCGGGCCATTCGCGCAAAAGCCGCGCCTTGAGCTGGCGCCGGATGCCGGCGATCTCGGCGTAGTGGCGCAGCACTTCGATGTAGCCGCGCACCGCGAGCTTTTCCTGCGGCCACCAGCTCTCGAAACCGTGCGCTAGCATGCGCGGGCCGCCGATGCCGGCGGTTTGCAGGCCGGGCCAACGCGCGGTGAGGCCGTCGAGCAACAGCCCGGCCAGCAGGTCGCCGGATGCTTCGCCGGCGACCAGCGCGAAGCGTCGCTGCCCGTTGGATGTCATCGCAGGAGGCTCAGCGCGCGATGCCGCGCGTGGAGGTGGCGAGGAAGCCGTCCATCAGCGCCACGTCGGCGGCGGCATCGGGCGTTTCGGCGGCCAGCGCGGCGATGCCGGCGCGCGCCTCCTCGAGCGTCTTGCCCTGGCGGTACAGCAGCTTGTGCATGTCGCGGATGGCCGCGATGCGCCCGGCGGAGAAGTCGCGCCGGCGCAGGCCGACCAGGTTCACGCCGCGCACCGCCAGCGGGGTGCCGTCGACCACCATGTAGGGCGGCACATCCATCGCGACATGGGTGCCGAAGCCGATCATCGAATGCGCGCCAACGCGCATACGCTGGAGGATGCCCACCAGGCCGCCGACGGTGACCCAGTCGCCGATCTGGACATGGCCGGCCAGCGTGGTGTTGTTGGCCATGGTGATCTGGTTGCCGAGCTGGCAGTCGTGCGCGATGTGCACGTAGGCCATGATCCAGTTGTCGTCGCCGATGCGGGTAACGCCCGCGTCCTGCACCGTGCCGACGTTGAAAGTGCAGAACTCGCGCACCGTGTTGCGATCGCCGATCGTGAGCTCGGTCGGCTCGCCCGCATGCTTCTTGTCCTGCGGTACCGCGCCCAGCGAGGAGAACTGGAAGATGCGGTTGTCGCGGCCGAGGGTCGTGTGGCCCTCGATCACGCAGTGCGAGCCGATGACCGTGCCCGCGCCCACCCGCACATGCGGACCGATCACGGTATAGGGACCGACCGAAACCGACGGGTCGAGCTCGGCCTTGGGATCGACGATGGCCGTCGGATGAACCTGCGTCATGCGCCGATCGTCAGGCGTTGATCTGGCGCATCGCGCACATCAGCGATGCCTCGCAGGCCAGCTCGCTGCCCACCAGCGCCCGGCCCTTGAACTTCGAGATGCCGGCCTTCATGCGCTCGATCTCGACCTCCAGCGTGAGCTGGTCGCCCGGCTCCACGGGGCGCTTGAAGCGCGCGCCGTCGATCGCGGCAAAGTAGTAGACGGTGTTGTCGTCGGGCACGATGTCGAGCGAACGGAACGACAGCAGCGCCGCGGCCTGCGCCATGGCTTCGAGCATCAGTACGCCGGGCATCACCGGGCGATGCGGGAAGTGGCCGTTGAAGAACGGCTCGTTCATGGTCACGTTCTTGAGCGCCGTGATGCGCTTGCCCTTCTCCATGTCCAGCACGCGGTCGACCAGCAGAAAAGGATAGCGGTGCGGCAGCAGCTTGAGGATTTGATGGATGTCGAGCGTCGTCGTCATGGTGGTCTGTTCCTGCATCGTCTTCATTGTTGGGAGGGAGCCTTCTCCAGCGCCTTCAGTCGTTCGCGCAGGCTGTGCAACTGCTTGAGCGTTGCAGCGTTCTTTTCCCAGGTCGCATTGTCATCGATGGGGAACATGCCGGTGTACTGGCCGGCCTTGCGGATGGAGCGTGTCACCACGGTGGCGGCGGACACGTGGACGTTGTCGGCCACGCTCAGGTGGCCCAGCACGATGGCGCCGCCGCCGAAGGTGCAGTTGGCGCCGATGGTCGCGCTGCCGGCCACGCCGACGCAGCCCGCCATCGCGGTGTTGCGGCCGACGCGCACGTTGTGGCCGATCTGGATCAGGTTGTCGAGCTTCACGCCGTCCTCGAGCACCGTGTCGTCGAGCGCACCGCGGTCGATGCAGGTGTTGGCGCCGATCTCGACGTCGTTGCCGATGCGCACCGCACCGAGCTGCTCGATCTTGACCCAGCCTTCCTTGCTTGGCGCGAGGCCGAAGCCGTCGGCACCGATGACCACGCCCGGATGCAGCAGGCAGCGCTCGCCGATCGTGCAGTCCTCGCTCACGGTGACGCGCGACTTCAGCACCGTGCCGGCGCCGATGCGCGCACCACGCTCGATCACGCACAGCGCGCCGATGCGGGCCGTGGGATCGACCTGTGCCTCGGGATGAACCACGGCCGAGGGATGGATGCGCTCGGCCTCGGGCCGCGCATGGCTCGCCTTCCACAGTTGCGTGAGCCGCGCGAAGTACAGGTAGGGGTCGGGCGTGACGATGCAGGCGCCGCGCGCGGCCGCCGCCTCGCTCATCGCGGGCGACACGATCACGCAGCCGGCCTTGGAGGCCGCGAGTTCCTGCTGGTATTTGGGATGGCTCAGGAAGCTGAGCGCATCGGGCTGTGCATTCTGGAGCGGGGACAAGCGCTCGATGGACAGCGTCGCATCGCCACGAAGCTCGCCCCCGAGGGCGTCAACGATGGCTCCTAGCTGCAGTGCCACGCCGGTACGCGGCGTTACTTGCCGCCCGTGGGCGAGGAAGCGGACGACGGCGTGCTCACCGAGGCGTTGAGCGCCTTGATCACCTTGTCGGTGATGTCGTGCTTCGGGTTGATGTAGATCGCTTCCTGCAGGATCGCGTCGTACTTCTCGGCTTCGGCGACCTGCTTCACCACGCGGTTGGCGCGGTCGTAGACCTGCTGGAGCTCTTCGTTCTTGCGGGCGTTGAGGTCTTCCTGGAATTCGCGGCGGCGGCGCTGGAAGTCGCGGTCCTGCTCGATCAGCGTGCGCTGGCGTGCGTTGCGCTGGCTCTCGGGCAGGGCCGCGGCCTCGCGCTCGAACTTCTCGGACGCGGCCTTCAGGGCATCGCCCTGCGTGGTCAGGTCCTTCTCGCGCTTGAGGAACTCAGCCTCGAGCTTGGCCTGCGCCGCCTTCGCGGGCTGCGCCTCGCGCAGCACGCGGTCGGGGTTGACAAAGCCGATACGAAATGTTTCCTGCGCCTGCGCCCACGCGGGCGCCGCGATCCATGTCATCGCGGGAATCAGCAACGCGCCTGCCGCGGCGCGAATCAAATGCGTCATTAGAAAGAGGTTCCGATCTGGAATTGCAGGCGCTGGATTCTATCCTTCGGGATCAGGATGACGCCCGTATTCGGGTCCTGCACTTCCTTCTGCTGGCGCACCGGAACGGCATAGGCGATCCGCAGCGGGCCGAGTGGGGAGATCCAGCTGATGCCGAGACCGACCGACGCGCGGATCTTCTTCGAAGCCTTCCACTGCTCGTCGGTGAGGCCGGCCGAGCGCGAGCCGAACACGTTGCCGGCGTCGAAGAAGCCGTACAGGCGCAGCGTGCGGTCGTTGCCGGCACCGGGGAACGGCGTGCTGAGTTCGGCGTTGAAGATGGCCTTCTTGGTACCGCCGAGCGCGGCGCCTTCGGTCTGACCGAGCAGCGGCACGTCGCGCGGGCCGAGCGAGTTCTGTTCGAAGCCGCGCACCGAGCCCAGGCCACCGGCGTAGAAGTTCTTGAAGATCGGGTAGACCTTGCCGCCGAGCGCCTTGCCGTAGCCGACTTCGGAGTTGATCGCGAAGGTGTACTGCTTGTTGATCGGGAAGAACTGCTGGTACTGATAGTTGGTCTTGAAGTACCGCATGTCGCCGCCGATGCCGACCTCGAGGTTGGCACGTTGCAGGCGGCCCTTGGTCGGGACCAGCGCGCTGTCGCGGTCGTCGCGCGCCCAGCCCACGGTCAACGGGATGCCCCAGACGCTGTCGTTCGAGCAGCCGTCGATCACGTCGAAATTGAGGCCCGGCACGAGGCTCGGGATGGGACGCGTCGTGCAACCGAAATAGTTGCGGTAGGAGTTCGGGGTCAGGAACGCGTAGGTGTTCTTGGCGTTGAAGGCATAGCGCTCCACGCCGATGCCGAAGAACACGGTGTCGAGTTCGCTGAACGGCACGCCGAAGCGGATCGAGGCGCCCTGGTTGACCAGCTGGTAGTCGCCGTCGACCGCCGTGTTGTACGGGCGGGTCGTGTTGTGATAGACGCTGATCGTGCGCGAGATGCCGTCCTTGGTGAAGTAAGGATCGGTGGTGGTCACCGAGATCGTGCGGTTCGACTTGCTGGTGTTGACCTGCAGGCCCAGGTAGTTGCCCGAACCGAACACGTTTTCCTGCTGGATGCCGAAAGTCAGCGAGACGCGCTCGGCGCTCGAGTAGCCGGCGCCCAGCTGCAGCGAGCCGGTGGGCTTCTCGGCCACGGTGATCAGCAGGTCGACCTGGTCGGGCGAACCCGGCAGTTCCTGGGTTTCGACGTTCACCTCGGTGAAGTAGCCCAGGCGGTCCACGCGGTCGCGCGAGAGCTTGATCTTGTCGCCGTCGTACCAGGAAGCCTCGTACTGGCGGAATTCGCGGCGGATCACTTCGTCGCGCGTGCGGGTGTTGCCGCCAACGTTCACGCGGCGCACGTAGACACGGCGCGAGGGCTCGCCCTGCAGCACCAGCGTCACGCGGTTGTTGGTGCGGTCGATCTCGGGCTTGGCCTGCACGCGTGCGAAGGCGTAGCCGAAGGTGCCGAAGTAGTCGGTGAAGGCCTTGGTGGTCGCCGTGACCTGCTCGCCGTTGTAGGGCTCGCCCGGCTTGATCGTGACCAGGGTCTTGAATTCCTCGTCGCGGCCGAGGAAGTTGCCGTCGAGCTTGACGCCCGCGACGACGAACTTCTCGCCTTCGGTGATGTTGACCGTGACCGTCAGGTCCTGGCGGTCGGGCGAGATCGCGACCTGGGTCGAGTCGACGCGGAACTCGAGGTAGCCGCGCGTGATGTAGTAGCTCTTCAGCGTCTCGAGGTCGGCATTGAGCTTGGCGCGCGAGTACTGGTTCGACTTGGTGTACCAGCTGAGCCAGCCGCCGCTGTCCTGGTCGAACAGGTCGAGCAGCGTGCTCTCGCTGAAGTCCTTGTTGCCGACGATGTGCACTTCGCGGATGCGCGCCGAATCGCCTTCGGTGACCGTGAAGGTCAGGTTCACGCGGTTGCGCTCGATCGGCGTGACGGTGGTCACGACCTGCGCGTTGTAAAGGCTGCGGCTCACGTACTGGCGCTTGAGCTCCTGCTCGGCGCGGTCGGCCAGGGCCTTGTCGTAGGGCCGGCCTTCGGTCAGGCCCACTTCGCGCAGCGCCTTCTGCAGCGCGGCCTTGTCGAATTCCTTGGTGCCGACGAAGTCGACGTCGGCGATGGTCGGGCGCTCCTCGACGATCACCACCAGCACATTGCCGTTGACGTCGATGCGCACGTCCTTGAACAACCCCAGATCGAACAGCGCACGGATGGCGGCCGAACCGCGATCGTCGCTGTAGGTGTCGCCCACGCGCAGCGGCAGCGACGCGAAGATGGTTCCGGGCTCCACGCGTTGCAGGCCTTCAACGCGGATGTCGCGCACGGTGAAAGGCTCGACGGCCCAGGCTGCCGTGGCCGCGAGCGTGCTGGCCACCAGTGCGGCAACGCTACGCAGGCGAAAGCGACTGAAGTTTTTGTTCATCTGTGAATTGATCCGGCGCGGAAAGGGCCGGCAAGATAGTTAACCAAAGAGCCGCGATGTGTCGTTGAACAAGGCAATCGACATCATGACCAGGAGCAGGGCAACGCCACCGCGCCCAAGCCAGTCCATCCAGACGTCGGAGACGCTTTTACCGGTCAGGCCCTCCCAAAGATAATACATCAGGTGCCCCCCATCGAGGACCGGCAGCGGGAGCAGATTCAGCACGCCCAGGCTCACGCTGATGAGCGCGAGGAACACCAGGTACTGCGTAAAACCGAGGCTGGCGGACTTGCCGGCGTAGTCGGCGATGGTGATCGGGCCGCTGAGATTCTTGATCGAGGCCTGGCCGATGACCATCTTGGCCATCATGCGCACGGTCAGCGCCGACACCTCCCAGGTGCGGACCACGCCGCGCCAGACGCCGTCGACCGGGCCCTGCCGCACGGTCACCATGTCGGGCGGCGCACCCACATAGGCGCCGATGCGGCCGACCTTCAGGCCGCCCTCGTCGCGCACCTCGGGCGTGACTTCGAGCGTCTGGACGCGGCCTTCGCGTTCGATCTGCCAGGGCAGCGCGAGCGCCTTGCCGTCCTTGACCGAAGCGCGGATCGCCTCGCGCAGCTGCTGGCCGTCGACGATGGCGGTGTCGCCGATGGCGCGCACCAGATCGCCGCGGCGCAGGCCCGAGCGCTCGCCCGCGCCGCCGGCCATCACCTCGCCGATCTCGGGACGGGTCATGGGCGCGAGCACGCCGATCTTGCGGAACATCTGGGCGTCGGCGTCCTTGGCCTCGATGCGGCTCAGCGGCAGCACGAGCGTGCGGGCCGGCTGGCCGCCCTGCCCCGCCACCTCGAGCGTCAGGTCGTGGCCGTCGAGCGCGCCGCGGGTCATGCGCCAGCGCAGGTCCTCGAAGGACTGGACCTCGGTCAGATCGTCGCCCTCGAAGCCGGCGCGGGCGATGTGCTCGCCGCCGCGCAGCCCGGCCTGCTCGGCCAGCGAAGCGGCGACCGGCCGCGCCAGCGTTGCGACCGGCTCCTGCACGCCGATCCAGTTCACGGCCGTGTAGAGCGCCACCGCCATCAGCAGGTTGGCGATCGGACCGGCCGCGACGATGGCCGCGCGCGAACGCAGCGGCTGGGTGTTGAAGGCGCGATGCCGCTCCTCGGGCGCCACCGGGCCCTCGCGCTCGTCGAGCATCTGCACGTAGCCGCCAAAGGGAAACAGGCCGATGGCGAACTCGGTGTCCTGGCCCGGATGCTGGCGCCGCGGCTTCCAGGCGTAGACGGGCTTGCTGACGCGCCACAGGATGCGGCCGAGCAGCGAGGGGCTGTCGGGGCTGCCGAACGGCAGCGTGGCCACGCCGAAGCGCTTGACCTTCACCCCGCAGGCGACCGCGACCCGGTAGTGGCCGTATTCATGAACAGTGATCAGCAGGCCGAGCGCGACGATGAATGCAACGAGGGTGAGCATCCGGAACCTTGCTTCTTGAAATCGGTGACGCGCGAGGCGTCAGGCGGAAAGGCGCAGCGCCGCGGCATTCGCGGCAGCGCGGGCGCTGGCGTCGATGGCCAGCAGATCGGCCAGCGACGCCGGCTTGGAGGGCGCGACCGCCTCCAAAGTTTCCATGTTGACCGCATGAATGCGATCGAAGCGCAGCCGGCGCGCCAGGAAGGCCTCGACCGCGACCTCGTTGGCGGCATTCAGCACGGCCGTGGTGCCGGGCACCGCGCGCAACGCCTGCCAGGCCAGGTCCAGGCCCGGGAAGAGCGCCGCGTCGGGCGCATCGAAGCTCAGGTCGGCCAACTGGCGGAAATCCAGCCGCGCCGCACCGCTCTCGATGCGCTCGGGCCAGGCCAGGCCGACGGCGATCGGCACCCGCATGTCGGGCGTGCCGAGCTGGGCGAGGATCGATGCGTCAGTGAACTGCACCATCGAATGGACCACGCTCTGCGGATGGATGACCACCTCGATCTGCTCGGGTGCCACGCCGAACAGGTGCCGCGCCTCGATCACCTCGAGGGCCTTGTTCATCATGGTGGCCGAGTCGACCGAGATCTTGCGCCCCATGACCCAGTTGGGATGGGCGCAGGCCTGCTCGGGCGTGACGCTGCCGAGGGTGTCGGGCGCACGGGTGCGGAACGGGCCGCCCGAGGCGGTGAGGATGATCTTGTCGATGCGCCGCGCCCAGGTGGCGGGATCCTCGGGCAGCGACTGGAAGATGGCCGAATGCTCGCTGTCGATTGGCAGCAGCGTCGCCCCGCCCTCGCGCACCGTGCGCATGAACAGGTCGCCGCCGACCACCAGCGCCTCCTTGTTGGCGAGCAGCAGGCGCTTGCCGGCGCGCGCGGCCGCCAGGCAGGGGCCGAGGCCCGCGGCGCCGACGATGGCCGCCATGACGGCATCGACCTCGTCGTGCGACGCTATCTCTTCGATAGCACCGGCACCCGACAGGACCCGGGTCGGCAGATTGTTCTGCTGGAGCTTTTCGGCCAGCGCGGCCGCATGGGCCTCGCTCGCCATGACCGCGAAGCGCGGCGAGAAGCGCGCGCACTGCGCGAGCATCTCGTCGACCTTGGTGGCGGCCGAGAGCGCGAAGACCTCGAAGCGCTCGGGATGACGCGCGATGACGTCGAGCGTGCTGACGCCGACCGAACCGGTCGAGCCGAGCACCGTCACGCGTTGTCTGGGGGAAGTGTTCACAGAAAAGCCAGCATCATTGCAATGGGGAGCGTGGGCAAGAGGGCATCCACCCGATCGAGCACCCCGCCGTGGCCGGGCAGCAGCCGGCTGCTGTCCTTGGCGCCCGCGCTGCGCTTGATCAGCGATTCGACCAGGTCGCCGACCACGCTCATCGCCGCCAGGAAGACCACGCCGAGCAGCAGCAGCCACCAGCCGCGCGTCGCCAGCCGGCTGTAGAGGCTGGCCACCGCGGCCTGCGCCGAGGCATCGGCCCAGACCCAGGCCAGCGCCAGCACCACCACGCCCGCCATGCCGCCCCAGACGCCTTCCCAGCTCTTGCCGGGACTGATCGCGGGCGCGAGCTTGCGCCGCGTGAACTTGAGGCCGAAGGCGCGGCCGGCGAAATAGGCGAAGACGTCGGCGACCCAGACCAGCACCAGGATCGAGAGCAGGAAGTTGATCCCGATCAGGCGTGCCTGCACCGCGGCCAGCCAGGCCACCCACAGCGCCAGCAGCCCGCCCACGAGGCGGATGCCGCGCGGCACCTTGGGCCAGCCCGGCACCGCGGCGCGCAGCAGCGCCGCGCCGCCGAGCACCCAGGCGGCGCTGGCGAGCGTCCACAGCAGCAGCAGCGGCCGCTCGAGCAGTCCGAGCCACCACGAGAGCGCGCACAACACCACCATCTCGAGGCCGAGGAACACGGACACCCGCTGGCCATAGCCATTGAGGCGCCCCCACTCCCAGGCCGCGGCGCCGATCAGCACCAGCATCACGCAGCCGAAGGGAACGTAGGAAGGATAGAAAAGCGCCGGCAGGAGGATCGCCAGCAGGACGATCGCCGTGAGGATGCGTTGCTTGAGCATGCAGCGGGGTCGTCCGGGGAGAGAGGTTCAGGCCGTCTGGCGCGATCGGGCGTTGGTCGTGACCTGTGCCGATGTCTTGCCGAAGCGGCGCTCGCGGTTTTGGAATGCGGCGATGCCCTCGTCGAGCGCCGCCTCGTCGAACTCGGGCCAGAGCTTGTCGCTGAAGAACAGCTCGGCGTAGGCGCTCTGCCAGAGCAGGAAGTTCGACAGCCGCTGTTCGCCGCCGGTGCGGATGAACAGGTCGGGATCGGGCACGTGGGCGAGCGCCATCGCGCGGTCGAGGTTGAGCTCGGTCAGCGGCTCGCCGCGCTCGGCCAGCTTGGCGGCGGCCTGGGCGATGTCCCAGCGGCCACCGTAGTTGAAGCACACGTTGAGCACCAGGCGGTCGTTCATCGCCGTGGCGTTCTCGGCGTCGATCAGGCCCTTGACCATCTTCGGCGACAGGCCGCCGCGCTCGCCGACGAAGCGCAGTTGCACGCCGTCGCGGCCGAGCTTGGGCACTTCGCGTGCCAGCGCGCCGACCATCAGGTCCATGAGGCCCGAGACCTCCTCGGGCGGGCGGTTCCAGTTCTCCGAGGAGAAGGCGAACACGGTCAGCACCCGCACGCCGCGGTCGACGCAGGCCTTGACGCAGCGGCGCAGCGACTCCACGCCCTGCTTGTGCCCTGCCACGCGGGGCAGGAACCGCCGCGTGGCCCAGCGGCCATTGCCATCCATGACGATGGCGATGTGGTGGGGAATGGTCTGCGGCTTGGAGGCGGCCATGGGCAGCCTCAAACGGCCATGATCTCCGCTTCCTTGGCCGCGATCAGGCGATCGATTTCCGCGATGTGGCGGTCGGTCACCTTCTGGATCTCGGCTTCGGCACGCTTCTGGTCGTCTTCCGAAGCCAGCTTGTCCTTGACCAGCTTCTTGACCGACTCGTTGGCATCGCGGCGCAGGTTGCGCGTCGCGACCTTGGCGCTCTCGCCTTCGTTGCGCACCAGCTTGGTCATCTCGCGGCGGCGCTCTTCGCTCATGGCCGGCAGCGGCACGCGAATCAGCTCGCCCATCGAGGCCGGGTTGAGACCCAGGTCGCTTTCGCGGATGGCTTTCTCGATCTTGGCGCCCATGCCCTTTTCCCAGGGCTGCACGCTCAGCGTGCGCGAGTCGAGCACCGACACGTTGGCCACCTGGCTCAGCGGCACCTGCGAGCCGTAGTACTCGACATGGATCGAGTCGAGCAGCGCGGCGTTGGCACGGCCGGTGCGGATTTTGGTGAGGTTGTTCTGGAAGGCAGCGATCGACTGGTTCATCTTCGCGTCGGTCGTGCTGCGAATATCGGCAATGGTCATTCTCAAATACTCCTAGGCATGCACCAGCGTGCCCTCGTCCTCGCCCATGACGACGCGCTTGAGCGCGCCGTTCTTGAAGATCGAGAACACCTTGATCGGCAGCTTCTGGTCGCGGCACAGCGCGAAGGCTGCCGCGTCCATGATGCCGAGATTCTGCGCGATGGCCTGATCGAAGGTCAGGCTGGCGTAGCGCGTCGCGTCGGGATGGGTCTTCGGGTCGGCGCTGTAGACGCCGTCGACCTTGGTCGCCTTGAGCACCAGCTCAGCGCCGATCTCGGCGCCGCGCAGCGCGGCGGCGGTGTCGGTGGTGAAGAAGGGGTTGCCGGTGCCCGCGGCGAACACCACGACCTTGCCTTCCTCGAGGTACTGCAGCGCCTTGGGCCGCACATAGGGCTCGACCACCTGCTCGATGGCGATGGCGGACATCACGCGCGCCACCAGCCCCTGCTTGTTCATGGCATCGGCCAGCGCCAGCGAGTTCATCACCGTGGCCAGCATGCCCATGTAGTCGGCCGTGGCGCGGTCCATGCCGACCGAGCCGCCCGCGACGCCGCGGAAGATGTTGCCGCCGCCGATCACGACCGCCACCTCGACGCCCATGTTCACGACCTCGGCCACTTCCGCGACCATGCGCACGATGGTGGCGCGGTTGATGCCGAAGGCGTCGTCGCCCATCAGTGCCTCTCCCGACAGCTTCAACAAGATTCGCTTGTGGGCTGGGCGGGGATCAGACATGGGCAATTTCCTTTAAGAGTGAGCGGGGGCGAGTGTAGGGCTTGGCGGTGAAAAGGCGACAGCATGCACCTGCACGCTGTCGCCTTCTGGCGGGGGACGGTCTCAGGCAGCGGCCTTGGCGGCTGCGACCTGGGCCGCGACTTCGGCAGCGAAGTCGTCGACCTTCTTCTCGATGCCCTCGCCGACCACGTACAGGGTGAAGCCCTTGACGGTGGTGTTGACGGCCTTGAGCATCTGCTCGACGGTCTGCTTGTCGTTCTTCACGAACGGCTGGTTGTGCAGCGAGACTTCCTTGAGGAACTTCTGCACGCCGCCCTCGATGCGCTTGGCAACGATGTCGGCGGGTTGCGGCTTCTTGCCTTCGGCTTCGGCGGTCTTGCGGTCTTCTTCCGCCTTGCCCGCGGCCACGGCGCGTTCCTTCTCGATCAGCTCGGCCGGCACGTCCGACGCAGCGACCGACACCGGCTTCATGGCGGCGATGTGCATCGCGACATCCTTGGCGGCAGCGTCGTCACCTTCGAACTCGACCACCACGCCGATGCGCGTGCCGTGCAGGTACGAAGCCAGCTTGCCGTTGCCGGCGAAGCGCTTGAAGCGGCGGAAGCTCATGTTCTCGCCGATCTTGCCGACCAGGCCCTTGCGCACGTCCTCGAGCGTGGGGCCGAAGCCGTCCTGCTCGTAGGCCAGCGCGCCCAGCGCGGCGATGTCGGCCGGGTTGTTCTGCGCGACCAGCTTGGCGGCGGCATTGGCCAGCGCCAGGAAGCTGTCGTTCTTGGTGACGAAGTCGGTTTCGCAGTTGATCTCGATCATCGCGCCGGCGGCGTCGTCGACATAGGCAGCCACCACGCCTTCGGCGGTGATGCGGCTCGAGGCCTTGCCAGCCTTGTTGCCGAGCTTGATGCGCAGCAGCTCTTCGGCCTTTTCCATGTTGCCGTCGGCCTCGGTCAGAGCCTTCTTGCACTCCATCATCGGCGCGTCGGTCTTGGCGCGCAGTTCGCCGACCATGCTTGCGGTGATTGCAACCATTGTTTCTCTCCGTATTCAGAAAATCAGATTAAAAAAAAGGGGCAACGAAGCCCCTTCTTCAGGCGCGGGGACGCGCAGCTCAGGCCGAAGCGCTTTCTTCGACTTCGACGAATTCGTCGCTACCTTCGGCGATGGCCTTGACCACGTCGCTGGTCGCGCTGTTGCGGCCTTCGATGATCGCGTCGGCGATGCCACGGGCGTACAGCGTGACAGCCTTCGACGAGTCGTCGTTGCCGGGGATCACGTAGTCGATGCCTTCGGGCGAGTGGTTGGAGTCCACCACGCCGATCAGCGGAATGCCGAGCTTCTTGGCTTCGGCCACGGCGATCTTGTGGAAGCCCACGTCGATCACGAAGATGGCGTCGGGCAGCGCAGCCATGTCCTGGATGCCGCCGATGTCCTTTTCGAGCTTCTCGATTTCACGGGTGAAGGTGAGCTGCTCTTTCTTGCTCAGGCTGTCGAGGCCAGCTTCCTGCTGGGCCTTCATGTCCTTCAGACGCTTGATCGAGGTCTTGACGGTCTTGAAGTTGGTCAGCATGCCGCCGAGCCAGCGGGTGTCGACGAAGGGCACGCCGGCGCGGCGGGCTTCGGCGGCGACGATTTCGCGCGCCTGACGCTTCGTGCCGACCATCAGAATCGTGCCGCGATTGGCCGTCAGCTGCTTGGCGTACTTGGCCGCATCCTGGAACATCGGAAGCGACTTTTCCAGGTTGATGATGTGGATCTTGTTGCGATGACCGAAGATGAACGGGGCCATCTTGGGGTTCCAGAAGCGGGTTTGGTGACCGAAATGGACACCGGCTTCCAGCATTTCGCGCATGGTGACGGACATTGAAGTTACTCCGAAGGTTGGGTCTAAAATCCAGCCCGTTTTTGCACTCCGCTGGACACTGCATGCCGGCTTGGCCGGCCACGCTGCATCAGCGAGGTCGCAACACCTTGATTGGGCTGGTTTGCGAATGTGTTTCGTCGGCGTGGCGCTCCGTCTTGACAGATGAAGTACCGCGTGAGCGAAACCCAAAGAGTATAGCACGCACCTCGGACACCCCTGCCCCGCACGCCTTGCCAGATCCCGAAGCCCCACCTTCCAGCCGCCCGTCGGACGCCGTTCGACGGATGCGCGCCCCCGATGCCCCGCCGTGTACCCGGGGAACGCCCCGGGGTGCCAATGCTCTGGCATGCTGCGCTGCACGACGAGACGGCATGGCTGCTGCAAAAACAATAGCTAGGCACCTTCGTCAGATGGGCGTCAGCACTCTTTTTTATCCTGAATCTCAATGAAAATCGCGATCGTGGGCGCCGGCATCATCGGTGTCACCACCGCCTGGGAGCTGGCGTCCGACGGCCATGAAGTGACCGTTTTCGAACGCCGGGGCGCCGCCGCCGAGGAGGCCAGCTTCGCCAACGCCGGCGTGGTGGCGCCCGGCTACGTCACGCCCTGGGCGGCGCCCGGCATGCGCCTGAAGGTGCTGCGCTCGCTGCTGTCCTCGCACGGCGCCATCAAGCTGCGCTGGCCGTTGTCCTCGCGCGACCTCGGCTGGATGTCGCGCTGGCAGAAGGCCTGCAAGCTCGAGACCTACCTCGCGAACCGCGCGCGCATGCAGCGCCTGGCCTTCTACAGCCGTACACGGCTGCACGAGGTCAGCGAGGCCCGCGAGCTCAACTACGAACGCAGCGATGGCTACCTGGTGCTGCTGCGCTCCAAGCGCGAGCGCAAGCTGGTCCAGCCCGGTCTCGAGGTGCTGCGCAGCGCAGGCAGCGTGTTCCGTGAGGTCGATGCCGACGAGGCCCGGCTGATCGAGCCCGCCCTCAATCCCGACACGCCACTGGCCGGCGCGATCCACCTGCCCGAGGACGAGGTCGCCAACTGCCGCCAGTTCGCGCTGCTGCTCAAGTGGGAGGCCGAATCGCTCGGTGCGCAGTTCCACTTCAATTGCGACATCGCGCCGCTGAGCCGCGCCGCGCCCACCTCGCTGTCGCTGGCCAGCGGTTCCGATGCACTGCACTTCGATGCGGTGGTGGTCTGCGCCGGGCTCGGCTCGGCCTCGCTGCTGCGCCCGCTCGGCCTGCGGATTCCGATGGCGCCGGTCTACGGCCATTCGGTGAGTGCGCCGGTGCGCGAGCCGCTCAACGCACCGCGCAGCGCGATCATGGACGAACGCTACAAAGTCGCGATCTCGCGCCTCGGCCAGCGCGTGCGCGTGGCGGGCAGCGCCGAGATCGGCGGCTCGGCCGACACCTTGAGCCAGCCCGCGATCCTCACGCTCTACAAGGTGCTGCAGGACTGGTTCCCGGGCGCGGCGACCCTGCAATCGGGCGTGCAGCAGTGGAAAGGCGCACGGCCGATGCTGCCCGACGGGCCGCCAGTGCTCGGCGCGAGCGGCATTCCAGGCGTATGGCTCAACCTCGGCCATGGCTCCAGCGGCTGGGCTCTGTCGTGCGGCAGCGCGCGCGTGGTGGCCGATCTGATCGCCGGGCAGGACCCTGGCGTCGACCTCGAAGGGCTGGGCGTCGAGCGACTCGGAAGCTGAGGCTCAGGCCTCGTCCTTCGGGCCCCACTGCCGCGGATGGGCGGCCGGCCTCTCCACTGGCAAGGGTGGCGGCTCCGGCGGCCGCAGACGCCGGGCCAGCCCGGACAGCAATGCGGGCGCAACCAGCACGCAGACGGCCAAGCACAGCAGGTCCGCCGCCATCAGCAGCCAGCGCCACGCACCCGCGGCGCCATCGATCATGGGATCGAGCCAGCGGATCAGCCCGAAGCCCCAGCCCACGCTCGCGGCCCAGGCCAGGTCGCGCAGCGGCACCCATCGCAGCGATTCGGCCAGCAGGAACACGGCCCAGACGATGGCCAGCCACCCCAGCGCCCAAGCCAGGCCTTCGCCCAGCACCATGCTGGTGACAACGAAGGCCACGAACCACGCAAGCAGCAGCGCGATCAGCCAGCCGAGGAGCCCCAGACGTTTCATCGCGCGATCATAGGCAGGGGCAGAATCGCCCGATGCACCGCATCACCTCCGCCACCGCAGCCGACCTGTTCGACCTCGCTGCCACGCGCCGCATCGAACAGGCCGCCGCGACCGCCCTACCCGCCCACGCGCTGATGCAACGCGCCGGGCTGGCCGTGGCACGGCTCGCGATGGCGATCGCGCCGCACGCCCGCACCGTCTGGGTGGCCTGCGGGCCGGGCAACAACGGCGGTGACGGCTTCGAGGCGGCCGCGCAGCTGCGGCAGCGCGGGGTCGAGGTCGTCGTCAGCTTCGCAGGCGACGAGGCCCGCCTGCCGGCCGACGCGAAAGCCTCGCTGCAGCGGGCTCGCGATGCGGGCGTCGTCTTCGCCTCGGAGCCGCCCACGCGCTACGAGCTCGCGATCGACGCGCTGCTCGGCATCGGCGCCACCCGCCCGCCGCAAGGCGCGATGGCCGAGTGGCTGCGCCGCATGCATGGCGAGGCGCATCCCGTGCTCGCGGTGGACGTGCCATCGGGCCTGAATGCGGACACCGGCACGCTTTCGCACGGCGACGATCTTCTGGCGCCAAGCGTAGCATCGCGGCGCATCTGCCTGAGCCTGCTGACCCTGAAGCCCGGCCTCTTCACAGCCCAGGGCCGCGACGCGGCCGGCGAGATCTGGTTCGACGACCTCGGCTGCGGCGTGACAGGCGAACCGCCCGTGGCGCGCCTGCCGGGCGCCCCATCGCTCGCCCCGCGCGCCCACGCCTCCCACAAGGGCAGCTATGGCGACGTGGCCGTGATCGGCGGCGCGTCGGGCATGGCCGGCGCGGCGTTGCTGGCGGGCTCCGCCGCGCTGCATGCGGGCGCGGGCCGCACCTTCGTCGGCCTGCTCGATCCGGGCGCGGCGCCGGTCGACTTCGCACAGCCCGAACTGATGCTGCGCGACGCGCGTTCGCTCGATCTCTCGGCGATGGCCGTGGTCTGCGGCTGTGGCGGCGGCACCGCGGTGCGCGAGCTGCTGCCGCGCGCGCTGTCGACCGCCCGCGCGCTGGTGCTCGATGCCGATGCGCTCAACGCGATCGCGAGCGACGACGGCTTGCGGACTCAGTTGAAGGCGCGCACGAAACGCGGCCGCGCCACGGTACTGACGCCGCATCCGCTCGAGGCGGCGCGCCTGCTCGGCGGCACGGCCGGCGAGGTGCAGGCCGATCGCCTGGCGGCCGCGCGCCGGCTGGCGGCGCAGACGGGCGCCGTCGTGGTGCTCAAGGGGTCAGGAACGATCGTCGCCGACGACGCGGGCACGGCGCCCGTCCTCAATCCGACCGGCAATGCCCGCCTCGCGAGCGCCGGCACCGGCGACGTGCTCGCCGGCATGGTCGGGGCGGGATTGGCGGCGGGCCGCAGCGCCTTCGACGCCGCCTGGGAAGCGGCCTGGCATCACGGTCACCTGGCCGACAGCTGGCCGGCCGACGCGCCGCCGCTGACGGCCGGCGCGCTCGCACGCCAGTCGCCCCGCTGACCAGCTTCTAGCCGCGGCCGACGAAGGGCATCTTCGTCGCCATCACCGTGTGGAACAGCACGTTGGCCTCGAGCGGCAGATTCGCCATGTAGAGCACCGACTGGCCGACGATCTTCACGTCGATCAGCGGCTCCACCGCGAGCTCGCCATTGGCCTGCGGCACGCCCTTGGCCATGCGCGCAGCCAGCTCCGTCATGGCGTTGCCGACGTCGATCTGGCCCACGGCGATGTCGTGCTTGCGCCCGTCGAGCGACGCCGTCTTCGTCAGGCCCTCGACCGCATGCTTGGTCGCCGTGTAGGCGGCCGAGTTCGGCCGTGGCGCGGTGGCCGAGATCGAGCCGTTGTTGATGATGCGGCCGCCCTTGGGCGTCTGCGCCTTCATCGTGCGGAAGGCCTGCTGGATGCAGAAGAACATCCCGTTGAGGTTGATGTCGACCACGCCGCGCCATTGCTCGGGCGTCCAGTCCTCGAAGGAACCGGGCGGATTGCCGACGCCCGCGTTGTTGAACAGCAGGTCGACGCGGCCGAAGCGCTCGACGGTGGCGCCGAACAGCGCCTGCACCGACTCGGCGCTGGCCACGTCGGTCGGCACCGCGAAGGCGCGCGCACCGGCGCCCGATTCCTCGGCCACCTGCTCGAGCGGCTCGAGGCGGCGGCCCGCCAGGGCCACGCTCCAGCCGTCGCCCAAAAGGGCCAGCGCCGCGGCGCGGCCGATGCCGGTGCCGGCCCCCGTGACGATCGCGATGCCCTTGTTCTTGTCTGTACTCATGCCCGTTGTCTCCTTCTCGGCGTGTTCATGGATTCGAATGGAATGGATGTCGATGAAAGGGGCACTCAGCCGCGGCGCGTCTTGCGCCCCTTCATCTTGTTGGCGGCCTTCTTGACCGCCGACTTGAAAGCCTGCATCGCGGACTGCGGACCGCCCGCGGCCGGTTCCCGCCCGGCGGCGCGGGTGCCGCCGCTCGGTGCCTCGGCCTTCTGGCGCGAACTGCGCTTGGCCGAGGCCTTGACCGGCACGCCGCCGGACGCGGCACCCTTGTCCTTCATGGCGCGCGCGGTGAGCTCCTCGCCCTCTCGCACCAGGCGGAAATCGATCTTGCGGCCGTCGAGGTCGACGCGGCTGACCTGCACCCGCACCCGCGTGCCGATGGCATAGCGGATGCCGGTGCGCTCGCCGCGCAGTTCCTGGCGCATCTCGTCGAACTTGAAGTATTCGCCGCCGAGCTCGGTGATGTGGACCAGGCCCTCGACGTACATCGCATCGAGCGTGACGAAGATGCCGAAGGTGGTGGCCGCGGTGACCACGCCGCCGTATTCCTCGCCGAGGTGCTCGCGCATGTACTTGCACTTGAGCCAGGCCTCGACGTCGCGGCTGGCCTCGTCGGCGCGGCGCTCGTTGGCGCTGCAATGCAGCCCGGCGGCTTCCCAGGCCTGCACTTCCTTGGTCGGTGCGACCGTGGCCTTCTGCGGCTTGGTGGTCGGCGCCTTCACGCGCGAGGCCAGCCGCTTGGCGAGCTTGGCATGCGCCTCGCCCGGCGTCGGCAGCATCGGCAGCTGGTAGCGCGTCTTGCCGAGGATGGCCTTGATCACGCGGTGCACCAGCAGGTCGGGATAGCGCCGGATCGGGCTCGTGAAGTGCGTGTAGGCCTCGTAGGCCAGGCCGAAGTGGCCGCTGTTGATCGGCGTGTAGATCGCCTGCTGCATCGAGCGCAGCAGCATGGTGTGGATCTGCTGCGCGTCGGGGCGCTCCTTGGTCGCCTCGGCGATGGCCTGGAACTCGCCGGGCGCCGGATCGTCGGTGATGCTCAGGCCCACGCCCATCGCCTTCAGGTAGCCACGCAGGATTTCCTTCTTCTCGGGCGTCGGGCCCTCGTGCACGCGGTACAGGCCCGGATGCTTGCCCTCGGCGATGAAATCGGCGCTGCAGACATTGGCCGCGAGCATCGCTTCCTCGATCAGGCGGTGCGCCTCGTTGCGGGTGCGCGGCACGATCTTCTCGATGCGGCCGGCGTCGTCGCAGATGATCTGCGTTTCGGTGGTCTCGAAGTCGACCGCGCCGCGCTTGCCGCGCTGCTTGAGCAGCGCCTTATAGACGTCGGCGAGGTTCAGCAGGTCCTTGACGCGGTCCTTGCGCTTGGCCGCCTCGGGGCCGCGCGTGTTGCCGAGGATGGCAGCTACCTCGGTGTACGTGAATCGCGCGTGGCTGAACATCACGGCCGGATAGAACTGGTAGGCGTAGATCTCGCCATCGGCCGCGACCAGCATGTCGCAGACCATGCACAGGCGCTCGACCTCGGGGTTCAGCGAGCACAAGCCGTTCGAGAGCTTCTCGGGCAGCATGGGAATCACGCGGCGCGGGAAGTACACGCTGGTGGCGCGGTCGTAGGCATCGACGTCGATCGCCGAGCCGGTGCGCACATAGGCGCTGACGTCCGCAATCGCAACCAGGAGGCGCCAGCCCTTGCCGCGGCCGACCTTCGCGGGTTCGCAGTACACGGCGTCGTCGAAGTCGCGCGCGTCCTCGCCGTCGATCGTGACCAGCGGCACGTCGGTGAGATCGACGCGGCCCTTCTTGTCGGCCGGACGCACCTTCTCGGGCAGCGCCTTGGCCTCGGCCAGGCACGCTTCGGAGAACTCGTGTGGCACGCCGTACTTGCGCACCGCGATCTCGATCTCCATGCCGGGGTCGTCGATCTCGCCGAGCACTTCCTTCACCCGTCCCACGGGCTGGCCGAAGAGCGCGGGCGGCTCGGTGAGCTGCACCACGACCACCTGCCCCACCTTGGCGGGACCGGTCGCGCCCTTGGGAATCAGCACGTCCTGGCCGTAGCGCTTGTCCTCCGGAGCCACGAGCCAGATGCCGCCCTCGTGAAGCAGGCGGCCGATGATCGGCTGCTCGGGGCGCTCGATGATCTCGACCACGCGCCCTTCGGGGCGACCGCGGCGGTCGAGCCGCACCACGCGCGCCTTGACGCGGTCCTTGTGCAGGACCGCGCGCATCTCGTTGGGGGGCAGATAGATGTCGGCTTCGCCGTCGTCGCGTTGCACGAAGCCATGTCCGTCGCGATGGCCCTGAACCGAGCCTTCGAATTCATCCAGCAAGCCGCTGGAAGTGACATTATTTTTGATATGATCTCCTTCTTTCCTGAAATTCAAAGCGTACCTGCTTCGGCAAGTATGCGGGCCCAGAT
>NZ_JBWKMZ010000003.1:0-644667 GCF_059415325.1 Variovorax sp. GW821-FHT10D07 | reverse complement strand
GGCGGAATTGGTAGACGCACTAGTTTCAGGTACTAGCGAGTAACATCGTGGAGGTTCGAGTCCTCTTCTGGGCACCAAGTTTAAATAGACTCTCATCGAGTCCTTCGATTCAAGCCACCGGTCTCCGGTGGCTTTTTTCTTGCCCGCTCCGATCATGGTCGTCATCGACGTCGGCGCGCGCGCGGTCAGTCCGCGCATCGGTGCCTGTGTCGTGAACGCATCATCGTGCGCACAAAATTGCGAGCCCGCGAGAAAATCGTTTTTGATTTGATATACTCGTAGGCTTTCCTGAAATGCCCAGATGGCGGAATTGGTAGACGCACTAGTTTCAGGTACTAGCGAGTAACATCGTGGAGGTTCGAGTCCTCTTCTGGGCACCAGATCCAAGAGCAGCTTCAAAAGGTTCTTGAGATTCTTCGAATGAAGCCACCGTTTCACGGTGGCTTTTTTCTTGTCCGTTCGAATCATCAAACGGGCAACGCGATCAGGTCGTGCCCCTCGGCGCCCACGATGCGCGCGCGCGTGAACTCCCCCACCTTGAGCGTCTTGCTGATCTTCTCGGGCGGCAGCAGCCGCACGGTGCCGTCGATCTCGGGCGCGTCAGCATAGGTGCGTCCCACGCCGCCCTTGCGGCCCATCGCCGGCGCGGAATCGACCAGCACCTGCATCGTCGCGCCCACGCGCTCCTGCAGCTTGGCGATCGACACCGCCTCGGCCACTTCCATGAAGCGCGCACGGCGCGCCTCGCGCTCGGCCTCGGGCAGCATGCCGGGAATGTCGTTGGCGGTGGCACCCTCGACCGGGCTGTAGGCAAAGCAGCCCGCGCGATCGATGCGCGCTTCGCGGATGAAGTCGAGCAGGTGCTCGAATTCCTCTTCCGTCTCGCCGGGAAAACCGGCGATGAAGGTGCTGCGGATCACGAGCTCCGGGCACACCTCGCGCCAGCGCGCGATGCGCTCGAGGTTCTTCTCGCCACTGGCGGGACGCTTCATGCGGCGCAGCACATCGGGATGGCTATGCTGCAAGGGCACGTCGAGATAAGGCAGCACCTTGCCGCTGGCCATCAGCGGAATGACCTCGTCCACGCTCGGATAGGGGTAGACATAGTGCAGCCGCACCCAGGCGCCATAGGGCTCGGCGATCTCGCCGAGCGTGCGCACCAGCTCGAGCATGCGGGTCTTGACCGGCTTGCCGTCCCAGAACCCGGTGCGGTACTTGACGTCCACGCCATAGGCCGAGGTGTCCTGGCTGATCACCAGCAGTTCCTTCACGCCACCCTCGAACAGCGCCTTCGCCTCGCTCAGCACGTCGCCCACGGGCCGCGACACAAGGTCGCCGCGCATCGAGGGAATGATGCAGAAGGTGCAGCGATGGTTGCAGCCCTCGCTGATCTTCAGGTAGGCATAGTGGCGCGGCGTGAGCTTGAGGCCCGCCACGCCGAAGCTGTTGGGCACTAGGTCGACGAAGGGATCGTGCGGCTTCGGCAGGTTGGCGTGGACCGCATCCATCACCTCCTGCGTGGCATGCGGGCCCGTGACGGCCAGCACGCTGGGGTGCATCTGCTTCACCAGATTGCCGCCTTGGTCGCCGGTCTTGGCGCCCAGGCAGCCGGTGACGATCACCCGGCCGTTCTCGGCCAGCGCCTCGCCGATGGTGTCCAGGCTTTCCCGGACGGCATCGTCGATGAACCCGCAGGTGTTGACGATCACCAGGTCGGCGCCCTCGAAGGACTTGGCGGTCTGGTAGCCCTCGGCGCTCAGCTGCGTGAGGATCAATTCGGTGTCGGTCAAGGCTTTGGGACAGCCAAGCGACACCATCCCAATGCTTGGAATTTTCTTCGAGCGCTCTGCTACTTCGGTCGTCATGGGGGAACTCATTGTCAGGTCTTGTTTATAGCTGCAGCCGGTTTTCCGATCCACGCCAAGCGAAAGGCTCGAGCCTCGAGCGCCAAGCAGCCTACGCGGCACGCTGGGCGGCTGAGCACGACCTCAAGTTGGATGAATCGCTTTCGCTGCAGGATGAAGGCCTCTCCGCGTATCACCAGCGGCACGTCAAATCAGGGGCGCTGGGCGTCTTTCTGGCTGCCGTCGAGAGCGGGAAAGTGCCTCCAGGCTCGGTCCTCGTGGTGGAGGGTCTGGACCGGCTGTCGCGCGCCGAGCCCATCCAGGCTCAAGCGCAACTTGCCCAGATTGTAAATGCAGGCATCACCGTCGTGACCGCGAGCGACGGAAAGCTCACGATGCCGGCGTAGTAGATCTTCTGACCGCCCTTGAGCGTGCAACGAAGGATCCGGGTATCGCCGGCCTTGTCGGCGGCGTCGAGCGCCGCATACCAGGGCTTGTTCGGGTCGTCCCCGAGCGTCAGCGTCATAGTCTGGGGACTGCGCTCCGTCGGCAGTTGCTTGCTTCGCTGCGAGTCGAGCGGCGAGTAGGTCCAGTACTGCTGATCTCCGCCAGCGGCCGCCGTGCCGATCACCTGGTCGATGCCGACCCACGTGTCGACCTCCCGGGCCGTTCCCACGCCGAGGGCAGCCGGGAACTCGACGAGGTCGGTCGTGTTGATCCCCTCGAGCGAGAAGGTGTCTGCCGCCGGCGCAGCCACGCGTGCGGCGCGCAGGTCGAGGCCTTCCCAGCCGGACTCGAGCAGCAGGATCGCACCTGCCTCGAGGCCATGGTCCGCCGAGGAGGCCGCGCCGGGATTTGCATTGGTGATACCGGTGATCTGCTTGACGGCACCGAAGACCGTGGAGAACGCCAGCTTGGCGCCGTTGGGTAGCTTGACCATGATGAAGGCCTTTCAAATGAAAAAGCCCGGGACAGCGGGCAGTTGGTGATCGCCCTCATCGGGCAGGTGATGCGGCGTGCGATCAACACGCCGCCGGGTGTATGGCTCCCCTTCATCTGGTCGTTCTGGGAGCCCGACGCGGACGAGAGAGCCGCGATCGAGGCCGGCAGCAAGGTCATCCTTTCTCTGCTCGGCCACACCATGCCACCAGCGATGCTCATGGTCGAGCAACGCCTCGAGCAGACCTGGTCGACTTTGGTTGAGGCAGTCGCAGCGACGCCATCTATGCGTGCAGCATTCGAGGTCTTGGCCGAGAGACAACGCCAGATGGACGTCGAAGGCTGGACGCCGGAGCACGACGACAGCCACGTCAACGACGAGATCGCCGCGATGGCGTGCTTCTATGCCATGCCCCCCCGGTGCACGCGAGTGGAGCGCGAAGGAAACCGGCTACGGCGACACCCTCGGCGAAGCCATTCGCCCCGAAGGCTGGGTCGCCAAGGAAGCGACCGCCGCCGCGAGCTGGTGAAGGCCGCAGCCCTGGCCATCGCGGAGATCGAGCGCCTGGACCGCGAGGCGGCCCGTGCACAGCCACCCGTGGGCAGCGCAGTATGAAACGCTACTACCAGGAGCGTTCTACCGACGGCGTGAGCGCATTGGCCTCCATGGTCGGTTACCAAGTCAGCGCCGCCACGGTCGAAACATGGCCTGCGCACCGCCGCGAGGCATTCGAGATCTGGGCAGAGCGCACGCACCTGCACGCCTCGGACAACCCGGTACGCGTGCCGCCTCGCCCCGACTGGCTGCCCGCCCCGTGGCAGGGCGAGGACGACGACTGGGGCCCCGGCCCGACCAACCTGGACGCCGGCGAGGAAGCAACAGCATGAAGCGCGGTGCAACCCTCCTCACGCCGGCCGAGGTTCAGACCTCGCTCGATCCGCTGCGCGCGGCCGCCAGGGCTCTTCGCGTCGGCGTTGCCACTGAACTGCAGTGGGCAACGATCGACGGCGCCATCGAGTCTGCAGTGTTGCTCGAGCAGCGCGTTCTGCCTCGAGGCCTGGCCGAGCACCTGCAGAGCGCTGTGACGGCGCTGCAGGAGATCCGCCGGCGCGCGCGGGCCGAAGGCTCCTGGCTGCCGGTCGAGATCTCCCTCGAGGAGATGGAACATTTCGACACGGCCGTCGACCTGCATGAGTGGCAGCTATTGCAGCTCAGTGCGGCCGAGGCCAGTTCGTGCCTCGCCCTCGTGTGGGCAGCGCAGCCTTCGCCGGCGGCCGTCGACCAGGCACAGGGGGTACTCGCATGATCGGCGAGCAGAAGACCGGCGCAATCGAGGGCGTAGTGATCAGTGCCGTATCCCACGAGGGCCTTTCGGTCACAGTTGACGGCAAGCCGGCTCTGCTCGCGGTGGTCACAGGCGACGGCCAGGTCATCGCCGTCGGGACGGAGGTCGCCCGAGAGGCGGCGGCCGTGGCCGTCAACAACTACCAAGGGTTTTTAAAGGGCAAAGGGTTCCTAAGAGTGCTGGGCACGCCCTTAGCCAAGAACACCAGCAAGACGTCGCCAGCATGATCTGGCCAGCGTCAAGGCTATGTTTCTTTTCCTGTGGCGACGTATCGCGCCAAGTTTCTCATCGAGCCCTTGGCGACCATCCGACGCATCCCGTCCAATGGCGCCACGCCAATGGCCTCCCCGTAGAGGTGAAAGCCGCCGCACAGACTAGCCACGACCATTCCCTGTGGTACGTACATGCACCCAGCGGCACTGCTCGTTACAACGGCCCGATCAACGGTCGCGAGCGACTGGCCTACATGGGCAGTCTGGTGGTCGCGAAACATCAAATCCACTGGACTCGTGAACTCGATCGCAGCTCCCGCCGGATTGCTGCGCGTAAGGGTGACTTCGCAGCTCATCCAAATGATCGTTCCATTAGCTTGGTATCGACCAATAGCGTAAGCATGCTCAGAAATCAGAATGTGTGCATCGTGATACCGCATATCAAGATGCTCGATCACGATCACACCTGGTGGCTGCAGTCTCAACCGGAGTGCAAGCCGTTGGTTTGGCCCTTTGACCACGATCCGAAATCCAGTGACCTGGATATCCCAGTTGTCAGTTGATCCAATCCAGACATTTTCTCGGAGCTCGAGTACAGGCTGCCCCGCGTCATCTGTGAAAGTGCCATTCATGAATCCCTGGCGCCCGTCTTGGCCCGGAACCACCTTTAAAACGTCTCGCCCGTGATATCGAAGTAGGGTTCTGACCATCGGCGAATAGCGCAACCCACCAACGAGCAGCTCCGCGCGCCCGCCATGAAAATCCAGTGGTCCAACGGGAAGTTGGACTTGCTCAGCCGACATCCCCTGAATTTCGGAGTAAGCCGCGGAGATTGCCTCCTTGGATCTATGCCCACGGGTCACTCCGTCATGACAGCTCGCACACAAACAGCAGATTCGAGCAGGATCGTGCGTTGTCGCGTCAACGAAGACGGGGTCTATGTGCTCATACTGGTAGATAGCAGATCGACACAACACACAACCAAATTTTGACCGTCGGCGCACTTCACGCTGGACAGCAAGGGGGATTTTCCGCGTGAGGCCGTGCCTATTAGCTGTCATTTGATTCTAGGAAGTGTCCCGGCGACCCATAATTCCAGCGTTCGAGGCGATACATATTCTGCATCTCTCGCGATCCACAGGTCCTCAGCAATCCATTGCAACCTGCCGTGAAGGGCCCACCGATCATGCCCCGAGGCGCTTTCCGACGCCAGCACGCTGAAATACGCAACAAGCATGGAACGGATCGCCATAGACTGCCCGCCGCGCCGGCCAACGTGCCGCGACCAACCGGAGCCCCTCAATGCGCCCACCCCATCCCTCACTCCTTCCGCAGCGGGATCTTGAAGAGTTGTTACCCCCAAGGCTACAAGCGCCATGGAAGGAAATCCTTCGCGAGCGACGTGAGGCCTATCGAGCCAACAATCAGTGCGCTGCCGATGCAGCCTTTCATCGCGGATTTGGCTACCTCGAGGCGCTCTACGATGCGGGCATAGTCTCTGCGGCGGATCAACCGGAACTGCTTGAGCTCTTGATCCGTCCCAACTTTCATCGCTAGCAAAGTTGGCGCCCCTATTGCAAGACGATGGGGGTGACCAGCCGGATCGACTTGTAGACCCATGCTCCTAAGATGGGGGCGAAGAAACCGGCCAACCCTACCGCAATGCCTCCAATCCACGGGGCGACTCCCAGGCCTAGCGTCAACGCATAGACGAACACAGCCAGCAGAAATCCCACAAGTAAAGCTCGCTTGGTCGGCACGCCGAGAA
The DNA here is from genome assembly GCF_059415325.1 of Variovorax sp. GW821-FHT10D07. Taxonomy (NCBI): domain Bacteria; kingdom Pseudomonadati; phylum Pseudomonadota; class Betaproteobacteria; order Burkholderiales; family Comamonadaceae; genus Variovorax; species Variovorax sp. GW821-FHT10D07. Next base: position 638,558 of record NZ_JBWKMZ010000003.1, on the reverse strand, counting down.
CTTCGGGGCCCACAACGCGATATCGCACCTTGAGGCCAGCAACTAGGAGGTCGCACCAAAGGCTCGGCCCCACAACTGGAGGTTGACCCGCACTCGTGGGCCGGACAGTGGTAAGAACCGTCCACTTCGCAGACTCTCCTCGATTCAAGACGGGTATGACGTAGTCGCGCTGATGGGCAAAGATCCGCTGTTGTTCCGCCGTCGGCGCCTCGCCTGGAGCGAACTGAATTCGCTTCGCGAACTCTTCCGAATGTCCGATTTTGAAGGTCGACCCCGACACCTCCGTCGTCTCGCCAAACATCAAGGTTTCATCGTTGGAGTAGATACGGACCGGCAGAGCTGCAAAATCTTTACCCGTGTCATTCGTCAGGGTGACTGTGCTCAACCACAGCCGCTCCACCGGCTCGCCCGCGAGGCGGACCTCTATGTGTCCGAAGGCATCGTCTTTCGCACTAATGCCGACCGACGTGTGGTGAGCCACGTAGCGCAAAACTCGAACACGCCCGCGCAGGGCGCCAAGGACAGCGCCCGCTACCAACAGCAATCCCGACCAGAGTCCCCCTACAAGAACCTTAGGATCAAGTAGCCAATCAAGGTGTTGGGCAAGCGCTCCCATCCCGACCTCCACGACTTGTTATATTGCCTATCGCTCGCGCAGCCCAGGCTCACGAAGCCGACCTTCGGGGCGGCCGTCGTGGCTGTTCGTTCGTGGGAGGCAACTTCGCTCATAGCCTCTATTGTCCCAGCTATCCGGGACGACAGGTATTTCAGGGACGCTTGATGCCAAAGGCGCCCAATACCTGCTCGGTGCTTTTCTGCATCTGTTCCTGCATCTGCAGGAAGACATTCTTCGATTGCTCCACGTAGTTGCCCATCAGGCCCTGCAGCATCGGCGACTGCATGCTCATGAAGCGCGACCACATCTCAGGCGTCAGGCCCTCGGCCTTTTCGGCGAGCTGCGCCTGCACCTCGGTCATCGCCTGGATGTTCTTCTCGAGGTAGGGCGCCATGTAGCTCTGCATGGCCTGGCCATAGAAACGGATGATGTTGGCCAGCACCTGCTCGGTGAACATCGGCGCACCGCCCGCCTCCTCTTCGAGAATGATCTGCAGCAGGATGCTGCGCGTGAGGTCGTCGCCGGTCTTGGCATCGCGCACCACGAACTGGGCGCGCTCGATCACCAGTTGCTTGACCTCGGTCAGCGTGATGTAGGTGGACGTCTCGGTGTCGTAGAGCCTTCGGTTCGGGTACTTCTTGATCACACGCTGTACCGGCTTGACCCCGGACTTCTTGCTCTGCACTGCGGACTCCTTCACATGGACGCCCATGTCATCGGATGATTCTAGGGAGCGGTTTTGCTGCATCGCGACAAGGTTTACCCTGACCGCGCGCAACCGCCGGCCGCGCTTTCACTCGGCGGCGGTGGCGTACTCCGCGCCGCAAGCCGCGCAGGCGGCCGATTCGGGCCGCTCCGCCGTCTCCTCGCGGAAGCGCAACGGGCTCTTGTGCCCGTAGACGACCCAGCAGCGCGGGCAATGCTCGTGGCCGGCCGTCGGCAGGTAGGCGCGGGCGCGCTGCTCGGCGCGCTCCTGCGTGACCGGCATGCCCTGCCGCGCCGCACGCTCGACCTCTCGCGCCGCCATGGTGTCGAGGCGGCCACCCGCACGGTCGTTGATGCCGTAGACGGCCCGCGCGAACTCGATCGGCGCCTGCTTCATCAGCGCAACCAGGCGCGCCTGCACGCGTTCATGATCCATCGCGATCGATCGCGCGTTCATCGGGCGATCCCCGGGAGGAAAAGGAAAGAAAAAAGGCTCTGCACGGCAGCCAAGTTAGCACAAGAAAATGGCCCGGTGGTTGCCTGCGGCGGCCATCCGAATGGGCGATTGCCACGGCGGGAAGCCAGCCGAATGTCCGGTTCGCCAGTCCGGCGAATGGCCGATCCAGGGCACGGCGCTCGGTCGGACCTGGGCATCTCTGCGAAAACGATTCTACCCACGGGTAGGATCCTCTTTCGCCCCACTACCCACCGCCCGCCTCGAGCGCCAAACCCTAATCCACGAAGGACGCATCAACGTCACGCCGGAATCACGGATGGGATGAAGAGGCAGGAGATGAAGCTTCGGACTTCACTGCAAGGGGGAGAAGAATCTCCCCAAAATCTCCCGTTGTGCCTGAAGACTGGTCTTCTTCAGAGGGAGATTTGGTAGGCGCGATTGGACTCGAACCAACGACCCCCACCATGTCAAGGTGGTGCTCTAACCAGCTGAGCTACGCGCCTGCGATTGTTTCGAGAAGCTGAAAGTATAGCAGGAGAAATGGCCGTTTCCGGGGCGGTCGCCCCTTTTTCATCGGCGTCGCGCAGATCGAACGCCCGCCACCGCCGTGACCACGTTGAGCACCTGCGCGAGACGCGCCGCATCGGCGATCTCCACGGTGAAGGTCATCCATGCCGTGCCCTTGACCGACTGCGTCTGCACGCCGATCACGTTCATCTTCTCGCGCGCGAAGACATCGGAGATGTCGCGCAGCAGGCCCTGTCGGTCGGCCGCTTCCACGGCGACGTCGACCGCATAGACCGGAGCTTCGCCCTTGGTCGCGCCCCACTCCACGTCGATCACGCGCTCGCCGTCGCGCGAGGCCATCGTGCGGAAGTTGCTGCAATCCACGCGGTGCACGCTCACGCCATGGCCGCGCGTGACGAAGCCCGCGATGGCATCGGGCGGTGCCGGCTTGCAGCACTTCGCGAGCTGCGTCATGAGCGAAGACACGCCGACCACCAGCACGCCGCCCTTGCCCGCCTTCTCGCTGGCACGCGGCTTCTTGATCTGCACGCCGTCGTCGGGATTCGCCGGCGGCTCGGGCGGACGCAGCAGCGTCTCGATGTTGCGCAGCGAGAACTCGTCCTTGCCGACCACTTCGAACAGTTGGTCTGCCGATTTGAAACCCAGTTGCGATGCGAGGTCCTCGAGCCGCATGGCCGTGCGGCCTTCGCGCTGCAGCAGCTTCTCGACCGCCTCGCGGCCGCGCGCCACCGTCTCGTGCGTGATCTGCGCATTGAACCAGGCGCGCACCTTGGCACGCGCGCGATGGCTCGCGAGATAACCGAGCTCCGCGTTGAGCCAGTCGCGCGAGGGTCCGCCTTCCTTGGCCGCGATCACCTCCACCGTCTGCCCGTTCGACAGCGGCGTGTTGAGCGGCACCATCGCACCGTCGACGCGCGCGCCGCGGCAGCGGTGGCCCAGCGTGGTGTGCACCGTATAGGCGAAGTCGACCGGCGTCGCACCCTGCGGCAGCTCGACGATCGCCGCATCGGGCGTCAGCACGTAGATGCGGTCGTCGAACAGGCCCTGCCCCTGCAGGCCGCCCGACAGGTCGCGCTCCCACGCCAGCAGCTGGCGCAGCACCGCGATCTTGGCGTCGTACTCGCCGCTGGCCCACACGCCCGCGTAGCCCTTGTGGCCCGCTTCCTTGTAGGCCCAGTGCGCCGCCACGCCATGCTCGGCGTGGTCGTGCATTTCCTCGGTGCGGATCTGGATCTCGATCGGCTTGCCCACCTGGCCGTCGACCAGCGCACGCACCACCGTGTGCAGCGACTGGTAGCCGTTGGGCTTGGGCCGCGCGATGTAGTCGTCGAACTCCTCGTCGATCGGCTGGAAGTGCGAATGCACCCAGGCCAGCGCCGCATAGCAGTCCTTCACGTCGGGCACTACCACGCGCAGCGCGAGGATGTCGAAGACCTGCGCGAAGTCGAGCGACTTGCCGCGCATCTTCTTGACGATGCTGTAGATGTTCTTCGGCCGCCCCTGCACGACGGCGCGGATGCCCTCGGAGTGCAGCTCGCTCTCGAGCCGCGAGCGCAACTGCTCGACGTAGCTCTCGCGCTCGATGCGCTTCTCGTCGAGCAGGCGCGCGATCAGTTTGTAGGTTTCGGGCTCGAGGAAACGGAACGAGAGGTCCTCGATCTCCCACTTGACCTGCCAGATGCCGAGCCGGTTCGCGAGCGGCGCGAACACCTGCAGCGATTCGCGCGCCACGCCCTCGGGCACCGGCTTCTTGCTGGCGGCCGCATAGCGCAGGGTCTGCAGGCGCGAGGCCAGGCGCAGCATCACCACGCGCAGGTCGCGCGAGAACGCCAGCAGCATCTTGCGCACGTTCTCGGTCTGGGCGCCCGCGCCCTCGTTCTGGTGGGCGCGCGCCGCCGCGCGGGCCTGCTCCTGCACCCGCACGAGCTTGGTGGTTTCCACCGCCAGCGCCGCGAAGTTGTCGCCGAAGACCTTGGCGATGACTTCCTGCGGACGGTTGAGGTGCGAACAGGCATAGACCAGGTAGCTCGCGCCCTGCATGGCCTCGGAGCCGCCCATCTTCTTGACGATGGCGGCTACCGCGTCGGCGTGCGCCAGCGCGTTCTCGCCGGTGTCGAGCAGTTCGTCGACGATCAGCGGCTCGGCGAAGGCGCGTGCGCGCGCGAGCATGTTTTCCATCACCGGCGAGCGCTCGGCGGTGGCGGCCGACAACGGATAGTCGACGACGATGCCGTCCGAAGCCGGCATCCCCTGGAGGCTGGAAGACTCGCGCTTCACGCCGCCCTCAATCGAACAGGAAGTCCACGACCACCGCGGCCTGCGCGGGATCGACGAAGGTCGGCGCATGGCCGACGCCCTCGAACTCGACCAGCGCCGCATGCGGGCCACGCTGCGTCATCGCGGTGACGGTCTCGCGCGACAGCAGATCGGACTGGGCGCCGCGCGTGACGAGCACGCGCGCCGTGATCGCGTCGTAGAGGCCCCACATGATGGCGCCGCCCTGTGCCGCGGCTTCGGGCGTGATCGCGCGCAGGCCGACCGCGAGCGCCGGGTCGTAATGCAGCATCCACGGACCGTCCGTGCCGGCCGGCGCATCGACCTTGGCCGTGCCATCGGCGCTGCGCTGCGAGGCCGGCACGACCATGGGCCGCGTCAGTTCGAGCCATTGTTCGGGCGTGTGCGGACCGAAGCTGGTGGAGATCGCCCACAGCGCATCGGCCGCCTGCTGCAGGCTGTCGTACCGGCCGCCCTGCCCCACGTAGGCCGCGATGCGCTGGATCGCCGCCGCCTCGATGGTCGGGCCGACGTCGTTGACGACGAAGCGCCGCACCGGCGCCGGCAGCGGCAGTTCCTTGTGCCCGGCCAGCACGAAGCCGATCAGGCCGCCCATGCTGGTGCCCACGTAGTCGAGCGTCTGGATCGGATGCTGCTGCTGGAGCTGCGCGAGCAGCGCCACCATGTCGCCCGCGTACAGCGGCACCTGGTAGGCGGCCGGGTCTCGCAGCCAGTCGCTGGCGCCGCGGCCGGCCACGTCGGGGCAGACCACAAGCACCCGGCCTTGGGCGCGCGCCACGAGCGCACGGGCCAGCGCATCGAAATCGCGGCCCTGCCGGGTCAGGCCGTGCACGCAGAGCACCACGTGCGGGCTGCCCGCGTCGCCCCACTGCCAATAGGCCATGCGGTGGCCGCCGTGGGTGTCGTTGCACGCCACGTGGTGAAGCGTCGGTTCGGTCATGGAAACAGGGCCGGTCTGGTGCGGATAATCTTCTCGTCGCATCCTAATTCATCCGGAGATTCATCTTCATGCTCAAAGGCAAAACCGCTCTTGTCACGGGGTCCACCAGCGGCATCGGGCTCGCCATCGCCCAGTCCCTCGCCCAGCAGGGCGCCGACATCGTGCTCAACGGCTTCGGCGACGCCGAGGCGCCCAAGGCGCAGATCGCCGCGCTCGGCGTGCGCGCCGAGTACCACGGCGCCGACATGAGCAAGCCCGACCAGATCGAGGACATGATGAAGTTCGCCGCCGCCAGGTTCGGCCGCGTCGACATCCTGGTCAACAACGCCGGCATCCAGCACGTGGCCAAGGTCGAGGACTTCCCGCCCGAACGTTGGGACGCGATCATCGCGATCAACCTCACGAGCGCCTTCCACACCACGCGGCTGGCGATTCCCGCGATGCGCGAAGCCAACTGGGGCCGCGTCATCAACATCGCCTCGGCCCACGGCCTGGTGGCATCGGCCCAGAAATCGGCCTATGTGGCGGCCAAGCACGGCATCGTCGGCTTCACGAAGTCGGTGGCGCTCGAGACCGCGACCACCGGCATCACGAGCAACGCGATCTGCCCGGGCTGGGTGCTGACGCAGCTGGTGCAAAAGCAGATCGACGACCGCGCGGCACGCGAAGGCATCAGCGCCACGCAGGCGCAGAACGACCTGCTGGGCGAGAAGCAGCCCTCGCTGCAGTTCACCACGGTGGAACAGCTCGGCGGACTCGCCGTGTTCCTGTGCTCGCCCGCGGCCGACCAGGTGCGCGGCGTGGCCTGGCAGATGGACGGCGGCTGGACCGCGCAATAGGAAGAAACACGGGCGGAGCGCGCCAGGCGCCCCGCCCCGCAGCCCTTACTTGAGCTGCACCGATCCCGAGACGTTGACCACCACGCTGGTCTTGCCCGCCTCGATTGGCACCTGCGCGTCGGCCGAGAAGGACTTGGCCGACGCCGCCATCATGCGCGGACGGATCGGTCCGCCGTCGTTCGCATTCACCGACACCTCGCGCAGCGTGTAGCCCGCGAAGCCGAAGTTCTTCGAGAGCTCGGTCGCCTTCTGCTTGAAGGCGTCGATCGCGAGGGTCTGCGCCTCGGTCTCGGTCTTCGCGCGCTGTTCGCGGCTCAGACCGAAGCCCACGTTGCCGACGGTCAGCGTCGTGATGCGACCGGCCGTCTGGGCGATGCGCGGGAAGTCGCGGCCCTCGAGCACGAGCTCGGCCGTGCCCTGCCAGCCGTTGATCTTGCCCTCGCGCGTGTAGCGCGGCGACAGGCTGAAGTTGCCGGTGCGCACGTCGAGCTGGCCGGCCTGCGCGTTCTTGCGCGCCTCGGTCAGCGCCGCATCGAGCGCGGTCTTCAGCTGCGCCTGCACGCTGCCGGCGTCGGTGCCGTCGCGCGTGGTCACGAGCGTCATGCTCAGCAGGTCCTGCTGCACCTCGACGGTTCCGTTGGCGCTGAGCTGCAGCACGTTCTGCGGCGGCGCCACGACGGCGTTCTGCGCCATGGCCGCGCCGGCCAGGCCGGCCCATGCGGCACACGCTGCGATCAAGGTGATGGTTCTTTTCAAGATTGGCTCTCCCAGGTTGTAGGTACGTCGATGACGTACGAGAAGAAGGCGGGCACTCGGTGCACCCGCCCTCGCGGCGCGAGCCGTGGCTCGCGCACTGCGCTCAAGGTCGCTGGCTGCGCGGCGCGGGCAGGAGCCGCGCGGCCGGCATCGGCGCCGGCACGATGCGTTCGGCCGGCTGCGATTCTGCCGAATGCGCGGAGATGCCCGGCGTGCTCCACTGCCCGCGCACCTGCTGCCGCAATTCGTACAGCTCGGCCGGCGTGAGGCGCCGTCCCGCGATGGCTTCGCCGCGGCGCATCTCGTCGCGTTGTGCAGCGCGGTGCGCGGCCACCGCGGCCCGCAGATCGTAGCGGCGCCCATCGGCCACCCGAAGGAATTCGGCCGCCGAGATCGACGGCACACAGGCACACGCGAGCAGCAGCAAGGGTGTGGCGGATGAAAGAAATCTCTGCGCAAAAGTCATAGGGCAGAGGCACTGTGCCACCGCCGCGCTTACATCGGATGACTGGACCGCGAGCGGTCGCAAGTTTTGTAACTTAGTGTCAGTCTCAAAGCAAATCCGGCTCAACCGGCTTCCAACACCTTCAGAATCGGCGCTGTTACAAATTCGACGTTGTAGAAATGACTCAAGTTCCCGCTCGCACCGACAAGATCGTGATCGTCGACGACGACGCCCGCATCCGCGACCTGCTTCGCCGCTACCTGACCCAGGAAGGCTTCGAGGTGATCGTGGCCGAGGACGGCAAGGCGCTCAACCGCATCCTGTTGCGCGACACGGTCGACCTGATCGTGCTCGACCTCATGATGCCCGGCGAAGACGGCCTGTCCATCTGCCGCCGCCTGCGTGCCGCCAACGACCGCACGCCGATCATCATGCTCACCGCCAAGGGCGAAGACGTCGACCGCATCGTCGGTCTCGAGGTCGGCGCCGACGACTACCTCGGCAAGCCCTTCAATCCGCGCGAACTGCTGGCGCGCGTGCACGCCGTGCTGCGTCGCCGTCCGCCGCTCGAGGCGCCCGGCGCGCCCTCGACCGAGAACGAGACCGTCACCTTCGGCCCGTTCACCTTCGACCTCGGCTCGCGCACGCTCAAGAAGGACGGAGAGGAACTCTCGCTGACCACCGGCGAGTTCGCGATGCTCAAGGCGCTGGTGCGCCACCCGCGCCAGCCGCTGTCGCGCGAGAAGCTGGCCCAGCTCGCGCGCGGCCGCGAGTTCGAGCCCTTCGACCGCAGCCTCGACGTGCAGATCTCGCGCCTGCGCAAGCTGGTCGAGTCCGACGCCGCGGCACCGCGCTACATCCAGACGGTGTGGGGCGTGGGCTACGTCTTCGTGCCGGACGGCACGGCCTGACGCGGCACCAGCGGTGGCCATCGGCCTCCCCTCCGGAAGAGAAAGTCCCCAGGAGGACGGCGCCCAGGTCACGATGCCCAGCCCGCTCGAGGGCGCGGCGCAGCGTGACCGGCGCCCCGGGCTCAAGCTCGGCTTCAGCCTGTTCTGGCGCACCTTCTTCCTGCTCGCCCTCCTGCTGATCGGCTGCACCGTCGCCTGGCTGCAGACCTTCCGCTCGCTCGAATACGAACCGCGCGCGATCCAGACCGCGCACCAGATCGCCTCGCTCGTGAACCTCACGCGCGCGGCGCTGGTGTACTCGGACGCGATCACGCGCGTGTCGTTGATCAAGACGCTGGCCGACCAGGAAGGCGTGCGCATCCTGCCGCGCGAACCCAACGACCGCGTGCAGCCCTACACCAGCGGCGCGCTCGACCAGCGCGTGACCGAGGAGCTGATCGACCAGCTCGGCGCCGGCACCACGGTGGCCAGCCGCGTCAACGACGAGGCCGGCCTGTGGATCGGCTTCACGATCGAGAGCGACACCTACTGGCTGCTGCTCGACCCCACGCGCTTCAGCCGCGTGGGCGGACGCACCTGGCTGGTCTGGCTCAGCACCGCCATGGCGCTGTCGCTCGCGGGCGCGGCGCTGATCACGCGGCTCATCAACCTGCCGCTCAAGCAGCTCTCGCGCGCCACCATGCAGGTGCGCGAGGGCGAGTACGAAGCGCACCGACTCGACGAGCGCGCGCGCACCAACGAGATCCGCGCGGTCAACATCGGCTTCAACCGCATGGCCGACCAGCTCGCCAAGATCGAGCAGGACCGCGCGATCATGCTGGCCGGCATCTCGCACGATCTGCGCACGCCGCTCGCGCGGCTGCGCCTCGAAACCGAGATGAGCGTGGCCGACGAGGACGCGCGCGACCACATGGCGGCCGACATCGCGCAGCTCGACGCGATCATCGACAAGTTCCTCGACTACGCGCGGCCCGACCATGTCGATCCCAAGCCGGTGCTGCTGCGCGACGTGGTCGACTCCTGCACCTACGCCGTGCAGGACTACGAGGAGATGAGCATCACGGTCGACGTGCCGCCCGACCTGCGCGTGATGGGAGACGAGGTCGAGCTCACGCGCGTGATCTCCAATCTGGTCGAGAACGCGCGCCGCTACGGCAAGACGCCCGCCACCGGCATCGCCGACGTGGTGATCCAGGCGCAGGCGAGCAACGACGCGGTGCTGATCAAGGTGCGCGACCGTGGCGCCGGCGTGGAGCCGGCCCAGCTCGCGCAGCTCACCAAGCCCTTCTTTCGCGGCGATGCGGCGCGCACCTCGGCCGCGGGCGCGGGCCTGGGCCTGTCGATCGTGGCGAAGAACATCGAGCGCATGGGCGGCACCTTCGCGCTCACAAGCACGCCGGGACGCGGCCTCGCGGCGCACATCCGCATGCCGCGCGCGATGCCGGTGCCGCCGCGGCCGGTGCAGCCGCCAGTCCGCAAGCTCTGAGAGAAAGAAGAAGTCGCGCGCTCAGCGGTGCAGCAGCACCACGGCGCGCGCTTCCATTGCGCGGCCCTCGCCCACCGGGCCCAGCTTCTCGGCCGTCTTGGCCTTCACGTTGACCTGCTCGCTCGCGATGCCCAGCGTCTGCGCGATGCGCTCGCGCATGGCGGGGATGTGCGGTGCCAGCTTCGGCGCCTGCGCGATCACGGTGCTGTCGACGTTGCCGATCTGCCAGCCCTCGGCGCGGACGCGGCGCGCCGCCTCGGCCAGCAGCACGGCCGAGTCGGCGCCGCGGAACTGTGCATCGGTGTCCGGGAAATGCCGGCCGATGTCGCCCAGGCCCGCGCCGCCGAGCAGCGCGTCGGTGATCGCGTGCAGCAGCACGTCGGCATCGGAATGGCCGAGCAGGCCCGTGACATGGGGCACCTCGACGCCGCCGAGGATCAGCTTGCGCCCCGCCACCAGCTGATGGACGTCCCAGCCCTCGCCGACGCGGATGTTGAAGGCACCGCTCATGCGAGCACCTTCTTGCGCGCCAGCAGCAGCGCCTCGGCCAGCGCGAAGTCTTCGGGATAGGTGACCTTGAAGTTCTGCGCGCTGCCCGGTACCAGCAGCGGCGTCAGCCCGACCGCCTCGATCGCGCCGGCCTCGTCGGTCACCGCGTCGCCGGCACGCTCGAGCGCGTCGAGCAGCATGCCGATGCGGAACATCTGCGGCGTCTGCGCGAGCCACTTGTCGGCGCGCGGCAGGGTCTGGGCCACGCGGCTGTCGGCGGTCGACACCTTGAGCGTGTCGGCCAGCCGGTGCGCCAGCAGGCCGCCGACGGCATCGTGCTCGCAGGCCGCGATCAGCGCCTCGATCTGGCTCGGCGTCACGAGGCAGCGCGCCGCATCGTGCACCAGCACCCAGTCGTGCGCGCCGGCACCCTTCTGCCGCAGCACCAGCAGGCCGTTGCGCACCGAGGCCGCGCGCGTCACGCCGCCCACGCGCAGCAGGTGCTCGTCCTGCAGCGGAAAGAGCGGCAGCGCGGCGTCCACGTCGCGGTCCTCGGGCGCCACCACCAGCGCGATGCCGGCGAAGCGCCCGTTCAGCGCGCGGAAGGCCTCGAGCGTGTGCGCCACCATCGGCGCCCCGGCCAGCCGCCGGTACTGCTTCGGCTGCGGGGACTGCGCATGGCCGGCACGGTGGCCGGAACCGGCGCACGGGATCAGCACGAAGAGGCGGGAAGAAGACATGGTGCGGCAGACGGTCGGCCAGTGCGCCGACAAGCAGAAGAAGGGCCGCCATTCTAGAATCGACCCCATTGCACACCCCTCGCCAGTCGGCGCGGGGTGTTGTGCATTTCCAGCAAGCCTTTATGGACCTCCCCCATCTCACGGCGGGCAAGCGCTTCACGCTGCCGCGCCCCCCGCTGTCGGCCGATGCGCTGCTGCTGGCCCAGCTCGCGCGGCGCGAAAAGTCCGCGGGCCGCGCCACGGCCATGTTCACGGCCGATGCCAACGACGCCCAGCGCTTGATCGACGAGATCGCCTTCTTCGCGCCCGAGTTGCGCTGCGCCCTGTTCCCCGACTGGGAGACGCTGCCCTACGACAGCTTCTCCCCGCACCAGGACCTGATCAGCGAGCGCCTGGCCACCCTGTGGCGCATCAGCCAGAAGGAAGCCGACGTGGTGCTGGTGCCCGCCACCACCGCGCTCTACCGGCTCGCGCCGCCGTCCTTCCTCGCGGGCTACACCTTCCATTTCAAGACCAAGCAGAAGCTGCAGGACGCCAAGCTCAAGGCGCAGCTCACGCTGGCCGGCTACACCCACGTCACGCAGGTGGTGAGCCCGGGCGAGTACGCAGTGCGCGGCGGCCTGATCGACCTGTTCCCGATGGGTTCGCCCGTGCCCTACCGGGTCGACCTGTTCGACGACGAGATCGACTCGATCCGTACCTTCGACCCCGACACCCAGCGCAGTCTGTACCCGGTGCCCGAGGTGCGGCTGCTGCCGGGCCGCGAGTTCCCGATGGACGACGACGCGCGCGCGCGCTTTCGCGGCCGCTGGCGCGAGCTGCTCGAGGGCGACCCGACCAAGAGCCGCATCTACAAGGACATGGGCAACGGCGTGGCCACCGCCGGCATCGAGTACTACCTGCCGCTGTTCTTCGACGAGACGGCGACCGTGTTCGACTACCTGGGACCCGACACCACCGTGGTGCTGCACGGCGAGCTCGAGCCCGCGTTCCAGCACTTCTGGCAGGACACGGGCGAGCGCTACCGCCTGGTGCGCGGCGACCCCGAGCGCCCGGCGCTGCCGCCGGAGGCGCTGTTCCTCAACGCCGAGCAGTTCTACCAGCGCGTGAAGCCGCACGCGCAGCTGTCGATCCGCTCGACCACCGACGCCGCGCCCTTCGCCGAGTTCGACACCCTGCCCGCCTTCTCGGTGGTGCGCGGCGCCGACGATCCGCTGGTGCGGCTCAAGGCCCACATCGCCGCCACGCCGCACCGCGTGCTGATGATCGCGGAGAGCGACGGCCGGCGCGAGAGCCTGCTCGACTTCCTGCGCGCCAGCGGCGTGAGCCCGCCGGCCTTCGATTCGCTGGCCGAGTTCGAGGCCGCGGCCGACGAAAAGATCGGCATCGCCACCGCCGCGCTGGCGGCCGGCTTCGCCTGGCGCGAACAGGGCATCGACTTCGTCACCGAAACCGAGCTGTTCGCCACCGGCAGCACCGGCCGGCGCCGCAACAAGAAGCAGGAACAGGTCAGCGACGTCGAGGCGCTGATCAAGGACCTGTCCGAGCTCAACGTGGGCGACCCGGTGGTTCACTCCGCGCACGGCATCGGCCGCTACCGCGGCCTGATCCACATGGACCTGGGCCAGGGCAGCGATGCCGAGGGCAAGCCGCTGCTGCAGGAGATGCTGCACCTGGAGTACGCCGACAAGGCCACGCTCTACGTGCCCGTGAGCCAGCTGCACCTGGTGAGCCGCTACACCGGCGTCAGCGCCGACGAGGCGCCGCTGCACAAGCTCGGTTCGGGCCAATGGGACAAGGCCAAGCGCAAGGCCGCCGAGCAGGTGCGCGACTCGGCCGCCGAGCTGCTCAACATCTACGCACGCCGCGCCGCGCGCGAGGGCCATGCCTTCCGCTATTCGCCGGCCGACTACGAGGTGTTCGCCAACGACTTCGGCTTCCAGGAAACCGCCGACCAGAAGGCCGCGATCCATGCCGTGGTGCAGGACATGATCTCGCCGCAGCCGATGGACCGCCTCGTTTGCGGCGACGTCGGCTTCGGCAAGACCGAGGTCGCGCTGCGCGCCGCCTTCATCGCGGTCACCGGCGGCAAGCAGGTGGCCTTCCTCGCGCCCACCACGCTGCTGGCCGAGCAGCACTACCAGACGCTGGTCGACCGCTTCGCCAAGTGGCCGGTGAAGGTGGCCGAGATGAGCCGCTTCCGTTCGACCAAGGAAATCACGACCGCCGCCAAGGGCCTGGCCGAGGGCACCGTCGACATCGTGGTCGGCACCCACAAGCTGCTCTCGGAATCGGTCAAGTTCAAGAACCTCGGGCTGCTGATCATCGACGAGGAGCACCGCTTCGGCGTGCGCCACAAAGAGGCCATGAAGGCGCTGCGCGCCGAGGTCGACGTGCTCACGCTCACGGCCACGCCGATCCCGCGCACGCTGGGCATGGCGCTCGAGGGCCTGCGCGACCTCAGCGTGATCGCCACCGCGCCGCAGCGCCGGCTCGCGATCAAGACCTTCGTCCGCAACGAGGGCACCGGCGTGATCCGCGAGGCCGTGCTGCGCGAGCTCAAGCGCGGCGGCCAGGTCTACTTCCTGCACAACGAGGTCGAGACCATCGAGAACCGGCGCCAGAAGCTCGAGGAGATTCTGCCCGAGGCGCGCATCGCCGTCGCCCACGGCCAGATGCCCGAGCGCGAACTCGAGCGCGTGATGCGCGACTTCGTGGCCCAGCGCTACAACCTTCTGCTGTGCTCGACCATCATCGAGACCGGCATCGACGTGCCGACCGCCAACACCATCGTGATGAGCCGCGCCGACAAGTTCGGCCTGGCGCAGCTGCACCAGCTGCGCGGCCGCGTCGGCCGTTCGCACCACCAAGCCTATGCCTACCTCATGGTGCCCGACACCGAGGGCCTGACCAAGCAGGCGGCGCAGCGGCTCGACGCGATCCAGCAGATGGAGGAGCTGGGCTCGGGCTTCTACCTCGCGATGCACGACCTCGAGATCCGCGGCACCGGCGAGGTGCTCGGCGAGAACCAGAGCGGCAACATGATGGAGATCGGCTTCCAGCTCTACAACGAGATGCTCAGCGAGGCCGTGCGCTCGCTCAAGGCCGGGCAGGAGCCCGACCTGCTGTCGCCGCTGTCGGTCACGACCGAGATCAACCTGCACGCCCCCGCCCTGCTGCCCGACGACTACTGCGGCGACGTGCACCTGCGGCTGTCGTTCTACAAGAAGCTCGCCACCGCGAAGAACCCCGACCAGATCGACACCCTGCTGGAGGAGATCGTCGACCGCTTCGGCAAGCTGCCGCCGCAGGCCCAGACCCTGATCGACACCCACCGCCTGCGCGTGCTCGCGCGGCCCTACGGCGTGGTCAAGGTCGATGCGGCGCCCGGCGTCATCAACATCACCTTCAAGAAGGATCCGCCGGTCAATTCGATGGCGATCATCCACCTGATCCAGAAGAACAAGCACATCAAGCTGGCTGGCAACGAGAAGCTGCGCATCGAGCGCGAGCTCAAGGAGCCGAAGGAGCGTGCGCAGATGGTGCGCGATGTGTTGCGCAGCCTGGGGCAGCCGCTGGTCAAGGAAAGCCCTGCGGCCGTCGTATAAGTGCCAGCCACTTATATAATTGCCGATGTAATTTTTCGGGAGATCCGCCATGTCCCAAATCACGATCTACCTGGACGAAGAGTCCGAGAAAACAGCGCGCGCGGCAGCGGCGGCGGCGAACCTGCCCTTGAGCCGCTGGTTCGCCCTGCTGGTGGCGCGTGAAGGGCAGCGCGGCAAGAAGACCGGTTGGCAGAGCTTCTTTGCCGAAGCCGACAAGCAGAAAGCCGCCTGGGACGAATTCCCCCTGACCGAGGACATGCACAAGGACCTGCCTCCCGATACGCCGCGCGAGTCCTTGTGAAGTACCTGCTGGACACCAACACCCTCATCTACGCCTTTCGCGGCACGGGCGGTGTGCGCGTGCGCATGAATGACACGCCCGATGCGGACATGAATCTGTGCGCCATCAATCTGTTCGAACTCGAGTTCGGTTTCGCCAAGTCCGCCAACCCGGGCCCGCAGCGTGCGCTGCTCGACGAGCTGGTGCAGCGCCTGCGCGTCCTGCCCCTGGATAACGCGAGCGCGGAATCGGCCGGACAGATCAAGGCCCACCTGCAACAGGCCGGTACGCCGATCGGCCCCTATGACCTGCTCATCGCGGGCATCGCGATGGCGCACAACCTGATCGTCGTCAGCCGCAACGTCAGCGAGTTCTCGCGCGTGCCCGGCCTGCGCGTCGAGAACTGGTATCACTGAATGACCCTTGCCCCCTCCTCCTCCGGCCTCGTCCTCCAGCGCTTCACACCGCCGCTCCAACTCGCCGACTTCAAACTCATCGCCTTCGACATGGACTCGACGCTGATCAGCATCGAGTGCATCGACGAGATCGCCGATGCCGCCGGCAAGAAGGCCGAGGTGGCCGCGATCACCGAGGCCACGATGCGTGGCGAGATCAAGGACTTCAAGGAAAGCCTGCGTCGCCGCGTCGCGCTGCTGAAAGGCGTGCCGGTCGGCGCGCTGCAGCAGGTCTACGACGAGCGGCTGAAGCTCAACCCCGGCGCGGCCGAACTGGTGGCGGCCTGCAAGGCGGCGGGCCTCAAGGTGCTGCTGGTCTCGGGCGGCTTCACCTTCTTTGCCAACCGCGTGAAGGAGCGCCTGGGCATCGACTTCGCGCGCTCGAACCTGCTCGACGAAGCCGACGGCCAGCTCACGGGCCAGGTCGCGATGCAGAGCTGGGGCGACATCTGCGACGGCGCCGAGAAACGCCGCACCCTGCTCGAGGTGGCCTCGCTGATGGGCATCTCGGCGCAGGAATGCATCGCGGTCGGCGACGGCGCCAACGACCTGCCGATGCTGGGCGAGGCCGGGCTGTCGGTGGCCTACCACGCCAAGCCCAAGGTGCGCGAGCAGGCGATGGTGGCGATCAACGAAGGCGGGCTCGACCGCCTGCTCGAGGTCGTCCGACCCTGATCGGTCAGGCCGGGCTGCCGGCCGCGGGTGCCTTGGCCGCGGTGCCCAGCAGCCGCTCGCGCATCGACGGAACCACGGTGTCGGCCGCGCGCTCGAGCTGCTCCACCAGGCCGCCCACGCCGACCGCGAAGCGCGCGCCGGAGGCGCTCGAGGCCGAGCCCAGCGCGATGATGCCGATGCCCTCGGTGACCACGCCGCGCGAGAACGCATAGCCGCGCTCGCGCGTCTCCTGCACGCGCGCCTTCACGTAGTCGGCATCGACGTCCTGCCCGCCGGGCTTGAGGCGCGCATTGCTGCGATGGATGGTGCGCGCCACGTGGTCGTCGCTGCTGGCCGCGAGCAGCGCCCAGCCGGTGCCCGACATGCACAGCAGCCGGCGCGTGCCGGGCTGCACGTTGAACTGGATCGCGCGGCTGCCGAAGATCACGTGCACGTACTGCGCGTAGATGTCGTTCTCGACCGCGAGGATGGCGGTGAAGCCGGTCTCGCGTGCGATGTCGCCGAGCACGGTGAGCAACTGCCCGCCCTGGAACATCGAGTCCATCACCCAGTCGCCGATCGAGGCCAGGCGCGGCGTGGCGAGGTAGGCGCGCAGCGAGGAGTCGTAGCGCAGGTAGCCCAGCGTGGCGACGCTCTTGAGCAGCACCTGCGCGCTCGACAGCGGGTAGCCGAGCCGCTCGGAGATCTCGCGCACCGTCACCGGCCGCCGCACCTCCCGCAGGTACTCGAGCACCTGAAACACCCGCCCCGCCGTCTTGATGACCGATTGCTCCACTTCATGTTCTCCGCGGTCCCAGCCGGCATGTTGCGCGCTCGACCGCCCGGGCCGGACCGCGCGCGATGCTACTGCAACTCGATGCCGGTGATGCCCATCAGCCGCTTCCAGCGCTCGATCTCCTCGGCCTGGTAGCGGCGCAGTTCGGGCGCCGAGGACATGATCAGTTCGGTGCCCTGCTTGCGGTAATAGGCCTGGATCTCGGGCGTCTGCGCGGCCTTCGCGAACAGCGCGCCGAGCTGCTCGAGCGCGGCCGGCGGCGCCTTCGAACTCACGGCGGCGGCGACCCAGTTGAACGCGAGGTAGTCGGGATAGCCGGCCTCGCCGACGGTGGGCACCTCGGTCAGCACGATCGAGCGCTTGGGCGCGGTGAAGGCCAGCGGCCGCACGCGGCCCGAGCGCGCGAGCTCGTTGGCGCCGGTGGCATCGACCACCGCGAAATCGACCTCGCCCGTGAGCACCGCGTTGACGGCCTCGCCCGCGCCCTTGTAGTTGATGCCGGCGGTCTTGATCTTCGCCATCTCGTTGAACCACTCCGAATAGAGCGTGTACGACATGGAGCCGCTGGCGTAGTTGAGCTTGCCCGGCCGCTTGCGCGCATCCGCCACGAGGTCGGCCAGCGAACGGTGGGCCGAGGCGGCCGGCACGATGACCAGGCAGGCACCGCGCGACAGCAGCGTGATCGGCGCGAAGTCGACGATCGGGTCGTAGGGCAGCTTGCGGAAGGTGGCGGCGTTGGTGGTCAGCGTCGAGTTGCTGCCGATGAACACCGTGTGGCCATCGTGCGGCGGATTCAGCGCGGTCTGCACGCCGATGAAGCCGTTGCCGCCGGGCTTGTTCTCCACCGTCACCGCCTGGCCCGAGAGGTCGCCGATGCCCTTGGCGAACAGGCGCGCCGTGATGTCGGTGCCGCTGCCGGGCGGGAACGGCACGATGAAACGCATCGCGTGCGAGGGAAAGGCCTGCGCCCGCGCGCGGCCGGGCAGGCTCGCGGCACCGGCCAGCGCCGCGCCGGTGCCGAGCAGCAGCCGGCGGCGGTCGCGAGAGAAATCACTCATGGTTCGTCTCCTGGTTTCTTTGTTCTCAGCGCCGCGAGCCCAAGAGCTCGCGCGCCACCACCCAGCGGTGCACCTCGCTGGGTCCTTCGTAGATGCGCATCAGCCGGGTCTCGTTGGCCATCTGCTGCAGCGGCATTTCCTTGGTCATGCCCATGGCGCCGAAGACCTGCATCGCCATGTCGATCACGTCCCAGGCCATCTCGGTGGCGTAGACCTTGATCATCGAGACCTGCGAGCGCGCCTCCTCGCCGCGGTCGATGCGCGCGGCGGCCTCGTAGGTCATGAGGCGGCAGGCGTGGATGCGCGTGGCGGCATCGGCCACGCCCCACTGCACGCTCTGGCGGTCGGACAGCAGCGCGCCGAAGGTCTTTCGCATCGGCGCGTACTCGCAGACCATGTCGAGCGCGCGCTGGGCGCGGCCGATGCACCAGGCCGCCATCTGCACGCGCCGGCTCGACAGCCGCGCCTGCATCGGCGCGAAGCCCTGCCCTTCCTGGCCCAGCAGCTGGCCGGCGCCGACGCGGCAGTCCTGCAGCACCACCTCGTAGGTCGACACGCCGCCGAGCATCGGGATGCGACGCTCGACGATGAAGCCCGGCGTGTCCTTGTCGACGATGAAGGCCGAGATGCCGCCGCGCGAGCCGAGCGCCTTGTCGGTCACGGCCATCACGATGGTCCAGTCGGCGCGCGCGGCGCGGCTGATCCAGATCTTGCGGCCGTTGAGCACCCAGTTGCCCTGCGCGTCGCGCTCGGCGCGCGTGCCCATCGCCGACGGATCGGCGCCCGCGCCGGGCTCGGAGATGGCGATCGCCGAGACCGTCTCGCCGCGCGCATAGGGCGCGAGATAGCGCTCGGTCTGCGCCGCGTCGGCCGTCTTCAGCAGCATGCGCAGGTTCGGCGAATCGGGCGGCAGGTCGTAGGGCACGATGGTCTTGCCGAGTTCCTCGTTGACGCCGACCATCGCCGTCACCGGCAGGTCGGAGCCGCCGAGTTCGGCCGGCGCATCGAGCCCCCAGAGGCCGAGCTCGCGCGAGAGCGCATCGAGCCGCTCGTGCTCCTCGGGCATCAGCATCAGCTGCCCGCCCTCGGCTTCGCGTTTCAGCACCGCCGGCTCCAGCGGCAGCAGCTCGTCGCGCACGAAGCGCGCGACCAGGTCCTTGAGCATGCGGTGCTCGTCGTCGAGTTCGAAGTTCATGCCCCGCCCCTCACTCGCCGGCCACCGCGCGGCTGGCCTTGAGCCGCGCGATGGCTTCCTCGCCGAGGCCGGCCTCGCGCAGGATCTCGCTGGTGTGCTGCCCCACCGTGGGCGCCTGGCGATACACGCGCGTCGGCGTGGCCGAGAAGCGCGCCGTGGGCCGCAGCTGGCGGATCGGGCCTTCGGTCGGGTGCTGCGCGTCCTCGAACAGGCCCACGGCCTTCAGGTGCGGATGCGCGGGCAGGTCGTCGAGCGCATAGATCGGCGTGGCCGGGATGTCGAGCTTCTCGCACAGCGCCATCCACTCGGCCGTGGTCTTCAGCGGCGACAGCTCGCGCAGGTGGCCGTAGAGCGCGCGCACCTGCGCATTGCGCTCCTGCCGGTTGGCGATGCTGTAGCGCTCGGCCAGCTCGGGCTGGCCGACCTCGACGAAGAAGGCCTGCCAGTGGCGTTCCGTGTAGGGCAGCATGCTGATCCAGCCGTCGCGCGTGCGTGCCGGCTTGCGCCCGCCCTCGAGCAGCCGCGGATAGCCGGCCTTCACCGCCGAGCCCTGGAAGGTCATGCCGCCCATGTGCTCGGCCAGCACGAAGGCCGCCATGGTCTCGAGCATCGGCACCTCGACGTACTGGCCCTGCCCGCTGCGCTCGCGGTGCAGCAGCGCCGCCAGCACCGCGTTGCAGACCGCGAGGCCGGTGGTCTTGTCGGCGATCAGGCTGGGCGTGTAGTCGGGTTGCTCGCGCCCCACCGAGCCCACGCCCACCAGCCCGCAGGCGGCCTGGATGATGTCGTCGAAGGCCGGCTTGTCGCGGTGCGGGCCGTCCTGGCCGAAGCCGGTGGCGGCGCAATACACCACCTTGGGGTTGAGCTTCGCCACCGCCTCGTAGCCGAGCCCGAGGCGCTCGACCGCGGCCACGCGCATGTTGTGCACCACCACGTCCACCTGCGGGATCAGCGCGCGCAGCGCGGCCACGCCCTCGGGTGACTTGAGGTCGACCGCGAGCGAGCGCTTGTTGCGGTTCACGGCCAGGAAGATCGAGCTCATGCCCGGGTGCTGCGAGATGCCGTTGGCGCGCATCATGTCGCCCTCGGGCGGCTCGACCTTGATCACGTCGGCGCCGTAGTCGGCCAGCATCTGGGTGGCCAGCGGGCCGAGCACCACGGCCGTGAGGTCGAGCACGCGGATGCCCTGGAGCGGGCCCGAGGGCGCATTGGAAGTCGTATCGGTCATAGGGAGAAAGGAAGAGGGATTCAGTTGGGCAGGCCCACGAGATGCCGCGCCATCACCACGCGCTGGATCTGGCCGGTGCCCTCGACGATGTCGAGCGCCTTCACGTCGCGAAACAGCTTCTCGATCAGGTGGTCGCCACGGCCGCCCGCCAGGCCCAGCACCTCCATCGCGAAGCTCGTGGCCTCGAAGGCGGCCGGCGGCGCGAGCGCCTTCGAGGCCGAGGCCTCGAGCATGTTGGGCTGGCGCCGGTCGGCCAGCCAGGCGGCGCGCAGCGCCATCAGCAGCGCGGCCTTGAGCTTGCGGCGCGAACGCTCGAGCCGGTCGCGCAGCCGCAGGTCGGAGGCCAGGCCCTGGGCCTGCATGAAGGCCGCGGCCTCGTCGAGCGCGGCGCGGCCGATGCCCACCGCCATGCCGGCGATGGCCGGGCGGCCCGCGTTGAAGGTGTTCATCGCGCCCTTGAAGCCGCCCGAGCGTTGCTCGTAGTAGGCCTCGCCGCCGAGCAGGTTGGCCGCGGGCACGCGGCAGCCCGAGAGGAAGAAGGAGGTCGACTCGTAGGCCTTCAGGCCCATCTTCTTCTCGATGCGGAAGTCGCCGAAGCCCGGCGTGCCGCGCTCGACCACGAAGGCGCGGTGGCCCGCACGGCCCAGCGCCGGATCGATGGTGGCGAACACCACGGTCCATTCGGCGCGGCCCGAGTTGCCCGAGAAGGACTTGGCGCCGTCGAGCACCCAGTGCTCGCCGTCGCGCCGCGCGCGGGTCTTGATGTTGGCCACGTCGGAACCGCCCGAGGGCTCGGTCATCGCGAAGGCGCCCCAGATCGGGCGCTGCGGATTCACGAAGGGCGAGAGAAAGCGCTGCCTCTGCTCGGGCGTGCCCATCGAGAGGATCGGCGGTTCGCCCAGGCCCGGGCCCGGCAGCGCGACGCCGATGCCGCGGTCCCAGTAGGCGCCCTCCTCGGCCAGCAGCACCTGGGCCACGGCCGAGCCGGCCTTGTTGGGCGCGGGCGCATCGGTGCCGTCGGGCGCCGCGTCGGCCGCGCGCCAGCGCGTGCGGCCGAAGCCCTCGGCCAGCATGCGCACGAAGAAGGGGTCGTCCACCGGCAGCGGTGCGCCCGCGCGGTCGGCGCGCCAGCCCGCGGGCCGCATCTCGTCGCGCCCGAGGCGGCGCAGGGTCTGCAGGCGGGACTGGTCGTCCGCGCTGATCGAAAAATCCATCTCAGGCTCCCTGGGTCGTTGCGTCGGTGGTGGCAAGAAAGTCGATCGGCGCGGCGATCGCGGCCGGCAGGGCGTCGTCGCGCGCGGCATCGGCGCCGCCGAGCAGCAGGCCCAGCGCGCGCAGCTCGCGCAGCTGCTTCTCCACCGGGTAGTCGCGCATGAAGCCCGCGCCGCCGAGGATCTGCACCGCGTTGGCGCCGATGAAGACCGCGTTCTCGATCGCCTCGATCAGCGCCGTGGCCGCGGCCTCGCGCGCGGGCCGGCCGGCATCGAGCCGCCAGGCGGCCTCGTGCAGCAACTGGCGCGCGGCATCCACCGCGCTGTGCATGTCGACGATCAGGAAAGCCAGCGCCTGGTGGTGCGCGATCGGCTTGCCGAAGGCGACGCGTTCGAGCGCGTAGCGGCGCGAATAGTCGGCCGCCGCATGCATCTGGCCGACCAGCAGCGCCGCGAGCTGCACGCGCGCATGGGCCAGCGCGAGCGCGGCGGCCGCGGGGTCGGTCCACGCGGCCTCGACCGGCGCGCGGTCCAGGCGCAGCTCGCTCGCGCCCGCGGCGCGCAGGCCGGCACCGGGCAGTTCGGTGAGCGCGATGCCCTGCGTGACCAGGCGCAGCCCGTCGCGGCTCAGC
This sequence comes from Variovorax sp. GW821-FHT10D07, assembly GCF_059415325.1. Lineage (NCBI taxonomy): Bacteria > Pseudomonadati > Pseudomonadota > Betaproteobacteria > Burkholderiales > Comamonadaceae > Variovorax > Variovorax sp. GW821-FHT10D07. The sequence continues at coordinate 616,234 of NZ_JBWKMZ010000003.1, read as the reverse complement.
ACCGCGAGCAGGTCGACGCGGTCGGTCGGCAGCCAGGCCGCATGGCCGCTCAGCGCATCGCCATCGCTCGTCCATTGGCCGCGCGCATCGAACACCAGCGCCGCGCGCGCATCGGGCCGCGCCAGCAGCGGCTGCAGATGGCGCTGCAGCGCCGCCTCGCCGCCGAAGGCCCGCAGCGCCTGCGCGACCGCGCCGATCGGCTGCAGCGCCAGCGCCGCGCCCGGGCAGCCGGCCGCGAGCCGCTCGGTCACCAGCACGCGCGCGAGCGCGCCGAGGCCGGCACCGCCCGCGGACTCGGGCCAGTCGATGCGGTCGAAGCCGATCTGGGCCGCCTCGCGCCGCAGGGCCTCGGGCAGTGCGCGCTGCGCCTCGAAGGCGCGCTGCGAGGGCAGCAGCTGTTGGTCGGAAAAACGCTGGGCCGTCTCGGCCACCAGCGCGAGTTCTTCATCGAGTGCGAAATCGATCATGGCGTGCTCCGGCGCGGCTCAATGGCGTCCGAAGACGGGATCGCGGCGCTGCGCCATCGCGGCCACGCCCTCGCGGAAGTCCTGGGTCTGGAAGTGCTGGCGCTGCTCGCCGGCCTCGCACTCGACCGCGGCGCGCACCGCCTCGACCAGCCCGGCGCGCAGGCTCGCGCGCGTCGACTCGACCGCGATCGGCGCCGAGATCGCGATCTCCTCGGCCAACGCCTGGGCGCGCTCGCGCACCTGGTCCTGCGGCGCCAGCTCGTCGACCAGGCCGATGCGCAGCGCCTCGGCGCCGTCGATGCGACGGCCGGTGTAGAGCAGCAGCGCGGCCTGCTGCGCGCCGACCAGGCGCGGCAGCGTGTGGCTCAGCGCGAAGCCCGGGTGGAAGCCCAGGCGCGCGAAGTTGGCGCTGAAGCGCGCCTCGGCGCAGGCGACGCGGAAATCGGCCACCAGCGCGAGCCCCAGTCCGCCGCCCACGGCCGGGCCCTGCACCGCCGCGATCACCGGCTTGGTCACCGCGAACAGCCGGATCGCCTGCCGGTAGAGCTCGCCCGGGTCGCGCCGCGCGCCGGCCGCGGGCGTGGGCGACGAGAAATCGGCCCCCGCGCAGAAGGAGCGCCCTTGCGCCGCCAGCACGATGGCGCGGCATGCCGGGTCGGCCTGCAGCGATTCGAAGGCCTCGGCCAGCGCCGAGATCAGCGCGAGGTCGAAGAAGTTGTGGGGCGGCCGGCACATCTCCACCGTGGCCGTGTGGCCCGCGCGGTGGATCGAGAGGTCGGGCGGATTCGCTGCGGTGCTCATGGGACTCCTGTCTGGCTGTTCTTTTTCAACGATATAACAGATACATGTTTTTTAAAAGCACATATGTATTATTATTTGGCCAGCCCGAAGCCCGGGCAGGTCGGCGAACGACCGGTTCAGTCACGAACTCAGGAGCAAAAAGATGGAGACAAGCAGGCGCCGGCTGTTGCTGGCATTGGCGGGAACGGCGGGCGCGGCGGTGGCGGGACCGGCCTTCGCGCAGGGCACGGCCTTCCCTACGCGGCCGATCAAGATCGTGGTGCCGTTCACGCCCGGCAGCGGCTCGGACAATTCGGCGCGCTACTTCGGCGACCAGCTCGCCGCGCAGCTTGGCCAGGCGGTGGTGGTCGAGAACAAGCCCGGCGCCAACGGCATCATCGCGCTGCAGCAGGTGAAGAACGCGCCGGCCGACGGCTACATGCTGCTGCTGGCGAGCAACTCGCCGATGGCAGTGAACCCGCTGACCATCAAGGACCTGGGCTACGACTCGGTGAAGGACTACAAGCCGGTGTCGGGCCTGACGCGCGGCATGAACGTGGTGGTGGTCTCGAACGATTCGCCGTTCGCGAGCATCGAGGCGCTGCTGGCCGCCAGCAAGAGCAAGTCGCTCACCGTCGGCACCTACTCCGCGGGCTACCAGCTCGCGGCCGCCTGGCTCGCCAACGTGGCCGGCGGCGACTTCACCAACGTGCCCTACAAGGGGCAGGCGCCGATCATGACCGACGTGATCGGCAACCAACTCGACTTCGCGCTGGTCGATCTCGGCGGCGCGATGCCGCTGATCAAGGGCGGCAAGCTGCGCCCGCTCGCGGTCTCGGGCGAGGCGCGCAACCCCGACCTGCCGAGCGTGCCGACGATCCGCGAGAAGGGCTTCAACGAATACGTGCAGTACAGCTGGGTGTCGTTCTACGTGCGCTCGCAGACGCCCGACGACGTCACCGCCAAACTCGCCGAGGCGCTGCAGAAGACGCTGGCCACCGAGGACGCGCGCGCCTTCGTGCGCAAGTCGGGCGCCGAGCTCATGCCCTACCCGCCCGAGAAGATGCAGCGCTTCCACCTCGAGGAGATCGCGCGCTTCCGCAAGATCGCGGCCATCGCCAACATCAAGCCCGAGTGACCCAGAATGGCGGCATGAACCAAGCCGCCTCCTCGTCCGAAGCCCCCCTCTACAACGCGCCGGCGCTGGTCGCCTATGCCGATGCCCTGCTGCAGAAGTGCGGCCTCGCCGCGCCGATGGCCGCGAGCGTGGCGCGCACGCTGGTCGAGGGCGATCTGCTGGGCCACGACACCCACGGCCTCGCGCTGCTCGCGGGCTATGCGAAGGAGCTCGAGGCGGGCGGCATGGCGCGCGAGGGCGTGCCCGAGGTGCTGTCGGACCGCCCCGCCGCCGTGCTGTGGGACGGCCGGCGCCTGCCCGGCCCGTGGCTCATGGAGCAAGGCCTCGACCTGCTGATTCCGCGCGCCCGCGAACTCGGCACCGCCTCGCTGGTGATCCGCCGCAGCCACCACATCGCCTGCCTCGCGGTCTACATGCTGCGCGCGCTGCAGGAGGACATGCTGATGCTGCTGGCCTGCTCCGACCCCAACACCGCGAGCGTCGCGCCCTTCGGCGGCACGCAGGCCGTGTTCACGCCCAACCCGCTGGCGCTGGGCTTCGGGCTCTCGCAGGGCGGCGTGATGGTCGACATCTCGGCCTCGATCACCACCAACGGCATGAGCAACCGCAAGCGCGCGGCCGGCGAGACCTTCGCCGAGCAGTGGCTGATCGATGCGCAGGGCCGGCCCTCGAACGATCCGCAGGTGCTGTTCGACAGCCCGCCCGGCACCTTGCTGCCGGTGGGCGGCCTGAGCCATGGCCACAAGGGCTACGGCATGGCGCTGCTGGTCGAGGCGCTGACCGGCGGCCTCGCGGGCCATGGCCGCGCCGACCCGCCCGAGGGCTGGGGCGCGACCGTGCACGTCACGCTGCACGACCTGCATGCCTTCGGCGGCAAGGCGGCCTTCCTGCGGCAGATGGACGAGGTCGCCGAGCGCTGCCGCGGCAATGCGCCCATCGACCCGGCGAAGCCGGTGCGGCTGCCGGGCGAAGGCGGGTTGAAGCGTCGGGAGGCGCAATCGAGGGACGGGGTGCGGCTGCACCCGTCGATCGCGCGTTCGCTGCAAGAGGTGGAGCAGCGGCACGGCCTGCGGCTGGCGCAGGCGCTGACCCGATGACCTAGGCGGCGGGAGTGACGCGCACGGCCGTCACTTCCAGGGCTTCGCCCAGCCGCAGCTTGCGCATCAGGTCCATCGCCGCCAGCCGTTCGGCGGGCGGCAATGCCTCCTTCAGGCCGAAGGCATCGGACAGCTCGTCGACCTCGTGTTCCCCGGTCACGCCGGTGAGTTCGCGCACCTCGAAGCCGATCGACGCGAGGAAGGGCAGCAAGGCCTCCTCGGTGAAATAGTGGAGATGGAACGGCGGCGCGAACCACTTCCATCGGTCGAGCTGTCGCTGCGCGACCAGTCCGCCCCAGCAGGGCACCGCGATGTCGAGCACGCCGCCCGGCAGCAACAGATCATGGATGCGCCGCAGCGCCGCATAGGGATCGGGCATGTGCTCGAGTGCATGAAAGCTCACCACCGCGTTCGCGCGCGGCAGGGACAGGGCCGCATCGGACAGGGTGCCGCAGTAGCCGCGCCCTCCATTGGCGTTGAGAAACGCGATCCCTTCGGGCGAGGGGTCGACGCCGATGCAGTCGTACCCGAGCTTTCCGAGCTCCAGCATGACCAGGCCGTGCATGCAGCCGACCTCGATCACGGTGGCATCGCCTGGCTGGCCGAATCGCTCGAGGATGCGGGCAATGTGCCGGGCATGGTTGGCCTTGTCCGACGGATCGGCCCGGTAGCGCGCCACATCGTCGTCGCCGATGTCGGTGAAGGCGTTCCGGGCGCCATAGATGGCGGCCAGTTCCTCGTTGGACGGCAGCGGCCACATCAGTTGCGCCTTGCAGCCCGAGCACTTGACCAGGTCGCCGTGGGAGTGCTTGAGCATCTTGAGCGCCTCATGGCCGCCGCACGCGGGACAGGTGAACGGCGCCCGCAGGCCCAGGGATTCCAAGCCGCCGTGGGCGTGGGCGAGGTCCCGCTCGAGCGACGCCAACCGCATCGCGCCGTCGGCAAGGGTGGCTTCGAGCTGATCGATCCGCCGTGTCTTCGCGCCGATCTCGGCCAGGCCGGCGTCGATATCGGCGCGCGCCGCCTGTGCGGTCGACGTTCGCTGCATGGTGTAGCCGAGTGCTCCCAGGAATGACTTCGCCGCCGTCTTGATCATGCAATGCCCCGTATCGACCGTGGAGGGGAAGGCGATGCCGGTCATCGCCCGTCGAACCGGTTTTCTACCACCGGGCGCCAGGAGGGCCTTGCCTCCATGCGCGCTCGATGACCGTAGGACTATTCAGCGTCGGACGGTTCCGCCGGCCGCGCCTTGCGCGTGGCCGGCTTCGCGAGGATCTCGAGGTAGAACTGCTTGCTGCCCTCGGCGACCACGTGGTCGATGCTGGCGGTGATGGCCGACAGGTGGATCGTCTCGGCGTTGTCGGCGGTGCTGCCGAAGCGGCAATCGAAGTCCCAGAAATCGGCGCCGGCCGGCAGTGCATGGCCGCGCTCGCGCTTGATGTACTTGCGGATTTCGTGCTTGATGGCTTCGAGGAGGCGGTCGGGGTGCTTGCCCTCGACCTGAAGCTGGAAGGTTTTTCTCATGGGTGATGGTAACCAATGCCCCGCCGTGCCACTGTGTACAGTCGGCGGCTCAACGGAAAGCAGGTGAAAGACATGGCGCGCGCGAACGACTGGGCAAGCAAGGTGATGGCATTGATCAACGGTGGCAATCCCACCGCGGCCATCGCGCAGATCAAGGTCGCGCCCTCGGTCAAGGACCTGAAGGCGCTGCAGACCATCATGACGCTCTCGAAGATGAAGGGCCGCTATCCGAACGTGGATGCGGCCATCGCGGACAACCTGGCGCTGCTCGCGGCGCCCCGGCTGCACCGCTCGCCCTGACAGCCGGCTTTACAGCGCCTGGCCGAGGCGCTTGACGCCCTCTTCGATCTTCGCCACGTCGGCGGTCGCGAAGCTCAGGCGCAGGGTCGCCACGTCGGGGTTCTCGGCATAGAACGGCGCGCCGGGCACGAAGGCAACCAGCTTCTCGATCGCGCGCTTGGCGAGTTCGTTGGCATTGGCCAGCTTGCCGTTGGCGCCCGTGAGGCGGGCCCAGAAGAACAGGCCGCCATTGGGCTGGGTGAAGCTCACCGCGTCGCCGAGCTCGCGCTGCAGCGCCTGGCCCATGGCCTTGGCGCGCTGGCCGTAGACCTCGCGCACGTGCGCCAGCGTGGCCGGCATGCGGCCGCTCTTGAGGTACTGGGCCGCGGTGGCCTGCGAGAAGGTGCTGGTGTGGGCGTCGCTGAACTGCTTGCACATGGTGGCCTTGGCCAGCAGTTCGGCCGGCGCGATCATCCAGCCGATGCGCAGGCCCGGGCTCAGCACCTTGCTAAGGCTGCCGCAGTGCGCGAGCAGCTCGCGGCTGCCGGGCACGTCCTTGCTCAGCGCCATGATCGACGGGGGCGGCGCCTCGCCGAAGTAGAGGTCGCCATAGGGATCGTCCTCGACGATCAGCGTCTGGTACTTCACGGCCAGCTCGAGCACCTTCTTGCGGCGCTCCAGGCTCAGCATCGCGCCGCTGGGGTTGCCGAAGGTGGGGATCAGGTAGACGAACTTGGGCTTGTGCTCGGCGATCAGCTTCTCGAGCTCGTCGGTCTTCACGCCGTTGGCGTCGATCGGCGCGCTGATGAGCTGCGCGCCGTAGAGGCGGAAGCACTGGATGGTGGCCAGGAAGGTCGGACCCTCGACGATCACCTTGTCGCCGGGCGAGATCATGGTCTTGCCCAGCAGATCGAGCGCCTGCTGGCTGCCGGTGGTGACGATCAGGCCGCTGGGATCGACCTCGACGCCCTTGGTCTTCATGAAAGCGCTGAGCTGCGCGCGCAGCGGCTCGTAGCCTTCGGTGGCGCCGTACTGCAGCGCGCCGCCGGCCTCCTCGGCCAGCACTTTCTGGCTCGCCTCCTTGAGGCCCTCGACGTCGAACATCGCGCTGTCGGGGAAGCCGCCCGCGAAGCTGATGATGCCGGGCTTGCCCAGCAGCTTGAAGAGTTCGCGGATGGCGGAGGTTTCGACGTTGTCGAGGCGGGAGGCGAATTGCATGGTCAGTCTCACTTTCTGGCCGCCATTGTGGCGAAAGCCGCGGGAAATTAAGTTGCGTAGGTCATTCCCGTTTCAGCGATATATTGCGCCTGCCTTTGTCCCGCCCCATGAAAAAAGAAAACATCGCGCCCTTCTTCGCCGTCCTGCAGGCCGCCAATCCCACGCCCGAGACCGAACTCGAATACGGCACGCCCTTCGAGCTGCTGGCCGCCGTGCTGCTGTCGGCGCAGGCCACCGACGTGGGCGTGAACAAGGCGACGCGCAAGCTGTTCCCCGTGGCCAATACGCCGCAGGCGATCCTCGACCTCGGCGTCGAGGGCCTGGAGGGCTACATCAAGACCATCGGCCTGTACCGCAGCAAGGCCAAGCACCTGATCGAGGCCTGCCGCATGCTGGTCGAACAGCACGGCGGCGAGGTGCCGCGCACCCGCGCCGAGCTCGAGGCCCTGCCCGGCGTGGGCCGCAAGACCGCCAACGTGGTGCTCAACGTGGCTTTCGGCGAAGCCACGATCGCGGTCGACACCCACATCTTCCGCGTCGGCAACCGCACAGGGCTGGCGCCGGGCAAGAACCCGTTGGAGGTCGAGCTCAAGCTCGAGAAACGCGTGCCGCTCGAATACCGGCTGCACGCGCACCACTGGCTGATCCTGCACGGGCGCTACGTCTGCGTGGCGCGCACGCCGCGCTGCTGGGACTGCGCGGTGTCGAAGTACTGCGACTACAAGCCGAAGACGCCCGCGCCCAAGCGCTGAGGCAGCATCAGGCCGGCCGAAGCTCGACCACCTGCCAGCCGCCGAAGGGCAGCGGCGTCGACGGCCACTCGGTGGCATCGCGCGGACAGCGCGTGCCCGCGTGCAGCAGCGACACGGCCCGCAGCACGCCCGCATGCGCGACCCACAGCGCATCGCCCTGCCCGGCCTGCCACTCGTCGTAGGCGCCGGCCACGCGCGCCATGAAGGCACGCACGCTCTCGCCATGCGCGCCGGCGCGGGTGTCGGCGAAGTCCGCGGTCCAGGCATCGAGCTCGGCGCGCGCGATGGCCGACCAGGACTGCCCTTCCCAGGCGCCGAAATCCATCTCGGCGATGCGCGCATCGTGTTGCACGGCGAGGTCGGGCCGCAGCGCGGCGATCGCGCCGGCCAGCGCGGCGCAGCGCCGCAGCGGCGACGACAGCACGGCGAGCCCCGGCGGCAACTCTCGAGCGATGCGCTCGGCGGCCGCGTGCGTGGCCTCGGCCTCGGCCTCGAGGTCGCTCGCGCCGTAGCACAGGCCCGCTTCGGCAATCACCGGCGCATGCCGCAGCAGCCAGAGCCTGCGCATGCTCATGCCCGCCACGCCAGCGCGAGGTAGATCGCGATCTCGCAGACCTGCTGCGTGGCACCCAGCCCGTCGCCCGTGAAGCCCTGCAGCCGGCGGCTAAAGAGCCGCGCCATCCACAGCGTCGCCAGCGCCGCCGCGAGCAGCGCCGCCAGCGCATGGGCCGCGCCGTGCGACAGCGCGAGCAACGCCAGCGCGGGCAGCGTCCACAGCACGCCGATCGCCAGCGCGCCGCCGCTGATCGCATCGGCCAGTGGCTTGGCCTTGCTCGCGCCGCTGTCGCCCACATAGGGCAGCCAGCGGATCAAAGCGAGCGGCGCGAGCCGCGACAGCACATGCGCGCCGACGATGGCCGCGGCCACCGCGTGCAGCCCGCCGCCGGCCAGCACCGCGATCAGCGCGCACTTGAGGCCCAGCGCCAGCACCAGCGCGATCGCGCCGAAGGCACCGATGCGCGAGTCCTTCATGATCTCGAGCGCGCGCGCACGATCGGCCGAGCCGCCCAGCCCGTCGGCCACGTCGGCCAGGCCGTCCTCGTGGAAGGCGCCGGTCAGCATCATGGTCGCGACCGTGCTCAGCACCGCCGCCGCGAACGCGCCCGCCATGCCCGGCAGCCCCATCGCCACGCCCACGAACACCAGCGCCGCCACGCCGCCGGCCAGCCAGCCGATGCCCGGCAGGTGCGCCGCGCTCGCGCGCAGCATCTGCGGGCTGTAGCCGACCCAGGCCGCGAGCCGGCCCGTGACCGGCACGCGGGTGAAGAACTGCAGCGCGAGCAGGAAGTGCCGCAGGCCGCTCATCGATCTCAGGCGTCCTTGCGCGAGACGCCGGCCGATTCGAAGCTCGCCATCTCGCGCACGATGCGGCAGGCCGATTCGAGCAGCGGCCAGGCCAGCGCGCCGCCCGAGCCCTCGCCCAGGCGCAGGCCCAGGTTCAGCAGCGGCTCGAGCCGCAGCCGCTCGAGCAGCAGCGCATGGCCCGGTTCGGCCGAGACATGGGCCGCCACGCAGCGCTGCGCCACGTGCGGTCGCAATGCCTGCGCCACCAGCACGGCGGCGCTCGCGATGAAGCCGTCGAGCACGACCACGCGCCGTTCCTCGGCCGCCTGCAGCACCGCGCCGACCAGGGTCGCGATCTCGAAGCCGCCGAGCGCGGCCAGCGCATCGAGCGGCGCGGTGGCATCCGCATGCAGCGCCAGCACCTCGCGCAGCACGGCGCGCTTGCGCGCCAGCCCGTCGGCGTCGAGCCCGGTGCCGGCGCCGGTGCAGCGGTCGATGTCGATGTCGGCCAGGCGCGCCAGCAGCAGCGCGGCGGCCGAGCTGTTGCCGATGCCCATCTCGCCGAGCAGCAGCGCATTGCCCGGCAGCGCGCGCACGATCTCGCGGCCGTTGGCGATGGCCTGCGTGCACTGCGCGGCGCTCATCGCCGGGCCGGCCGAGGCATCGGCGGTGCCCGCCGCGATGCGCCGCTGCACCAGGCCGGGCCGCGGCTGGAAGTCGCGCCGCACGCCGCAGTCGGCCACGGTCAGCGCCAGGCCGTGCTGGCGCGCGAGCACGCTGACGGCGGCGCCGCCGGCCAGGAAGTTCTCGACCATCTGCCAGGTCACGTCGCTCGGATAGGCCGAGACGCCGCGCGCCGCCAGCCCGTGGTCGGCCGCGCAGACCAGCATCTGCGGCGCCTCGAGCACCGGCGACTCGGTGCCGAGGATCGTGCCCAGGCGCAGCGCCAGCGCCTCGAGCCGGCCGAGCGCGCCCAGCGGCTTGGTCTTGTTGTCAAGCGCGGCCTGCAGCCGGGCCGCGAGCGCGGCGTCGGCGATGTCGGGCACCGCGGGAAGAAGGTCGTCGTGGGTCATGCGATCAGGCCGGCGAGCACGCCGGCGTCGAAGTGGTTGTCGATGAAGTCGGCCAGGCCGTCGAAGGTGGCGTCGAGCGTGGGCGCCGCGACGCCGAACAGCGCCTGCAGCGCCGCGGGGTCCTCGAACAGCCCGTGCAGATAGAGGCCGAGCACGTTGCCGCGCGCGTTCTGCCAGGCCAGCCCCTCGGGCATCACCGCGCCGCCGTCGCCGGCCATCTGCGGATGGGCCGCGGTCTGGCCATGGTGGATCTCGTAGCCGGCCACGGTCACGTCGGACAGCGCGGCCCAGGCGCCCGCCAGCGTGCCGAAGGCGGCCTCGCGGCGGCGCACGGTCTTGTCGCGCTCGAACACCGTCACCAGCGGCAGCAGGCCCAGCCCGGGCGCATTGCCGTCGATGCCGTGCGGATCGACCAGCGCCTCGCCGAGCATCTGCAGCCCGCCGCAGACGCCGAGCACCGCGCCGCCGCGCGCCGCATGCTCGGCCACCGCGCGGTCGAGCCCCTGCGCGCGCAGCCAGGCCAGGTCGCCGCTGGTGTGCTTGGAGCCGGGCAGCACGATCCAGTCGGCGCCGGCCACGTCGGCCGGCGCGCGGGCCCAGACCAGGCGCACGCCAGGCACGTTCTTCAGCGGCTGGAATTCGTCGAGGTTGCTGATGCGCGGATAGGCGATCACGGCCACGGTGCGCGTCACGGCGCCCGAGGACCGGCTGCGGTCGTCGAACACGCCGTCCTCCTCGGGCAGGCCGTGCTGCCACCACATCGGCAGGGTCGCGACCACGGGCACGCCGGTCATCGCGCGCAGCTGCTCGGGCGCGGGCGCGAGCAGCGAGGCATCGCCCCTGAACTTGTTGAGCACGAAGCCCGCGAGCAGCGCGCGGTCGGCCTCGGGCAGCAGTGCCCAGGTGCCGTAGAGATGGGCGAAGGCGCCACCGCGGTCGATGTCGGTGACCAGCAGGCAGCGCGCCCGGGCATGGCGCGCGATGCGCAGGTTGACGATGTCGCTGGCCATCAGGTTGATCTCGGCCGGCGAGCCGGCGCCCTCGATCACGACCACGTCGTTCTCGGCACGCAGCTCGTCGAGCGCACGCGCGAGCTGCGGCCACACGCGCTCGCTGCGGCCGCGCCACGGCAGCGCCGACAGGGCCTCGTCGACCTGGCCCATCAGCACCACCTGGCTGTGGGTGTCGCGCTCGGGCTTGAGCAGCAGCGGGTTCATGCGCACCTCGGGCCGCGCGCGGGCCGCAAGCGCCTGGAAGTACTGGGCGCTGCCGATCTCGCCGCCCTCGACCACGCGCGCGTTGTTGCTCATGTTCTGCGCCTTGTAGGGCGCCACCTTGAAGCCCTGGCGCGCATACCAGCGGCACAGCGCGGTCGCGATCCAGCTCTTGCCGGCACCGCTGGTCGTGCCCAGCACCATCACGCAACGCGCCCCGCCGGTGTGCTCTCGCGCGCTCGCCGGCGCCGCCGCTGCCTGGAAATTCATGGCGGGATTGTCGTTGAGCGCGCGCGGGTACCCGAAACGCAACGCCGGAATGCGGCTTCCGTCACGCAACCGGCCCGGTGAACCCACGCGCTGCATCCGGTTCGGCGAATCCTCCGTATACCAGGCTTCTCCGTCACAACGCCCCGCGACTCCGCCCCATGCCCGCCCTCAACGACCTGGCCCTCACCGTCGAAGAACCCGAACCGGACCGCTTCCACTGGGTCCTGCTCGAGGCGCTGGACAGCGGCGAGGCCGACGTGCTCGACTACCGCGTCTACCGCCGCGCGGCGCGCGCCGAGGCCAGCTACTCGAATGCGCTGGTGATGGGCGTGGCGGAGCTGCAGAAGATCAGCGCGGCGCGGACGTCCGATCCCGAAACCTGAACCTGCGCGCGCTCAGGGCGCGAAGCCCGAGCGCCGCACCACCGGCTCCCACTGCTGTCGGTAGGCCTTGAGCATCTGCACCGTCTCGGCATTGCTGCTGACCACCGGCGTGATGTAGAGCGCATCGGCCGCCTTCTGCAGCCCCGGGTCCTGCATCACCTCGCGGATCTTCGCGGCCAGCAGCTGCACCTTGGCCGGCGGCATGCTGCTCGGCGCGAAGAAGGTGTTCCAGCCGTCGGCATCGATCTTCATGCCGGCCTCGCGGAAGGTCGGCAGCGAGGGCGCGAAGCTCGCGCGCTTCTTGCCCGACACGGCCAGGATGCGGATCTTGCCGGCCACGTGCTGCGCATAGAGCGAGTCCAGCGTGTCGATGGCGATCGGCAGCGAGCCGCCGGTCAGGTCGGCGGCCAGCGGCGCCGAGCCGCCATAGCCCTTGATCTGCGGCTGCACGCTCAGCGCATCGCCCACCATCAGGCCGAAGAAGTGCGGCAGGCTGCCGGTGGCCGGCACGCCGAAGATCGCCTCCTCGGGATGGGCCCAGAGCCGGCCCACGAGGAACATGGCGCGGTCGAGCTGCAGCTTCTGCCCCACGGCCAGCGCGAAGTCGTAGCTGCTGACCTGCGTGACGGGCACGAAGTCCCTGTCGGGGTCGTAGCCCGCGTCCTTGAACACCAGCGGCGCCACCACCATCACGGCCGGGTTGCCGAGCATCAGCACGTTCTCGGTCGCGGGCGCGCGCCGCAGCTGCTTGGCCGCGAGCCGGCCGCCCTCGCCCGCGCGGTTCTCGACCGTGACCGCCACGCCGAGCTTGGGGCCGAGCCGCTCGGCGATCAGCCGCGCGATGCGGTCGGTGCTGCCGCCGGGCGCATAGCCGACGACCAGCGTGAGCGGGCTCTCGAGGTTCTGCGCCTGCGCGGGCGCCAGGACACCGCCGATCGCGAGCGCGAGGCAGCAGGCGGCGAGTCGTCGCCGGGAGGGGAAAAAGGGCACGGGGGATCTCCTCACGCCGGCGGCTGGTGGCCGGCTTTTGTTACGCTGTTTATATGCAGGTAACAAATAGTTGATCTAATCCATCATCGGGCGCCGCGGCGGCGCCGCCACATCCCGCGCCCTCCGTGAGTTCTTCTTCCCTGCAAGCCTTTCCCGACGCGGCCGCGCTGCTCGCGCCCCGCTCCCTCGACGACCTGCTGCTCTACCGGCTCTCGCGCGCGGCGCGTGCCGGTGCCGGCATGGCCACGCGGCTGGTCGAAGGCGGCTTCGGCATCACGCGCCGCGAATGGGGAATGATCGGCACGCTCGCGCAGACCGGCGAGATCACGCCCTCGGCGCTGTCGGAGCAATTGAACCTGGACCGCGTGCGCACTTCGCGCGGGCTGCGCAGCCTGGTCGAGAAGCAGTTGGTGGAACGGCGCCGCGACGCCGAGGACCGCCGAGAGGTGCACGTGCGGCTGAGCCCCGCGGGGCGGCAGCTCTACGACGAGCTGTTCCCGCGCATCGCCGACCTCAACACCGGCCTGCTCGACGGTATGGAACCCGCGCACATCGAGATCCTGCTGCAGTGCCTGCAGCGGCTCGAGCAGCGCGGTGGCGCGCTCAGCGCCCAGGGCATGGTGCCCGAGAAGGCCGACCGCCGTTCGGGCGGCACGCGCCACCGCTGGCCGAAGCGGGGCGCGTGAGGACGACGCGAAGCGCGCTCAGCTTTGCGGGCCTCGCGGGGCGCCGTCGCCCGAGGCCACCGCGCCCGGCACGTCCCAGCCGCCGCCGATCGCGCGGATCAGCCCCACGGCCGCCTGGTACTGCGCCGACTTCACCTGCAGCGCCTGGCGCCGGTTGCGCAGCTCGCTGCGGCGCGCGTCGAGCAGGTCGAGCTGGCTGATGTAGCCGTTGCGGTAGCGCGTGTCCGACAGGCTGGTCGCGCGCGCGGCCGAGGCCACGGCCGTGGCCTGCACGCCCGACTGCTCCTGCAGGATGCGGATCGACGACAGCTGGTCCTCGACCTCCTGGAAGGCCACCAGCACCTGGTTGCGGTAGCTGGCCAGCGCGCCGTCGAGCTGCGCGTTGGCGCTCTGCAACCCGGCCTCGCGGCGGCCGCCGTCGAAGATCGGCAGCGACAGCAGCGCGCCGACGCCCCATGAGCGGGCCGACCACTTGAACAGGTCGCCGACCTCGGGCGAGGCATAGCCGGCCGCGCCGGTCAGCGAGATGTCCGGGAACCACGCGGCCTGCGCCACGCCCACGCGCGACTGGGCCGCGAACACCGCGTTCTGCGCGGCCGACACGTCGGGCCGGCGCGTCAGCACCGTGGCTGGCACGCCGGGCGGGATCGCGGGCAGCGCGGTGGTCCAGTCGGCCGGCCGCACGCCGAAGCTCGAGGCCGAATCGCCCACCAGCACCGCGAGCGCATGCTCGACCTGGGCCCGCTGGCGATCGATCGCCAGCGCGTCCGACTCGGTCGACGAGACCTCGGTCTGCACGCGCGCCACGTCGAGCTCGGCGATGTCGCCGGCCTGCTGGCGGCGCTGCGACAGGCGCAGCGTGTCGCGGTAGGCCTCGACCTGCTCGCGCACCAGCACGCGCTCGGCATCGAGGGCGCGCAGCGTGAGGTAGGTCTGCGCCACCTCGGCCTGCACCGCCAGCCGCGTGCTCTGCAGCAGCGCCTCGCGGCCGGCCGCGTCGAGCCGTGCCGCGTCGCTGGCGCGCGAGAGACGGCCGAACAGGTCGAGCTCGTACGAGAAGGTGGCGCCGGCATTGGTCATGGTGGCCGGCGAGGTGCTGGCCGTGGCCTTGTCGAGGCCGGCGCCGCGGTTGGCGCCGGCGCTCAGGCCCACCTGCGGCAGCCGGTCGGCGTTGACGCTGCGCGCGATGGCGCGGGCCTCGGCCAGCCGCGCCGCCGCGCCCTGGATGTTGTTGTTGTTGACGTCGGCCTTGGCGATCAGCTCGTCGAGCACCGGGTCATTGAAGGCCTGCCACCAGGGGCCGCGCGCGGCGCCCTCGGAGGGCACGGCGCGGGTCCAGCCGGCGGGCGGCGTGGCGCCCTGCTCCTTGAACTGGGCCGCCGAGGGGGTCTCGGGCAGGCCCGAGGGCACGCTCGCGCAGCCGGCCAGGGCCAGGGCCGCCACCAGGGGCAGCACGGCCGCGCGCAGTGGCGCCGAGAGGGATGAGAGCTTGAAGTTCATGATCGAGCTTCCTTCTTGTTCTGTGGTTCGTTCGTCATTCATGCGAGGTCCGCGGCGAGGCCGGCACCGGATGCAGGCCGCCACCGTGGCCACCGCCCGATCCGCCGTGCGAGCCGCCCGAGGCCGGATGGTCGGCCGACACGAAGTCCTCGCCATGCGGCACCTCGCCGTGCAGCTTCAGCGGCCGGTTGCCCGCGATGCGGCGCATCAGCACGTAGAACACCGGCGTCAGGAACAGGCCGAAGGCCGTCACGCCGATCATCCCGGCGAACACCGCCACGCCCATCGCCTTGCGCATCTCCGAGCCCGCGCCGGTCGACAGCACCAGGGGCAGCACGCCCATGACGAAGGCCAGCGAGGTCATCAGGATCGGGCGCAGGCGCAGCCGGCTGGCTTCGATCGCGGCCTGGATCGGCGTGCGTCCGGCGAACTCGAGCTCGCGGGCGAACTCCACGATCAGGATCGCGTTCTTCGCACTGAGCCCCACCAGCACGATCAGCCCGATCTGCGTGAAGACGTTGTTGTCACCCCCCGAGATCCACACGCCCGCCATCGCGGCCATGATGCCCATCGGCACGATCAGGATGATCGCGATCGGCAGGGTCAGGCTCTCGTACTGCGCGGCCAGCACCAGGAACACCAGCAGGATCGCCAGCGGGAACACCAGGAAGGCGGAGTTGCCGGCCAGGATCTCCTGGTAGGTCAGCTCGGTCCACTCGAAGCTCACGCCCTTGGGCAGCGTCTCGGCCGCGATCTTGGTGATCGCGTCCTGCGCCTGGCCCGACGAATAGCCGGGGGCCGGGCCGCCGTTGATGTCGGCCGCGAGGTAGCCGTTGTAGCGCATGGCGCGCTCCGGACCGAAGGTCGAGTTGACCTTCATCAGCGCGGCCAGCGGCACCATCTCGCCCGAGGTCGAGCGCACCTTCAGCAGGCCCACGTCCTCGGCACGGGCGCGGTAAGGCGCATCGGCCTGGACGCGCACGGAGTACGTGCGGCCGAACTTGTTGAAGTCGTTGGCGTACAGGCTACCGAGGTAGATCTGCATCGTGTCGAAGATGTCCGTCACCGGCACGCCGAGCTGGCGCGCCTTGGTGCGGTCGATGTCGGCGTACAGCTGCGGCACGTTGACCTGCCAGCTCGTGAACATGCCCGTGAGTTCGGGCGCGGCATAGGCCTTGGCCATGAAGGCCTTGACCGCCACGTCCATCTGGTCGTAGCCGACCGAGGCGCGGTCCTCGATCTGCAGCTTGAAGCCGCCCGTGGTGCCCAGGCCCGCCACCGGCGGCGGCGGGAACATCACGATGAACGCGTCCTGGATGCTCGAGAAGGCACCGTTGAGCTGGCCCGCCACCGCGCCACCGCTCTGGTCGGCGCGCTTGCGCTGGTCGAAGGGCTTGAGCGTGGCGAACACGATGCCCGAGTTCGAGCTGTTGGTGAAGCCGTTGATCGACAGGCCCGGGAAGGCGATGGCGTCTTCCACGTTCGGGTTCTTCTTCATGATCTCGCCCATGCGCTGGATCACTTCGTCGGTGCGGTCGAGCGTGGCGCCGTCGGGCAGCTGCGCGAAGCCGATCAGGTACTGCTTGTCCTGCGCCGGCACGAAGCCGCTGGGCACGGCCTTGAACAGGCCGAAGGTCACGCCGACCAGCGCGAGGTAGATCACCAGCATCAGCGTCTTGCGCGAGATCACGCGCTTGACGCCGCCGCTGTAGGCCTCGGAGCCGCGATGGAAGAACTTGTTGAAGCCGCGGAACAGCCAGCCGAAGGCCTTGTCCATGCCGCGCGTCAGCGCGTCCTTGGGCTGGTCATGGCCGCGCAGCAGCAAGGCGGCGAGCGCGGGCGACAGGGTCAGCGAGTTGATCGCCGAGATCACGGTCGAGATCGCGATGGTCACCGCGAACTGGCGGTAGAACTGGCCCGTGAGGCCGCTGATGAAGGCCAGCGGCACGAACACGGCCACCAGCACCAGCGCGATCGCGATGATGGGCCCGGACACTTCGCGCATCGCGCGGTAGGTCGCTTCACGCGGCGTCAATCCCGCCTCGATGTTGCGCTCGACGTTCTCCACCACCACGATCGCATCGTCCACCACGATGCCGATCGCCAGCACCAGCCCGAACAGGCTCAGCGCGTTGATCGAGAAGCCCAGCACGTGCAGCACCGCGAAGGTACCGATCACCGACACCGGCACGGCCAGCAGCGGAATGATCGACGCGCGCCAGGTCTGCAGGAACAGGATCACGACCAGCACCACCAGCATGATGGCTTCGAGCAGCGTGTGGATCACCGATTCGATGGACGCGCGCACGAACTGCGTCGGGTCGTAGGCGATGCGGTATTCCAGGCCTTCCGGCATGTTCTTGTTGAGCTCGGTCATCGTCTTGCGCACGTTCGACGAGATGTCGAGCGCATTCGAGCCGGGTGCCTGGAACACGCCCATGCCGACGGCCGGATCGTTGTTCAGCAGCGAGCGCAGCGAGTAGTCGGCGGCGCCCATCTCGAGGCGGCCGATGTCGCGCAGCCGGGTCACGGCGCCGTCGGTGCCGCTCTTGACGATGATGTCGCCGAACTCTTCCTCGCTCTGCAGGCGCCCTTGCGCATTGATCGAGAGCTGCATGTCCACGCCCGACAGGCCGGGCGAAGCGCCGACCACGCCGGCCGCGGCCTGCACGTTCTGGCCGCGGATCGCGGCCACCACGTCGGAGGCCGAGAGGCCGCGCTGCGCCACCTTCTGCGGGTCGAGCCAGACGCGCATCGAGTAGTCGCCGCCGCCGAAGATCTGGACCTGGCCCACGCCTTCGATGCGCGCCAGCGGGTCCTTCACGTTCAGCACCGCGTAGTTGCGCAGGTAGTTGATGTCGTAGCGGCCGTTGGGCGACACGAGGTGGACCACCATCGTGAGGTCGGGCGCGCTCTTCACCGTGGTGATGCCGAGCCGGCGCACTTCCTCGGGCAGGCGCGGCTCGGCTTGCGAGACGCGGTTCTGCACGAGCTGCTGTGCCTTGTCGGGATCGGTGCCGAGGCGGAACGTGACGGTGAGTGTCAGCACGCCGTCGGTGGTCGCCTGGCTGCCCATGTAGAGCATGCCCTCGACGCCGTTGATCTGCTCCTCCAGCGGGGTCGCCACGGTCTCGGCGATCACCTTCGGATTGGCACCCGGGTACTGGGCGCGCACCACCACCGAAGGCGGCGCGACTTCCGGGTACTCGGAGATCGGCAGACCGCGCAACGCGATCAGGCCGGCTATCAGCATCAAGAGCGACAGCACGCCGGCAAAGATCGGCCGGTCGATGAAGAATTTAGAGAGATTCATTTCGTTGGCTCCATCGCGCGGACAGCGCGATCCACGCCGCTTCGAAAAAGACGAGCGGCATCCAGGTGGCTCCCATCAAGGAACTTCGAGTAACGCTGGCGAGCCGGCCGGTGCCGCTGTCGCCGTTGTCGGTGTCCCGGGTTTTCCGGCGCGCCGGCCTGTGCTCAGGCTGGCGCGCGGGGCCCGGTGTCGTTCAGGACTTCGCGGCCTGCGCCACTTGTTCCGTCGGTTGTTGCGCCTTGCCGTCGGCCTTGGCGTCCATGGTCACGGTCTGCGGCGCCACCAGCGCACCCGGGCGGATGTGCTGCAGGCCGTTGACCACCACGCGGTCGCCCGCCTTCAGGCCCTTGCTCACGACGCGCAGGCCGTTGATCGAGGCGCCGAGCGCGACTTCGCGGTAGACCGCCTTGTTGTCCTCGCCCACGACCATCACGAACTTCTTGTTCTGGTCGGTGCCGATGGCGCGTTCGCTGACCAGCAGCGCGGTGTCGTTGCGGGCCTGGCCCATGCGGATGCGGGCGAACTGGCCGGGGATCAGGGCGCCGTCCTTGTTGTCGAAGGAGGCGCGCACGCGCACCGTGCCGCTGCGGGCGTCGACCTGGTTGTCGATCAGCTGCAGCTTGCCGACGAAGGGCGTGCCCTCCAGGCCGGCCGTGCCCATCTGCACCGGGATCGTTTCGATCTGGCCGCGGGCGCTGGAGCCGCTAGGCAGGTCCTTCAGGGCCCGCGTGATCACCTGCTCGTCGGCATCGAAGCTCGCGTAGATCGGGCTCACCGAGACCAGCGTGGTCAGCACCGGGGCGCCGGGACCGGCCGCCACCAGGTTGCCCACCGTGACCTCGATCTTGCCGATGCGGCCCGAGACCGGTGCCCGCACCTGGGTGTAGCCCAGGTTCAGGCGCGCCGACTGCAGCGAGGCCTGGGCCGCGCGCAGGTTGGCTTCGGCTTCGCGGCCGGCGTTCACGCGCTCGTCGTACTCGCGCTGGGCGATGGCCTGCTCGTCCCACAGGCGCTTGGCGCGCTCCTGCTCGCTGCGGCTGAAGGACTGGCGGGCCTGCGCCGACGCCACCTGCGCCTCGGCGCGCTCGACCTCGGCGGCATACGGCGCGGGGTCGATGGTCACCAGCAGGTCGCCCTGCTTGACCAGCGCGCCTTCGCGGAAGTGCAGCGACTGCACGGCACCCGCGACGCGGGAGCGCACGTCGACGCGTTCGACTGCTTCCAGGCGGCCCGAGAACTCGTCCCAGGCGTTGATCTCGCTCGGCGCCACCGCCGCGACCGAGACCGGGATGGCTTGCGGCGCGCCCGCGGCCGGGGCGTTGGCCTCGGCCTTGAAGCTGTGCATGCCCAGCACCGCGGCGGCCACCGCCAGCAAGGCGGTGACGCCGGTCACGGCGGGCCACAGGCCCTTGCGGGCCGCGGAGGAAAACGTTGGCTTGTTGTTCGACATGGTGATTCGTCCTTCTCTCAGATGACTCAAATGACTCGGATGACTTTTCGGGATGCAACAGTCCGTCCTGGCGCCCTCGCACCAAGAAAAACGGAGATTTCGGAAAAAGGCCGGCCGCACCGGGTGCCCCCGGTGGCTCGGCCGTATCGGCGGGGCCGTCGCCTCGTTGGCGACCGACCTCACCGCGCTAGCGGCTGGCTATCTGGCTGACGTCGCTGGCTAACTGGGCTTCGGTGTCGCCCCTTGGGGCGGTGTGGTCGCCGCAAAGAATTCGCGGAAGTGCTGCTGCACGGTCGCTTCGCAGACCTTGCAGCCCATGCACTCGGCGTCGTAGAGCGCCTTGGGCCATTCGGCCGCGTTGCTCAGCACCGCGCTCGTGACCTCGATGCCGGCCGAACGCAGCCGGCCCGCGAAGGTCAGCGCCTCGTCGCGCATCGCGTCGTCCTCGCCCACCAGCACCAGCGCCGGGGCCAGGGCCGAGAGGCGCAGCGAACCGCTGGGCACCGCATAGGGGTGCGTGGCGTTCGACGGGCAGCTCAGGTACTTCTCCCAGCCCGTGGCCCAGCGGCATTCGGGCGAGTCGTTGGTCGCCTTGCGCAGCGAGGCCGTGCCGGCGCAGGGGTCGAGCATCGGCGACAGCAGGATCTGGCCCGCCAGCGGCGGATGGGCGCGGTCGCGCGAGATCAGCGCCACCGCCGCCGCCAGGTTGCCGCCGGCTTCCTCGCCGGCCAGGTAGACCTGAGCGCCGCGGCCGCCGAGCTTGACGCGCTGCTTGTACAGCCATTCGAGCGCCGCGTAGCCGACCTCGATCGGCTCGGGAAACGGCGACTCGGGGGCCAGCGGGTAGTCGAGCGAGACCACCACCGCGCCGGCGCCGGCCAGCAGGCGCGCCACGTTGCGGCCGTTGTCGAGCCCGCCGCAGATGAAGGTGCCGCCATGGAAGTGCAGCACCAGCGGCACGGTTTCTCCCTTGGGGCGCTGGCCGTAGACACGGGCGCCCACCGGATCGCGGCCGGGCAGCTCGATCGACAGATCGGCTTCCGCGCCTTGCACCGCGGCGAGCGCGACTGCTTCGGCGGAGCGGGACGATGGACGGGGTGACATGGGGACGACCTCGGGAAATGGGCGATGGTTGAAATATAAGGCGCCGACTGTCGCGTTAAACAGGGATGCAAGCCCTACTCTGTTTCCAAACTACGAACAATCGGACCGGGTCACCAAAGGGTTATGGCCTTGTGTGAGAATCCGCACCCCCGGCGAGGGCCGGGCCTCAAGAACAGGCATTCGATGGATCAGATCCAGGCCATGCGGATCTTCGTCCGCGTCGTGGAAGCCGGCACCTTCACCCGCGCGGCGGACTCGCTCGCCCTCCCCAAGGGCACCGTCACCAAGCAGATCCAGGCCCTGGAATCGCGGCTGCGCGTGAAGTTGCTGAACCGTACCACCCGCCGGGTGACGGTCACGCCGGACGGCGCCGCGTACTTCGAGCGGGCGGCGCGGCTGCTCAACGACTTCGACGACATGGAAGCCAGCATGACGAATGCGCAGTCCAGCCCCACGGGCCGGCTGCGCATCGACGTCGGCACCTCGGTCGCGCGGCTGGTGATCCTGCCGGCCCTGGCCACCTTCTGCGACCGCTATCCCGAGATCCAGGTCGATCTCGGCGTCAGCGACCGCACGGTGGACCTGATCAGCGACAACGTCGACTGCGTGATCCGCGCCGGCGACCTCGCCGACCAGTCGCTGGTGGCGCGGCGCATCGGCACCCTGCACTTCGTGACCGTGGCCTCGCCGGCCTACATCAAGCGCTATGGTGCGCCGCAGCATCCGAACGACATCGAGAAGCGGCACCACGTGGTGAGCTACTTCTCGGGCACCACGCGGCGCGTCTACCCGCACGAGTTCAAGAAGGGCGACGAGCACATCGAGCTCAACGGCCCCTACCGCGTGTCGGTCAACGAGAGCAACGCCCACATGGCGGCCGTGCTCGGCGGCTTCGGCATCTCGCAGTGCATCACCTTCATGGCCGAGCCGCACCTCGAGAGCGGCGAACTGATCGAGGTGCTGTCCGACTGGCACCGCGACCCGCTGCCGATCCACGTGGTCTACCCGCCCAACCGCCACCTGAGCGCCAAGGTCCGCGCCTTCGTGGACTGGGCCGCCGAGCTGTTCGCGAAGACGCCGCGGCTGCAGCGGCGCTGAGCGCCATGCTGTTCTCGCCCGAGCGCCACGAGCCCCTGCGGGCCGACGCCTGGGACGAGGGCCGCGCGCGCGAGGCCATCGAGCGCATCGTGCGCGACACCGAGGCGCGCTTCACGCCCGAGGGGCTGTGGCCCATGCATCCGGACGACGCGCCGGACCCCGCCCCGCTGTACCTGCTGTACTGGGGCGCCAGCGGCGTGATCTGGGCACTGCAGCATCTGCGGGACCGCGGCGCCGCGCGGCTGACGCGCGACTACGCGCCGGTCGTGCCGGGCCTGATCGCCGCCAACCGCGCGGCCATGGGTCGTCCCGCCGACGCCGGCTTCGCGGCCTACCTGATGGGCGATACCGGCATCCGGCTGCTCGAGCACCGGCTCCAGCCCTCCGCTGCCATCGCCGATGAGCTCGCGCGGCTGTGCGGCGGCCACCTCGGCGACGAAACCCTCGAGCTGATGTGGGGCACGCCCGGCACCATGCTCGCGGCGCTGTTCATGCACGAGCGCACCGGCGAGCAGCGCTGGGCCGAGATCTACCGCGATACCGCGCGGCTGTTGTGGTCGCAGCTCGAATGGTCCGAGGACTTCGGCTGCCACTTCTGGACCCAGCGGCTCTACGGCCAGCGCTCGACCTACATCGACGCGGTGCACGGCTTCGTCGCCACCGCGGTGCCGCTGATCCATGGCCGCCACCTGCTCGACGATGCCGAATGGAACGCCGGGCGCGACTGCATCGCCAACACCGTGCGGCGCACCGCCGACCGCGAGGGCGCGCAGGCGAACTGGCGCCCACGCCTGTTCCCGCTGCCCGATGCCTCGCGGCCGAAACTCGTGCAGATGTGCCATGGCGCGCCGGGCTTCGTGATCTGCCTCGCGGATTTTCCGGGCGACGCGCTCGACGAGCTGCTGCTCGCCGCCGGCGAGACCACCTGGCAGGCCGGCCCGCTGAACAAGGGCGCGAACCTGTGCCACGGCACCGGCGGCAACGGCTATGCCTTCCTCAAGCTGCACCGCCGCTTCGGCGACGCCGCCTGGCTGGACCGGGCGCGCGCCTTCGCCATGCACGGCATCGCGCAGACCGAGGCCGAACTGGCGGAACACGGCCACCTGCGCTATTCGCTGTGGACCGGCGACCCCGGCTTCGCGATCTACCTGTGGGATTGCATCGAGGGCACGGACCGCTTTCCGACCCTCGACTGCTTCTTCTAGGCCGGCGGCCGCCGCGCGCGCAGCTCGCCGGCCGTCGTCGCCCAGGCCTTGCCGAGCATGCGCGTGAGATAGGCCCCCGAGGCCCAGCCGACCTGCTGCGCCACCGACAGCACCGATTCGTCGGTGCTCTGCAGCAGGTGGCGCGCGCGCTCGAGGCGCCGCTGCTGCTGGAACTCGAGCGGCGACAGCCCGTAGGCCGCGCGGAACAGCCGCTCGACCTGCCGGCGCGAGAGCCGGTGCCGCGCCGCGAAGGCCTCGAGCGGCAGCGGCGCCGCGAGCTCGGCCTCGATGTCGCTGGCCAGCAGCGCGGCGATCACCGCGCCGGGCGTGCCGCGGCCGTCGGGATGCACCAGCGGGTTGGCCATGAGCCGCGCCGCCTCCATCACCAGCGCGCCGCAGTGGGCCACGTGCGCCATCGAAGGCTCGGGCGATGCCGGCGCGCCGGCCATCTCGAGCAGCCGGTGCGACAGCAGGTTCAGCGCGCCGCTGCCCGCGCGCAGGCCCT
The DNA here is from genome assembly GCF_059415325.1 of Variovorax sp. GW821-FHT10D07. Lineage (NCBI taxonomy): Bacteria > Pseudomonadati > Pseudomonadota > Betaproteobacteria > Burkholderiales > Comamonadaceae > Variovorax > Variovorax sp. GW821-FHT10D07. Next base: position 592,844 of record NZ_JBWKMZ010000003.1, on the reverse strand, counting down.
GCGCCGGCTTCGCGATGCCGTGCGCGCGCAGCGCCGTGTCCCAGAACTCCGAATCGACATAGACCGCGAGGTGCGTCTGGCGCAGGGTCATCGCGCTGGTGGCATGGGCGGCGCCGGCCGCGAACCAGAGGAAATGGCCGGGCGAGGACTGCAGCGCGTCGCCGCGCGGATCGATCACGTCGAAACGGCCCGCCAGCGGCACGAACAGCATGTCGCAATCGTGCGCATGCGGCGTGGTGGCGTAGCCGTCGAGCGTGCTCGCCACCGGCGTCGCCTTGTGGGCGAGGCGGTGGGCGAACGCGGAGATCCGCGGTCCGGATGGGGCGGCTGGGGACGGCATGGGGCCGATTGTGTGGTCAATCGCGCGGCCGATGTCGCATTCGTGCGCGCGGGCGTCGCGAGCGGAGGCACGCGCGGATCGATCGGCAGGAAGACTAGGGCCTCCCCTCCACCCGTTCCGCCAAGGACCTCCATGACCGCCAGCCTCCGCCCGCCACGGCGCCTCGCCCTGATGGCCGCCGCCGCCCTGCTCGCCGCCGCCTGCGGTGCCGCGGCCGCCGCCGACACCTATCCCGCCAAGCCGATCACCATCGTCGTGCCCTTCCCGGCCGGCGGCGGCACCGACGTGATCTTCCGCGCGGTGCAGGTCAGGCTGCAGGCCGAGCTCGGCGTGCCGGTGATCATCGACAACCGCGCGGGCGCCGGCGGCACGGTGGGCACGGGCTACGCGTCCAAGGCCGCGCCCGACGGCTACACGCTGGTGGCCGCAACCACCACGACCATCGCCTCGGCACAGGCCGTCTACCCCAAGCTGCCCTACGACCCGCTGGCCGACCTCGCGCCCGTGGGCACGCTGGGCACCACGCCCTTCGTGCTGGTGGTGGCGCCCACCCTGCCCGCGAAGAACCTCGCCGACTTTATCCGCGATGCCAAGGCCAGGCCCGGCACGCTCAACTACGGCAGCATCGGCAACGGCACCGCGAGCCACCTCGCGGGCGAGCTGTTCAAGCAGCGCACCGGCATCGAGATGACCCACATTCCCTACCGCGGCGCGGCGCCCGCGCAGACCGACCTGATGGCCGGCCAGATCCAGGCGCTGTTCGACAACCCCACCGCGCTCGCGCCCCAGGTGCGCGCGGGCCGCATGCGCGCGCTCGCGATCAGCCAGCCCTCTGCGGTGTTCCCCGAGCTGCCCAGCTTCGAGGCCGCGGGCATCAAGGACTTCAAGCCCGAGCTCTGGTACGGGCTGATGGCGCCCGCGGCCACGCCCAGGCCGGTGGTGGAGCGGCTGCGCTCGGCGCTCGACAAGGCGCTGCAGGACCGCAACCTGCGCGCCGACATGATGGCCAAGGGCGTCTCGCCCGCGAGCTGGTCGCCCGAGCAGTTCGGCCAGCGCGTGCGCGCCGACATCGCGCTGTGGGGCGGCATCGCGCGCTCCGTCAACGCGAAGGCGGACTGAATCATGGCGATGCAGCTCGTACGCGTCTTCGCCCGCCCCGGCACCCGCGCCGGCGGCAACCCGGCCCCGGTCTGGCTCGATGCCGATGCCATGTCCACCGAGGACATGCAGGCCCGCACCCGCGAGAGCGGGCACGAGTCGGTGTTCGTGCTCGCGCCCGACGATGCCGCCCGGCACCGCCTGCGCATGCGCTACTTCGTGCCGCGCCACGAGATGGAGATGTGCGGCCATGCCACGCTCGGCGCGCTGTGGCTGCTGCACGAGCGCGGCCGCTGGAGCGGCGAGCCGATCGCGGTGCAGACGCTCAGCGGCACGGTGCATGGCCGCTTCGTCGACGGCGCGGTCGAGATCAGCCAGCCCAGCGCCAGCATCGCCGCGGTCGACGCGGCCCTGGTGCGCGAGATCGCGCAGTGCCTGGGCATCGACCTCGTGCAGATCGTGTCGCCGGTGCTCAACGCCGCCACCAGCCGCGTGAAGACGCTGGTGCGGCTCGAGAGCCCCGAACTGCTGCACGGCCTGCGGCCCGACTTCGCGCGCGTCGAGGCGCTGTGCGACCGGCTCGGCTCGACCGGGCTCTATCCCTTCGCATCGAACGCCGATGCGCGGGGCACCGAGGTCAGCGCGCGCCAGTTCCCGCGCTCCTCCGGCTATCCCGAGGACGCGGCCACCGGCATCGCCGCCGCCGCGCTGGCCTGGGGCCTGCGCGAGATGTCGCTGGTCGGTGCGGACGGCACGCTGGTCACGGTGCGCCAGGGCGAGGCGATGGGCTCGCCCTCTGCGATCCAGGTGCGGCTGCCCGCGCAGGCCGATGCCGCCGAAGGCTGCTGGCTGCGCGGCGACGCGCAGGCGATGGACAAGGTGCCGCATGACTGATGCCGACCGGCGCCTGGAGACACTCGCCGCCCAGGCGGGCCACGATGCCTCGCCCGCCGCGCGCCCCGCGGGCCGCTATGCGAGCTTCGCGCGCGCCGGCGATCTGCTGCATTCGAGCGGTGTGGTCGGCCGCGAGAACGGCGTGGTGATCGCCGGCACTATCGACGACAGCGACGCGGGCATCGCGCTCGGCGAACGGGCCGCGGTCGCCGCCGCCATCGCGCTGCTGCGCGCCGCGCGCACCGAGCTCGGCGGCCTCGACCGCGTGCAGAAGATCGTCGCCCTCACCGGCTACCTGCAGACCGGGCCCGGCTTCACGCAGCATGTGCGGGTGATGAATGCCGCGAGCGAGCTGCTGCGCCAGGTGTTCCCCGACCAGCCGCTGCCCGCGCGCACCACGGTCGGCGTGGCCTCGCTGCCGGGCGGCGGCGCGGTCGAGATCTCGCTGGTGCTGCAGGAGCGGCCGGCGGACTGAAGGCCGCGCCTCAGGCCCCCAGCCAGCGCACCACCAGCGGCACCAGCAAGGCGGTCGCGATGCCGTTGAGCCCCATCGCGAGCGCCGAGAACGCGCCCGCGGTCTCGTTGACCTGGATCGCGCGCGCGGTGCCGATGCCATGCGCCGTGATGCCGACCGCGAAGCCGCGCACCGCGGGCTCCTTGATGCGCAGCAGGTTCAACAGGCCCGTGGCCATGATCGCGCCCGCGATGCCGGTGATGGCGGCCGCGACCGCCGACAGCGACGGCAGGCCGCCGATCTTTTCCGACACGCCCATCGCGATCGGCATGGTGGCCGACTTCGGCGCCAGCGACATCAGCAGCTCGTGCGAACCGCCGAGCGCCCAGGCGATGCCCACGGCCGACACGATGGCCGCCACCGAGCCCGCGAGCAGCGCCACGCCGATCGGCAGCCAGAGCCGGCGCAGCCGCGCCACCTGGCTGTAGAGCGGCACCGCGAGCGCCACCGTCGCCGGCCCGATCAGGAAGTGCACGAACTTCGCGCCTTCGAAGTAGGTGTCGTAGGGCGTGCGCGTCGCCAGCAACACGGCGACGATCACGATCACCGACACCAGCACCGGATTGACCACCGGGTTGGCGCCGCTGCGCCGGTGCAGCCACAGCGCGCCCAGGTAGGCCAGTAGCGTGAGCGCGAGCCACAGCAGCGGCGACTGGGCCAGGAAGACCCAGATCTCGGACAGCTTCGCGGGCGTGCTCATTGGGCGTCCTTGCCGGTGATGCGGATCATCCAGCGCAGGGTGAGCGCGGTGACCGTCATGGTGAAGGCCGCGCCCAGGATGCCCGCGGCCAGGAACGGCAGCCACTCGCGGCCCACGCGTTCGAAATGCAGCATCACGCCGGTCACGGCCGGGATGAACAGCAGCATCAGGTTGCGCAGCAGATGGCCCGAGGTCTCGCCCAGGCTCTCGGGCACGCCGCCGCGCCACAGCAGGCCGGCGAACAGGAACAGCATGCCGAGCAGCGGACCGGGCACCGGCAGGCTCAGCCACTGCACCAGCAGTTCGCCGGCGAGCTGGCAGAGAAAGAGCGTGGTGATGGCATAGAGCATGGCAAGGTCCTCGTGGTCGTTCTTGTCGGCTAGTTTGCACCCGCCAGGCGCTGCCATGCGGAGTGCAGCGCGGCCTGGCTCGCGGGCGGCAGCACGCCCATGCGCACCTGGCCCGGCAGGCCGAAGGACGCGCAGTCGCGCAGCTTGATGCCCTCGGCGCGCAAGCCGGCCAGCAGGCCCGCGAAGTCGATCGCCATCGGTTGCACGAGGTGGTAGTTCGCCACGCTGGGCGTGGTCTGCCAGCCCATGCGCGCGCACAGCGCGAGCTGCGCGGCCTTCCATTCGCGCAGCGTGGCCAGGCTGTCGCGCACCCAGGCTTGCACCGCGGGTTCGGCCCAGGCCGACAGCATCGCCACGCCATGCGCGCCCACGGGCCACGATGAACCCAGGCGCAGCAGCCCGCCCACCGCCTCCTGACCATCCGCCGGCGCGATCGCGTAGGCCGCGCGCACGCCCGTCATGCCCAGCGCCTTGTTGGGCGACCACATCTGCCAGAGCCGGTCGAGCCGCGCGGGCGCCAGCCCGAGTTCGCCTTCGAGCCGCAACGGTTCATAGGCGCGGTCGAGCACGCAGGGCACGTCCTCGGGCAGCGCGGCGATCGATGCGGCCAGGCCGGGCTGCGCCTGCCCCTGCGGCGCCGACGGATCGCAGCACCACGCGAGCCGCGGCCGGCGCGCCGCGTGCGGCGCACGCACCACCTGCAGGCCCCAGGCGCGCGCGGCGGCCGCGTAGTCGCCATAGGAGGTGGCCGGCAGCACGACCTCGCCGTGCGCGCCGCGGTCCTCATGCGCCACCCAGGCGGTGATGCGCCGGATGAACTCGCTCGCGCCGGCCGCGATCACGATGCGCCAGGGCTCCACGCCATGCAGCGCCGCGAGCCGCGCGCGCAGGGCCGTGTAGGCCGGATCGGGATAGCGCGTCGCGTCGGCCGCGCGCACCCGCGCCAGCGCCTCGGGACACGGGCCGCAGGCATTGGCATTGGTCGAGAAATCGTGCGCGGGCGCGCCGAGCGCATCGGGGCCGCCGTGGGTCGGGGTGAAGTCGAGTTCGCTCATCGCGCCGCCATGAACAGGAGGACGACCGGCAGCCAGGCGGCCAGCGCCAGCAGCAGCACGGCGCGCTGCCCGAAGCGGGCGGCACGCGCGGTGTCGGCGGGCATTGCGGCCCGGCCCTCGGCGTTGAGCGCATAGACCGCGGGCTTGGCCAGCCGCACGCCGAGCAGCAGCGCCATCGCGGCCATCGGCCAGCCGCTGTTGGGCGATGGCGTGCGGCGCGCCTCGCGCGCGAGGCCGCGCGGCCAGCGCCCGGCCGCCAGCGCGAGCAGCAGCACCGTGAGCCGCGCGGGCAGCCACGACAGCAGGTCGTCGGCGCGCGCGGCCCATTTGCCGGCCCAGGTCCAGTCGCGGCCGCCGCGCTCGCCGCGGTAGCCCCACATCGCATCGGCCGTGTTGGCGAAGCGGTAGAGCGCCGCGCCCGGCAGGCCCAACAGCAGGAACCAGAACACCGGCGCCACCAGCGAATCGTTGAGGTTCTCGGCCAGCGATTCGATCGCGCTCTCGCGCACCTCGCGCTCGCCGAGCTGCGAGACATCGCGGCTCACGAGACGCGCGAGCCGCGCCCGCCCCGCTTCCAGCGATTCGCCGAGCGCGGCCTCGACCGCGAGCACCTCGTCGCGCAGCATGCGCCAGGCGAACAGCGGCTTGAGCAGCAGCCCCAGCAGCAGCGCGAAAGCCCAGGCCGGCAGCGCGTTCTGCATCGCGGCCTGCAGCGCCACGGCGACCGCGAGCACGGCCAGCGCGCCCGCGCACCAGGCGATGGCGCCGAGCACGAAGGCGTGCCCTGCATTACCGGAAGCCGCGCCGAACGGCGGCGCGATGCGCGCGCCGGCCCAGCCCAGGTAGCGCCCGATCCACACCACCGGGTGCCAGCGCGCGGGCGGCTCGCCGAGCCAGAGGTCGACCGCGAGCGCAATCCACAGCGCGACCAGCATGGCCAGCACGGGAGCGGTGAAATCGATGGCCGGCATGGCGCGATTGTCCCGAATCAGTGGGCCGGCCGTGGCCGGCGATGCCGATGCCACTGGGTCAGCGCGCCGAGCGCCAGCAGCACCGCCATGCCGAACAGCGCCCAGAGCGTGCGCACCACCGAGGCGCTGCGCGGCGCGGGCACGGTCTCGGGCTGCGGCTCGAGCCGCAGCCCGCGCACGGGTTGGGTCGCGGCCTCGTTGCCTTGTTTGCTTTCACTCGGTGCCGGCGACTCGGCCGGCATGGCCGGGGCGCCCTGCACTTCCACCGGCACCACGACCGGCTTCGGCGGCGCGCTCATCGCCGCGCGCGCGAAGCGCTCCACCGCCACGTTGCGCTCGCGCAGCCCGCTGGCCTGCGCCGCCTGCGCATAGGCCTGCGCGAGCTCGCGCCGCGTCGCGGCATCGGGCGACCAGTAGTTCAGGCGCACCGCATCGAGCATGCGCTCGAGCGTCTGCGCGTAGGCCGCGCGGTTCGCGCCCTCGAGCCAGGCGCGGGTGCCGAGCCGCTCGCGGTCGCGCACATAGGTTTCGTGCAGCGACTGCCACTGGTCGGGCCGTACCGTGGCCGGCGCGGTCACCTGCCAGCCCCAGAGGAACTGCGCGGTCTTCAGCACCTGCAGCGCGCCGCTGTAGCCCTCGGCCTGCTGCGCCGCGATCCATTGCGGGTGCAGGTAGCGCGTCTGCATCTCGCGCGCGATCGCGCCGGCGGCGGTGTCGGTGCGCACCGCGCCGGTGTCGCGCAGGTTCTGCACATAGAGCGCCGGATCCTTGCCCGTGAGATGGCGCACCGCCTGCGCGATGCCGCCGAGGTACTGGAAGGGATCGTCGTTGGTCAGCACGCCATAGAGGTTGGAGCTGCGTGCCATCAGGGCCGCGTCGACCTGCGCGAGATTGCCCGCGAAGGCGCCGGGCCGCGCGGCGCCCTCGAGGCCCTGGCCATAGGCATGGCCCATGCGGTCGATGAACAGGCCCGCCATCTGCGCGTCGCCGCCGCCGCGGCGTTGCGAGCGCCAGAGCTCACTCGCGAGCGCGGCCTCCTCGAGCCCGGCGCCGTAGCTGCCCTGCTCGTTCGAGAACACGCGCGCGGTCGACCAGCGCGCGGCCTCTGCCTCCGACGCGCCCTCGGAACGCAGCCGCCGCGCCAGGGCCTCGCTGTGGCGCGCGACCGCGTTGGCGCCCGCGGGCTCGCGCAGCGCCGCCACCTGCCGCACCGCCTCGTCGAGCCAGCGCATCACGTGCGGGAACTGGTCGCGGTAGGAGCCCGTCACGCTGACCAGCACGTCGATGCGCGACCGCTTCAAGGCCGCGGCCGGCAGCACCTCGATGCCGTTCATGCGCCCCGCCTCGTCCCAGCGCGGCCGCACGCCCATCGCGTGGAAGGCCTGACTCTCGAGCACCCCCTGGTGGCGCGAGGCCTCGCCGGCCCAGAGCGTGAACGCGATCTTCTCGGGCGCCTTGCCGCCGTGGGATTGCGCATAGGCGGCGATCCAGGCGTCCATGGCGGCTACGCCGGTGTCCCAGGCCGCGCGCGTGGGCACGCGGCTGGGATCGAAGCCGTAGAGGTTGCGCCCGGTCGGCAGGCTGTCGGGATTGCGCACCGGATCGCCGCCATAGCTCGCGCGCAGATAGCGGCCGTCGAGGGCCGTCAGCAGGCCCTCGATCTCCTCGTTGTGCGCGAGCACCGTGTCGAGCTGGCGCACGCGCGTGGCCAGCGCGCGCAGGGTCTCGGCCTGCGCGGGCACGGCGACCGCGCCGTCGAAGGCCGCATCGTCGAGCACCCGCGCCACCCAGCGCCCCAGCGGTGAGTCGGCCATGTCGGCCGGCTCGCGCAGGAAGGTCTCGTCGAGGTCCTCGCCGAGCGCGGTCGCCAGCGGCTTGCCGACGATCTGCAGCAACGTGGCGCGCCGGCGCCGGGCATCGGGCGCCTCGCCGAAGGTCGCGAGGCCCAGCGGCTGCGCGGTCTGCGCGAGTTCGTCGAGGTAGGGATGCAGCACCGCCACGAAGCCCGCGAAGTCGGCGCGGATGCGCGCGGGTGTCCAGGCCAGGTCGCGGTCGTAGTGCCGGGCCACGAAGTCGGCCAGCAGCTGCCGTTCGAGCGCGGCCTTGACCGGGCCGGGCGCGAGCGTCTCCCAGTCGTGCATGCGCTCGTGCATCTGCGCGAGGCCCGGGCGCAGGCCGGCCGGCGAGAACATCGGCGTCGAATGGCTGACCATGGTCGCGCGGCCGCGGCGCTTGGCGGTGGTGGCCTCGCCGAGGTTGTCCATCACGTAGGGATAGACGTTGGGCAGGTCGCCGAGCACCAGCAGCGGATCGTCCTGCACCGACAGCCCGCGCTCCTTGCCGGCCGACCATTCGACCGTGCCGTGCGTGCCCACGTGCACCACGGCCGAGGCGCCGAACTGCGTGCGCAGCCAGAGGTAGGTGGCGAGGTAGGCATGGCCCAGCGGCACCGCCGAGCGGTGGTAGACCTGCTGCGCCTTGTCCATCACCCTCGTGCCGGGTTCGAAGCGCGGCGGCTGGCGCAGCACCACCACGTTGCCGAAGCGCACGCGCGGGATCACGAAGGCCGGCGCGCCGTCCACCGTGCGCAGCTGGGTCGAGCTTTCGGGCGCGCCCCAGTAGGCCTCGATGCGCTGCTGGGTTTCGACGGGCAGCGCGCGGAACCATGCGAGGTAGCGCGCGAGCGGCAGCGTGTCGGCCAGGCCCTGCGCGAGCAGCGGCTGCAGTTCGTCGGTTCCCGGTGCCGGGTAGGACGCCTTGAGCGTGGCCTGCACCTGCGCGATCAGCGCCTCGGGCGCGGGCGCCTCGGTGCGGTAGTCGGCCGCCTGCATGGCCGCGATCATGCGGCTCACGCTGCGCGGCACGTTGAGGAAGGAGGCGCCGAAGTTGGCCTCGCCTGGCGGATAGTTGTAGACCAGCATCGCGACCCGGCGCTGGTCCGCGCTGGTGCGCTGCAGCCGCAGCAGCGCCGCGGCCTTGTCGGCGACCGCCTCGATCTGCGCGGGCAGCGGCTGCAGGCTGCCGCTCGCAGCATCGCGCGCGCTCACGAGCATCGGGTCGGTCATGCCGGCCAGTTCGCTCGGGCTGTAGTAGGCGGCGATGTCGGACTGCGCCAGGCCGTCCTTGCTTTGCGCCCATTGCGCCGCATCCATCGCAAGCGACGGCAGGGTCTGCAGCACCGGCACGCCGATGCGCTCGAGCTCGGCCTTGCGTTCGTTGGGCGTGAAGACCAGCGCGGCATTCACGATCAGGTCGGCCACGCGGCGGCCGCCCTCGGCCTGGGTCATGCGCGTGTAGAGGTCCTTCTGCTGGCGCGGACCGTAGAAGGCATAGGCGCGCAGGCCGCGCTGCGCGAGCGCGGCGATCAGCGTGTCGAGCCAGGCCGTGTCCTCGCCGGTCACGGTGGCGGCATTGACCGCGATCGCCACCGTGCCGTTCGCGCCGGGCAACTGTTCGACCGCCTCAACGCCTGTTTCGATGCGCGGCCACCCCGGGTGATAGAAGCCCGCGAGCGGTGTCGCCACGGGTTCGGGCAGCCCATCGGACACGCCGACCTTGGCGAGCGCCTGCATCGAGGCCGAGAGGTTCGCGCCGCCCGCGAAGCGCCAGTAGGCACGCAGCCGCTGCGCCCAGGCCGCGTCGACGCCACGCTCGGCCGCGAGCGGCGGCGCGGCCGTGAGCTGGCCTCGGGCGACCAGCGCGAACTCGCCGACCAGCACATAGGGCGCCGCGCTGCGCGCGATCGCGTCGCCGAAGCGCGCCGCGGCGGCCTGCGCCACGCTCAGGTGCGGCGCATCGATCACCAGCAGCCGCGCGCCCTCGAGCGCGGCCGACAGGGCCTCGGGCGAGTCCCGCGTGGCCGACAGCACCTGCAGCGGCAGCCCGGCCTGCTGCGCCGCAGCCTGCAGCCGAGCGACGCGCGCGGGCGACACCAGCGAAGTCGCGAGCACAACGACCGGGCCGGTGGACGGCTGCTGCGCCCAGGCCGGCAGCGCCGCCAGCCACGCCAGCAGCCACAGCGCGACCCAGCGCCCCGGCAGGCTCACTTGCCGCCCTGCACCGGCACCGCGTCGGCCGGCACGTAGACCATGGTCCCGTCCTTGAGGCGCCAGGCCGTGCCCGCGCGCTCGCCGTCGCCCTCGCCGGTCGCGCCGCTGGCCTTGAAACGCGTGATCTTGCGGCCCTCGCGCGTCACGATCTCCATGTTCGGCTGGCCTTCGTTGCGGATCACCGTGACCTTGTCCTGCGCGAAGGGGTTCATCGGGTTGTTGATGACCGCGATCATCAGCATGCCGATCACGACCATGAAGACGTCGATCAGGTTGATGGTCGAGAGCACCGGATCGTCGTCGTCGCCGTCCAGGCTGCTGAGAATCGAGAACTGCCGCTTGCTCATGAGAGCCGGTCCCGCGCGTCGAGCAGCATCACCAGCTCGCGCATCAGCCAGCGCCGACGCACGGTGTAGACCACGAAGGCGATCGACGCCGAGGCCAGCGCGACGATCACGCTCGCAAAGGCCGGCGCGAGGCTCTGCGCCACGCCCTGCGATTCGCCCGAGGCCACGGCCACCAATGCGGGGCCCATCGGGATCATGGTGGCGATCAGGCCCAGCATCGGCGCCACGCGGCTGCACAGCCGCACGCCCTCGAGCTCCTTGAGCACGGCCAGCTCCATCTGCTCCTGGCTGGCCTGCGCATGCCGCGCCAGCACCAGCGCGCGCGACGGGTCGCGCCGCCGCTGCAGGTATTCGACGCCGAAGGCACCGAGGCACCACACGGCATAGACGAAGGACAGCAGCACGCCCAGCGTCACCGGCCAGAGGAACAGGCGCGCGAGCTCGAACAGGACGGTATCGAAGGCCAGCATCAGGCGGACTCCAGGTCAGGCGAAGAGGAAGGATCGGGATCGAACAGGTCCGAGGGCCGGCCCCAGGCCTCGTCGAACACCAGCGACGACAGCGGCGCGCGCCGTGCCCAGCGCTCGCGCTGCAGCATCGGCTCCTCGTAGAAGCCATGCACCGGCCCGAGGCACAGCAGCGCGATAGTCTCGGCGCCGGCCGGCAGGCCCAGCAGCGCCGCCACCTCGGCCGGATCGAACAGCGAGACCCAGCCCATGCCCAGCCCCTCGGCGCGCGCGGCCAGCCAGAGGTTCTGGATCGCGCAGGCGGCCGAGGCCAGGTCCATCTGCGGCAGGGTGCGGCGGCCGAACACATGGTGCTCGCGGCCGTCGGCCAGCGTCACCGCGAGCAGCTCGGCCGCGTCGAGCAGGCCCTCGACCTTGAGCCGCATGAAGGCGTCCTCGCGCTCGCCGAGCGCGCGCGCCGTCAGCACGCGTTCGCGCTCGACCGCCGCATGAAGGCGCGTGCGCTGGGCCGCGTCGCGGATGCGGATGAAGCGCCAGGGCTGCATGAAGCCGACGCTGGGCGCATGGTGGGCCGCCTCGAGCAGCCGGCGCAGCAGCGCGGGCGCGACCTCGCCGCCCGCGAAATGCCGCATGTCGCGCCGCTCGTGGATGGCGCGGTAGACCGCCCTCGCCTCCTCGGCCGCGAACGCCTGGCTCATCCGGCTCAATCCTCGATGCCGCGCTGCGCCGGGATGCCGGCCTTGAACGCATGCTTGACCAGCGTCATCTCGGTCACGGTGTCGGCGAGCTCGATGAGTTCGGGCGGGCAGCGGCGGCCCGTGAGCGCCACGTGCACATGTTTGGGCCGCGCGCGCAGGGTCTCGAGCACGCCCTCGAGCGGCAGCCAGCCGTAGATCAGCGGGTAGGTGATCTCGTCGAGCACCACGAGGAAGTACTCGCCCGAGAGGATCGCGGCCTTGGCCTTCTCCCAGCCGTCGCGCGCCAGCTGCCCCGAGCGCTCGAGGTCCTGGCTCTTCCAGCTGAAGCCGTCGCCCAGGCCCTCGATCGGGATGCCGATCTGCTCGAACATGCGGTGCTCGCCGAAGCGCGCGCTCGGCACCTTCATGAACTGGTAGATCTTCACGGCCTTGCCGCGGCCATGCGCGCGCAGCGCCAGCCCGAAGGCCGCGGTGCTCTTGCCCTTGCCGTCGCCGGTGTTGACGATGACGATGCCGCGGCGTTCGCCTTCGGGCTTCTCGTAGGGCTTCTCGCTGGGTGGGGTTTCTATCTGCATGGGTGGGTCTCTTTCAAGGCTGTCGAAAGCGAATTCAGCGCGGCAACGCAATCCACTGCTCGGCCACGCGATGCACGCGAATCCGGTGATCGAACACCTGCTCGAGCGCCGCATGCGTTGCGGGATCGCTGCTGCCGCCGTGGTGCACCACGCGGCCCTGGTCCATCACCACGAGTTCGTCGGCGGCCAGGGCCATGGGCAGTTCGTGCAGCACGCTGACCACGGTGCGGCCCGCGGCGACCAGCGCGCGCACGGTCTGCATCCAGTCGGCCTGGTGCGGCGGGTCGAGGTTGGCGAGCGGCTCGTCCATCAGCAGCAGCTCGGCCTCGACCGCGAGCGCGCGCGCCAGCAGCACGCGCTGGCGCTCGCCGCCCGAGAGCTGGCCCAGCGGCCGCTCGCGCCAGTCCCAGGCCTGGGTGGCGCGCAGCGCGCGCTCCACGGCGGCGCGGTCGGCGGCGTCGGGCGCGGCCAGCCAGCGCTGGTGCGGCAGGCGCCCGAGCATCGCGACGTCGTAGACCAGCAGGTCGTCGGCCGCGCCCTCGCCCGCCACGCCCTGGCCCAGCCACGAGAGGCGGCGCGCGCGCTGGCGCGCCGGCAGCTTCGCCGCGGGCTCGCCGAACAGCCGCAGCTCGCCGCGGTGCGCGAGCAGGCCCGCCAGCACCTTGAGCAGGGTCGACTTGCCGGCACCGTTGGGGCCGACGATGCTGGTCCAGCGCGCGGCGCCGATCGCGAGGTCGATGCCGTGCAGCACCTCGGTGCCGCCGAGCGCCGCGCTCACGCCGCGCACCTCGAGCGCCTGTGCGGTGACGGCCGTCATGAGGCCGTGCCCCTCGCGGTGCGCCGGTGCATCAGCCACAGCAGGTAGCTGCCGCCCAGCACCGCAGTGAGCACGCCCACGGGCAGCTCCTGCGGCGCGATCAGCCAGCGCGCCAGCAGGTCGGCCGCCATCAGCAGCAGCCCGCCCATCGCGGCCGACAGCACGATCAGCCGCGCATGCGTGGTCTTGACCACCGAGCGCACCAGGTGCGGCGCGGCCAGGCCGACGAAGGCGATCAGGCCGGTCTGCGCCACCGCGGCGCCGGTGGCCAGCGCCAGCACCACCACCAGCGCGGCGCGCATCGCGCCCAGCGGCAGGCCCAGGCTGCGCGCGGTGGCCTCGCCCAGCGCCAGGCCGTCGAGCACCGGCGCCAGCGCCCAGGCCAGCAGCAGGCACAGCGCGCAGGCCAGCGCCATCACGGCGCAGGCGCTCCAGCCGACCAGGCCGGTGTTGCCGAGCGTGAAGCCCTGGATCGCCTGCAGGATGTCGGCCGAGGCGATGGTGATCAGGTCCTTCATCGCGCCCAGCACCACGCCCACGATCACGCCCGCGAGCAGCAACCGCAGGGTCTGTTGCACGCCGCGCGCGAGCAGCAGCGTGAGCATCACGGCCGCCATCGAGCCGAGGAAAGCCGCGCCCGTGAGGCCCAGCCGCACCACCCACTGCGCGCTGGCGGCCGAGCCGCCGAAGAACAGCAGCGCCAGCGCCACGCCCAGCGAGGCGCCCGAGGCGCTGCCGAGCAGGAAGGGATCGGCCAGCGGATTGCGGAACAGCCCCTGCGCCACCGCGCCGGCCAGCCCGAGCAGCGCGCCCGCGAGCCAGGCGCCGAGGGTGCGCGGCAGCCGGATGTCCCAGACGATCTGCAGCGCGACCGGGTCGTGGCGCGCCGACAGGAAGCTCTCGAAGCCGGTGCTGCCGATGCCCAGGCCGAGCAGCAGCAAGGCGGCGCCGAGCACCAGCAGCGCGAGGCCGAGCAGCACCACGCGGCGCAGGTGGCCCGCGGACATCAGCGCGCGCCTCCCTTGTCTGCCTTGTCGCCCAGGCATTGCGCCATCAGCCGCGCCGCCTCGTCCATGCGCGGACCGGGGCGCACCAGCACGTCGGACTGCTCGGCCGTGAAGCGGCAGATGCGCCCTTCGCGCACCGCGCGCATGGTGCTCCAGCCCGGGCGCTGCTCGAGGCCCTGCGCGCTGCGCACGCTGACCATGATCAGGTCGGGATTGGCGCGCACCACGTATTCGGGGTTGAGCTTGGGAAAGGGACCGAGCGCCGCCGGCACGATGTTCCTGGCGCCCAGCCGCGTCAGCGTCTCGCCGATGAAGGAGGACTCGCCGGCTGCGTACGGCCCGCTGTTGACCTCGAAGTACACGCGCACGCCGCGCGCCGCGGCCGGCAGCGACTGCGCCGCGGCCGACACCGCGGCATCGATGGCGCGCCAGACCGCCGGCGCCTCGTGGGTGCCGAGCACCTGGTCGAGCTTGCCGAGCACGCGGCGCACGTCGGCATGGTTCTTGGGTTCGAGCACCAGCACCTTGAGGCCCAGCGCCTCGAGCCGCTCGGTCACGCGCGAGGACTTGGCGAGCAGCACCACGTCGGGCTTGAGCGCCACCACGGCCTCGACGTTGGGGTCGATGCCGCCACCGAGTTGCGGCAGGCCGCGCACCGGGGCCGGCGAATTCGAATAGCGGTCGACGCCGACCAGCCGCGCGCAGGCGCCGAGCGCGCAGACCGATTCGGTCAGCGAGGGCAGCAAGGTCACGATGCGCTGCGGCGGCTGCGGCAGCTCGACGCTCACGCCGCGCTCGTCGACCACCTCGAGCGCGCTCGCGGGCGGCGACCACAGGCCCGTGGCGAGTGCCAGTGCCGCCAGCGCGGCGGCGAGAAAGCCTTTCATCGGCCCGGCTCCTTCAGGGTCAGCGGCAGGCCCGCGGCCATCAAGGTGACGCGGTGGCAGACACCGGCCACGTCCTGGTTGAGACGGCCCAGCGCATCGACGAAGGCGCGCGTCTCGCGGCCCAGCGGGATCACGCCCAGGCCGATTTCGTTGCCCACCAGCACCACGGGACCGCGCGCATCGCGCAGCGCGCCCAGCAGCAGGTTGATGTGCGCGGTCGGCGTGCGCGAGACCGGCCGCGCGCCCTCGCCGCGCAACGGCATCAGCAAGTTCGTGAGCCACATCGTGAGGCAGTCGACCAGCACCAGCGATTCGGGCGTGCTCTGGGTCACGATGGCGCGCGCCAGCTCGACCGGTTCCTCGATGGTGCGCAAGCTGGGCACGCGCTCGGCGCGGTCGGCCTGGTGGCGCACGATGCGCTCGCGCATCTCGTCGTCGTAGGCCTGCGCGGTGGCGATCAGCACCGCGCGGCGCTGCTTCGGCGCGGCCGCGAGCCAGTCGGCCGCGCGCTGCTCGGCGCGACGCGACTTGCCGCTCTTCTGGCCGCCGAGGATGAATTCGTGTTCAGGCGTCAACGCGATGCTCCTGGGCAGCCGGTGCCCCGGTTTCGAGCGGCGCGGCATCGAACAGCCGCGCGGTGGCTTCAGGACTGGAGGCGAACCAGGCGTGGAAGTAGCTCGCGCGCACGCAGCCGTGCACGTAGAGCGCCTCGCCGCCGGCCGTGCCTTGCGGGCGGCGCGAATGGGCGGCCGGCACCAGCGGCGTCTCGCAGCGCGAGTAGTGGAAGGTATGGCCGCGCAGCGTGTGCGCGCCCAGCGCGAGGGCCTGCGGGCCGAGGCCGGCGAGCCGCTTCTGCAGTGTGACGCGACCGGGCAGCAGGCCCCAGAGCGCATGCACCGCCGCGTCGTCGCCATCCCCGGGCACCGCGATCTCGTCGAACAGCGCCATCATCCCGCCGCATTCGGCCCAGATCGGCCGGCCCGCCGCCGCATGGGCGGCGAGCGCGGCGCGCAGGTCCGAACGCCGCGCGAGCGTGGCGGCATGCAGCTCGGGATAGCCGCCGGGCAGCCACAGCGCATCGCAGTCGGGCAGCGCCTCGCCGGCCAGCGGCGAGAAGAAGACCAGCCTGGCGCCGAGCGCATTCAGCGTGTCGAGGTTGGCCGGGTAGATGAACGAGAAGGCCGCATCGCGCGCGATGGCGATGGTGCGGCCCGCGAGCAGCGGCGCGATCGGGGCGACCTCAACGGTGGAAGGTGGCTCGAAGCGCACCTGCGGCAGCTGCAGCGCCCCCAGCGGCGTGCCGGCCAGCGCATCGGCCACGCGGTCGAGCCGCTCGGCCGCGTCGCCGAGTTCGTGCGCCGCCACCAGGCCCAGGTGGCGCTCGGGCAGCGAGAAGCCCGCGTCGCGCGGCAAGGCGCCGAGCCAGTCCGCGGGTTCGCGCAAGGCGCCGCGCAGCATGTCGGCATGGCGCTCGCTGGCCACGCGGTTGGCCAGCACGCCGGCCCAGGGCAGGCCGGGCCTGAAGCTCTGCAGCCCATGCGTCAGCGCACCGAAGGTGCCGGCCATCGCATGGGCGTCGATCACGGCCAGCACCGGCAGGCCGAAGCGCTGCGCCAGGTCGGCCGCGCTCGGCGTGCCGTCGAACAGGCCCATCACGCCCTCGACGATCAGCAGGTCCGACTCGGCCGCGGCCGCATGCAGCCGCGCGCGGCAGTCGGCCTCGCCGGTCATCCACAGGTCGAGCGAATGCACGGGCGCGCCGGTGGCGAGCCGCAGCCAGTGCGGGTCGAGGAAGTCGGGCCCGCACTTGAAGGCGCGCACGCGCCGGCCCTGGCGCGCATGCAGCCGCGCGAGCGCGGCGGCCACGGTGGTCTTGCCCTGCCCGGAGGCGGGCGCGGCCACGAGCACGGCGGCGCAGCGCGCCGCGCGATCAGGCAGGTGTTGGCTTACTGGGGCGTCCACTTCAATCCGACGTACGCGTTGCGGCCACCGGTGACGTAGCCGCGCGCGAGCATGTAGTCCTTGTCGCCCGCATTGTCGATGCGCGCGACCAGGTCGACGTCGCGCACGATCTTCGTGCTGGCCACGAGGTTCAGCAGCGTGTAGCCGCCGAGCGTGCGCGTGTTGGCCGCGTCGTCGTAGCGCTGGCTCGAGGTCTGCACCTCGGCGCCCAGCGTCCAGCCGCCGAGGCGCCAGTCGGCGCCCAGCGTGGCATAGCGCTTGGCGCGGCGCGCGAGCAGCTTGTCGGTGGCGAGGTCGCGCGGGTCCTGGAAGTCGAGCGAGGCGCGCAGCGTGACGTCGCCGATGCGGTGGCCGGCCGAGAGCGTCACGCCCTCGTAGCGCGCCCGCGCGGTGCTGCCATAGCAGCCGAAGGACGAGGCGCAGCCCTTGGCGGTCGAGTCGAACACGATCAGGTTGCGCACTTGGTTGCGGTAGACCACGATGCCCGCGTTGGTCGGGCCGTCGGTGTACTTGAGGCCGAGCTCGACGTTGCGGCTCGACTCGGGCTGCAGGTCGGGCTTGCCGTATTCGCTGAAGCGCTGGTAGAGCGTGGGCGCGCGGAAGGCGGTGCCGGCCGAGGCGGTCACGCGCAGCTTCGGCGTGATCGCGAAGCCGTAGGCGGCGCTGCCGGTGGTCTTGCCGCCGAACTCGCTGTCGTCGTCGTGGCGCACATTGAGCTGCAGCGAATGCGGGCCCTGCACGAAGCCGTAGCCGAGCGAGACCGCATCCTGCGAACGCTTGCGCGCCAGGCCCTTGTCGGTGGCGCTGGTGGGCGCGTTCTCGAGCCGGTCCTCGCGGCGCTCGAGCGCGGCCGTCACCAGGTGCGGGCCGAAGCGCAGCTCGTTCTGGAACAGGTAGCCGCGCAGCCGGGTCTCGGTGCGGTAGTACGAGGGCATGGTGCTGTAGACCGACTGCGAATCGGTCACCTGCAGCCGCGTGCTGTAGACCTCGTTCCACTGCGCCGACCAGGTCAGGCCGCCGGTGCGCAGCCGGTTGCGGCTCTGGTCGTCGAGGTAGTAGGCCGGCGGCTTGCTGCCGGACTTGGCCGCGTCGTAGCGCGCCTGCGTGTCGCTCGACAGCGCGGTGGCCTCGAGGCGCTGGCCGGGCGCGATCTGCCAGCCCAGGCGCACATTGCCCGAGGTGGTGTTGTAGCCGTCGCGGTCGGGGCTGGTGAAGCCGTCCTTGGGCAAGGTGCGCTTCTCGAGCGGCTGGATGTTGAAGCCGCGGCTCTCCTCGTGCGCCACGCCGAACGAATAGTCGAAGACGTTGGCCTTGCCGCTGATCGCGGCCTCGGTGCGGAACAGGCCATGGCTGCCGAAGCCCACGCCGATCGAGGGCGACACGCCCTCCTCGCCGCGCTTGGTGAACAGCTGGATCACGCCGCCGATGGCGTCGGAGCCGTAGACCGCGGCAGCCGGGCCGCGCAGCACCTCGATGCGGTCGATCTGCGCCAGCGGGATGCTTTCCCAGGCCGCGCCGCCGGTGGCCTGCGAGTCCACGCGCACGCCGTCGATGTAGACGGCGGTGAAGCGCGTCTCGGCGCCGCGGATGTAGACGCTGGTCGAGTTGCCCACGCCGCCGTTGCGCACGATCTGGATGCCGGCCTGGCGCGCGAGCACGTCGGCCACGCCGGTGGATCCGCTGCGCTCGATGGTCTCGCGGTCGATCACCGAGACATCGGCCACCAGGTCCGACAGCGGCTGCGCGGTGCGGTTGGCCGTGACCACCGTCTCGCCGAGCACGCCGGGCTGTTGCTGTGCCGAAGCGACCGATGGCAGCTGGGCCAGCAGCAGGCCGCCGAAGGCCGGCACCAGGGCCAGCGGCAGGCCGGCCAGGCGCGCGCGCAAGGAGGACGCAGAAACGCGAGCGCGCGAACGGCGCGAGAAGGAAACGCAGGAAATCATGGAGTGAGCGAACGAACGTCTATGCCCCTTGCCGGCCTCCCCGCCGGCGCCCGGGGCGCCATTGGTCCGTGCCTGCATCGACGAAGCGAAGGGCATGCGCGAACCGCCTTGTTGGCCGGTATCCGGGCTGGCAGACCGGCCCTCGCCGCCTTCCCAGGCGCCTGTTTCAGGGCGCCCAGTGGCTCGTGTGGAGAGGGTGGCGCCTTGCGGCGCCGTCTGCTTGACCGTTGCGGGGGCAGCGCAGGCGGCTTCGGTGCCGGCGCGCGGCCGGTCCCTTCACTCCTGCTTCCCGTTGAACCGCGGCGCGTGAACCACGCCGCAGGCACCAACGGGCGAGATTCTAGGCGCTGCGCCGCGCGCCTTAAGTCGAAAGTTGCGTGGGCCCGACGTTCGCCGCGCCTCGCGCACTAACATCGACAGGCTATGGGATGCCATCACCACCGCCTCGCATGACCCTGCGCTCCTCGCTGCTGCTGCGCCTGCGCTCCGCCCTGCAACGCCTGTTCGGCGTCTCGGGCTGGCAGTCGATGCTGCTGTGGTCCATCGTCGCCGGCCTGCTCGGCACGCTCGCGACCGAACTGTTCCGCGCCACGCTGCGCGGCTTCGAGCACCTGGTGCTCGGCCCCGGCGACAGCCTGGTCGCGATGGCGCGCGCGCTGCCGTGGTGGGCGCGCATCGCCTTCCCCGCCGCGGGCGGCCTCGTGGCCGGCGGGCTGCTCGTGCTCGCGAAGCGCGTCGCGGTGCGCAGCGCCACCTCCGACTACATGGAAGCGATCGTGCTCGGCGACGGCCGCATCCCGGTCACGCAGACGCTGGTGCGCAGCGCCTCCTCGCTGGTGAGCATCGGCACCGGCGGCTCGATCGGCCGCGAGGGCTCGATGGTGCAGCTCGCCGCATTGGCCGCCTCGCTGCTGGGCCGGGTGTTCCGCTTCCCGGTCGAGCGGCTGCGGCTGCTGGTGGCCTGCGGCGCGGCGGCCGGCCTCACGGCCGCGTACAACGCGCCGATCGCGGGCGCCTTCTTCGTCGCCGAGATCGTGCTCGGCTCGATCGTGATGGAGAGCGTGGGCCCGATCCTGATCGCGGCCGTGGTCGCCAACATCGTGATGCGCGCCCTGCCCGGCTACCAGCCGCCCTACCAGATGCCGGTGTTCCCCGAGCTGCATGGCGCCGAGATCCCGCTGTTCGCGCTGCTCGGCGTGCTGCTGGGCTTCGCGGCCGCGGGCTTCCTGCGCGCGCTGCAGGGCAGCCGGGCGCTGTTCGCGCGGCTGCCGTTCGCGCTGCCGTGGCGGCTCGCGCTCGGCGGGCTCGCGATGGGGCTGGTGTCGGTGCCCTGGCCCGAGGTCTGGGGCAATGGCTACAGCGTGGTCAACGCGGTGCTGCACACGCCCTGGACCTGGACCCTGATCGCGATGGTGCTCGCGGCCAAGCTGGTCGCCACGCTGGCCACGGCCGGCTCGGGCGCGGTGGGCGGCGTGTTCACGCCCGCGCTGTTCTTCGGCTGCATGGTGGGCGCGCTGTTCGGCCATGCCGCGCAGGCGCTGTGGCCGCACGCGGTGTCGGCACCCTCGGCCTACGCGGTGGTCGGCATGGGCGCCTTTCTCGCCGGGGCCACGCAGGCGCCGCTGATGGCGATCCTCATGATCTTCGAGATGACGCTCAACTACCAGGTGATGCTGCCGCTGATGCTGGCCGGCGTGATCGCCTATTTCGTCGCGCGTTCGGCCAATGCGGGCTCGATGTACGAGATCACGCTGCGCCGCCGCGAGCAGCAGGACGAGCAGTTGCGGCTGCGCGCGCTGCACATCCGCGACCTGGTGCAGCCGGCGCAGACGGTGGTCGGCCCCGAGGCCGATCGCGAGGCGATGAGCCGGCTGTTCCTGCAGCACCCGGTGAAGTACCTCTACGTGGTCGATGCGAACCAGCGCTACCTCGGCGTGGTACCGCTCTCGGCGCTCGGCACGGCCGCGGCCGAGGTGCGCGCGGCGGACCTGCTGTCGCAGGCCATCGCGCCGATCACGGCCGACACCAGCCTCGGCGAGGCGCTGCAGCGCTTCCTCGAGCACCTGGGCGAGCGGCTGCCGGTGATCGAGAGCGCGGCGAACCCGGTGCTGCTGGGCGTGGCGGCCAAGAGCGCGTTGCTCGCCACCTACGTGCGGCTCAGCGAAGTTTGATGGCGCGGCGCGCAGGCCGCAGAATGCCGTGCCAGGCGCGGCGGGTGCCCCGGAGGACCGCCGCTTTCACGGGAAACTACAATCGCGCACCATGCCCGCCTCCAGCCCCATCGACCAGATCGCCGAGCGCGTGGAACGCCTGCTCTTGCGTCACGAAGAGGTGCAGCGCACGAACGCGCTGCTGCAGGAACAGGTCGATGCGCTGACGCGCGAGCGCGATGCGCTCAAGTCGCGGCTCGCGGCGGCGCGCACGCGGCTCGATGCGCTGCTCGAGCAGCTGCCGGCCGTACCTCCCTCCGAAGATTCCCCCGCATGAAGCAGATCGAAGTTCAGATCATGGGCCAGAGCTATCTGCTCGGCTGTCCCGATGGCGGCGAAGCGCAATTGCGCGACGCGGTCGAACGCGTGGATGCGGCCATGTGCAAGATCCGCGACGCGGGCAAGGTCAAGGCGCGCGATCGCATCGCGGTGCTGGCCTCGCTGAACCTGGCCTTCGATCTCGCGGCGCAGGAGGCCACGGCGAAGGCCGCGCCGCCCGCCGAACCGACCACGGCCCCGGCCGCGGCACCCGCCGACGACGGCGCGGTCGATCCGAAGGCCACGCAACTGATCCACAAGCTCGACCAGGCACTGGCCGGCGACGGTCATCTGCTCTGAGCTGATCCGAGCATCAGCGCGCTTTCTTTCTCTCATTCGCAGAGATCGGCGCGCACTGCAAGAACTTCGATGCAAACCTGCCCGCGCCGCAGGGATTCCACCAAAAAAACCGGGAGCCGCCCCAGCGCGAAGGCGTAAAATCGTTCCTGTCTGCGGTGCGCGTTGGGCTTTATATGTCCTTGTTCCAATGCTCTACGGAGCCGGGCTTGGTATATCGCTCGACGGGTGTGATCATCTCGCGTCAGATGAACCCGAAGTCTTGCTGCCCTCGCCCACCTGAACCCCGGTTCAGGATGCGAGTCTGGCGCCCATTCGCAGACACCTATTCCTCTTCGTTGCGCTGAGTGCGCATCGAACATCGGCGATCCCCGGCATGGCGGGATCGCCCCAAGAACCCACGCTGTATCCATATCGATACATCCGATCCTGGCTGCTGCGCGACCGTGCGCGCCGGGCCGCAGCTACGTTTCAGATAGCATTGCGGCCCACCCCCCTCCCTTTTTCCCTCGAACCGAGGCCCGTTGCCATCGTTGCACGGCGCCCTTGCCTTACCCGAAAGTCCGTGGCGTGAACGTGACCAGCCTGCTCGACCCCCTCCTGATCGCCGAACTGGTCGCCCTCGGCCTCGGCACCGGTTTTCTCGCGGGCCTGCTCGGCATCGGCGGCGGCATGGTGATGGTGCCGTTCATCACGATCATCATGGGCCACCGCGGCGTGCCGGCCGACCTCGCGGTGAAGATGGCGATCGCGACCTCGATGGCCACCATCATCTTCACCTCGGTGTCGAGCGTGCGCGCGCACCACAAGCGCGGCGCGGTGCGCTGGGACATCGTCAAGCGCCTCGCGCCCGGCATCGTGATCGGCAGCCTCGTGGGCAGCCTCGGCATCTTCGCGCTGCTCAAGGGCACGGCGCTGGCGATCGTGTTCGCGCTGTTCGTGGGCTTCTCGGCCACGCAGATGTTCCTCGACCGCAAGCCCAAGCCCACGCGCCAGATGCCGGGCACCGCGGGCCAGCTCGGCGCGGGCGGCGCCATCGGCCTGGTCTCGGGCCTGGTCGGCGCGGGCGGCGGTTTCATCAGCGTGCCCTTCATGACCTGGTGCAACATCTCGATCCACAACGCGGTCGCCACCAGCGCCGCGCTGGGCTTTCCGATCGCGGTGGCCAACGTGGCCGGCTACGTGATCAGCGGCCAGACGGTGCAGGGCCTGCCGGCCGGCTCCTTCGGCTACATCTGGCTGCCCGCGCTCGCGGTGATCGCCGTGTGCAGCGTGCTGACCGCGCCGCTGGGCGCCAGGGCCGCGCACAACCTGCCGGTGAAGAAGCTCAAGCGCGTGTTCGCGAGCATCCTGTATCTGCTCGCGGCCTACATGCTCTGGAAGGGCCTGCGCGGCTGAGCGCGCGCGGCCCCCTTTCACCCTCTTTTTCTCGACGCCACGACGCGCCCGGCCGGCGCGTCGCGCGCTCGCGCGCCGCAGTTTTTCTCAACCAGCGCCAGCAAATCTCGATGGTTCGCGCCGGCCGAAAGCCGGACCATTCCGTTCATGCCAACCACACGAGGAACGGACATGAGCAAGAGACTTTCGGTCGCCATCATCGGCGCCGGCATGGGCGGCCTGGCCACGGCCGCGGCGCTGCGGCGCGTCGGCATCGACGTCATGGTCTACGAACAGGCCGAGAAATTCACCCGCCTGGGCGCGGGCATCCAGATCGGCTGCAACGCGATGCAGGTGCTGCGCGGCCTGGGCCTCGAGGCGCGCATGCGCGCCGAGGCCTTCTACCCGCGCTCGTGGAACAACAAGGACGCCTACACCGGCGAGGTGCGCTTCGACATGATCTTCGGCGAGACCGCCGAGCGGAAGTTCGGCGCGCCCTACCTGCTCGCGCACCGCGGCGACCTGCATGCCGCGCTGCACAGCGCGGTGCCCGACGAATTCATCCGCCGCGGCCACAAGCTCGCGGGCTTCTCGCAGGGCGACGGCGGTGTCGAGCTGCGCTTCGCCAACGGCGCCACCGTGCATGCCGATGCGGTGGTGGCGGCCGACGGCGTGCACTCGCTGGTCAAGGACCAGCTGTTCGGCAGGTCCGAGCCCAACTTCACGGGCCGCATCGCCTACCGCACCACCTTCTCCGCGGCGCTGCTCGGCGGCCAGGAGATCGACCAGTGCACCAAGTGGTGGGGCAAGGACCGCCACATCGTCATCTACTACGTCAAGCCCGACCGCAGCGAGGTCTACTTCGTGACCAGCCAGCCCGAGCCCGGCTTCCGGCTCGAGTCGTGGTCCACCAAGGGCGACATCCATGCGCTGCGCGAGGCCTTCGCCGACTTCCATCCGCAGGTGCGCCATGTGCTGCAGTCCTGCCCCGAGGTCCACAAGTGGGCGCTGGTCGACCGCGACCCGCTGCCGCGCTGGAGCGAGGGCAACATCACGCTGCTCGGCGATGCCTGCCACCCGATGACGCCCTACATGGCGCAGGGCGCGGCGATGGCGATCGAGGATGCGGCGGTGCTCTCGCGCTGCCTCCAGGGCACCGACCGCGACGGCGTGGCCGACGCCTTCCAGCGCTTCGAGGCCACGCGCAAGCCGCGCACCTCGAAGGTCCAGCTGACCTCGCGCACCAACACCTGGCTGCGCGACCCGCAGGACGCCGACTGGGTCTATGCCTACGACGCCTGGAACGCGCCGCTGGCCGAGGCGGCCGTGGCCTGAAGGGAGCGAAGACATGGCAGACAGGACCCACACCTCGGCGAAGTTCCAGCGCGGGCTCGCCACGCGCAAGGCGGTGCTCGGCGCCGAGTACGTCGAGAAGTCGATCGCCGAGGCCGACGACTTCAGCTGGCCGATGCAGCAGCTCACCACCGAGTACTGCTGGGACGAGATCTGGAACCGCCCGGGCCTGGACCGGCGCAGCCGCAGCCTGCTGAACCTCGGCATGATCAGCGCGCTCAACCGGCCGCACGAGCTGCGGCTGCATGTGCGCGGCGCGATCAACAACGGCATCACGCCCGCCGAGCTGCAGGAGGTGTTCCTGCAGGTCGCCATCTACTGCGGCGTGCCCGCGGCGCTCGACAGCCTGCGCAACGCGCGCGAGGTGCTCAAGGAGATGAAGCTGGCCTGAAGCTTCGCCCTTCTAAAAAAACATCGGAGACAACGCAATGGACAACCAGGCAATGCTGAGCCGCCGCGCGCTGCTCGCGCTCGCGGCCGCGTCGATGAGCACGCCGGCGCTCGCGCAGCCGGCCGCGTCACGCGGCAAGGTCACGAAGATCCTCGTGGGCTTTCCGCCGGGACAGGCCACCGACATCGTGGCGCGGCTGATGGCCGAGAAGATGCAGGCCGTGACGGGCGAGAACTACATCGTCGACAACAAGCCCGGCCAGGGCGGCAGCATCGCGATGGGCCAGCTCGCGAAGTCGCCCAACGACGGCTCGGTGATGATGCTCACGCACATGTCGGCCGTGGCCACCAACCCGCACCTCTACCGCAGCGTGCCCTACGACTCGCTCAAGGACTACGAGGCGGTGGGCCTGGTCGGCGACCTGCCCTTCGTGCTGGTGTGCCATCCCTCGCTGCCCTTCACCGACGCGCAGGGGCTGGTGGCCTATGCCAAGGCCAACCCGGGCAAGCTCACCAATGCCTCCTCGGGCAACGGCACGGTGTCGCACCTCGCGATGGAGGAGCTCAAGCGGCGCGCGGGCATCGACATCGTGCACGTGCCCTACAAGGGCAGCGCGCCGGGCCTGACCGATGTGGTCGCGGGCAATGTCTCGCTGGCGCTCGAGACCGCGGCCGGCGTGCAGGCCTTCGTGCAGGGCGGCAAGCTGCGCGCGCTGGGCGCGGCCACCGCGAGCCGGCTCGATGCGCCGCTGGCCGTGCCCACATTGATCGAGCAGGGCTTCGCCGACTTCCGCGCCTCGACCTGGCTGATGCTGCTCTACCCGGTCGGCACCTCGAGGACGCTGGTGGCCTCGACCCACGACGCGATCGCCAAGGCCATGCGCAAGCCCGAGGTGGAGCGGCGCATGCGCAGCATCGGCGCGCTGCCGCGCTACAGCGCCAGCCCCGAGGAAGCCGCGGCCTACGTCGCCAGCGAATTCAAGAGCTGGGGCGAACTGGTGCGCCGCAGCGGCGTGCAGATGGACTGAGCGGCGCGCTCAGGACGCCGGGGCCTGCGAGCGCAGCCATTGCTGCATCGAGGCCTCGGTGTCGCTGCCCTCGCGCACCAGCCATTCGCAGAAGCTCTCGGTCACCGGGTCGGCATGGGCCGTGCTCGCGAAGTAGCGCCGCTGCTTGGCGGCCAGCACACCGAAGGGCGCACATAACCGGCCCGCGATGATGTCGTCGAAGGCGAGGAACAGCGGCACCAGCGCGAGGCCCAGCCCGTCGATGGCGGCCTGCAGCGCGAAGTACATCTGCTCGAAGCGGATCGCGCCGCCGGGCTTGAGCCCGGCCACGCCGGCCGCCGCGAGCCAGTCCTCCCAGGCATAGGGCTCGGTGGCGAAGCTCACGAGCGTGTACGCGGCCAGGTCGCGCGGCTCGCGCAGCCGGCCGCCGTCGAGCAGGTCCACATGGCACACCGGCAGGATCAGTTCGCTCATGAAGGGCCGCGACACGCAATGCGGCGGCGGCTCGAGCGCGCCCGCGATCGCGATGTCGTAGCGGCCCTCGTCGAAGTTGACCGGCGCCAGCAAGGTCGTGAGCCGCAGGTCGACCTCGGGCCGCTTGCGCTGGAAGGCCGGCAGGCGCGAGAGCAGCCAGCGCATGGTGAAGGTCGGCGGCGCGTTGATGCGCAGCGCGGTCGGCACCGCCTGCTCGCGCAGCTGCATCGAGGCCACCGCCACGCGGTCGAGCGTGGCCGTCAGTTCGCCGAGGTAGAGGCGCCCGGCCTCGGTCAGCGCGAGCTGCGAGGAGGTGCGCCGGAACAGCGGCACGCCCAGCCATTCCTCGAGCAGCGCGACCTGGCGGCTGATGGCGCCGTTGGTCACGCTCAGTTCTTCCGCAGCGCGCGTGAAGCTCACGTGCCGGCCCGCGGCCTCGAAGGCACGGATCGCGTTCAGGGGTGGAAGTTTTCTCGACATGGCGGGGCGACTGTAGGCCGCGATGGGTGCAAGCGGGTTGCGTTTTTCTCAACGGGCTTCAGTTTTATTCGGTGGCGGGGCCCGGAGAACGGGCCGAGACTGGCGTCCTCATGACCACCACCCAGCATCTCTTCCTGCCGAGCGCGGCCTGCCGTGTCGCGGTTCACATCGACGGCCCCGCGGACGGCCCCGTCGTGCTGCTCGCGCACGCGATCCTTTCATCCTCCGTTCTGTGGCGCCGCCAGGCCGAATGGCTGGCCGCCGAGGGCTGGCGCGTGCTGCGGCCCGACACGCGCGGCCATGGCCGGTCGGAGGCGCCCTCGCCGCCCTCACCGCCATCACTGCCCTGGCGCATGGGCGACCTGGCGCGCGACGTGGTCGAGGTCCTCGATGCGCTCGACATCCGCGCGGCGCACTACGTCGGGCTCTCGCTGGGCGGCATGTGCGGCTTCGCGCTGGCCGAACGGTATCCCGAACGCCTGGCCAGCCTGTGCCTGTGCGACTGCCGCGCCGACGCGCCCGCGGCCTTCGCGCAGCCCTGGGACGAACGCATCGCGCTCGTCGAGGCCCAGGGCTGCGAAGCGCTCGCGGGCCCGACCATCGAGCGCTGGCTGGGCCGCGGCTTCATCGAGGCCCATCCCGCCACGGCACAGGCCCTGCATGCGGCCGCGGCCGGCACGTCGCGCGCGGGCATGGTCGGCTGCGCGCGCGCGATCCAGCAACTCGACCACCGCGCGGCCGCGCGGGGCATCCGCGTGCCCACGACCTTGATCGCCGGCGCCAACGACGGCGGCCTGCCCGATGCGATGCGCGAGCTGCAGGCCGAGATCCCCGGCGCCTCGCTGGAGATCGTTCCCGACGCGGGCCACCTGCCGAACATCGACCAGCCCGAGCGCTTCGATGCCGCGCTGCGCGCCCACCTGCGGCGCGCACGGCAGGCGGCCTGAGCCGCAAGCACCCGCAAACGGTGTTGACTTCGTTGCGGCGGCCCGGTGCGGGTCCTATAACGGACGCATGAAAATCCTCATCGCCGCCGACGGCAGCGCCTTCACCCAGAAGGCCCTCGCCTACCTGATCGCCCATCGCAACATGTTCGTGGATGGCCACGAGCTCGTGGTGGTCCATGTCTGCACCGGCATCTCGGCCAACGTGGCGCGCCACCTCAGCAAGGAGGCGGTCGCCGACTACTACGCCGAGGAAAGCGCCAAGGTGGTCGACCCGGTGAAGCAATACTTCGCCGACAACGGCGTGTCGAACTTCCGCATCGACGCGCGCCACGGCCACGTGGCCGAGGAGATCCTCAAGGCGGCCGCTGCCGCGCAGGCCGAGCTGATCGTGCTCGGCACGCATGGCCATGGCCTGTTCGGCCGCGCACTGATGGGCTCGGTGGCGACCAAGGTGGTGGCCGAGACCGACATCTCGGTGCTGCTGGTCCAGCAGTAGGGTCTACTGCACGCGCTGCTGCCGCCACTCGCGCGGCGAGCAGCCGAAGCGCTCCTTGAACGCGCGGCTGAAATGCGCCGCGTCGTTGAAGCCGCGGCCATAGGCGATCTCGGCCACCGGCCGGCCGGCGAGGCGCGGCTCGAGCAGGTCGCGGCTGCAGGCCTCGAGCCGCCGCTCCCAGATGTACTGCGCGGGCGTCAGCGGCTCGCTCTTGAAGACACGGTGGATCTGGCTGGCCGACACGCCGAGCTCGGCCGCGAGGCTGCCCACCGACAGCGCGGGATCGCCGAGCTGTTCCTCGATGCGCCGCTTCACGCGCGCGAGGTGGTAGGCCGTGAGGCTGCTGAGCGAGGGCGCGCTGGCGGCAGGCAGGGTCTGCAGCCCCGCCACCAGGATGTTCTGCACGCCATTGGCCACCGCGAGCGCCGAGGCCGGCTGCAGCGTCTCGATGTCCTCGCGCAGGGTGCGGATCATGCCCAGCAGCAGGTGGCCCGCGCCCTGGCGGCCCGACACGGTGGTGGCCGTGAGCGCCTGCGTCTCGCGCAGCTCGCTGCGCAGCCGGTCGCCGGGCAGCTTGAGCACGATCTGCTCGAAGCGGTCGTCGAACAGCAGCTGGTAGGGCCGCGTGCTGTCGTAGAGCGCGAAGTCGCCGGCCTCGAGCACCGCGTCGCGCCCGTCCTGGCGCACCACGCCGCGGCCCTGGGCCTGGATGCTCACGAGGAAGTAGTCGTCGCCCGAGCGCGCGATGTGGCCCGAGGTGCGCAGCACCTTCTGCGGGCCCGAGCGCACCACCGACACGTCGAGCCCGGGCAGCGTGTGCTGGCGGATGCTGCCCTCGAAGTCCTCGGACTCGTCGGGCCGCACCGGATCGCAACCGAGCTGCACATAGACGTTGCAGATCATGTCGGTCCAGTAGGCCAGCCGCTGCGAGCGCGCAACGGCATCGGTGCTGAGCAGCGTGTTCATCGGTGGGGCCTCGAGGGAGGGAGACGGCGGGGCATGCGACACAGGAACAAGAACGGTGCAAGTTGCGGTCAAGGCGTTCGCAGGCGGCGAATTTACGCTTCAAGCAACCCGCATGCCACCGCGCAAACCCGCGCCACGGCCTCGCGGCGAATCCACGTTCTCCACCGAAAGGCCCCGCCATGCCCACCACCGTTCATCCCAAGCTCCGCGTCGCCGCCGTGCAGGCCGCGCCCGTGTTCCTCGACCTCGACGGCACCATCGACAAGACCATCGCCCTGATGGCGCAGGCCGCCGCGCAGGGCGTGAAGCTGATCGCCTTTCCCGAGACCTGGATCCCCGGCTACCCCTGGTGGATCTGGCTCGACTCGCCGGCCTGGGGCATGCAGTTCGTGCAGCGCTACCACGACAACTCGCTGGTGATCGGCTCAGTGGAGTTCGAGCGCCTGCAGGCGGCCGCGCGCCAGCATTCGATCTGGCTCTCGTTCGGCTTCAGCGAGAAGGCCGCGGGCAGCCTCTACATCGCGCAGGCGCTGATCGACGATCAGGGCCAGGTGGCGCAGACGCGCCGCAAGCTCAAGCCCACGCACGTGGAGCGCACCGTGTTCGGCGAAGGCGACGGTGCCGACCTGCACGTGGTGCCCACCGCCATCGGCAACATCGGCTCGCTGTGCTGCTGGGAACACCTGCAGCCGCTGAGCAAGTACGCGATGTATTCGCAGAACGAGCAGATCCACTGCGCCGCGTGGCCCAGCTTCTCGCTCTACCGCGGCGCGGCCAACGCGCTGGGCGCCGAGGTCAACAACGCCGCGAGCCAGGTGTATGCGGTCGAGGGCGGCTGCTTCGTGCTCGCGCCCTGCGCCACGGTGTCGAAGGCGATGAGCGAACTGATGTGCACCGATGCCGGCAAGCAGCAGATGCTGGGCGTCGGTGGCGGCCATGCGCGCATCTACGGGCCCGACGGCTCGGCCCTGGGCACGCCGCTGCCCGATACCGAGGAAGGCCTGGTGATCGCCGACATCGACCTCGGGATGATCTCGCTCGCGAAGGCCGCGGCCGATCCGAGCGGCCACTACTCGCGCCCGGACGTCACGCAGCTGCTGCTCAACAAGACGCGCCGTGAGCCCGTGGTGGTGCAGCTCACGCCCGTGCCCGAAGGCAACGCGGCCGAGCCGGTCGAGGCCTGAGCGCGCACGAAGGAGCCGCGCCATGGAATCCGCCATCGACGAGCACCTGAGGTGCCCGCGCACGCGCACCCGCCGCGTGGAGGACGACTACACACCGCCCTACCCCGTCTGGTCGGCCCGCGCCGACCGCGCGGTCACGCAGGTGGTGATGGGCTACTTCGGCGTGCAGTCACTCGGCGCCGCGCAGCAGGGCCGCGCCTGCGCCGCGCTGATGCGCATCGCGCGCGACTTCGCGCGGCCCGACGGCCCGCTGCACCACGACCTCACGCACTATGTCGATGCCGAGGGCCACGACAACATGATCGCGATCGCCTACTGGACCGACCCGGCGGCCTTCGCGCGCTGGAGCGCGACGCCCGAGATCGACGGCTGGTGGCAATCGGACGAGCGGCTGCACGAGGGCCTGGGCTATTTCCGCGAGATCGTGTCGCCGCGCGTGCAGCACTTCGAGACCATGTTCAACACGCCCGACCGGCTCGAGGGCATCGGCGTGGCCATGGGCGGCGTGAGCGGCGAGCTGCAGGAGCATGGCTACTGGGGATCGATGCGCGACCGCATCCCGCTGTCGCAGACCGATCCGATGTCGCCCTCGGGCACGCGCGCGGCGATCGGCGACGCGCCCGCGCCGGGCCGGCGCGTGCGCATCGCGGGCCATGAACACGTCGCGATGATCCGCTCGGGCCAGGAATGGACCGACACCACCGGCCAGGAGCGCACGCTCTACCTCGAGGAGATGGAGCCGGTGCTGCGCGAGGGCATGGACTTCCTGCGCGACCAGGGCCTGGCGATCGGCTGCTACAGCAACCGCTACATGCAGCATCTCGATGCGCAGGGCGCGCCGCTGCAGAAGTCCTTCGGCCTGAGCTTCTGGCGCTCGCTGGCCGACATGGAGCGCTGGGCCGAATCGCATCCGACCCATGTGGCGATCTTCGGCAGCTTCATGCGTTACGTGCAGGCGCTGAACTTCCAGCTGCAGCTGCGCGTGTACCACGAGGTGTCGGTGCTCAAGGCCGACGAGCAGCGCTACGAATACGTCAACTGCCATGCGCGCACGGGACTGATGAACGGCATGGGTTGAGAGCGCCGCATGACGGATGCCTTAGGATTCGCGCCCCGAACCCTAGGACCCCGATCATGTGGCGCGAATTCGAAAGCCTCGTCGAAAGCTCGATGAAGGAATGGAAGATCCCGGGGCTCGCGCTCGCGGTGATCGAAGATGGCGAGGTCTCGCTGCTGAAGGGCTATGGCGTGCGCGACCTGCGCGGCAACGAGCCCGTGACCGCCGACACGCAGTTCCTGCTGTGCTCGATCACCAAGTCCTTCACCGCGGCCGGGCTCGGCCTGCTGGTCGACGAGGGCCGGCTCGCCTGGAGCCGGCCGGTGCGCGAAGTCATTCCGGAGTTCCGGCTGCACGATGCGGTGGCGACCGCGCAGCTCACCGTGCGCGACCTTTTGAGCCACCTCAGCGGCCTGCCGCGCCACGACTGGCTGCACATGCCGGCCGACCTGACGAGCGCGCAGATGCTGCCGCTGCTGCGCCACCTGGTGCCGAGCCGCGAACTGCGCGAGGCCTTCCAGTACTCGAACCTCGGCTACATGGTCGCGGGCATCGTGATCGAGCGCCTCAGCGGACAGGGATGGCAGGACTTCGTGACCGAGCGGCTGCTCAAACCGCTGGGCTTCACGCACTACGGCTTCGGCATCGACGCGCTGGTGGCGGCCGCCGATGCGGCCCGCCCGCACACCATGGTCGAGGGCGATCCCGTGCCGGCGCAGCTGTGGCCGGTGCCGACGGCCGCAGGCGGCGGGCTCAATGCCAGCGCCGCCGATCTCGCGAAGTGGATGCGCTGCCTGCTCGACGAAGGCCGCGTGGGCGACACACCGCTGCTGTCGGCCAAGACGGTGCGCGAGATGGGCATGCCGCGCGCCTGGATGTCGCGCTCCGAACATGCGGAGATCGGCGATTCGCATTACGGCCTGGGCCTGTTCTGCGAGAACTACCGCGGCGACCGCACGCTCGCGCATTCGGGCTCGTGGTTCGGCTGGGCCACGCTGATGACCGTGGTGCTCTCGCGCCGCGCGGGCGTGGCGGTGCTGACCAACCGCGCGCCGGGCGCCGTGACCTCGATCCTGACCTTCGCGGCGCTCGATCGCATCGCGGGCCGCGAGCCGGTCGACTGGTTCCAGCGGCTGCTCACGAGGCGCCGCGCGGACCTGGTGCAGCAGCGGGTCGACGAGAAGGCGCGCACGGACCGGCGCCGCACCGGCACGCAGCCCAGCCATGCGCTCGAGGAATATGCGGGCCGCTACGAGCATCCGGCCTACGGCTGCATCGAGATCGCGCACGAGGGCGACCACCTCGCCTGGCACTGGCGCGGCGCCGCCGGCGCGCTCACGCACTGGCACTACGACATGTTCGTCACGCCGGACCGGCCGACGGTGTTCCACCCCGACAACCTCGCGCTGAGCTTTCTCTACGACCGCGCGGGCCGCATCGACCGCATCGCGGTGCCCTTCGAGCCGATGGTGGAGGACATCGTGTTCAGGCGCGCGAAGGACGCGCCCGAGGCCTGAAAAAACTAGGCGAACAAGTCCTTGTGCTCGCCGCGCAACAGCGCCTTCTGCACCTTGCCCATGGTGTTGCGCGGCAGCTCCGGCACGATGAAGCAGCGCTTCGGGATCTTGAAGTTCGCGAGCCTGGCCTTGAGTTCGGCCACGATCGCATCGCCATCGAGCGTGGCGCCGGGCTTGGCGATGACGATCGCCACGCCGACCTCGCCGAAATCGGGGTGCGGCACGCCGACCACCGCGCTCTCGGCCACGCCGGCCATCTCGTTGATGTAGCCCTCGATCTCGGCCGGATAGACGTTGTAGCCGCCGCTGATGATCAGGTCCTTGCTGCGCCCGACGATGGTGATGTAGCCGCGGCCGTCGATCTTGCCCACGTCGCCGGTCTTGAAGAAGCCGTCGGCCGTGAACTCCTCCTTGGTCTTCTCGGGCATGCGCCAGTAGCCCGCGAACACGTTGGGGCCGCTGACCTCGATGCCGCCGATCTCGTCGGTGGTGCAGTCGCGGCCCTGGTCGTCGCGCACGCGCAGTTGCACGCCCGGCAGCGCGAAGCCGACGGTACCGCCGCGGCGCTCGCCCTGCTCGGGGCGGTAGGGGTTCGAGGTCAGCATGATGGTCTCGCTCATGCCGTAGCGCTCGAGGATGGTGTGGCCGGTGCGCTCGCGCCACTCGTCGAAGGTCTCGATCAAGAGCGGCGCGGAACCCGCGACGAACAGCCGCATGTTGCGCACCGCCTCGCGCGTGAGGCCGGGCTCGGCCAGCAGGCGCACGTAGAGCGTGGGCACGCCCATGAACACGGTGGCCTCGGGCAGCTTCGCGGCGATGCGCTTGGGATCGAACTTGGAGAACCAGAGGATCTTGCTGCCGTTGAGCAGCGCGCCGTGCAGCGCCACGAACAGGCCGTGCACGTGGAAGATCGGCAGCGCATGGATCAGCACGTCGCCCTCGGTCCAGCCCCAGTAGTCCTTGAGTACCTCGGCATTCGACAGCAGGTTGCCGTGCGTGAGCATCGCGCCCTTGCTGCGGCCGGTGGTGCCGCTGGTGTAGAGGATCGCGGCCAGGTCGTCGGCCGACTTCGTGGCCGGCTTGTGCACGTCGCTGCAGCTGGCCGCGACCTCGAGCAGGGTGCCGCTGCGGTCGTCGTCGAGCGTGAACACGTGGCGGGTGCCGGCGGCCGTGGCCAGCGGCGCCACCCAGGCCGCGTTGCGACTGGTGCAGACCACCACGGCGGGCTCGGCGTTGCCGATGAAGTACTCGATCTCGGCGCTCTGGTAGGCGGTGTTGAGCGGCAGGAACACATAGCCCGCGCGCAGGGTGGCGAGGTACAGCAGCATCGCCTCGACCGACTTCTCGACCTGCACCGCGATGCGCGCGCCCTTCTCGAGCTTCAGCGCGTCGAGCAGGTTGGCGATCATCGCGCTCGCGCGGTCGAGGTCGCGCCACGAGTACGCGAGGCCGTTGTCGGTCTCGACCGCGATGGCATCGAGGTCGGCGGGAAAGGCCGCGCGCAGGGCGGCGAACAGGTTGGCGTTGGCGGTCTTCTTCATCGGTCGGACTTCACAGGAGGCGGGAAACGAAAGGCGGGTCAGAAATCGGGCGCGCGCTTGGCGAGGAAGGCGGCGATGCCTTCGCGGTGCTCGGCCGAGTCGGCGTAGTCGTAGGCGGTGGCGACCAGCGCGTCGACCGGCTCCACCTCGGGCGGCGCGATGTTGGCGCCGGTCACGGCATGGTGCAGCACGGCGAAGGTGCGCTTGTGCATGCGCGCGGTCTGCGGCGCGAGCCGCGCGATGCGCTCTGCATGCGCCTCGGCCGCGGCGGCCACCTCGGCATCGGGCAGCACCGAGAGCAGGAAACCCGCGTGGTAGAGCCGCGTGGCGTCGTGCACGCCCGCGGCCAGCAGCATGTCGCGCGCCAGCGTGTCGCCGATGGCGCCATGCACCAGCGCGGCCTCGCGCGGCGCCATCGGAAAACCGAGCTTCGCGATCGGCGCGCCGAATTTCGACGAGGTACCCGCGAGGCGGATGTCGCAGCAGCTCGCGATCTCGATGCCCGCGCCCATGCAGGCGCCCTCGATCTGCGCGACCAGCGGCAGCGGGCAGTCGAGCAGCGCCTGCAGCGCGGCCCAGACCTCGTTCTCGTGGAATTCGCGCAGGCTCGCAGCCTCGAAGCGGAACGACGGGTACTCGGAGATGTCGCCGCCCGCGCAGAAGGCGCCGCCCTCCCCGCGCACGATCACGCAGCGCAGTGCCGGGTCGGCGCCGAGGCCGGCCACCAGCGCGCGCAGCTCGCGCCACATCGCGCGCGTCATCGCGTTCAGGCGTGCCGGGTTCGACAGCGTGAGGAACGCGAGCGCGCCCTCGCGGCGCAGGCCGACGCTGCCCGCGCTCATTCGAGCTTGGCGCCCGAGGCCTTGACCACGGCGGCCCAGCGCTTGATCTCCGAATTGACGAAGCCGCCGTACGCGGCCATGGTCAGGTTCGGGATCTCGGAGCCGTTCTGCGCCCAGATGGCCTTGAGCTCGTCGCTCGCGAGCGATTTCTTCATGTCCTCGACCACCTTGGCCTGCACGTCGGCGGGCGTGCCCTTGGGCGTCCAGAGGCCGTACCAGGTGGTCACGGTGTAGTCGGGCAGGCCCACCTCGGCCGCGCAGGGCACGTCGGGGAAGGCCGGGTTGCGCTTGGCGCCCGCGACCATCAGCGCCTTGATGCGGCCGCTCTTGATGTGCTGCGCCGAGGAGCCGAGGCCGTCGAACATCAGGTCGACGTTGCCCGAGATCAGGTCGGCCAGCGCCGGGCCCGCGCCGCGGTACGGGATGTGGGTGATGAAGGTGCCGGTCTGGATCTTGAACAGCTCGCCCGCCAGGTGGTGCGAGGTGCCCGCGCCGGCCGAGCCGTAGTTGAACTTGCCGGGGCTGCGCTTCACCAGCGCGATGAATTCCTGGATGGTCGCGGCGGGCACGCGCTTGGGATTGACCACCACCACCTGCGGCACGTTGGCCAGCAGCATCAGCGGCACGAAGTCCTTCTCGATGTCGTAGTCGAGCTTGGGATAGATCGAGGGCGCGATCGCGTGGTGCACTGCGCCCATGAACAGCGTGTAGCCGTCGGCCGGCGCCTTGGAGGCGATGCTCGCGCCCAGCGTGCCGCCCGCGCCGCCGCGGTTGTCGATCACCAGGGTCTGGCTCGTGAGCTTGGCGAACTGACCCGACAGCGGACGCGCGAAGGCGTCGGTGCCGCCGCCGGCCGGGAACGGCACGATCATGTTGACCGGCTTGGTCGGCCAGTTGCTCTGCGCGATCGCGGCGCCGCCGCACAGAACCGCCGCGCCCGCAGCCGCCAGGCGCAACACGTCGCGCCGCTGAAAACTCTGGTTCATCTGTCTCATCTCCTGTCGTTGTGGATCGCCGCGCGAGCGACGGCCGGCGCTGTGTGCGCCGGGCTTTGGGCCCGGTCAGGCCTTCTTGAAAAACAGACTGTCGACGTCCCCCGACACGGCCACCTTGCCCTCGGCGAGCCAGTCGCGGTGCCGGTCGAGACGCTTGAGATCGTAAAGGTAGTTCACCATGAGGCCATAGGACTGCTTCTGTCCCTTGGGCGACGGATCGCCGGCCCAGTTGAGGCGCTCGACGCGCGCGCCGTTGCCCAGGTGGAAGCGCGCGACCGGGTCGGCCGGCGTGCCGTCGACCAGCGAGCGGCCCAGGTACTCGGCCGCGCACTGCAGCAGCCACTGGCGCAGCGGCGACTTGGCGTCCAGGCTCGCGGCGGCATCGACGGCGGCCAGCAGCCGGTCGGCCGTGGGCGGCAGCGAGCCCACGAGCCGGCCGATCTCGGCGGCGCGCTTCTCGTCGAGGCGCGCGACCATGTCGGGCGCGTTCTTCGCGAGCCAGGTGCGAAAGCCCGGGATCGGCGACAGCGTGGCGAAGGTCTTGAGCCGCGGCAGCTCGTCCTGCAGGGTCTCGACCACGCGCTTGATCAGCGAGTCGCCGAAGCTCACGCCGCGCAGGCCGTTCTGCGTATTGCTGATCGAATAGAAGATCGCGGTGGTGGCGCGTGCCGGCGGCACCGGCACGGCGGCCTCGTCGAGCAGCGGCGTGATGCCGTCGCTCACGCGGTCGACCAGCGCCACCTCGACGAAGATCAGCGGCTCGTTGGGCAGCCGCGGATGGAAGAAGCCGTAGCAGCGGCGGTCGCTGTCGTCGAGCCGGTTCTTCACGTCGTTCCAGCTCTTGATGTCGTGCACCGCCTCGTAGCGGATCAGCTTCTCGATCAGCGAGGCCGGCGAGTTCCAGTCGATGCGGCGCAGCTCGAGGAAGGCGACGTCGAACCAGGTCGAGAACAGCTGCTCGAGCTCGGCGTCGAGCGCGAGCAGGCGGCGGTCGCCCTTGAGGCCGGGCAGCAGCTCGGCGCGCAGGTCGACCAAAAAGCGCATGCCCGCGGGCTCGACCGCGAAGCGCTGCAAGAGGCGCATGCGCGGCGACACCAGCGCGCGGCGCAGCTTGAGCTC
Organism: Variovorax sp. GW821-FHT10D07; assembly: GCF_059415325.1. Taxonomy (NCBI): domain Bacteria; kingdom Pseudomonadati; phylum Pseudomonadota; class Betaproteobacteria; order Burkholderiales; family Comamonadaceae; genus Variovorax; species Variovorax sp. GW821-FHT10D07. Next base: position 555,600 of record NZ_JBWKMZ010000003.1, on the reverse strand, counting down.
GGCCTGGCCCTCGTCGGGCGTGCCGACGGCGGCCTGGTGCTGGTCGCGCGCAGTCTTGAGCTTTTGCGCGTCGGCGGCGAAATGCTCGCTCATCAGGGCCCAGAAATCGCGCCGCTCCTCGGGCGTGGCGGCTGCGTATTCGACCGCGATGGCATGGGCGCGGCGGCCGCCTTCGACCTCGCTCACGCGCGGGTCGATCACCGACTGCATGGCGGCCAGCACGCGGCGCAGCGCGCGCGGCGACAGCGCCTCGTCGGCCTTGCGCAGGGTGGCCTCGAGCCGCTCGGCGGTGGTGCGGGCGCTGGGCTTGGGGGCCGACTTGGCGGCGCCCTTGGCGGGGGCGTCGGAGGCCACCGGCACCTTGCGTTCGTTCTTGTCGCCCGTGCGCAATCGCGCCTGGAACCATTCGGTCGCACTCATCGTGGATGCACTCCCATGCAGAAAGAAAAAGACGAGGAAGAGGTGGCGGCGCGCTTCATGGCATGACCCGCGATTTCTGCTGGTTGCGCATCACCTCGCGCAGCGCCTCGCGCTGGCGCGTCATGTGGGTGCGCATCGCGGCATCGGCGCCTTCGCTGTCGCGCGCCTTGAGCGCCGCGAACACCGCGAGATGCTCCGACAGGCTCTGCTCGAGCCGCCCCGGCGCATGCAGCTGCTGCTGGCGCGCGAGCTTGAGGATCTTGCGCAGGTCGCCGATCACCTGGGCCAGCCACTTGTTGTCGGCCAGCTGGATGATGGCTTCGTGGATCAGGTGGTTGGTGGCGTAGTAGTCGTTGATGCGCTTGGCCTTGGCGTGGCGCACCAGCCGCTCGTGCAGGGCGTCGAGCTCGTGCAGCTCGGCATCGCTGGCGTTGCGCGCCGCCTCGAAGGCACAGCGGCCCTCGAGCAGCGCGATGACCGGGAAGATCTCGTCGAGGTCGCGCTCGGTCACCTCGCGCACGAAGCAGCCGCGGCGCGGCTCGTGGCGCAGCAGGCCTTCGGCCGTGAGCACCTTGAGCGCCTCGCGCAGCGGCGTGCGCGAGATCGACAGCCGCTCGCACAGCGCGACCTCGTCGACGAAGCTGCCGGGCGCCAGGGTGCCGTCGAAGATTTGCTCGCGCAGCGTGGTGGCGACTTCGTCGTGCAGGGAGTTGTGGACCAGGCGCATGGCGGGTTCGATCGCGTAATTTCCTATAATTACGCGTAATTCTGAGCCTGGACGCGAAGCAGCGCAAGGGCCGCGCGTGAAACGCGGGGCTCCGGACTTACCCTGGTCAAACGATAGGTTGCGTGGCCGGCGGTGCGGCACGCAGGGGGAGCAGCGAGTGCGGGACGGGGCGGTGCCCCGCCCTCCCCACCTCCCGGTGCGGCGTCAGGCCTTGCTCGCGACCGGCACGGCCTGCTCGCGGCGCGAGGCCCAGACCCACAGCGCGATGCCGCCCAGGATCATCGGCACGCAGAGCCACTGGCCCTGGCTCAGGTCGAGCGCGCGCAGGCCCAGCTCGTTGCCCGGGTGGGCAAAGATCTTGTCGGGCTCGCGGAAGAACTCGGCGATGAAACGGAAGATGCCGTAGCCGACCAGGAAGGCGGCCGACACCTGGGCCTGCTTGCGCGGCTTGCGCGCGTAGAGCCACAGCAGCACGAACAGCAGCAGCCCCTCGAGCAGGAACTGGTAGACCTGCGAGGGATGGCGCGGCAGCATCGAGCCGCTCTGCGGGAACACCATGCCCCAGGGCAGGTCGGGGCTGCTGAAGCGGCCCCAGAGTTCGCCGTTGATGAAGTTGCCCACGCGCCCCGCCGCGAGGCCGGTGGGCACGCAGGGCGCGACGAAGTCCATCACCTGCCAGAACGGCCGCGCGCGCGAACGCGCGAACCAGACCATGGCCGCGATCACGCCGAGCATGCCGCCGTGGAAGCTCATGCCGCCTTCCCAGACCTTGAAGATCTCGAGCGGGTTGAACAGATAGAACTCGGGCCGGTAGAACAGGCAGTAGCCGAGCCGTCCGCCGACGATGACGCCGACCACGCCGAGGAACAGGATGTCCTCGATGTCCTTGCGCTGCCAGGCCCCGGCGCCCACCAGGCTGCGATAGGGCTCGTGCCCGAGCCGGCGCGTGCCGAGGAAATAGAACAGCGCGAAGGCCGCCAGGTAGGTCAGGCCGTACCAGTGGATGGCGATCGGCCCGAGCTGCAGGGCGATGGGATTGATCTGCGGATACATGAGCATCCGCGGATTGTGCCCGCGCCGCATGACGCGGCCGGGGGCGTGGGGGCATCCGGGCACGCGGCCCGGCGCCCCACCACCCTCAGGCGCTCAGCGCCCGAATTTCCACCACACCAGGCCGGCCACCGCGGCCGGCACGGCGAACACCAGCAGGAAGATCGGCAGCTCCTCGGCCACGCTGTAGCCGGCCTCGATCACCCCCACCGCCATGTTGATGCCGGCGCCGATGAACCAGGCCGGCACGAACCACATCGCGGCCGTGCTCAGGGCCGCGTCGCCGCTGCCGCCCAGCACGCGGCCGGCCAGCAGGAAAAGGGCCAGCAGCACGAAGCCGCTGCCCATCACGATGAGCGTATGCATCGCTTGCCCGGTGCGATGCGTCAGCGCGTGGTGTAGCCGCCGTTGGCGAAGATGGTCTGGCCGGTGATCCACCAGCCCTCGGTGACCAGGAAGCGCACGATGGGCGCGATGTCCTCGATGTCGGTCAGGCCCTTCTTCGAGAACTTGCTGAGCGCGGCGGCGCTGCTGTGGTAGTCCACCGCCTCCTTGCTCTCCTGGCCGTAGAAGAACGGCGTGTCCATCGGGCCCGGGCCGATCGCGTTGACCGAGATGCCGCGGTCGCCGAACTCCTTGGAAGCGGCGCGCGTGTAGTGCTCCACCGCGGCCTTCGAGCCCGGGTAGATCGCATAGAACGGCGTGTAGGCCGCGAGCAGCGAGCTCACGATCGTGACGATGCTGCCGCCCTCGGCCAGCGTGCGGCCGGCCTGCTGGATGAAGAAGAAGGCGGCCTTGGCATTGGCGTCGAAGCTCTTGTCGTAGTCGGCTTCGGTGACGTCGAGGATCGGCTTCTTGATGACCACGCCCGCGGTGTTGATCGCGATGTCGACCTGGCCGAACTGCTTGACGGCCTGGTCGAACAGCTTGACGTTGTTCTCGACCACCGCGAGGTCGCCCTGCACCAGCAGGGTGTCGGCGCCCTTGGCCTTGAGGGCGGCGGCGGTCTTCTCGGCATCGGCGCGCGAGCTGTCGCTGTTGTAGTGGATGGCGACGCCGCGCACGCCCCCGTCGACCAGCTGTTTGGCGACGAGCGCGCCGAGGTTCTTGCCGCCGCCGGCGATGACGGCGACCTTGTTCTTCAATGTGCGTGCGGACATGGAAATCTCCTGGGTTGAAAGCCATTGATGTGTGACACGAGGCGCAGTGTATTGATCGCCAGACGGCCGATAAATAGGCAATTCGAGGCTAGACTGTTTGGAAATCCACGAACAATCGGCCGCCCTCGCGCCAGACCCGGACCCTTCTCATGGACCGCATCGACCTCCTCCAGGTCTTCCTGCGCGTGGCCGAATCCGGCAGCTTCACGCGCGCGGCCGACCGCCTCGGCCTGCCGCGCGCCACCATCTCGACCGCGGTGCAGCAGCTCGAGGCACGGCTGGGCTCGCGGCTGCTCCACCGCACCACGCGGCGCGTGGGCCTCACGCCCGACGGCGAGGTGCTGCTCGAGCGCGCCCGCGCGCTGGTGGCCGACATGGACGACCTCGAGCAGCAGTTCCTGCCCACGCACGGCAGCGTGGGCGGGCGGCTCAAGGTCGACGTGCCCAGCCGCATCGCGCGGCTGCTGATCGCGCCCGCGCTGCCGGACTTCTTCGCGCGCTATCCAGCGCTCGAGCTCGAACTCGGCTCGAGCGACCGCGCGGTCGACCTGGTGCACGAGGGCGTGGACTGCGCGCTGCGCGTGGGGCCGCTGGCCAGCAGCAGCCTGGTGGCGCGGCCGCTCGGGCACTTCACGCTGGTCAACTGCGCGAGCCCGGCCTACCTGGCGCGGCACGGCACGCCGCGCACGCCGGCCGAGCTGCCGCAGCACCTGGCGGTGAACTACGCCTCGCCGACCAGCGGCCGCGCGGCGCCCTGGGAATGGCAGCGCGACGGCGAGACCGCCTCGCTGCGCATGCGCAGCCAGGTGACGGCCAACAACGCCGAGACCTACATCGCCTGCGCGCTCGCGGGCCTGGGGCTGATCCAGATCCCGCTGTACGACGTGCGCACGCAGCTCGCGGCCGGCGAGCTGATCGAGCTGATGCCCGACGCGCGCGCCGAGCCGCTGCCGGTGCACCTGGTGTATCCGCACCGGCGCAACCTGTCGCGGCGCATGCAGGCCTTCGCGGGCTGGCTCGAGACGCTGCTGGCCTCGGCCCTCGATGGACCGCCGCCCGCTCCCGCCGCTATTTCGCGCCGCGCGCGGCCGCCGGCTGGCGCTCCTGCACGAACGCGATGAAGCGCTCGAGCGCCGGGTTGGCGGCCTCGGCCGGCCACACCAGGCTGGTTTCGCAGCGCGGCAGCACCGGCACCGCGCGGCGCCGGCCGACGGGCGCGAACTCGTCGGCGCCGCGGTAGACCACGCCCGCGCGGCGGAACTGCGTGACGCTCTCGGGCACCCAGGCCACGCCGATGCCGCCCGAAACCAGGTTGACGATGGTCTGCATCTGGATCGCCTCCTGTGCCAGCTGCGGCGCGCGCCCGGCCGCGTGGTAGAGCGCGAAGACCGCGTCGTGCAGCGAAGGCACGATGCGGCGCGGAAAGATCACCAGCGGCTCGGCCAGCACCTCGGCCAGCGGCAGCTTCTCGGCGCTCGCGAGCGCATGCCGCTGCGGCAGCGCCAGCACCAGCGGCTCCTGCGACACCGCCAGCCGCGCCAGCCCCGGCGGCGCGGCGCCCGGCGAATGCAGCATCAGGCCGGCATCGATCTCGCCGCGCGCGAAGGCCTCGAGCTGCACGTCGCCCGTGGCCTCGACCAGCTCGAGCGCCACCTCGGGACAGAGCACGCGGAACTCGCGCACCCAGTCGGGCAGCTGCTCGAAGCCCACGGTCGAGACGAAGGCGATGCGCACCCGGCCCACCTGCCCGGCCGCGGCCGCGCGGGCGCGCGCCGGCAGCGCCTGGGCGCGCGCCAGCAGCTCGCGCACGTCGGGCAGCAGCGCCTCGCCGGCCGGCGTGAGCGCCACCCGGCGCCGCGTGCGGTCGAACAGCACCACGCCCAGGGTCTTCTCGAGCTGGGCGATGGCCTGCGTGACCGGCGGCTGGGTCATGTGCAGGCGCTGTGCGGCGCGGCCGAAATGCAGTTCCTCGGCCACGGCCACGAACTGGCGCCAGGCCCGCAGGTCGATCAGGCTTTCATTCATATGCCAAGCATATCAATCGGCCTCTCAAAATGGATTGGAAGCAATCAATCAGAAGTCCGATACTTGGCGCTCCCCGGTTTTCCCTCCCCACGATCGAAGAGACACCCACCATGGACACCAAGCCAATCCAGATCAATCGCCGCAGCGCCAACATCGTCGAAGGCAAGAGCCGCGCGCCCAACCGCTCGATGTTCTACGCGATGGGCTACGAGGAAGGCGACTTCAAGAAGCCGATGGTCGGCGTCGCCAACGGCCACAGCACCATCACGCCCTGCAACTCGGGCCTGCAGAAGCTGGCCGACGCGGCCATCGCGGGCATCGAGGAAGCCGGCGGCAACGCGCAGGTGTTCGGCACCCCCACCATCTCCGACGGCATGGCCATGGGCACCGAAGGCATGAAGTACTCGCTGGTGAGCCGCGAGGTCATCTCCGACTGCATCGAGACCTGCGTCGGCGGCCAGTGGATGGACGGCGTGCTGGTGGTCGGCGGCTGCGACAAGAACATGCCCGGCGGCCTGATGGGCATGCTGCGCGCCAACGTGCCCGCCATCTACGTCTACGGCGGCACCATCCTGCCGGGCCGCTACAAGGGCCAGGACCTCAACATCGTCAGCGTGTTCGAGGCCGTGGGCCAGAACGCCGCCGGCAACATGAGCGACGAGGACCTGCACGAGATCGAGAAGCGCGCCATCCCCGGCACCGGCTCCTGCGGCGGCATGTACACGGCCAACACCATGTCGAGCGCCTTCGAGGCCCTCGGCATCTCGCTGCCCTACTCGTCGACCATGGCGAACCCGCACGACGAGAAGGCCAACTCGGCCAAGGAATCGGCCAAGGTGCTGATCGAGGCGATCAAGAAGGACCTGAAGCCGCGCGACATCGTGACCAAGAAGGCGATCGAGAACGCGGTGGCCGTGATCATGGCCACGGGCGGCTCGACCAACGCGGTGCTGCACTTCCTCGCGATCGCGCACGCGGCCGAGGTGGAATGGACCATCGACGATTTCGAGCGCATGCGCAAGAAGGTGCCGGTGATCTGCGACCTGAAGCCCTCGGGCAAGTACCTCGCGGTCGACCTGCACCAGGCCGGCGGCATTCCGCAGGTCATGAAGGTGCTGCTCAACGCCGGCCTGCTGCATGGCGACTGCGTCACCATCAGCGGCCAGACCATCGCCGAAGTGCTTAAGGACGTGCCCGACGTGCCGCGCGCCGACCAGGACGTGATCCGCCCGATCGACAAGCCGATGTACGAAGAAGGCCACCTGGCCATCCTCAAGGGCAACCTGTCGCCCGAAGGCGCGGTCGCCAAGATCACCGGCCTCAAGAACCCGGTCATCACCGGCCCGGCGCGCGTGTTCGACGACGAGCAGTCGGCGCTCAAGGCCATCCTCGACGGCAAGATCGTGGCCGGCGACGTGATGGTGCTGCGCTACCTCGGCCCCAAGGGCGGCCCGGGCATGCCCGAGATGCTGGCGCCCACGGGCGCGCTGATCGGCGCGGGCCTCGGCGAGAGCGTGGGCCTGATCACCGACGGCCGCTTCTCGGGCGGCACCTGGGGCATGGTGGTGGGCCACGTGGCGCCCGAAGCGGCGGCCGGCGGCACCATCGCCTTCGTCCACGAGGGCGACTCGATCACCATCGATGCGCATGCGCTCAAGCTCGAGCTCAACGTGCCCGAGGCCGAGATCGCCAAGCGCCGCGAAGGCTGGAAGGCCCCGGCCCCGCGCTACACGCGCGGCGTGCAGGCCAAGTTCGCGTTCAACGCCTCGAGCGCGAGCTCGGGCGCGGTGCTCGACAAGTTCTGAAGCCCGGCGTTCAGGCCGTGGCGGCCGATGGCTGCCACGGCTTGGCCACGTCCTCGTAGCCGATGGACTTCGGGCGCAGGCACGGCAGCAGGTCGTCGACGCTCCCGAAGCGCAGCAACTCGCGCGGCGGGCCGCGGTCCAGGTCGTCCACGACCAGCACGGCCGGGGCCTGCGCGGCGCTGTCGCGGTAGTCGAGCATGACCACCCGGCCGTGGTCGGCCTCGAGCACCACGAGGCGCTGCGGCGCGTCGAAGCCTTGCTTCCACGGCGTTTCGCCCGGCGGGAACACGATGCGGTCCGACAGCTCGGCCAGGGTCGCGAGGTACTCCATCGGCATCAGGTAGCGCAAGGCCTCGCTGTACGGCTGGCCCTCGCCGTCGGCGATGTCGACCCAGCGGCACGAGACGCCGCCGCCGTTCTTCACGCGCCACAGCGCCACGAGCGCGCCCGGCAGCCGCACGCCCAGCCGCGCCTCGGTCTGCGCGATCAGCGCATCGTCGGCCGTCAGTTGCGGCTCGGAACCGTCCTTGCGCTGCGCCGCGTTGAGGTAGAAGAAATGAGGCTGCGCCTCGCCCCAGAACATCGGCGCGCGCCATTCTTCCGGCGCCTCGCCCAGCGGTGGGCCCAGATCGCGCGCGACCGTTCGCGCCACGCCCCGCTCCGGGCGCACGCGCCGCAGCGCCGCGAGGAAATCGTCGAAGTTCTCGAAGGCGATGTCGACCGGCTCCACGCCCGGCTGGCGGTCGAAGTCCGCGATCAGCACCCGCGCCTGCGACCCGCGCGTGAAGTCGAGCAGGGTCATGTCGCCATAGCGGGCCTGCAGCACCACCAGCTTGTCGGCGCCGGCCGGCACGTCCTCGGGCTCGTGCGTGAAGTCCTCGTAGTGCTCGGCCACGGTGCGCAGCTTGTCCACGGCCGCGAGGCTCGAATAGTCGATGGAGAAGGCGCCGCGCCAGTCGTCGTAGAACGGGCCGGCATCGCGCTTCAACGGCACGTAGAGCCAGCCCACGTAGCCGCCGTTCATCCGGCCATAGAGCCGGCGCAGCGTGTCGGGCAGGCGAAAACCCAGCCGCGCCTCGGCGGCCGCGAGCATGGCTTCGCTGGCCGCGAACGGCGGCTTCTCGACCGGCGTGCCGCGCTGCGCGAGCGCTTCGCGCGCGGCGTTCTTGCGCCAGTAGCCGGGGGACTCGAAGAAGGTGTCGGGGTTCAGCGGCGTCGGGTCGATGTCGAGTTCGGGCTCGGTCTCCGCTGCGGGTGATACGGGCGATGGCGTGGCAGCCACGGGCTCGGGCGCCGCGGCCTCGAGCCGGATGATCGCCGCGCTCACGGCGACCGCCAGCACGAACAGCACCGCGGCCCACTGCACATCGGCGCCCGAGAACGCGGCGATAGTCGCGGCCGGCGCCAGCAGCATGCTCAGGCCCAGCCCGAGCAGGTAGAACACGCCCGCGAGCACCGCCTGGATCGGCAGCGTCACGAGCGCCGACAGCACGATCCGCTTCGCGCCGCCGAGCCGCCAGGCCAAGGTCCAGGCATTCCACTTGCCGAGCGCATAGAGCACGGTGAACAGCGGCGTCGCCAGCAGCACGATCCATGGCGAGCGATGCAGCCAGCCGGCCGCGCCCATGGCCAGCACGATCAGCAAGCCCATGGCGATCCGCAGCACGGGTGCGAGCCCGCTCGACGGCATGCGTGTGGTCATTTCGATCCTCCCCGATGAAGCGCCGCGATGCATGCGGCGCGTCGGAAGAGTTTCACATGCGGACCACGGCGGGCCCGTCAGCGCAGAGGAGTCAGCGGCGTGGGCGCGATCCGCTGCCTGTCTTCAGGCCCATGTTGGTCTTCTGCCGGTCGATGCGCGCCTGGCGGCGCGCATCCTCGCGCTCGACCACCTTGCGCTTGGTGTAGCCCGAGGCATCGGCCCAGGCCCACCAGGCCATGGCGAGCGCGAAGGGAATCAGCACGATCCACCAGCTCCAGGTGGCGACCGGGCCGACTTCGAAGTATTTGAGGGCCACGCCCAGAATGCCCAGCACCAGAAACCACATCGCGAATCCCTTCGGGTCGTGTCGCGCGATGCGGTCGCACGCCGGTGGTCGGTGCTCCCTACAATCATCGCGTTGAGCCGTCGAATGTAACTCAGCCCTTACATAAACAGAGAATCCGATCCCCATGAAAAGAGCCCTGCTGTTCGCGACCCTGGCCCTCGGCCTGGCAGCCCCCGCCTTCGCCGACCTGGCGCTGGCCACCTCGAAGAACTGCATGAGCTGTCATGCGGTCGAGCGCAAGGTGCTCGGCCCCTCGTTCAAGGACGTGGCGGCCAAATACAAGGACAACGCGGGCGCGGCCGACATGCTGGCCGGCAAGATCATCAAGGGCGGTTCGGGCGTGTGGGGCCCGGTGCCGATGCCGGCCAACAACCAGGTCAGCGAAGCCGACGCGAAGAAGCTCGCGTCCTGGATCCTGTCGACGAAGTAAGGCCGGTCCTCAGACCCGCGGATCGAGTTCCACGGGCAGCGAAGGCCGGCGCTCGATGCGATCCTCGAGCTGGCCGATGTGCGCGGCCAGCGTGTTGTCGGACTGGTCCGAACGCAGCCGCACCGCGGCCTCGAGCTGGTCGATGCGCGCCAGCAGCGCCGTCTGGCGGTCGGCGTTCTGCGCCATGTGCTGGTTCTCCTGCGCCTGCAGGAAGTTGCGCAGCTCGGTGAAGCGCGAGGCCTCGGCCTTGTCGGCCAGGTCGCGCTGCACCTGCATCTCCTTGGTGTGGCGCTTGGTGTCGAGCAGCACCGAGCTGTGCAGGTACAGCACGTAGACCAGGAAGAAGGCCGCCAGCACCACGGTGAGCCCCAGCATGATCAGGCCCAGCGGCGCCGAGACGGTCATGAAGCCCAGCCACACGTCGGTGGGCGTGGCCAGCGTGCCCCAGTTGAGCGCGGCCAGCGCCGCGATCAGCAGCACGATGACGAACAGGAAAGCGGATCTCACGCCCATGGGGGCCTCCTTCGGAAAGATCGAACACGTTGGGAACCCGCGCGCTTCGAGGCGCGCGGTGGTGCCAGCGGTTTTACCTCAGCGAAGGGGCCTGCCCGGCCCTCGGCCCGGCACTGACGCCCCTGTCCTACAGCAGGAATGCCGCGTCGCTCAGTTCGTCTGCGACAACTGATCGAGGATCGCCGGGTTCTCGAGCGTCGAGGTGTCCTGCGTGATCGCCTCGCCCTTGGCGATGCTGCGCAGCAGCCGCCGCATGATCTTGCCGCTGCGCGTCTTGGGCAGGTTGTCGCCGAAGCGGATGTCCTTGGGCTTGGCGATCGGCCCGATCTCCTTGGCCACCCAGTTGCGCAACTCGGTGGCGATCTGTTTCGCCTCCTCGCCGGTCGGGCGCGCGCGCTTGAGCACCACGAAGGCGCAGATCGCCTCGCCCGTCAGGTCGTCGGGACGCCCCACCACCGCGGCCTCGGCCACGAGGTCGGTCTTGGACACCAGCGCCGACTCGATCTCCATCGTGCCCAGCCGGTGGCCCGAGACATTGAGCACGTCGTCGATGCGGCCCGTGATGCGGAAGTAGCCGCGGTCGGCGCTGCGCACCGCGCCGTCACCGGCCAGATAGATCGTGCCGCCCATCTCTTCTGGGAAGTAGCTCTTCTTGAAGCGCTCGGGGTCGTTCCAGATGGTGCGGATCATCGAGGGCCAGGGCCGCTTGATCACCAGCATGCCGCCCGCGCCATTGGGCAGGTCCTTGCCGGTCTCGTCCACGATCGCAGCCATGATGCCCGGCAGCGGCAAGGTGCACGAGCCCGGCACCAGCGGCGTGGCGCCCGGCAGCGGCGTGATCACGTGGCCGCCGGTCTCGGTCTGCCAGAAGGTGTCGACGATCGGGCAGCGCTCGCCGCCGATATTGCGGTGGTACCACATCCAGGCCTCGGGATTGATCGGCTCGCCGACCGAGCCGAGGATGCGCAGGCTCGTGAGGTCCCAGTTCTTCGGATGCACCTTCTCGTCGCCCTCGGCCGCCTTGATCAGCGAGCGGATCGCGGTGGGCGCGGTATAGAACACGCTGACCTTGTGCTTTTCGATCATCTGCCAGAAGCGGCCCGCGTGCGGGAAGGTGGGGATGCCCTCGAACACCACCTGGGTGGCGCCGGCCGCGAGCGGGCCGTAGGCGACGTAGGTGTGGCCGGTGATCCAGCCGATGTCGGCGGTGCACCAGAACACGTCCTCGGGACGAATGTCGAAGGTCCAGTCCATCGTCATCTTGGCCCACAGCAGGTAGCCGCCGGTGGCGTGCTGCACGCCCTTGGGCTTGCCGGTGGAGCCCGAGGTGTAGAGGATGAACAGCGGATGCTCGGCATTCACCGGCTCGGGCGCGCACTCGGTGCTCTGGCCGGCCAGCGCCTCGGCGAAGGTCTTGTCGCGGCCCTCGACGCGGTGCCAGGCCGAGGCCGTGCGCTCGAACACGAACACGGTCTTGATCGACTCGCAGCCGCCGAGCGCGATGCCGTCGTCGACGATGGCCTTGAGGGGCAGTTCCTTGCCGCCGCGCAGCTGGAAGTTGGCGGTGATGACCGCGACCGCGCCGGCGTCGATGATGCGTTCCTGCAGCGCCTTGGCCGAGAAGCCGCCGAACACCACGCTGTGGGTGGCGCCGATGCGCGCGCAGGCCTGCATTGCGATCACGCCCTCGACCGTCATCGGCATGTAGACGATGACGCGGTCGCCCTTCTTGATGCCGGAGGCCTTGAGCGCATTGGCGAACTGGCTCACGCGTGCGAGCAGTTCCTTGTAGGTGACCTGGGTGACGGTGCCGTCGTCGGCTTCGAAGACGATGGCGGTCTTGTTCTCCACTGGCGTGCCGATGTGGCGGTCGAGGCAGTTGGCGCTGGCGTTGAGTTCGCCGTCGCCGAACCATTGGTAGAACGGCGCGTTCGACTCGTCGAGGATCTTGCTGAAGGGCTTCGTCCACTGCAGGTGGGTCGTGGCCTGGCGGCTCCAGAAGCCTTCGAAGTCCTGTTCCGCTTCCTTGCACAGGGCGTCGTAAGCGGCCATGCCGGAAATGCGGGCGCCTTGCGTGGCGCGGGCATCGGGCGGGAACACGCGGTTCTCGACCAGGACGGATTCAATGTTCTTCGATGCGCTGCTCATGTCTCGTGTCTCCTGGATGAATTGCGGCCGTAATGTCGGCGCGACCACTTACGGGCCACTGACGCCGAACCGGCGTGCTGCTGACGGACCCCCGATGTTAGAGCGGGGGGTTATCACGAGTGCGTCACCGGGACACCCCTAGAATCGCGCTCCCCGTCACACACGCCCCCTCGATGTCCTCCCCCGACCCCTTCGATCCCCGGAACATGCCCGTTCACGCCCGCACCTCTCCGTTGCGCCCGCTGCCACGGCTGATCTTCGCGAGCCGCTGGCTCCAGCTGCCGCTGTACCTGGGACTGATCGTGGCGCAGGCGGTCTACGTGGTGCATTTCCTGGTCGAGCTGCTGCACCTGGTCGAGGCCGCATTCGGCAGCCAGACCGCGCTGCAGGCGCTGATCAACAGCATCGGCTACAAGACCACTGCGCCGGTGGCCGCGCTCAACGAGACGGTGATCATGCTGGTGGTGCTGGCGCTGATCGACGTGGTGATGATCTCGAACCTGCTGATCATGGTGATCGTGGGCGGCTACGAGACCTTCGTGAGCCGCATGGACCTCGAAGGCCACCGCGACCAGCCCGAGTGGCTGAGCCATGTGAACGCCTCGGTGCTCAAGGTCAAGCTGGCCACCGCCATCATCGGCATCAGCTCGATCCACCTGCTCAAGACCTTCATCAACGCCGACAACTACACCGACAAGGTGCTGATCGCGCAGACGGTGATCCACGTCGCCTTCCTGCTCTCGGCCATGGCCATCGCCTTCACCGACCGGCTGATGGCGCATCCTCCGGCCGACCACTGAGCTTCGTTCAGGCCGCCAGCGGCAGGTCCCAGGCCGGCACTTCGGTGAAGCGCTGCGCCAGGAAGTCGAGCATGGTGCGCAAGGTGGCCGGCATGTGCTTGCGCGAGGTGTAGACCGCGTACATGCCCACCACCTGCGGCTCGAAATCGGGGAACAGCGGCACCAGCTCCCCGCCGTGCACGAGCTGCGCCGTCAGGTAGGTCGGCAGCATCGCGATGCCCGCGCCCGCGCGCGCCAGGCACATCAGGCTGGCCGCATCGTTGGCCGACACGTTGCCGTCCACGGCCACCGACACCGGCGCGCCGTCGCTCTTGCGCGTGAAGCTCCAGAGGCTGTGGCCGAAGTAGGAATGCGTGAGGCAGTTGCGCTGCGCCAGTTCGTCCACGCGCTGCGGCGTGCCGTGCTCGGCCAGGTAGGCCGGCGAGGCGCAGACCACCGAGCGGCAGTCCGTGAGCCGGCGCGCGATCAGGTTGGGATCGATCTCGGCCGCGGTGCGGATCGCGAGGTCGATGCGCTCGTCGACCAGGTTCACGGTGCGGTCGAGCAGCACCAGGTCGACCATCACGCCCGGATAGAGCCGCACGTAGTCGGCGATCGCATCGGCCAGTTGCGCCTGCGCGAACGAGGTGCCGGTGGTGATGCGCAACTGCCCGCGCGGCGCCTCGGCCGGATGGCGCACCGCGGCCTGCATGTCGCCCGCGAGCTCCAGCACCTGGCGGCAGCGCGGCAGCAGTTCCTCGCCCGCGGCCGTGAGGCTCAGGCGCCGGGTGGTGCGGTGCAGCAGCCGCGCGCCGGTCCATTGCTCGAGCTCGGCGACGTAGCGCGTGACCACGGGGCGCGACATGTCGAGCTTGTCGGCGGCGGCCGAGAGGCTGCCCGCGTCGACCACGGTCACGAAGACCCGCATTGCGTTGAGACGGTCCATTCGAACGATTTTAGGAATAAAGAAGCGCGAATTTCGAGGTATTTCTTTCGAAATGAGAAACCTAAGATGAGCCTCATCGCCCTCTTCCCACAGCTCGTTCCAAGGAGTCCTCCATGAGCCACATCGCCATCATCGGCGCCACCGGTCGCGCCGGCGGCCGCCTCCTCGAAGAAGCACTGCGCCGCGGCCACACGGTCACGGCCATCGCGCGCCATGCCAGCGCCAAGCTTTCCGACCGCGCCAACGTCAAGGCCGTCGACCTCGACGTGCTCGACGGCGCCGCGCTCGAGAAGGCTCTGGCCGGCCACGACGCCGTGTTCAGCGCCGCCCACTTCGCGACCGTGCCGCCCGCGGCCATCATCGAACCCGCGAAGCGCGCGGGCGTGAAGCGCCTGCTGGTGGTCGGCGGCGCCGGCAGCCTGTTCGCGGCACCGGGCCTCAAGGTCATCGAGACGCCGAACTTCCCCGAGGCCTACAAGGCCGAGGCCTCGGCCGGCGGCGTGTTCCTCGAGGCGCTGCGCGCCGAGAAGGAGCTCGACTGGACCTTCCTCTCGCCCTCGGCCGAATTCGTCGAAGGCGAACGCACCGGCAAGTTCCGCCTCGGCCAGAACGACCTGCTGGTCAGCGCCGAGGGCCGCAGCTGGATCAGCTTCGAGGACTACGCGATCGCCTTCATCGACGAGCTCGAGAAGCCGGCGCACTCGCGCCAGCGCTACACGATCGGGTACTGAGCTCGCCCCTCGCCAACGAAAAAAGGACCCTCGCGGGTCCTTTTTGCATTGGAGCCGATCGGGCTCAGCGACCGGTCATGTTCTCGGGCACCACCCACTGGTCGAACTGCTCGGCCGTGAGGTGGCCCGAGGCGATCGCGGCTTCGCGCAGGCTGGTGCCTTCCTTGTGCGCCTTCTTGGCGATGTAGGCCGACTTGTCGTAGCCGATGTGCGTGTTGAGCGCGGTCACCAGCATCAGCGAGCGCTGCACCAGCTCCGTGATGCGTTCGCGGTTCGGCTCGATGCCCACAGCGCAGTGGTCGTTGAAGCTCACCATGCCGTCGGCCAGCAGGCGCACGCTCTGCAGGAAGTTGTGGGCCACCATCGGGCGGAACACGTTGAGCTCGAAGTTGCCCGAGGCGCCACCGATGTTGATGGCGACGTCGTTGCCGAACACCTGCGCGGCCAGCATCGTGACGGCCTCGCTCTGGGTCGGGTTGACCTTGCCCGGCATGATCGACGAGCCCGGCTCGTTCTCGGGAATGCTCAGCTCGCCGATGCCGCTGCGCGGGCCGCTCGCGAGCCAGCGCACGTCGTTGGCGATCTTGTTCATGCTGGCGGCCAGGGTCTTGAGCGCGCCGTGGGCATGCACCAGCGCATCGACGCTGGCCATCGCCTCGAACTTGCTCGGCGCGGTCACGAACGGCAGGCCGGTGAGCTTCGCGAGCTCGGCCGCCACCTGCTCGGCATAGCCCTTGGGCGCGTTGAGGCCGGTGCCCACGGCCGTGCCGCCCAGCGCCAGTTCGCTCAGGTGCGGCAGCGCGGCGCGCACGTGCGCCTCGCCATGCGCGAGTTGCGCCACGTAGCCCGAGAACTCCTGGCCCAGGGTGAGCGGCGTGGCGTCCTGCAGGTGGGTGCGGCCGATCTTCACGATGTCGGCGAAGTCCTTCGACTTCTGCTCGAGCGTGCCGCGCAGCTTGGCGATGGCCGGCAGCAGCTTGTGGGTGATGGCCTCGACGGCCGCCACGTGCATCGCGGTCGGGAACACGTCGTTGCTCGACTGGCTGCGGTTCACGTCGTCGTTGGGATGCACCAGGCGCCCTTCGCCACGCTCGCCGCCCAGCAGTTCGCTCGCACGGTTGGCCAGCACCTCGTTGACGTTCATGTTGGTCTGCGTGCCCGAGCCGGTCTGCCAGACCACCAGCGGGAACTCGCCCGGGTGCTTGCCGGCGATGACCTCGTCGGCCGCGGCGACGATGGCATGGGTCTTCTTCTCGTCCTGCAGGCCCAGCGCGTGGTTGACCACGGCCGATGCGCGCTTGACCTGGGCCAGGGCCTTGATGATCTCGCGCGGCTGCTGCTCGCCCGAGATGTCGAAGTTCTGCAGCGAGCGCTGCGTTTGCGCGCCCCACAGCTTGTCGGCCGGCACGTCGATCGGTCCGAAGGTGTCGCGCTCGGCACGGGTCTTGGGGGAAGTCGTCATGAGAAAAGCTCCGCAGTCTTGAAAAGGGGTGCGCCCGCTCGCCGGACGCGGCCCCGAGTATCGCCCGATAAGAATGGCTCTCATCTGACGCGGCCATTGCGTTCCAGACTACAGCTGTTCGCAGGCGGCGGATTGACATGCTTCATGTCAAAAAGTTATAATCATCGTCTTTCGCGGACCTGCAAGTCATTACGAACCCGTTGCGAAATCCCGTTGCGGGATGACGCTGCAGCTCCCACCGGCACTACTCGCGGATCTTCGAATCCCGTCGCGGTGCAGGTTCTCCCGCCGGGCCCAGCCCGGCACACCGGCCGGATAGTTCCGGCCCCACTGCCACGTCACGCTTCTCCAGGCGGCGCCCCTCGACCAGGCCCGTTGCCCGCGAGCGAAGCATCCGTCGGGCACTGGTTTCGTCGCCACGTCGTCCTCAGTGCCTTCCGGCAGCCATCGGCTGATGGCGTGGCCGCTGCCGTCCCGCTTCCAGGCGGAACGGCACCCGTCCAACCTTCGCACAAGGAGCCCGGCATATGGCCAAAGGAATTCTCATCGACCACGTCTTCAAGGTCTTCGGCGACGCGCCCGAGGACGCGCTGGCGCTGGTGCGCCAAGGTCTGTCGAAGAAGGAGATCCTCGCGAAGACCGGCCAGTCGATCGGCGTGTTCGATGCCACCTTCGAGATCCAGGCCGGCGAGATCTTCGTGATCATGGGCCTGTCGGGCTCGGGCAAGTCGACGCTGGTGCGGCTGCTGAACCGGCTGATCGAGCCGACCGCGGGCCGCATCGTGATCGACGGCGCCGACATCAACGAACACTCCGACGCCCGGCTGCGCGCGCTGCGCCGCAAGGACATCAGCATGGTGTTCCAGTCCTTCGCGCTGATGCCGCACATGACGGTGCGCGAGAACACGGCCTTCGGGCTCGAGCTGTCGGGCACCGGCAAGAAGGAGCGCCTGGCGCAGGCCGACCTGGCGCTCGCGCAGGTGGGGCTGGCCGGCTGGGGCGACAGCTATCCCGACGAGCTCTCGGGCGGCATGCAGCAGCGCGTGGGCCTGGCGCGCGCGCTGGCCTCCGATCCCTCGATCCTGCTGATGGACGAGGCCTTCTCGGCGCTCGACCCGATCATCCGCACCGAGATGCAGTCCGAGCTGCTGCGGCTGCAACAGCAGCAGCGCCGCACCATCGTCTTCATCTCGCACGACCTCGACGAGGCGATGCGCATCGGCGACCGGATCGCGATCATGAAGGACGGCCAGGTGATCCAGGTCGGCACGCCCGACGAGATCCTGCGCTGCCCGGCCAACGACTACGTGCGCAGCTTCGTGCGCGGCGTGGACGCGGCGGCCGTGTTCAAGGCCGCCGACATCGCGCGCAAGCCGCTGACCGTGGTCTGCGAGCACCCCGAGCGCGGCGCCCGCGCGGCGCTCAAGCTGCTGGAGGACCAGGACCGCGACTTCGCCTACGTGACCAGCCCCGACCGGCGCTACCTCGGCACGGTCTCGGCCGACACGCTGCGCGCCGCGCTCGACGGCCATTCCGGACCGCTGGGCCTGCGCCATGCGTTCCTCGCCGACCTCGGCACGATCGAGGCCGACGCGCCCGTGGCCGGACTGATCGGCCAGGTCGGCCAGGCGCCCTGCGCGGTGCCGGTGGTGGCGGCCGACGGCCGCTTCTGCGGCGCGATCAGCAAGACCACGCTGCTGAAGTTCCTCGATCGCGACACGCCGCCGATCGATCCCGCGCTGCCGCCAGCCCCCGCCGCGAGCGCCGCCCCTGCCCATGTCCTGGCCTGAACCCGATTTCGAAGGAACCGCCGAGAAGATGAACGACACCACCCTGCCCTCCGACCTCGCCACCGCCAACGATGCCGCCGCCGCGCTGGCGCAACAGCCCGCGCCGGCGCCCGTCGCGCTCGACCCCTGGGAAGCCCTGTCGGCCGCGCCCGATCCCGCGGCCACCAGCGCCTGGCTCGACGCGCCCGTGCCGTCCGACGCCGCGCACCAGCTCGCCGGCCAGGCCGATGCCGCCGGCTTCCAGCTGCACCGCCTCTGGGACGGCTCGCTGCCGGTCGAGTCCTGGATCAACCAGGGCCTGGGCTGGGTGGTCGAGCATTTCCGCCCCTTCTTCCAGACCGTGCGGCTGCCGATCGACAGCACCCTGAACTCGGTGCAGAGCCTGCTGACCGGGTTGCCGACGCTCGCGATGATCGCGCTGATCGGCCTGCTGGCCTGGCAGTTCGCGGGCCGCGCGCTGGCCATCGGCAGCACCGTCGCGCTGCTGCTGGTCGCGATGCTGGGCATCTGGCCCGAGGCCATGGTCACGCTGTCGCTGGTGCTGACCTCGCTGGTCTTCTGCATGGTGATCGGCCTGCCGCTGGGCGTGCTGCTGGCCAGCAGCGACCGGGCCCAGCGCGTGATGCGCCCGGTGCTCGACGCGATGCAGACCACGCCGGCCTTCGTCTACCTGGTGCCGGTGGTGATGCTGTTCGGCATCGGCAACGTGCCGGGCGTGATCGTGACCATCGTGTTCGCGCTGGCGCCGCTGGTGCGCCTGACCAACCTGGGCCTGCGCCAGGTGCGGCCCGACCTGATCGAGGCCGCGCGCGCCTACGGCGCCTCGCCCTGGCAGATGCTGGTGAAGGTGAAGCTGCCGCTGGCCATGCCCTCGATCATGGCCGGCATCAACCAGGCGCTGATGCTGTCGCTGTCGATGGTGGTGATCGCCTCGATGATCGCCGTGGGCGGCCTGGGCCAGATGGTGCTGCGCGGCATCGGCCGGCTCGACATGGGCCTGGCCACCGTCGGCGGCCTGGGCATCGTGCTGCTCGCGATCTCGCTCGACCGGCTGACGCAGGCCATGGGCCGGCCGCGCCGCGGCGGCCAGCGCTGGTGGCATGGCGGGCCCGCGGGCCTGGCGCTGCGCACGCTGCAGCGCGCAGTGGCGCCGTCCGCATCGCGTGGCACGGAAGAAGCCGTGCCGGCCCTCTCGACCCAGACCCGCTGAAGCACGAGAGGAACACGACGCATGAAGACATCGATGAATCCCTTCGCCCGCGGCCTCGGCCTGCTGGCCCTGGCCTTCGCCGCCGCGACGACCTTCACCCTGCCGGCGCATGCCGCCACCGACCTGCCCGGCCAAGGCATCGTCGTCAAGCCGCTCAAGAGTTCGCTGGCCGAAGAGGCCTTCCAGACCCTGCTCGTGATGCGCGCGCTCGAGAAGCTCGGCTACACGGTCGAGCCGATGAAGGACCTGGAGCCCGCGACCGAGCACCTGGCGATCGCCAACGGCGACGCCACCTTCATGGCCAACCACTGGAGCCTGCTGCACGCCGACTTCTACAAGAACAGCGGCGGCGACGCGAAGCTGTGGCGCCAGGGCGTGTACGCCGACGGCGCGGTGCAGGGCTACCTGATCGACCGCAAGACCGCCGAGCAGTACCACATCACCAACATCGCGCAGCTCAAGGAGCCGGCGATCGCGAAGCTGTTCGACACCGACGGCGACGGCAAGGCCGACCTCACCGGCTGCAACCCCGGCTGGGGCTGCGAGCTCGCGATCGAGAACCACCTGGGCGCCTACGGCCTGCGCGACACCGTGACGCACCGCCAGGGCAGCTATGCCGCGCTGATGGCCGACACCATCGCGCGCTTCAAGCAGGACAAGCCGATCCTCTACTACACCTGGACGCCCTACTGGGTCAGCGCCGTGCTGCGCCCGGGCGCCGACGTGGTGTGGCTGCAGGTGCCGTTCTCGGCCTCGCAGAGCGGCGAGAACGTGGACACGCGCCAGCCGAACGGCAAGAACTACGGCTTCCTCGCCAACCAGGAACGCATCGTCGCCAACCGCGAGTTCGCCGAGAAGAACCCGGCCGCGGCGAAGCTGTTCGAGGTCATGAACGTGCCGATCGGCGACATCAACGCGCAGAACCTGCGCATGAGCGAAGGCGCGAACAGCCAGCAGGACGTGGAGCGGCATGCCGACGGCTGGATCCGCGCGCACCAATCGCTGTTCGACGGCTGGATCGCGCAGGCGCTTGCCGCGGCGCAGTAGCCGTCGGCCGTGCGGCCGGGATCAGAAAGCGACCCGGTCCGCGCCCTTGAGCGCCAGCATGGCGCGTGCCTCGTTGGGCGTGGCGATCTCGTGGCCCAGTTCCTCCAGCAGGCGGCGCACCTTCGCGACCTGCTGCGCGTTCGACGTCGCCAGCTCGCCGCGCGCGATCTGCAGCGAATCCTCCAGGCCCACCCGCACGTGGCCGCCCAGCGTCGCGGCGGCCACGGCCAGCTGCATCTGGCTCGCGCCCGCGCCCAGCACCGACCATTGGTAGCCGGTGCCGAAGAGCTTGTCGGCGGTGCGCTTCATGAAGACCAGGTTCTCGAGGTCCGCGCCGATGCCGCCGAGGATGCCGAGCACGAACTGGATGAAGACCGGGGCCTCGAACAGGCCGCTGTCCATGCAGAACTTCAGGTTGTAGAGCTGGCCCACGTCGTAGCACTCGTGCTCGAACTTGATGCCGTGCGTTGCCAGCGCACGGGCCGCCATGCCGATGTCGCGGAAGGTGTTGCGGAAGATGTAGCCGTCGGACTCGCGCAGGTAGGGCTCCTCCCAGTCGAACTTCCATTGCTTGTAGCGCTGCGCGAGCGGATGCATGGAGAAGTTCATGCTGCCCATGTTGAGCGAGCACATCTCCGGCGAGAAGCGCAGCGCCGGCGCGATGCGTTCGGCCACCGTGTGGTTGAGGCTGCCGCCGGTCGACAGGTTGACCACCGCGCCGGTGGCGGCGCGGATGGCGGGCAGGAAGGCCTGGAAGCGTTCCGGCTCGATGGAGACCGCGCCCGTTTCCGGGTGCCGTGCATGCAGGTGCAGCACCGCGGCGCCGGCCTCGGCCGCCTCGATGGCCTGCCGGGCGATGTCCTCGGGTCGATAGGGCAGCGCGTCCGACATGGTCGGCGTGTGGATGGCGCCGGTCACGGCGCAGGTGATGATGACTTTTCTAGAAGGCTTGGTCATGGCGTGGCCGATGGGGTGGGTGTGCGAAGGGGTTCGGGCATGGCATCCAGCCCGATGGGGGCGCGCTGCCAGACCAGCTTCAGGACGGTCTCGACACCCGCCTGCGGCTGCGGCGCGGTGCGCAGCTCGACCGTGTCGCCGGCCAGCCGCACCTCGCGGCGCAGGCGGGTCCCGACCCAGTTCGGGTAGCTCGAGATGTCGACGTGGTGCACGATCCAGTCGCCCTCGCGGACATAGCGCCCGGCATAGCCGATCGACGAGCGGTACGCCGCTGCGCTCTCGGCGTCGGTGGCGTCCTGCCGGTCCGAGCCCGAAAGGCGCGCGCGGCCGTCGTGCGTGATGAGCGCCGTCATGCGGCCGTCGGCGCCGTAGTGGATGACGCCCGAGGGCCGGGCGCCATAGACGTCGAACAGACGTTCGCCCCCTGGGTCCACGGCGTAGGCCTCGCGCAGGTACCAGGTACCCAGCAAGGTGTCGTCCGGTGCACCGCTCATGGCAGCACCGCCACGGCCCGCACCCAGCCGGCCGAGGCCTTGTGGATCTTCACGGGGAAGCAGATGACGTGGAAGCCGCTGGCGGGCAGGAGGTCGAGGTTGGTCAGTTTTTCCATCTGGTAGTAGCCCGTGGTACGGCCGGCCTTGTGCCCCTCCCAGATCAGCGAGGCGTCTCCGGTGGCGGCGTAGCGCCGGGCGGTGTGCGAGAAAGGGGCGTCCCAGGACCAGGCGTCGGTGCCCACCACGCGCACGCCCTGCGCCGTCAGCCAGAGCGTGGCCTCGCGGCCCAGGCCGCAGCCGCTGTCGAGGTAGTCGGCTTGGCCGTAGCGCGCGGCGGCGGCCGTGTTCACCAGCACGATGTCCAGCGGCTGCAGCACGTGGCCGATGCGCTGCAGTTCCATGGCCAGGTCGTCGGCCGTGGCGACGTGGCCGTGCGGCAGGTGGCGCAGGTCCAGCTTCACGCCGGGGCGATGGCACCAGTCCAGCGGCACCTCGTCGATGGTGGCGGCGGGCCGGCCGCCGTCCATGGTCGAGGCGTAGTGCCACGGCGCATCCATGTGGGTGCCGTTGTGGGTGGACAGGTCGATGCGCTCCACCGCCCAGGCCTCGCCATCGGGCAGGTCCTCGGGCCGCAGGCCGGCGAAGGGCCCGGCCAGGGCCGCGAAGGTCTCGCGATGGTGCTGGTAGCGGATGCGCGGGCCGTTGCCCGGGCGGTCCACCGGCAGGTCGTTCTCGATGGCGACGGACAGGTCGATCAACTGCATGGATGCCCCCGCCTCACTGCTGCGCCAGGCCGATGGACTTCACCAGTCCGGGCCAGCGCTGCGTTTCGGTCTTCAGGTGCGCGGCGGCCGCCTGCACCGTGCCGCCGACGGGCTCGTTGGCGAACTCGCGGAACTTCGTGGCCACCTCGGGCTGCGCGAGGACCGCATTCGCCTCGCGGTTGAGCCGCGCCACCACGTCGGCGGGCGTGCCGGCCGGCGCCACCAGCATGAACCACAGGGAGAAGTCGATGCCCGGCAGGCCGGCCTCGGCGAAGGTCGGCACCTCGGGCAGCAGGCTGGTGCGGGCGCGGGTGGAGACGGCCAGTGGCCGCACCTTGCGCGACTCGATGAAGGGCCGGATGGTGCCCACGTTGTCGCACAGCTCCTGCACGCTGCCGCCCAGCAGGTCGGTGATGGCGGGGGCGGCGCCCTTGTACGGCACATGGGTCACGCTGGCACCGGCCTCGCGGGCGAACAGCCCGGCGCAGATGTGGTGCGGCGAGCCCTCGCCGGCGTTGGCCAGTGTCAGTTGCCCGGGATGCTGGCGCGCGAAGGCGATCAGCTGGCGCAGGTCGCCCGCGGGGGCGCCCGGGCCCGCCACCAGCACCAGCGGCGCCGACGAGACCTGCACGATGGGCGCGAACGCACGTGCCGGGTCGTAGGGCATGCGTGCGTACAGCCCCGGGTTCACGGCCAGCGGGCCCAGGCCCGCGAGCAGCAGCGTGTAGCCGTCGGGCCGGGCCTTGGCCACCGCGTCGGCGCCGATGTTGCCGTTGGCGCCGCCCCGGTTGTCGACCACGAAGGGCTGGCCCAGGCGCTGCGAGAGCTTGTCCGCGAGCAGGCGGGCGATGTTGTCGGTGCCGCCGCCCGCGGGGTAAGGCACGACCAGGCGAACGCTGCGCTCGGGGTACTGGGACCAGGCCGGCGCGGCGGCGAGCACGGCCAGGGACACGGCGGCGGCAGCGCCGCGCAAGAGGGTGAACAGGGTCATCGGGTCTCCGCCGGCGGTTCATCCGCCCGGCTTGTTAGTTAGTCGATTGACTAATAATAACCGCGGAATCGGACCCTCGGCAAGGCCAGTTACCATCGATCCCCTTCCCCGCAGCCGCGCGATCGCGATCCCCGATGCCCGCCACTCCCAAAGCCTCCACGGCCGAAGCGCCCGCGCCCAAGGCCCCTCGAACACCTCGCAAGACCGATGGCCGCGAAGCCATCCTGCGCGCGGCCGAGCGGCTGTTCGCGGAGCACGGATTCGAAGGCTGCTCGCTGCGCGCGGTGGCCGACCTGGCCAAGGTCAACCAGGGGATGATTCATTACTTCTTCAAGTCGAAGGACGCCCTCTTCCTCGAGACCTACATGCGCGGCGGCCAGCCGCTGGTGGACGAACGCATGCGGCTGCTCGATGCCGAAGAGGCGCTGCAGGACGGCGGCCCCATCGGGCTCGAGCGCCTGATCGAGATCTTCCTGACACCGGCCGTGGCGCTCGCGCTCAGCGGTGCGCGGGGACGCAACTTCCTGCGCATGCAGGCCCATCTGCAGCTCGACGGCACGCGCTTCGGCAGCAAGCTGCGCAGCTCGCTCTACGACGACTCCTCGCGTCGCTTCGTGCGCGCCTTCGCGCGCAGCCTGCCCGGGCTCTCGCAGGAGCAGGTGGCCTGGCGCTTCATCTTCGTGCTGGGCACCTACCAGTACGTGCTGGCCGACACCGGCCGGCTCGAAGTGATCTCCGACGGCGCGAGCAACGGCCGCGAATTCGACAAGGCGCTGCACGAGATGATCCCGTTCCTGGCGGCGGGCATGCGCGCGGCGGGGCCCGCCTGACAAGGTGTGAATAAACCTACTGCGCGCCCCGATCTCGCACCTGCGGTCCTCACCGTACAAAGTACGGCTCCGGTCCTCGGCGCGACCTCGGGGCGCTCGCTACGGTTTCTTCACACCTTGTGAGCGCCCCAGTCGGCGAAACCCGGCGCTGAGATAATCGGGGGGCGTTTCCACACCCTAAAAAAAGCCCCCCACCATGACGACCACGATCCAGCAGGCCGACCTGATCGAATCGATCAGCGCCGCGCTGCAGTACATCAGCTACTACCACCCCGCCGACTACATCGCCCACCTGGCCAAGGCCTACGAGCGCGAACAGAGTCCCGCCGCCAAGGACGCGATGGCGCAGATCCTCACCAACAGCAAGATGAGCGCGACCGGCCAGCGCCCGATCTGCCAGGACACCGGCATCGTCAACGTGTTCCTCAAGGTGGGCATGGACGTGCGCTGGGGCGGCTTCACCGGCAGCCTCGACGACGCCATCAACGAAGGCGTGCGCCGCGGCTACAACCACCCCGACAACACGCTGCGCGCCTCGGTCGTGGCCGATCCGCAGTTCGATCGCAAGAACACCAAGGACAACACGCCCGCGGTGATCTTCACCGAGATCGTGCCCGGCGACAAAGTCGAGGTGACGGTGGCCGCCAAGGGCGGCGGCAGCGAGAACAAGAGCAAGCTGGTGATGCTGAACCCCGGCGACAGCGTGGTCGACTGGGTGCTCAAGACCGTGCCGACCATGGGCGCCGGCTGGTGCCCGCCGGGCATGCTGGGCATCGGCATCGGCGGCACGGCCGAGAAGGCCGCGCTGCTGGCCAAGGAAAGCCTGATGGACGACCTCGACATGCACGAGCTGCAGGCCAAGGCCCAACTCGCCAAGGAGGGCAAGGAAGAGCTCACCAAGGTCGAGGCCCTGCGCCTCGAGCTGTTCGAGAAGGTCAACGCCCTGGGCATCGGCGCGCAGGGCCTGGGCGGCCTCGCGACCGTGCTCGACGTCAAGATCAAGATGTACCCGACCCACGCGGCCAGCAAGCCGGTGGCGATGATCCCGAACTGCGCGGCCACGCGCCATGCGCACTTCGTGATGGACGGCAGCGGCCCGGTCTACCTCGAGGCGCCCTCGCTCGACCTGTGGCCCAAGATCGACTGGGCACCCGACGAGAAGAAGAGCAAGCGCGTCGATCTCGACAAGCTCACGCCGGCCGAAGTCGCGAGCTGGAAGCCCGGCGACACGCTGCTGCTCAACGGCAAGATGCTCACCGGCCGCGACGCCGCGCACAAGCGCATCCAGGACATGCTGGCCAAGGGCGAGAAGCTGCCGGTGGACTTCACCAACCGCGTCATCTACTACGTGGGCCCGGTCGATCCGGTGAAGGGCGAGGCCGTGGGCCCGGCCGGCCCGACCACCGCCACGCGCATGGACGGCTTCACCGAGATGATGCTGGCCCAGACCGGCCTGATCGCGATGATCGGCAAGGCCGAGCGCGGCCCGGTCGCGATCGAGGCGATCAAGAAGCACAAGAGCGCCTACCTGATGGCCGTGGGCGGCGCCGCCTACCTCGTGAGCAAGGCGATCAAGACCGCCAAGGTGGTGGGCTTCGAGGACCTGGGCATGGAAGCCATCTACGAGTTCGACGTGGTCGACATGCCGGTGACGGTGGCGGTCGATTCCGGCGGCACCAGCGCCCACATCACCGGCCCGGCCGAGTGGCAGAAGCGCATCGCCAGCGGCGAGTTCAAGACCATCACGCTGGAACCCGCTTGAGCCTCGCCGCGCGTCCGCAGCCGTCCGCTTCCGCTTCGCCCGTCGGCGTGTTCGACAGCGGCGTGGGCGGGCTGAGCGTGCTGGGCGCGCTGCGTGCCGAGCTGCCGCGCGAGCGCTTCGTCTACTTCGCCGACACCGCGCATGCGCCCTACGGCGAGCGCGGCGACGCCTACGTGACCGAGCATTCGCGGCGCGTGGTCCAGACGCTGGTGCGCGAGCATGGCATCAAGGCGCTGGTGGTGGCCTGCAACACCGCCACCACGGCCGCGATCCACGTGCTGCGCGCCGAGAACCCCGAGCTGCCGATCGTCGGCCTCGAGCCCGCGATCAAGCCCGCGGTGGCGGGCAGCGCCACCGGCCAGGTCTCGGTGCTGGCCACGCGCGGCACGCTGGCGAGCGCCAAGTACGCGGCGCTGCGCCATACCTTTCCCCATCCCGAGCGCATCCGCTCGGTGCCCTGCGACGGGCTGGTGGCGGCGATCGAGCGGCTCGACGAGCTCGCCATCGACCAGCTCTGCGCCCACTACATGGCGCTGGCCGGCCCCTTCGGCGGCGACGCCGGCGAGACCGACACCGTGGTGCTCGGCTGCACCCACTATCCGCTGCTGCAGGACCGCCTGCGGCGGCTGGCACCCTCCGCTGTCCGTTTCCTCGATTCCGGCGTGCCGGTGGCGCTGCAGACGCGGCGGCTGCTCGGCACGGCGGGGCTGCTGCGCGAAGATGCCGCGGCCCACGGCGAAGGCTGGGTGGCGCTGCGCAGCAGCGGCGATGCCGCGGTGCTCCAGGCCGCGGCCGCGCGCTGGCTGGGACTGCGGCCTGCCGACCTGCTCCCCGACCGCCCGCAGGCGACCACGGCCTGAACGGCCACCCCGTTCCATGCGCCCGCTGCGCCACCTCGCCCTCCTGCTCGCCGGCCTGCTCGCGGCCGGCGCGGGCCATGCGGCCTGCGAGAGCGGCTTGGCCGAGCGCATGCACGCCAAGCTGCATCCGCACCGTCCGCTCGACGAGCGGCTGGCCGCCTGCAAGCCCTGGCCGGCCTATCCGGGCCGCAGCATCGTCGTGCTGCCGATGCCGCGCGAGACCAGCGACAACGGCGCCAAGGTCTACGACCTCGAGGTGCTGCTGATCCAGCGCCCCGACAACGGCAACACCGAGCGCGACACCGTCATCGGCCGGCTGTTCCAGGCCGAGGCGCTCGACGAGGACCGCCACAACCTGATCCAGGACGTGCGCATCGACACCTCGCGCTACGTGCTCGCGAGCGACACCCGCGCCTTCGGCCTGCGCGTGCGCTACCGCGACGTCGGCACCGCCAGCGCCGCGAGCGAGACGCTGCGCCTCTACGTGCAGCAGGGCTCGAAGCTGCGCCAGGTGCTGCAGGAGATCGAGCTCGATCGCGAGAGCGGCGAATGGGATGCCTCGGCCTGCGCCGGACATTTCGAGAAACTGCGCACCATGCTGTCGGTGGGCAAGGCCGCGAGCAACGGCTATGCCGACCTGATGCTGTCGCGCACCGTCGTGCAGAGCCGCGCACAGGCGTCCGAGGACCAGGGCTGCGTCGAGAAGGCACTGCCCGCGCGTTTCAATTCGGTGACGCTGCGCTACGACGGCGAACGCTACAAGGTACCGAAGTCGCTGCGGCAGTCTTCGTTCTGACATCGCGTCTTTACCGTGAAGCACCTCGGTGTTTCACTGAAATGTCATCCCAAAGTACCAGCATGCGCGGTTTGTTCAGAACAACCAACGCGCACCATGACAACGCCCACTCCGCTTCGCTCGACCCGCATTCCCTTCAAACCCATGCTGCTCGCCAGCGCCCTCTCGCTGATGCTGGCCGCCTGCGGTGGCGGCGGTAGCGACGGCGGTTTCGTCGGCTTCCTGCCGCCTCCGCCGCCCGCCACGGCGCCGCCGCCGCCTGCGCCCCCGCCGGCGCCGCAGCTCGTGTCGAGCGCCACCTTCACGCCCAACGCCGGCACCACCGAAGGTTCCTCGGACGCCTCCACCGCCTTCGCGCTGCCCGACGGCTTCATGCTGGTGGCCGACGACGAGGCCAACGTGCTGCGCGTGTACCCGCGTGCCGGCGGCGCTGCGGTCAAGGAATGGAGCTACGAGACCGATGGGCCGAAGCTCGGCAAGGAGCTCGACCTCGAGGCCGGCGTGCGGATCGGCGATACGCTGTACCTCACGGGCTCGAACAGCAACAAGAAGGACGGCGGCGATGCGCCGGACCGCTCGCACCTGTTCGCCGTGAAGGTCTCGGGCACGGGCGCCGCCACCACCTTCACCTATGTCGGCCAGTTCTCGGCCCTCGAAGCCCAGCTCGTCGCCTGGGACGTCTCCAACGGCCACGGCCTCGGTGCCAACCACTTCGGCTTCGCCGTTTCGGCGGGCGCCGGCGTCGTGCCCGAGCGGGTCGACGGCTTCTCGGTTGAAGGCATGACCAGCGCACCGAACGACAGCGCGCTATGGCTGGGCTTCCGGGCGCCGCAGACCGGCGGCTCGACGCGCGCCAAGGCGCTGATCGTGCCGGTGCAGAACTACGCCGCGCTGGTCGGAGGGACGGCCACGCAAGCCACCTTCGGCGCACCGATCGAACTCGAACTGGGCGGCCGCGGCATCCGCTCGATCGACAAGGGCACCGACGGCAACTACCTGATCGTTGCCGGCCCCGCGGGCGCCGCCAGCCCCGACGTGGACCGCAACTTCGCGCTGTTCGCATGGAACGGCAATCCGTCGAGCGCACCGGTCGAGCTCTCGAACGACCTCGAGGCATTGCGCAAGGCCACGGGCGGCAGCTTCGAATCGACGGTCGAAGTACCGGGTCCGGTGAAGGCGGGCACGCAGGTCCAGCTGCTGCTGGACAACGGCGACACCGTGTGGCCCGGCCAGACCAAAGCCTCGAAGGACCTCGACCCGGCCGACCAGAAGTTCGACGGCTTCGTCGTGCGTCTCGGCGAACCCTGGGTCGACACCACCGGACCTCAGCTCAAGGTCGCCGCACCGGCCGCCGGCCGTGTCGGCGTGAACCTCGACACCTCGATCTCGCTCTCGTTCAACGAAGCCATCCGCCTCGACGCCGGCAACATCGTGCTGCACAAGGCCGACGGCAGCGTGGTCGAGACCTTCAACGCCAAGAGTGCCGCCGCGCGCGTGCAACTGGCGTTCAACGTGCTGACGCTGGTGCCGAGCGCCAAGCTCGCCGGCGACAGCGGCTACTACCTGACGGTGGATGCCAACGCGATCACCGATCCGGTCGGCAATGCCTATGCGGGCATCAGCAGCGCGACCGAACTGAGCTTCGTCACGGCCGGCGCGCCGACGCAGCTGGTGGCCGGCGACCTGCTGTTCATGGCGGGCAATGCAGAAGCACCCGATGCCTACGCCTTCGTGCTGCTCAAGGCCGTGAACGGCGGCACCCAAGTGACCTTCACCGACCGCGACCGCAAGGCCGGCGCGCTCGAATTCACCGACATCACGAACGAGACGGCCTTCGTCTGGACCGCCGACCGCAACCTGCCCGCGGGCACGATCGTGACCATCCAGACCGACGTGACGGGCAACCCGATCGCCGACAAGGGCACCACGCTCGGCTCGCCCGGCGGCATCGGCAAGTCGGAGACGGTCTATGCCTTCCAGGGCGGCACCATCGATGGATTGGGCGTGGGCACCGCGGGCAAGATCACCGCGGTCGGCAACTACCTTGCGAGCCTGACGCTCGGCGGCGCGGCGGGCACCATCCCCGACGCGCTCACGACGGCAGGCACCGCCTTCTCGTTCACGGTCAGCCCGGCGAACCAGACCAACGCGATCTACACCGGATCGCTCGACCGCTCGGACCTGCCCGCCTTCGCAGCGCGCGTGAAGAACCCGGCGAACTGGACCATCCGCTACGCGCCGGCCGTGGGTTGGCCGATCACCAACAACAGCCTGTTCAACGGCTCCTGAGAACTACCCCTGCCCTCGCAGCGCGGCCTCGCGGCCGCGCCGCACGTCGATCGGCCACAGCAGCAACAGGCCGGCGACGAACAGCACCGCGGTCGACAGGATCGCGATGCGCTGGTTGCCGGCCGTGAGCCAGGTGACCGCGCCGTAGGCCAGCGGGCCGACGATGCTCGCGAGCCGCGTGGCGAAGGACCAGAGGCCGAAGAACTCGGCCATCTGGGCCGGCGGCGCGAAGTAGCCGGTCATCGCGCGGCCGGCCGACTGGCTCGAACCCATCGCCAGGCCCGCGATGGCCGCGGCCCACCAGAAGCCGCCCTTGGTCGTGACCAGCGCGGCGATCACGCAGACCGCGATCCAGGCCACCAGCGTGACGGCCAGCGAGGTCTTGTGGCCGATGCGGTCCTGCACGTAGCCGAAGCCGAAGGCACCGAGCGCCGCTGCGATGTTGAGCACGAAGATCAGCACCATGGTCTCGCTCGCGACGAAGCCGATCACCTGCTCGGCATAGATCGCGGCCAGCGTGATGGCCACCGCCACGCCACCCTGGTAGCAGACGGTGCAGGCCAGCAGGGTCATGAAGTCGCGGTAGGCGCGCGCCTGGCGGAAGGTGGAGCGCAGCTGCTGCCAGGCGCCCGGCGCCTTGGCGTCGCCGAGAGCCCGCGCGCTCGGCTTGGCGCGCTCGGGCAGCAGCGCGAAGGTGGCGCAGGCGGCCGTGCCGTAGATCGCGGCGGTGATCAGCATCGTCACCGGCACGAAGTGCGAGGCCGGCAGGCCGCGGGCCTGCGACCACAGCACGTAGGCCAGGCACAGGCCCAGCGCCAGCATGCCGCCGACATAGCCGAAAGCCCAGCCCCAGCCGCTGACCTTGCCCATACCCTCGGGCGTCGCGAGCTCGGGCAGGAAGGCGCCGGTCAGCGACTCGCCGTAGGAGTAGAAGGTGTTCGACACCACGATCAGCAGCATCGCGACCGCCACGCCCGTGGCGCCCGAGAAGCGCGGCGAGAGCGCCAGCGCCGCGGTGCCGATCACGCAGCCCACGGTGGTGATCGCCAGCAGCCGCTTCTTGGCCGCGCGCAGGTCGGCCCAGGCGCCGATGGCCGGCATCGTGAACATCACGATCGCGTAGGAGATGCTGAGCGCCACGGTCCAGGCGAACGGGCCCCAGGGCGCGCCCTTGGCGATGCCGCCCACGAAATAGGCGGCGAACACGGCCGTGATGACCACGGTCGTGTAGCCCGAGTTGGCGAAGTCGTACATGGCCCAGCCGAACACCTCGCGCTTGCGCACGCCGGCGTTGAGGGCGGAAGAAGGAAAGAGCGCTGCCATGCGGCGGATGGTGGTGGCGCCGCGTGGCAGGCGTGTGGCGCTCAGTGCAGGTGGCGCGGGCGGCGTCCGCCGCCATGGCCGCTGCTGCCGCCGCCACCGGTACCGCCGGTGCCGCGCGGGCGCTTGCCGATCTCGAGCGAATTCACCAGGGCATCGAAGCGGTCGCTGAACAGACGGTCGATCTCGGCCACCACGCCGCCGAGTTCGGAACCGTCGAAGTGGCGCTCCATCAGGTTCACCACGTCCTCGACCAGCAGGTCGCGCTGCACCTGCATGATCGCGGCCGGATTCGGGCCCACGAACAGCATCACGAAGTCGTCGCGCGACTCCTCGTCGGGGTCGCCCTCTTCCTCGTCGAAGTCGGTGTCGTAGAAGGTGACCTCGATGGCCGCGCCGCGCTCGGAGAGTTCGTTCAGGGCCATGCACATCTCGTCGAGCGCCTGGCGGAAGTCCTCGTCGCCGGCCACGGTCCAGCACATCTGGAGCATGTGGTCCTTGGGCTCGAAGCGGATGCCGGGTTCTTCCTCGTAGGAGCTGGCGGCGCCGTCGGCGAGCGACTTGGCGCCCGCGTATTTCCACAGTGGCTTCAGCGCTTCCTGGATCTGGTCGAAACCGACGTCCGAACGCAGGGCCACGTCGCCATGCACATGAATTTCGAATGGAGCGTTGTAGCGAGGCATTGAATGCTCCCTTGTTAGATGTGGTGCCCGGAACGGGGGTCGAACCCGTATGCCCCGATTAAGGAAGCGGCGGATTTTAAGTCCGATGTGTCTACCAATTTCACCATCCGGGCCCCGGGTTGAATGACGACGATACCCCAAATGAAAACAGCCCCGTCAACGTCGGTTGGCGGGGCCTGGGATCATCGAAGCTGTTCAACGGGAGAAGTGTGGAGGCGCGATCCGGAGTCGAACCGGACTAGACGGATTTGCAATCCGTTGCATAACCGCTTTGCTATCGCGCCACGCAGAAAAAACGAAATCGAACTAGCGAAAAAAAGGGAAGCTGTTGCTTCCCTTTTTCAAAACTGGAGCGGGAAAAGAGTCTCGAACTCTCGACCTCAACCTTGGCAAGGTTGCGCTCTACCAACTGAGCTATTCCCGCGTTTCGAGCCTTGAATTATAGACCAGATTTTCGGGGTTTCGCAAGGCGAGCCCCCCGAATTTCATGATCGTGTCGTTCAGTGCTTGACCGAGCCTTCCGAAGCCTGCGACTCGCGCTGCTTCGCGATCTCGGCCACGGCCGCCGCCGAGGCCGCGACCTCTTCGTCGGACAGCGGCGTGGGCAGCTTCTCGAGCGCGATCTCGAGCACCTTGTCGATCCACTTGACCGGCACGATCTCGAGGCCGTTCTTCACGTTCTCGGGAATGTCCTGCAGGTCCTTGGCGTTCTCCTCGGGGATCAGCACCGTCTTGATGCCGCCGCGCAGGGCCGCCAGCAGCTTTTCCTTCAGGCCGCCGATCGCCGTGACCTCGCCGCGCAGCGTGATCTCGCCGGTCATCGCCACATCGGCGCGCACCGGGATGCCCGTGAGCGCCGACACGAAGGCCGTGGTCATCGCCGCGCCAGCGCTCGGGCCGTCCTTGGGCGTGGCGCCGTCGGGCACGTGGATGTGGATGTCGCGCTTCTCGAACACCTCGTCCTTGATGCCCAGGCGGCGCGAGCGGCTGCGCACCACCGTGCGCGCGGCCTCGACCGATTCCTTCATCACGTCGCCCAGCGAACCGGTGCGGCTGATCACGCCCTTGCCGGGCATGGTCACGGCCTCGATCGTCAGCAGGTCGCCGCCGACCTCGGTCCAGGCGAGGCCGACCACCTGGCCGACCTGGTTCTGCTTCTCGGCCAGGCCGAAGGTGAACTTGCGCACGCCGAGGAAGTCGTTGAGGTTCTCGCCGGTGACGGTGACCTTGGGCGTCATCTGCTTGAGCAGCAGGCCCTTGACCACCTTGCGGCAGATCTTCGAGAGCTCGCGCTCGAGCGAACGCACGCCGGCTTCACGCGTGTAGTAGCGCACGATGTCGCGCACGGCCTCCTCGGTGACGAGCAGTTCCTCTTCCTTCACGCCGTTGTTCTTCAGCTGCTTGGGCAGCAGGTACTTGATCGCGATATTGGTCTTCTCGTCCTCGGTGTAGCCCGAGAGGCGGATGACTTCCATGCGGTCCAGCAGCGCCGGCGGGATGTTCATCGAGTTCGAGGTGGCGACGAACATGACGTCGCTCAGGTCGAAGTCGACTTCCACGTAGTGGTCGCCGAAGGTGTGGTTCTGCTCGGGATCGAGCACCTCGAGCAGCGCGCTCGACGGGTCGCCGCGGAAGTCGGTGCCGAGCTTGTCGATCTCGTCGAGCAGGAACAGCGGATTGCGCGTGCCGATCTTGCTGAGCCCCTGCAGCACCTTGCCCGGCAGCGCGCCGATGTAGGTGCGGCGGTGGCCACGGATCTCGGCTTCGTCGCGCATGCCGCCGAGCGCCATGCGGGTGTACTTGCGGCCGGTCGCCTTGGCGATCGACTGCCCGAGCGAGGTCTTGCCCACGCCCGGCGGGCCCACGAGGCACAGGATCGGCGCCTTGACCTTGTCGACACGCTGCTGCACCGCGAGGTACTCGAGGATGCGGTCCTTGACCTTCTCGAGGCCGTAGTGGTCGGCGTTGAGCACCGCCTCGGCATTCGCGAGGTCGTGCTTGATCTTGGTCCGCTTGGCCCAGGGCAGGCCCACCAGCACGTCGATGTAGTTGCGCACCACGGTGGCTTCGGCCGACATGGGCGACATCAGCTTGAGCTTCTTGAGCTCGCCTTCGGCCTTCTTGAGCGCGTCCTTGGGCATCTTGGCGAGCTTGATCTTCTTCTCGATCTCCTCGATGTCCGCGCCCTCCTCGCCTTCGCCGAGCTCCTTCTGGATCGCCTTGACCTGCTCGTTGAGGTAGAAGTCGCGCTGGTTCTTCTCCATCTGGCGCTTCACGCGGCCACGGATCTTCTTGTCGACGTTGAGGATGTCGACCTCGCGCTCGAGCTGGCCGAACAGGTTCTCCAGCCGTGCCTTGGTGTCGTCGAGGTCGAGCACCGCCTGCTTGTTGTCGAGCTTGAGCGGCAGGTGCGCGGCGATCGTGTCGGCCAGGCGACCCGGATCGTCGATGCTCGAGATCGAGGTCAGGATCTCGGGCGGAATCTTCTTGTTGAGCTTCACGTACTGGTCGAACTGCTGCATCACAGCGCGGCGCAGCGCCTCGACCTCAGTGCCCTTCTCGCCGCCCTCGGGCGCCGCCACCGGCGTCACGTTGGCCGAGAAGTGGGTTTCACCGTCATCGATGCGGTTCACGCGGGCGCGCTGCTGGCCTTCGACCAGCACCTTCACCGTGCCGTCCGGCAGCTTGAGCATCTGCAGGATGGTCGAGACGCAGCCGACCTCGAACATGTCCTCGACCGAGGGCTCGTCCTTGGCGGCGGCCTTCTGGGCCACCAGCATGATGCGGCGCTCGGCCTCCATGGCCAGCTCGAGCGCCTTGATGCTCTTGGGGCGCCCCACGAACAGCGGGATCACCATATGGGGGAACACGACGACATCGCGCAGCGGCAGCAGCGGCAGATCGATGGCGTCGGCGGGCAGAGGGGTATGACCGGACATGGATATCCTTTGATTGATCAAGCAAAGATGGTCGGCGACACGGGCATTTCAAGCCCGCGGCCGCAGTCTTTGTCGAAGACGCCGGGCATCTCGGGGGGAAGAGCCGGCGGGGGAGTCACTCAGGCCTTCTTGGCTGCCTCGCGGTACACGAGCAGCGGGGGCTTGTTTTCGTCGATGGTCGATTCCTCGACCACGACCTTGTCGACGTTGGTGGCATTGGGCAGTTCGAACATCGTGTCGATCAGCGACTGTTCGAGGATCGAGCGCAGACCGCGCGCGCCGGTCTTGCGGGCCAGGGCCTTGCGCGCGATCGCCTTGAGGGCGGCGGGGCGGATCTCGAGGTCCACGCCCTCCATCTGCAGCAGCTTGGTGAACTGCTTGACCACGGCGTTCTTGGGCTCGGTGAGGATGCGCACCAGCGCGTCCTCGCTGAGCTCGGCCAGCGAGGCCACCACGGGCATGCGGCCCACGAGTTCGGGGATCAGGCCGAACTTGATCAGATCCTCGGGCTCGACCTCGCGGAACACCTCGGTGAGGCTGCGCTGGGCCTTGCTCTTGACGCTGGCGCCGAAACCGATGCCCGAGGCCTCGGTGCGGTTCTCGATCACCTTCTCGAGGCCCGCGAAGGCACCGCCGCAGATGAACAGGATGTTGGTCGTGTCGATCTGCAGGAAGTCCTGGTTCGGGTGCTTGCGCCCGCCCTGGGGCGGCACGCTGGCCATGGTGCCTTCGATCAGCTTGAGCAGCGCCTGCTGCACGCCCTCGCCCGACACGTCGCGCGTGATCGAGGGGTTGTCGGACTTGCGCGAGATCTTGTCGATCTCGTCGATGTAGACGATGCCGCGCTGCGCGCGCTCGACCTCGTAGTTGCAACTCTGCAGCAGCTTCTGGATGATGTTCTCGACGTCCTCGCCGACGTAGCCGGCCTCGGTCAGCGTGGTGGCGTCGGCCATCACGAAGGGCACGTCGAGCTGGCGCGCCAGCGTCTGCGCCAGGAGCGTCTTGCCCGAGCCCGTGGGGCCGATCAGCAGGATGTTGCTCTTGCTGAGCTCCACGTCCTCGCCCTTGGCCTTTTCCTTGTGGCGCAGGCGCTTGTAGTGGTTGTAGACGGCCACCGACAGCATGCGCTTGGCCGGCTCCTGGCCGATCACGTAGTTGTCGAGGTTGGTCTTGATCTCGAGCGGCGTCGGCAGGTCGTTGCGCGCCTCGCGCGCTTCCTCGCCGGCCGGCAGTTCGTCGCGGATGATCTCGTTGCAGAGGTCGATGCACTCGTCGCAGATGAAGACCGAAGGACCCGCGATCAGCTTCTTCACCTCGTGCTGGCTTTTGCCGCAGAACGAGCAGTAGAGCGTTTTTTCGCTGGAAGTGCCTTTTTTCTCGGCCATGGACAGGTGCCTCGTAACGGGTTTGGACAATGATAACGAAACAAAAACGGCGTTTCCCGTGTGGAAAACGCCGTTGTTGCCTTTTTGGCGCCTCCGGCATCGCGACGCCGGCGCGCCGAACCCCGCTCAGGGGCGCTTGGCGATGACCTGGTCGACCAGGCCGTAGTCCTTGGCCTCGTCGGCCGTCAGGAAGTAATCGCGCTCGGTATCGGACTTGACCTTGTCCAGCGGCTGGCCGGTGCGCTCGGCCAGGATGCGGTTCATCTGGTCCTTGGTGCGCAGGATGTCGCGCGCATGGATCTCGATGTCGGTGGCCTGGCCGCGGGCGCCGCCGAGCACCTGGTGGATCATGATCTTCGAGTTGGGCAGCGAGAAGCGCTTGCCCTTGGCTCCGGCCGCGAGCAGGAACGCGCCCATGCTGGCCGCGAAGCCCACGCACAGGGTCGAGACCTCGGGCTTGATGAACTGCATGGTGTCGTAGATCGCCATGCCGGCCGTGACGCTGCCGCCCGGGGAGTTGATGTAGAACGAGATGTCCTTGTCGGGGTTCTCGCTCTCGAGGAACAGCAGCTGGGCCACCACGAGGTTGGCGGTCTGGTCGTTGACCTCGCCCACCAGGAAGATGATGCGTTCCTTGAGGAGCCGCGAGTAGATGTCGTAGGACCGTTCGCCACGGCCCGATTGCTCGATGACCATCGGGACCATGCCGAGGCCTTGGATTTCCTGTGCGCTCATGAATTTGCTCCGGAGAAGGGTTCGTTCGCTGTCGTCAATCTGAACTGTACGCCTGAGTGAAATGGGGCTCGTGCCGCAAAGCACAAGCCCCATGGCGTCCCGGGCCGAGGCGGCGATCAGGCCTGTTGCTGCTGCGCCATCAGTTCGTCGAACGACACCGACTTCTCGGCGACCTTGGCCTTGCCGAGCACGAAATCGGTCACGTTGTTCTCGATCACCACGGCCTCGACTTCGGCCAGGCGGTTGTTGTCGCTGAAGTACCAGCGCACCACGTCGGCCGGCTTCTCGTAGCTCGAGGCGAGCTCGTCGATGTGGGCCTTGATCTGCTCGGGCTTGGCCTGCAGGTTGTTGGCGCGCACCAGCTCGGCGACCACCAGGCCCAGGCGCACGCGGCGCTCGGCCTGGGGACGGAACACTTCCTCGGGGATCGGGGCCTTGTCGGCGTCCTTGATGCCGCGCTGCTTGAGCTCGGCGCGCGCGCCTTCGATCATGCGGTTGACTTCGGACTGCACGCTGGCGTTGGGCAGGTCGAGCTCGGCGTTGGCCACCAGCGCGTCCATCACGGCGTTCTTGTTGCGCGCCAGCAGGCGGAACTTGACCTCGCGCTCGAGGTTCTTCTTGATGTCGGCGCGCAGGCCTTCGACCGTGGCGTCGGCGATGCCGAGCGACTTGGCGAGCTGCTCGTTGACTTCGGGCAGGTGCGAGGCTTCGATCTTCTTCAGCGTGACGAGGAAGTCGGCCTGCTTGCCGGCCACGTCCTGGCCGTGGTAGTCGGCCGGGAACGACAGCGGGAAGGTGCGGCTGTCGCCGGCCTTCATGCCGCGCACGGCGTCTTCGAATTCCTTGAGCATCTGGCCTTCGCCGACCACGAACTGGAAGTCCTCGGCCTTGCCGCCCTGGAAGGGCTCGCCGTCGATCTTGCCTTCGAAGTCGACGGTCACGCGGTCGTCGTCCTGGGCCACGGCGTCCTGCGCGCGCTGCGCGAAGGTGCGGCGCTGCTTGCGCAGGATGTCCAGCGTCTTGTCGATCGCGTCGTCGCCCACTTCGGCCGACAGCTTCTCGACTTCGGCGCCCGACAGGTCGTTGATCTTGACCTCGGGGAACACCTCGAACACGGCGTCGAAGGACAGCTCGCCTTCGGGCGCGCCTTCCTTCTCGGTGATGCGGGGCTGGCCGGCCACGCGCAGCTTGGCTTCGTTGGCGGCCTGCGAGAAGGCCTCGCCGACCTTGTCGTTCATGACCTCGAACTGCACCGAGTAGCCATAGCGCTGGGCCACGACGTTCATCGGCACCTTGCCGGGACGGAAGCCGTCCATCTTGACGGTGCGCGCGAGCTTCTTGAGGCGCGAATCGACTTCGGACTGGATGATGCCGACCGGCAGGGTCAGCGTGATCTTGCGTTCGAGCTTCTCGAGGGTTTCAACGGTCACGGTCATGATGTCTTCCTTGTGAGGGGGCTGCCACGCGGGGCCTGCATCGTTTTTATCAATACAGATCAAGGACTTACACGCGCTGGCGGGATTGATGCGGAGGCACGCGCATGCAGCGCGTAAAACCGGGCAACCCAAGATTCTAATCGGCCGGAACAGGCTCCCTTGGGCATGCCCCGAAGTCGATGCGCGGAGGCCGCGGACGGCAGGCCGGATGGCCCCCGGTTTCGCGCTTACAGTGGCGACCGGTTCGCCATTGCCCACAGGAAACCCGATGCTCCAGCGATTGCTCGCCGCCTTCAGCCTGGCCCTTGCCGCCGCCCTCGTGTTCGCCCTTCCGCTGGCGGCCCAGGCGAAGACCGGCGACGCACAGGCGGCGAAGGTGCCAACCATCCAGCAGATCTACGAAGCGGCGAGCAAGGGCCGGATGGACGCCGCCAACACGATGATCGAGAAGGTGCTGAAGAGCCATCCCCGCAGTGCGAAGGCCCATTTCGTCCACTCGGAGCTGCTGGCGATGCAGGACCGGCTCGACGACGCACGGGAGGCGCTGGCGCGGGCCAGGAAGCTGTCGCCAAGCCTCGAGTTCGCGAAGGCCGAATCGGTCGCCAAGCTCGAACGAAAGCTGGAGGCGCCGGTCGAAATCCAGCCCGAGCCCGTGCCCGCCGCATTGCCCGCCGCGCCGGCGATGCCCTCGAGCCTGCCCTCGCCGAACGACTACTTCCCGCCGGACAGCAAGATCGCCTGGGGACCGATTGCCCTGGCGGCGACCGGCATCCTCGCGCTGGCCCTCGTCGCGCAGGTCTTCTTCCGGCGGCGTGCGCGCGCCGTCGACCTTCTCGAGCCCACGGAGCCCTCCGCGCCCCGCTCGCGCCGGTTCTCGCGGCCCCTCAGCGATTCGTCGATGGGCTACGGCACGCCCGCGACGGACGGCGATCGGGAGTTCCCGCCCGCGCCGGTACCGAGCCAGGGCCCGAACCTCACGGAAGCGCTCGCGGTCGGTGCGGTGGTCGGTACCGTGGTCGTGGGCGAAGTGCTGCGCCGGGTCATCCAGGATCACGCGGACGAGCAGCGCGGCACCACGGTGAAC
The DNA here is from genome assembly GCF_059415325.1 of Variovorax sp. GW821-FHT10D07. Lineage (NCBI taxonomy): Bacteria > Pseudomonadati > Pseudomonadota > Betaproteobacteria > Burkholderiales > Comamonadaceae > Variovorax > Variovorax sp. GW821-FHT10D07. The sequence continues at coordinate 515,984 of NZ_JBWKMZ010000003.1, read as the reverse complement.
ATCTTCAACCACCACCATCACCGCAGCAGCCGCAGCCCGTGGTCGTCGTCCGATCCCGACCCGGAACCCTCGTACGACCGCAGCTTCGTGGACAAGGACTTCGGCATCAAGGACACGAGCTCGTGGGACAGCAGCGACAGCTCGAGCAGCAGCAGCAGCGATAGCGGCGGCGGCAGCAACGACTGGTAGCCCACGAAAAAAGCCTCCGATCCCTGCGGAACGGAGGCTTTCTCGCTGCTCGATAGAACGGTCTACATAGCAGAGGCTGGTGCGCGGGGCCGGACTCGAACCGGCACGTTCTTGCGAACGTCAGGACCTAAACCTGGTGCGTCTACCAATTTCGCCACCCGCGCGATGCCAATCTTTCAGGTGAATGCAAAAGCGGACGGCCTTCCGGCACCTCGGTCATCCCTGGTGCCAAAGACCATCCGCTTGAAATCGGTCAGCTTCGGATTTTAAACATGAATGGGGGCCGCTTCCGGCCCGCTCGGTGCCGCGGGCTGCGCCTCCTCGCGCTTGACCCGGAACGCCGCCGCATACATCGCCGGCAGCGCCAGCAAGGTCAGCACCGTCGCCACGATCAGCCCGCCCATGATGGCGACCGCCATCGGGCCCCAGAACACGCTGCGCGAGAGCGGGATCATCGCCAGCACGGCGGCCGCGGCGGTCAGCACGATCGGGCGCAGGCGGCGCACGGCCGACTCGACGATGGCGTCCCAGGCCGGCACGCCGGCCGCGCGGTCGTGCTCGATCTGGTCGATCAGGATCACGGCGTTGCGCTGGATCATCCCCATCAGCGCGATCACGCCGAGCAGCGCGACGAAGCCGAAGGGCCGGTTCAGCACCAGCAACGCACCGGCCACGCCGGCGATGCCCATGGGGCCGGTGATGAACACCAGCAGCGAGCGGCTGAAGCTGTGCAGCTGCAGCATCAGCAGCGTGAACACCAGGAACAGCATGATCGGCACGCCGGCCACGATGGAGGCCGAGCCCTTGCTGCTCTCCTCCACGGCTCCCGCCACCTCGATGCGGTAGGCGCCCTGCCCGGCCGCGTGCCAGCCGGCCTCGAGTTCGCGCAGCTTCGGCAGCAGCTGGTCGGTCACGGTCGCGCCCTGCAGGCCCTCGGTCACGTCGCCCTGCACGGTGATCGCGTAGTCGCGGTTCTCGCGCCACATCACGCCGGGCTCCCAGGTGAACACCGGCTTGGCGATCTGCGTCAGCGGGATCGAGCGGCCCGAGGCCGTCGGCAGGTAGGCGTTGCCGATGTCCGAGATGGCTTCGCGCTCGTCGGCCGACTGGCGCAGCACGATGTCGATCAGCAGGTCGTTCTCGCGGTACTGGCCCACGGTGGTGCCGCTGAACATGGTGCGCGAAGCCTGCGCGATGGCCTGGCTGGTCACGCCGAGCGCGCGCGCCTTGGCCTGGTCGACCTCGAGGCGGATCACCTTCACCGACTCGTTCCAGTTGTCGTTCACGCCGCGCATGTTGGCGTTCTCGCGCAGCACGGCCTTGACCTCGTCGGCATGCGCGCGCAGCTGCGCCGGATCGGTGCCGATCACGCGGAACTGCACCGGATACGGCACCGGCGGCCCGTTGGGCAGCAGCTTCACGCGGCCGCGCACCTCGGGGAATTCCTGCGCCAGCAGGCCGGGCAGCGACAGCCGCAGCGTCTCGCGCACCTTGAGGTCGCTCGCCAGCACGATCAGCTGCGAGACGTTGGACTGCGGGAACACCTGGTCCAGCGGCAGGTAGAAGCGCGGCACGCCCGAGCCGATCCAGGTACTGACGGTCTTCACGCCCGCTTCCTTCAGGATGCGCTGCTCGACCCGCTTCGCCACCTCCTCGTTGGCCTGGAACGAGGTGCCCTCGGGGAACCAGATGTCGACCAGGATCTCGGGCCGGCTCGAGTCGGGGAAGAACTGCTGCTGCACCTTGCCCATGCCGACGATGCCGAGCGCGAAGATCAGCACGGTGGCGCCGATGGTCAGCCAGCGGTGCTGCACGCACCAGTTCACCGCGCGGCGGAAGGCGTTGTAGAACGGCGTGTCGAACAGCTCGTGCGGCGGCGCGTCGGGATCGTGTGGCTTGACCTTGAGCAGCAAGGTGCCCAGGTACGGCACGAAGTACACCGAGACGATCCACGACAGCACCAGCGCGATCACCGTCACGGCGAAGATCGCGAAGGTGTATTCGCCGGTCACCGACTTGGCGATGCCGATCGGCAGGAAGCCCGCGGCGGTGATCAGCGTGCCGGTGAGCATGGGCTTGGCCGTCACGTCGTAGGCGAAGGTGGCGGCGCGGACCTTGTCGTAGCCCTCCTCCATCTTCCGCACCATCATCTCGACCGCGATGATCGCGTCGTCCACCAGCAGGCCCAGCGCGATGATCAGCGAGCCCAGCGAGATCTTGTGCAGCCCGATGCCGAAGTAGTTCATCGCCAGGAAGGTCACGGCCAGCACCAGCGGGATGGTGATCGCCACCACCAGGCCCGGACGCATGTCGATGTACCAGCCGAAGCGCCCGCCCTTGTGCAGGCCCAGCGAGATGATGCTGACCGCCAGCACGATGGCCACGGCCTCGATCAGCACGCGCACGAACTCGTTGACCGAGCTCGCCACGGCGACCGGCTGGTCCTGCACCTGCGCGAGCTTCACGCCCAGCGGCAGCTGCTTGTCGATGCTCGCGGTGGCCGCGCGCAGCGCCTTGCCCAGCGCGATGATGTCGCCGCCCTTGGTCATCGACACGCCCAGCGCGATCACTTCCTTGCCCTGGTGGTGCACCTTGACCGCGGGCGGATCGATGTAGCCGCGGCGGATCTCGGCGATGTCGCCGAGCTTGAGCTGGTTGCCCGAGCTGCCGCGGATCGGCATCTCGCGCAGCTGGTCGACGTTGGTGAACTGGCCGCCCACGCGCACCTGCACCACGTCGAGCGGCGACTGGATCGTGCCGGCGCTCTCGACCGCGTTCTGCGAACCGAGCTGCTGCAGCACGGCGTTGAAGTCGAGGCCCAGCTGCGCCAGGCGCTTCTGGGATATCTCGATGAAGACCTTCTCGTCCTGCACGCCGAACTGGTCGACCTTGGCCACGTCCTTCACGCGCAGCAGCTGCTGGCGCACGTCGTCGGCCAGGGTCTTGAGCTCGGCATAGCTGAAGCCTTCGCTCTCGAGCGCGTAGATCACGCCGTAGACGTCGCCGAAGTCGTCGTTGAAGAACGGCCCCTGCACCCCCGCGGGCAGGGTGCCGCGCATGTCGCCGATCTTCTTGCGCACCGTGTACCAGACGTTGGCGACCTCGCTCGCCTTCGAGGAGTCCTTGATCTGGAAGATGATCTGCGACTCGCCGGGCTTGGAGTAGCTGCGGATCTTGTCGGCGTACGGCGCCTCCTGCAGCGTGCGCTCGAGCTTGTCGGTGACCTGCTCGGCCACCTGCTGCGCCGTGGCGCCGGGCCAGTAGGTGCGCACCACCATCGCGCGGAAGGTGAAGGGCGGATCCTCGTCCTGCCCGAGCTGGAAGTAGGCGAAGGCGCCCAGCAGCATCAGCACCAGCATCAGGTAGCGCGTGAGCGGCGCGTGGTCGAGCGCCCATTTCGAGAGATTGAAGCCGCCCGCGCGGGCGCCCGGCTCGGCGCCGTGGTTCGCCTTGTCAGCGCCGCTCATTTGCCGGCACCCGCTGCGATCTCCTTCTTGTTGGCGGCCACGGGCGCGACGCCCTGCGTGGCACTGCCCGCGTCCGCACCGCCCGCCGCCGCTTCACGCGGCTGGTAGATCGTGACCTTCTGGCCCGGCGACAGCACGTGCACCCCGGCCACCACCACCTGCATGCCGGGCGTGACGCCGGCGCCGATCACGGCCTCGTTGCCGTCGGCGGTCGCCACCTGCACCGGCTGCGAGCGCACGGTCATGGTCGACTTGTCGAGCACCCACACGGCCGTGCCCTTGCCTTCCTGGCGCAGCGCGCTGGTCGGCAGCTTGACGACGGCCGGGCCGCTGCGCGCGAGCGCCTGCGGCCGCGCATAGACCGTGGCGCCGAGCGCGGGCGCGCTCGCGGCATCGATCGCCACCTTCACGGTGAAGGTGCGGGTCACGGCGTCGGCGCTGGCCGCCACCTCGCGCACCTGGCCCTGCAGTTCCTCGCCGCCCGACCAGCCGCGCACCGCGACCGCCGAGCCGGGCTTGATCAGGCCCGCGCGGTCCTCGGGCACCGCGAACACCACGTCGCGCGCGCCGTCCTGCGCGATCCGCACCACCGGCGTGCCGGCCTGCACCACCTGGCCCGGCTCGGCCTCGATGGCGGTGATGACGCCGGCCACGTCGGCCACCAGCGTCGTGTAGTTGGCCTGGTTACCCTGCGACGAGAGCTGGGCCTGCGCCTGCTCGAGCTGGGCCTGCGCCGCCTTCCAGGTCGATTCGCGGCGCTCGAGTTCGGCGCCGCTGATGAAGTTCTGCTCGCGCAGCTCGCGGTAGCGCTTGAGGTCGGCCGCGGCCAGGTCGCGGTTGGTCAGCGCTGCGGCCTGCTGGGCACGGGCGGCCTCGGCGGCCAGCCGGTAGTCCTGCGGATCGAGCTGGGCCAGCACCTGGCCGGCCTGCACGCGCTGGCCGAGCTCGGCCTGGCGGCGCGTGATCTTGCCCGCCACGCGGAAGCCCAGGCGCGACTCGACGCGCGCCCGCACCTCGGCCGAGAACTCGGGCTGGGCATCGAATTCGCTGGTGCCCACGGTCACCAGCTTGACCGCGCGGACCGGTTCCTCCGCGGGTTTGGACGGCGAGCAGGCGGCCAGGGCCACGAGGGCGGGAACCAGCAGCCAGGCGGCCGCGCGGTCGAGCGAGAAGATGGATTGGGAGGCGGTCATGAGACACCCTGGAAGGAACGAACCGGGTCTTTAATGACCCACCGGTTAGTAATCTAGGGTAAACGTGAACCGCTGTCAATTACCCGCCGGTCATTAACGCCGGCGGGAGGCGGCTCCGGCGCTCAGGTCCGCTGGCCCATCTCCACCAGCCGGTTGTCGGGCAGCTCGAAGTAGTCCGAGGCGCGCCCCGCGTTGCGCTGCAGCCAGCCGAACAGCGCGCGCCGGATCGGGTTGAGGCCCGGCAGGTTCTCCTCGCCCACCGAGGCGCGCGAGACGAAGTACGAGGTCTTCATCGAGTCGATCGCCAGCGTCTTCTGGTAGGCCAGGATGCGGATGAACTCGGGCACGTCGGGCCGTTCCATGAAGCCGTGGCGCGCGGTCACGACCCAGATGCCGGTCATCAGCGACTCGGCCTCGATGCGCAGGCGCGCGTCGACGCGCGGCGTGTCGCAGGGCAGCACGCGCAGCACGATCACCTGCTCGTGCAGCACCTGGTTGTGCTTGAGGTTGTGCAGCAGCGCATGCGGCACCGACGTGACGTTGACGTTGAGGAACACCGCCGTGCCCTGCACCCGGTGCGGCATGTGGTGGGCCAGCGACTCGAAGAAAGGCCGCAGCGGCAGGCTCTCGGCCGCGGCCGCCTCCAGCCCCAGGCGCCGCCCCTTGGCCCAGGTGGTGAACAGCAGCATCACGCCCGCCGCCACCGCCAGCGTGAGCCAGCCGCCCTCGGCCACCTTGAGGCTGTTGGCGACCACGAAGGTCAGGTCGACCGCCGCGAAGGCCGCCACGCCCAGCGCCACCGCCGGCTTGTTCCAGCGCCACAGCCCCCAGGCCACGATGCCGGCCAGCAGGGTGGTCGTGACCATCGTGATCGACACCGCGATGCCGTAGGCCGCCGACAGCGCGCTCGAGCTGCGGAAGCCCAGCACCAGCAGCAGCACGCCCACCATCAGCAGCCAGTTGACGGTCGGCACGTAGATCTGGCCGATGGCCGTGCCCGAGGTCTGGATCACGCGCATGCGCGGCAGGTAGCCCATGCGCATCGCGTGCGCCGTGAGAGAGAAGGCACCCGAAATCACGGCCTGCGAGGCGATCACCGTCGCCATCGCGGCCAGCAGCACCATCGGCAGCACGCCCCAGGCCGGAAAGAGCCGGAAGAAGGGGTTGTCGATCGCCGCCGGGTTGGCCAGCACCAGCGCGCCCTGGCCGAAGTAGTTGAGCACCAGCCCCGGCAGCGCGATGAACAGCCAGGCGAGCCGGATCGGCCGCGCGCCGAAGTGGCCCATGTCGGCATAGAGCGCCTCGCCCCCCGTAAAGGCCAGGAACACCGCCCCCAGCACCGCCAGCGACTGCAGCCGGTGCTCGACCAAAAACAGCACGGCGCGCCGCGGATCGAGCGCCGCCAGCACCTGCGGCTGGGCCAGCACCTGCAGCAGCCCGGCCACGCCGATCACCACGAACCACAGCAGCATCACCGGCCCGAACACCTTGCCGACCGCGCCGGTGCCCTTCTTCTGCACCGCGAACAGCGCGATCAGGATCACCACCGTGATCGGCAGCACCGCGCGCTCGAGCATCGGCGCGCGCACCTCCAGCCCCTCGACCGCCGACAGCACCGAGATCGCCGGCGTGATCAGGCTGTCGCCATAGAACATGGCCGCGCCCACCAGGCCGAGCAGCCCGATCAGGTGGCCGAGCCAGGGCTTGGCGCCGATGCGCGAGGCGGCATTGCGCGCCAGCGCCTGCAGCGCCAGGATGCCGCCCTCGCCGTCGTGGTCGGCGCGCAGCACGAACACCACGTACTTGAGCGTCACCACGAACAGCAGGCCCCAGAAGATCAGCGACAGCAGCCCGAGCACCGCGTCGGGCGAGAACGGCACGCCGTGCTCGGGATTGAGCGTTTCCTTGAAGGCGTACAGCGGCGAGGTGCCGATGTCGCCGAACACGACGCCGAGCGCCGCGATCACGACCAGGCCCTTGCCGGCCGGGTGCGCCGCGTCGCCTTGCGCGGTGGAGGTCCTGGCCGGTGCATTCATGGGGCAAGAATCGAGAGTGGGGACGCCGGGAGCATAGCCGTGCTGGTTGACAATCGCAGCGTGTCCCAGACGCCCCCTCCCCCCCTCGCCGCCGCCGCCCCGACGCACTACGAGAATTTTCCCGTGGCCTCGTGGCTGTGCCCGCCGCGGCTGCGCGCGCCGATCGCGGCCATCTACCACTTCGCGCGCACGGCCGACGACATCGCCGACGAGGGCCAGGCCACGCCCGCACAGCGGCTGGCCGAGCTGCACGCCTACCGCGCCGCGCTGGCCGACGCGGCCCAGGGCCGGGTCGACCCGGCCGGGCGCTGGGCCGGGGTGTTCGGCCCGCTGGCCCACAACATCGAAACCTTCGGCCTGCCCGAGACGCTGCTGGCCGACCTGCTCGACGCCTTCATGCAGGACATCGTGAAGACCCGCGACGGCAGCGACTACGCCGACCGCGAGGAGTTGCTCGACTACTGCCGCCGCTCGGCCAACCCCGTGGGCCGGCTGCTGCTGCACCTGTACGGCGTGCACGACGCGCCCTCGCTCGCGCAGAGCGACGCCATCTGCAGCGCGCTGCAGCTCATCAATTTCTGGCAGGACCCGAGCGTGGACCTGCCGCGCGGACGCTTCTACTTCCCGCTGACCGACTGCGCCCGGCGCGGCTTCACGCGCCAGCACTTCAAGGTGTTCGCGCCGCTGTCGCCCGCCTACCCGCCGCCGCAGGAGGCGATCAACCTGATCTCGGTGGTGTCGTTCTGGGCCCGCGAGCTGATGCACCAGGGCGCGCCGCTGGTGCACCGCCTGCCGGGGCGCGCCGGCTGGGAGCTGCGCCTGGTCGTGCAGGGCGGCCTGCGCATCCTCGACAAGATCGAGGACCTGGGCTTCGACAGCTTCACGCAGCGGCCCACGATCGGCAAGGCCGATGCCCCCGTGCTGCTCTGGAAGGCGCTGCGGATGCGGAGACAATCACGGCCCATGAACGCAGCGCCCTCCCGATGAATCCCGAGCAATACGTGCAAGACAAGGCCGCCGCCTCGGGCAGCAGTTTCTATTACGCCTTCCTGTTCCTTCCCAAGCCGCGGCGCGCGGCCATCACCGCCTTCTACGCCTTCTGCCGCGAGGTCGACGACGTGGTCGACGAGGTCAGCGACCCCGGCGTGGCCGCCACCAAGCTCGCCTGGTGGCGCACCGAGGTGGCCCAGGCCTTCGCGGGCACGCCGCGCCATCCGGTGATGCAGGCGCTGATGCCGCACGTGGCCGCCTACGGCATCGAGGCGCGCCAGCTCGACCAGGTCATCGAGGGCTGCCAGATGGACCTCGAGCAGACCCGCTACCTCGACTTCCCCGGCCTCGCGCGCTACTGCCACCTGGTGGCGGGCGTGGTGGGCGAGGTGGCGGCGCGCATCTTCGGCCAGACCGAGGCGCAGACCACCGCCTACGCGCACAAGCTCGGCCTCGCGCTGCAGCTCACCAACATCATTCGCGACGTGGGCGAGGACGCCCTGCGCGGACGCATCTACCTGCCGGTCAACGACCTGCAGAAGCACGAGGTCAAGGCGCACGAGATCCTCAACCGCGTGCATTCCGAGCGCTTCGTCGCGCTGATGAAGTTCCAGGCCCAGCGCGCCCATGCCGCCTACGACGAGGCGCTGGCGCTGCTGCCCGCGGCCGACCGCCGCGCGCAGAAGCCCGGCCTGATGATGGCCAGCATCTACCGCACCCTGCTGCGCGAGATCGAGCGCGACGACTTCCAGGTGCTGAACCAGCGCGTGAGCCTCACGCCCGTACGCAAGCTGTGGCTGGCCTGGAAGGTGCAGGCGCTGGGCCGGCTGTGAGGCTGGCGGTCGTCGGCGCCGGCTGGGCCGGCCTGGCCTGCGCGGTCGAGGCCGTGCGCCAGGGCCACGCGGTCACCCTGTTCGAGGCCGCGCCCCATGCCGGCGGCCGCGCGCGCCGCGTCGACGACATGCACGGCATGGCGCTCGACAACGGCCAGCACATCCTGATCGGCGCCTACAACGCCACGCTGCAGCTGATGCGCGACGTCGGTGTCGATCCCGAACGGGCGCTGCTGCGCCTGCCGCTGTCGCTGCGCTTCGCCGATGGCGGCGGCCTGCAGTTGCCGCGGCTGCCCGCGCCGCTCGACCTGCTGGTGGGCATCTTCCAGGCGCGCGGCTGGACCTGGCGCGACAAGTCCGCGCTGCTGCGCACCGCGATCGGCTGGCGCTTCAAGGGCTTTCGCTGCGGCGCATCTACCACCGTGGCCGAGCTCTGCGCGGGCCTCACGCCGCGCGTGATGCAGGAGCTGATCGAGCCGCTGTGCGTCTCGGCGCTCAACACGCCCGTCGCGCAATCGAGCGGCCAGGTCTTCCTGCGCGTGCTCCACGACGCATTGTTCAGCGGCAGCGGCGGCGCCGACCTGCTGCTGCCGCGCGCCGACCTCGGCGCGCTGCTGCCCGATGCGGCGCTCGCCTGGCTGCGCGCGCATGCCGCAAGCCTGCGCATCGGCCAGCGCGTGCGCGCGATCGCACCCGAGGCGAAGGCCTGGCGCGTCGACGGCGAAGCCTTCGACCGCGTGGTGCTGGCCTGCGCGCCCTGGGATGCCGCGCGGCTCGTGCGCGCCAGCGGCCTGCCGGCCGAGGCCTGGTGCGCCAGCACCGAAGCACTGCGCTTCGAGGCCATCGCCACGATCTACCTGCGCGGCGCCACGCCGCTGGCCGAACCGATGCTCGCGCTGCGCAGCGACCCGGCCACGGCACCGGCCCAGTTCGTGTTCGACAAGGAACGGCTCTGCGGCCTGCCGGGCGTGCTCGCGATGGTCGTGAGCGCCAACGAGACGCCGCGCGAGCTGCTCGAGACGCAGGCGCTCGCGCAGGCCGCCGCGCAACTGGGCCAGGCCAGCCTGCAGGTGGTGCAGACCGTGGTCGAGAAGCGTGCGACCTTTGCCTGCACGCCCGGGCTGGCCCGTCCGCCCGCGACCATCGCGCCCGGCCTGCTGGCCTGCGGCGACTATGTCGCAGGCCCCTACCCCGCCACGCTCGAGGGCGCGGTGCTCAGCGGCCTGGCCGCTGCGAGGGCGACGGCATGAGCGGCGAGTTGCGCTACCTCGACTTCGACTACAGCGAGGACGCCGACGGCCATGGCAGCTTCGATGCGATGGCCTCGGTCGCGCCCGAGCGCCTGGGCGAAGTGCAAGCCGAGATCGACCGCGTGCTGGCCTGGGCCGAGGCCGCCTTTCCCGATGCGCGCGGCGCGCTCGACGAGGGAGCGGTGTGGGACTATGACCTGCAGCACACGCGCGACGATGCGCGTTTCGAGACCCTGGCCCTCTCGCTGAGCGGCACGGCCGATTTCTGCGCCGCGCTGCGCGAGCGCTTCGGCCTGGATTAAGCGGCCGTCTTGTTGCGCAACCGCAGCAGGCTCAGCCCCAGCAGCACGAAGGCGCCACCCGAGACCTTGTTGAACAGCCGCGTGCGGCGCGGGTCCGACAGCTGCTTGCGCAGCAGGCGCGCCAGCAGCACATAGAAGGCATGCGACAGCACCGAGGCGGCCGCGAAGGTGGTGGTCAGCACCGCGAACTGGGTGGCGATCGGCGCGTCCTGCGTGAGGAACTGCGGGAACAGCGCCGAGAAGAACAGGATGCTCTTCGGGTTGGTCAGCGCCACCGTCAGGCCATGGCCGAACAGGCGCCAGCTCGAACGCGGCGAGCCCGCCGCCGAGGCGCCCTGCAGGTCGGCGAACACGCTGCCCTGGCTGCGCCACTGCTTGATGCCGAGGTAGATCAGGTAGGCCGCGCCGGCCAGCTTCAGCACCATGAAGGCATGGGCCGAGGTCGAGAGCACCACGCCCAGCCCGGCCATCGCGGCGGCCGACACCATGAAGAGCCCGGTCGCATTGCCCAGCGAGCTGATCATCGCGCGGCGCGGCCCCACGGACATCGAGTTCGACACCGCCAGCAGCACCGCGGGGCCGGGCGTGAAGGCGACGAGCAGGGTCACGCCGCAGAAGAGGAGCCAGTTGGACAGATGCATGGGGAGCTTTCGCGCGGCGCGCTCGCGCCGCAGGCCGGGGAAGCAAAACTATAGTCGGGCCACCCGTTCGCCGCAGCCGCGGCGGAAATTGCCCTCACGGCCCATCCTCCCCGTCACGCACCATGGTCACCTGCTACCTGCGCTACATCGTCGACCCCTACAAGCTCAAGGAGTTCGAGCACTACGGCAAGCTCTGGATCCCGCTGGTCGAGAAGTTCGGCGGCAAGCACCACGGCTACTTCCTGCCTTCCGAAGGCGTCAGCAATGTGGCGCTCGCGATGTTCAGCTTTCCCAGCCTCGCGGCCTACGAGCAGTACCGCGCCGACTCGATGCAGGACGCCGACTGCCAGGCCGCCTTCCGCTATGCCGAGGAAACGCGCTGCTTCCTCAGCTACGAGCGCAGCTTCTTCCGTCCGGTCTTCGCCTGAGGATCAGGCGCCGAGCGCCACACAGAGCGCGTGCAGGTTCGGCACGATCAGCTGCGGCCGCGCGCCATGCACCCAGGGCCGCTCGTCGCGCACCAGCCAGGCGGCCTGCATGCCGGCGTTGAGCGCGCCCACCACGTCGAGCTCGGCATCGTCGCCCACGTGCAGCACGTCCTTGGGCAGCAGGCCGACCGAGGCCGCGGCCGCGCGGAAGATCGGCGCATGCGGCTTGCCGCTGCCGAAGGCGCGCGCATTGAAGGCGGTGCGGAACCAGCGCGCCACGCCGGTCTTGTGGATGTCGGCATTGCCGTTCGACACCGCCACCAGCGGATAGCGTTCGCTGAGCCACTTGAGCGCGGGCAGCGCATCGTCGTAGAGCGTCACGCGCTGGCGCTCGGCGAAGAAGGCATCGAAGGCCGGATCGGCCAGCGCCGGGTCCTCGCCCGCGCGGCGCAGCGCGGTGCGTATCGATTCGCGGCGCAGCGCGCTCAGGTCGTGCGCGAGGTCGGAGCGCTCCTTGGCCGTGGCTTCGCGCAGTTCGCGCAGCACGCCCGGCGTGACCAGCAGCGCGGCCGTCTTCGGCGCCTCGCGCAGCAGCCAGGCATGCAGCACGGCCTCCGCGCGTTCGATGGTCGGCCAGATCGGCCAGAGGGTGTCGTCGAGGTCGAGGGTGATGGCGCTGATGCGCTTGAGATCGAGCGGCGCGTTGCTCGCGGGGACCGTGGGGTCGGAAGTCATGCCCGAGAATATCGCATGCCTCCAAGTCCCTCGCTCGCCCCCGGCAACGCTCCCCGCAGCACCGCCGTCCTCTGGTGCAACCTGGGCTCGCCCGATGCCCCCACCGCCGCCGCCGTGCGCAGCTATCTCGCGGACTTCCTCGGCGATCCGCGCGTGGTCGAGATCCCGCGCCTGCTCTGGCTGCCGATCCTGCACGGCATCATCCTGCGCGTGCGGCCCGCGAAGTCGGCCGCCAAGTACGCGAGCATCTGGCTGCCCGAGGGCTCGCCGCTCAAGGTCTGGAGCGAACGGCAGGCGCAGCGCCTGGGCGACACGCTGGGCCGGCGCGGCCACCGCGTGGCGGTGCGCGATGCGATGCGCTATGCCAACCCGTCGATCGGCGCGCGGCTCGATGCGCTGCAAGCCGAAGGCGTCGAGCGCGTGCTCGTGCTGCAGGGCTATCCGCAGTACTCGGCCACCACCACCGCGAGCGTGATCGACGCCGTCAACGACTGGAGCCGCGCGCAGCGCAGCGTGCCCGAGTTCCGCTTCGTCAACCAGTTCCACGACGACCCCGGCTACATCGAGGCGCTCGCGCGGCGCATCGAGACGCACTGGCAGGACCAGGGCCGCGGCGAGGTGCTGCTGCTGAGCTTCCACGGCATTCCCGCGCGCAACATCGAGCTCGGCGATCCCTACCAGTCGCAGTGCCTCGAGACCGCGCGCCTGCTCGCCGCGCGCCTGGGCCTGGCACCCGCGCAATACCGCGTGACCTTCCAGTCGCGCTTCGGCAAGGCCAAATGGCTCGAGCCCTACACCGAACCCACGCTGCGCGAACTCGGCGCCGCGGGCGTGAAGCGCGTCGACGTGGCCTGCCCGGGCTTTCCGGCCGACTGCCTCGAAACGCTCGAGGAGATCGCGATGGAAGGCCGCGAGGCCTTCCTGCATGCGGGCGGCCAGCAGTTCAGCTACATCCCCTGCCTCAACGACGGACCGGCCTGGATCGACGCCCTCGCCGACATCGCCGAGCGCCATCTCGCGGGCTGGAGCACGCGATGAAGCCCGAGCTGCACGAGGCCAACCGCCTCTCGTGGAACGCCGCCACGCTCGCGCACAACAGCCACAAGGGCGACCAGGCGGCCTTCTTCCGCGACGGCGGCAGCACCCTGTTCCCCGAGGAGGCCGGCCTGCTCGGCGAGGTGAAGGGCCTGTCGGTGCTGCACCTGCAATGCAATGCCGGGCAGGACAGCCTGAGCATCGCGCGCCTCGGCGCCGAGGTGACGGGCGTCGACATCTCCGACGAGGCCATCGACTTCGCCACCCGGCTCTCGCGGCAGTCGGGCATCGCGGCGCGCTTCGTCCGCTCGGACGTCTACGACTACTTCCGCGACGCGCAGGCACGCGGCGAGCGCCACGACATCGTGTTCTGCTCGTACGGCACGCTGTGCTGGCTCTCCGACATCGCGGCCTGGGCACGCGGCGTGGCGCAGCTGCTCGCGCCCGGCGGCCGCTTCGTCTTCGTCGAGTTCCATCCGTTCGCGCTGGTGTTCGACCCGGCCTGGAAATTCCATTACGACTACTTCAACGACGCCCCCGTGCCCGAGGAAGGCGTGGGCGACTACGTGGCCGCGTCGGGCGATGGCCTCGTGCGCGAAGGCTATGAGCGCGGCGTGGAGAACTTCAGCAACCCGCACCCGAGCTTCGAATTCACCTGGGGCCTGGGCCAGGTGACGACGGCGCTGTCGCAGGCCGGACTGGTCATCGAGCGGCTCGACGAGTACCCGTACGCCAACGGCTGGAAGCCCTTCGAGGGCATGCGCGACATCGGCGGCCGCCGCATGGCGCCGCCCGAGGGCATGCCGCGCATTCCGCTGATGTATTCGATCCGCGCACGCAAGCCCTGACCTGCCGCCGGTGCCGCGCTCAGCTCGCGGCCCGGCGCGCCAGCAGCGCCTCGATCGCGGCTTCCATCTCGGCGTATTCACCCTCGCCGAAATGCCGCCGCATCACCTGCCCCTTGCCGTCGACCAGATAGAACGCGGGCCAGTACTGGTTGTCGTAGGCCTTCCAGGTGGCGAAGCCGTTGTCCTGCGCCACCGGGTAGCGGATGCCGAAGCGCTGGATCGCGTCCTGCACGTTGCGCGTCGACTTCTCGTAGGCGAACTCGGGCGAATGCACGCCCACCACCACGAAGCCCTGGTCCTTGTACTTCTCGTACCAGCGCACCACGTGCGGCAGCGTGTGGATGCAGTTGATGCAGGAGTAGGTCCAGAAATCGACCAGCACCACCTTGCCGGCCAGCCCCCGCAGGGTGAGCGGCTCCGAGTTGAGCCACTTGTCGATGCCCGCGAACTCGGGGGCCTTGCCATAGTCGCGCAGGCCCGGCGACACGGCCAGCGCGCTGCGCACCGGCCATCCGCCGCCCACGGCCGCCACGAACGCGGAAGCGCCGGCGGCCAGCCCCGAGAACGCCCTTCTGGACAACATGTTCATGATCGCGAACCTCGCTCGAATGTCAGACCGACAGCGGTCAGGCGCGATTGTTCGCGGCACGCGCCGTGCGTGCGCAGGTGTCACGGCAATTTGAAGGTTGTCCCGGCAGCGTGAAGGTCGCCGGCCTTCGCGGTCTCAGAACTTGCCGAGATAGTCCATCTTGCCCACCGGCACGCCGGCGTTGCGCAGCACGTCGTAGGCGGTGGTGGCGTGGAAGAAGAAGTTGGGCAGCGCGAACTGCAGCAGGTAGCGCTGCGCGGTGAAATGCACCTCGGTGCCGCGCGCGGTGATGACCACCGGGCGGTCCTCGTGGCCATCGATCTGCGCGCGGTCCACGCCGAGCAGGAACTCCTCGGTCTTCGCGATGCGCACCAGCAGCTCGTCGTAGCTCTTCTCCTCGTCGGGGAAGCTGGGCGCGGTCAGGCCCGCGATGCGCGCGGTGCCGAGCTTGCAGGCATCGCTCGCGCGCTGCACCTGGCCGGCCAGCGTGAGCATGTCGGGCGCGAGGCGCGCATCGACCAGGGTCGAGGGATCGATGCCGTTGGCCTGCGCATGGGCCAGGCCCTTGCCGAGCACGTGGCGGAGCTGGGCCAGCCCGCGGGTGAAGACCGGCACGGAAATGTCGTACATCGAAAGCGCCATGGTGCGAATGCCTCTGTGTGTTGCTGTGGGTGATGACCGGCGGCGATTGTGGAGGCCGCCGTCCCCTCAGCGGCCGGCGGCGCGAATAAACCCTTCGATGCACTCCAGTTGTTCGGGCACGTTGAGCGCGGGCGCGTGGCCGCAGCCCTGGATCTCGACCACCTCGAGCCGCCCCGCCGCGCCCGGGCCGCGCTGCCGCATGGCCTCGACCACCTCGGGCAGCACCAGGTCGGACTCCGCGCCGCGCAGGCACAGCACCGGCGCCTCGATGGCGTCGTAGTGCGGCCAGATCAGGTAGTCGTCCTCGCGCGTGCTGAACTGGCGCACCATCGCCGGGTCGTAGTGCGGCGTGACGCGGCCGTCGGGCAGCCGGCGCGTCGAGGTCTCGGCGAGCCGGCGCCACTGCGCGTCGCTGAGCCAGCCGTAGGGCTTGTAGACGCCGCGGAAGAAGGTCTCGAGCTCGCTCACCGTGTCGAAGGCCGGCGGGTTGCCGGCATAGGCGCGGATGCGCTCGATCGCGGCCTGCGCGAGCTCGGGCGCGTTGTCGTTGAGCACCAGGCTCGCGATGCGCGCCTTCATGCGCGGCGCGAACAGGCCCGCGGCGCAAACGGTGCCGATCGCGCCGCCCATCGAGGTGCCGACCCAGTGCACGCGCTCGAGCTGCAGCTCGTCGCACAGCGCCTCGGCCAATTGCGCATAGAACGCGAGTCGGTACTCCTCGTCGGGCAGCGGGCTCCACTGGCTCAGGCCGCGGCCGATGGTGTCGGGGCAGATCACGCGGAAGCCGCGCGCGGCGAAATGCTCGGCCAGCTCGTCCATGTCGCGGCCGGTGCGCGCCAGGCCGTGCCAGGCGATCAGCACCTGCGGGTCGGGCTCGGCCGTGGGCCAGTCGAGCCAGTGGATCTCGCGGCCCGCGAGCCGTGCGTAGTGGGAGGAAGGAACGATGCGGGAAGTCATGAGGTCGCTCATCGCGCGGCGCTGGCGCGGCGGGCCCGCAGCTTGCCGACGATGCCGGTGGGGAAGTAATAGACGGACAGCACGAACAGCACGCCGAGCCACAGCAGCCAGCGGTCGGGCGACAGCAGCGCCGCCAGCCACGGCAGGCCGCTCGCGGCCTCGCTGCCCATGCGCAGCAGGTCCTGCAGGTAGCTCTGCGCGACCACGAACAGCACGGCGCCGATGGCTGCGCCGTAGATCGTGCCCATGCCGCCGATCACCACGATCAGCAGCACGTCGACCATGATCTCGAAGCTCAGCGAGGTGTCGGGGCCGTTGTAGCGCAGCCAGATCGCGAGCATGGCGCCGGCCAGCGTGGCGAACAGCGCCGACAGCACCGCGGCCGTGGTGCGGTAGACCACCACACGGTAGCCGATCGCCTCGGCGCGGAACTCGTTCTCGCGGATCGCCTGCAGCACGCGGCCGAAGGGCGAATTCACGATGCGCAGCATCGCCAGCACCAGCACCACGGCGGCCACGAACAGCAGGTAGTAGCACAGCAGGCGCCCGTCGAGCGAGACGCCGAGGAAGGGCTCCTCCGCGAACTCGAAGCTCGGCGAGATCAGCTCGGGCAGCTTGAAGGTCAGGCCGTCCTCGCCGCCCGTGAAGTCCGACAGCTGCGAGGCCAGGGTCTGGAAGGCCGAGGCCACGGCCAGCGTGATCATCGCGAAGAAGATCGCGCGCACGCGCAGCGAGAACAGGCCGATGGCGAACGAGAGCACCAGCGAGACCGCGAGCGAGGCGCCCAGGCCCACCAGCACCGCGCCCCAGTCGGGCCCGAGCCGCGAGGCCGAGATCGCGATGCCGTAGGCACCGATGCCGAAGAACATGGTGTGGGCGAAGCTCACGATGCCGGTGTAGCCCAAGAGCAGGTCGAAGCTCGCGACCAGCACCACGAACACCAGGATCTTGGCCGCGACGCTGAGCGCCTTCACGCCCGGGAACAGGAAGGGCGCGAACGCCAGCGCGAGGAACAGCGCCACCAGCAGCACCGCCAGCAGGCGGCTTCGGGGCATGTCGTTGGAGAGGAGTCGTTTCAGGAACATGGCTCGGTCCTCAGCGGTTCGCCACCGGATACACGCCCTGCGGACGCCACAGCAGCACCGCCACCATCAGGAAGATGCTCGCGAACTGCGTGAGCGCGGGCAGCACGAAGCCGATGTAGTTGGTCATCAGGCCCACGAGCAGCGCGCCGAGCAGCGCACCGCCGGTGGAACCGAGGCCGCCGATGATGATGACGATGAAGATCAGCACGTTGACCTGCGCGCCCATCTGCGGCACCAGGTTCTGCTGGAACAGACCCCACATCACGCCGCCCAGCCCGGCCAGCGCGCTGCCGACCACGAACACGCCGACGAACAGGCGGCCGATGCGGTAGCCGAGCGACTCGACCATCTCGCGGTCCTGCACGCCGGCGCGGATCAGGAGGCCGATCTTGGTGCGGCTCAGGGTCCAGGCCAGCAGCCCGAACACCACCACGCCCACCGCCACCGCGAGCAGCCGGTATTTGCTGATCGCCGCGTCGCCCACCAGCAGCGAGCCGCGCAGCGCCTCGGGCAGCGGCAGCGGAACCTGCGCCGGACCCCAGATCACCTTGATCAGTTCCTCGCCGATGATCATGCCGCCCATCGTGATGAGGATCTGCTTCAGGTGCTGGCCGTAGACCGGCCGCACGATGAAGCGCTCGAAGGCCAGGCCGACCGCGCCGGCCACCGCCATCGCGACCAGCATGGCGGGGAATACCGCCACCAAGTTGCGCCACAGTTCCTGCGAGCCGGTCCAGTCGCCCATCAGGCCGAGCACGCTGCTGGCCACGAAGGCGCCCAGCGCGATGAACACGCCGTGGCCGAAGTTCAGCACGTCCATCAGGCCGAACACCAAGGTGAGGCCCGAGGCGATGATGAAGATGATCATGCCCATCGCGAGGCCCGCGACCGTGAGCGTGAGCCAGGTCGAGAACGAGCCGGTGAGCGGCAGCGCGACCAGCGCGAGGACGGGCACCAGCAGCAGCGGCTTCCAGTCGAATTCGATTTTCATAGGGCCAATCCGAGCAGCGACTGCTGCAGTTGCGCATCGGCCGCGAAGGCCGCCATCGAGCCGCTGTGCACCACGCGCCCGTTGTCCATCACCGCGACCGCATCGCCGAGGCGCAGCGCGAAGTTGATGTTCTGTTCCACCAGCAGGATCGTGACGCCGCTGCGCTTGAGTTCGTCGAAGGCGTCGATCATGTTGTTGATGATGGCCGGCGCGAGGCCCTTGCTGGGCTCGTCGACGATCAGCAGCTCGCGCGGCTCGACGATGGCGCGCGACACGGCCAGCATCTGCTTCTGCCCGCCCGAGAGCTTGCCCGCGGGATGGTTCCAGAACTTCTCGACCGCGGGGAACAGCTTGAAGATCCACGCGAGGCGCGTGTCGTCCATCTGCTGCGCGTTCTTCGCGCCGCGCGCGGCCAGCAGCATGTTCTCCTTCACCGTGAGTTCGGAGAAGATGCCCATGTTCTCGGGCACGTAGGCGATGCCCAGCTCGGCGATCTGGGGCGTGCGCAGGGCCGTGATGTCGCGCTCGCCGAAGCGCACCCTGCCCTGCGACGCATGCCACAGGCCCATGACGGTGCGCAGGGTGGTGGTCTTGCCCGCGCCGTTGCGGCCCAGCAGCATCGTGAGCTGGCCCTTGGGCACGGCGAGGTCGACGCCGTGCAGGATGTGATAGGCCCCGATGTGCGTGTGCACGCCCTCGAGGGTCAGCAGGTTCGTGCTCATGCGGCGGCCTCCTTCGCGATGCCCAGGTAGGCTTCCTGCACCACCGGCGAGGCGATCACGGTGGCCGGATCGCCGTCGGCCACCAGCGTGCCGTTGTGCAGCACGATGATGCGGTCGGCGAGCTCGCGCACCACGTCCATCTTGTGCTCGACCAGCAGGATGGTCTTGCTGCGGTCCTGCTTGAGCTGGCGGATCAGGTCGAGGATCACGGGCGCCTCGGCCGCGTTCATGCCGGCCGTGGGCTCGTCGAACATGAAGACCTTGGGCTCGAGCGCCATCAGCAGCGCCACCTCGAGCTTGCGCTGGTCGCCGTGCGGCAGGCTGGCCACGGTGGCGTGCTCGCGCGACTTGAGGTTGGTCTGCGCCAGCAGCTCGTCGGCGCGCGCGGTCAGCGCCGCATGGTCGCTCCAGATGCTCCAGAGGTTGAGCCCGCGGCGGTGCGCGCCCTCGCGCGTGGCCTGCACCGCGAGGCGCACGTTCTCCAGCACCGTGAGGTTGGGGAACAGGTTGGTGAGCTGGAAGGCCCGCCCCAGCCCGGCGCGGGTGCGGGCCGACGGCGACAGCCCCGACAGCGGCTGGCCGTCGAGCGACACCGTGCCCGCGCTCGCCTTGAGCTGGCCCGAGATCAGATTGAAGTAGGTGGTCTTGCCCGCGCCGTTCGGGCCGACGATGGCCGTCAGCGTGCCCGGCGCGAATGCGCAGCTCACGCCATTGACGGCCACGTGCCCGCCGAAGCGGATGGTCAGATCTCGGGTCTCAAGCATCGTTGGTCATTGCGAAAACGAAAAGTCCAGGAAGGTCGACCGGCCTCAACAGCTGCCGATCACGTAGTAGTTGGGGCCGGTCTGCTTCAGCGTGGTGGTCACGTAGATGTTCCACAGGCCCATCGATTGCCCCGAGCCGTAGGCATAGGTCAGGCCCCACAGCGCATAGGCACGGCCGGCCACGGTGTGGGTGTAGTTGCTCGCGGTGAAGCAGGTGCCGCCGCCGCTGCTGCCGCCGGTGGTGGTGCCGGTGGCGGCGGCCGACATCGCGCCCTCGGCATTGGCAGCGGTCAGGCCGGTCACGGTCCAGCTGTAGCTGGTCGAGGGTGCCAGGCCGGTGTCGGTGTAGCTGGTGCCGGTCACCGGCGAGGCGTTGACCTTGCTGCCGCCGCGATAGACGTTGTAGCCGCTGGCGCCGGCCACGGCGGTCCAGCCGATGACCATGCTGGTGCTGGTCGCGCCCGAGGTGCCCACGCCGGTGGGCGCGGGCAGCGCGCTGCCGCCTCCGCCGCCGGTCAGGCGGTCGACCATGGCCTTGACGGCCGCCATCTGCGGGCCGGACTTCTTGGCGTAGTTGACGCTGCCGTAGCCCCACCAGTCCCAGCAGCTGTTGGTGGCCGCGGTGCTGGTCTGCGGATAGACCAGCACGATGTTGTTGGTGTCGGCCCAGCGGTTGTAGCCGGTCTTCTTCACGTACTGGTCGCCCACGTCCGTGTAGTTCTGCTTGCAGCCGTGCAGCACCACGTGCACGCGGCAGCTGTTGCCGCTGCCGGCCGCGCAGGCCGCGGGCGTGTAGAGCCAGCCGGTGGCGGCCATGCCCGAGCCGCCCGAGAACTCGCCCTGGTTGAACTCGGTGAAGCTGCCGCCCAGCGTGCCGTTGTTGCGCGCGTTGAGCGGGCCGTAGAGGTGCTTGAGAATCTCGCCCGCGAGATCGAAGCCGCAGTTGTTGATGTAGGGCGAGGCCGTGGTGGCGCAGGCGCCGCCGTAGTCGTCGGTGACCATCGCATGGCCCGCGCCGAGGTTGTTCTTGTAGACCGTGTTGGCCGCCGGCACGAAGCTCTGGTAGTAGGTCTTGAGGTCGTCCATCACCGGCTGCTTGACCGTGTTGTCGGAGGTGCCCGAGAACAGGTAGACCTTGGAGCCCGTGAGGTTCGACACCGGGTCGATCGCGCCGCTGGCGGCCCAGCTGTTGGTGGTGCTCACGAGCGTGGACACCGGGATGCTGCTCGCATGCGTCATGCAGCGGCCGGTGGCGTTGAGCACCGAGCCTTCGGCGCAGTAGTACGGGCCGCCGGCCACCACGCCGGCGCCGCGCTTGAAGGTGGCCGAATAGGCCACGTGCAGTTGCACCGCCATGAAGCCGCCGGCCGACAGGCCGGACACGCTGACCTCCGCCGGGTTCGCGCCGAGCGCCGGCAGCGGCACCGCCGCCGCCGCGCCCTGCGCGGCCACCGCCATGGCCGCGGCCATGGCCAATCTCTTCCAGTTCCAATTCATCGCTGGCATCGCTGTCTCCTTCCGTTATGGGTGTAAGAACGCTGCTTGGCTGATCGAGGACTCGGCCGTGGAGCACGCCGCCCGCGCGGACGCAGGCTGGCGCTTCGCCCGGCGGCCATCCGGGGCGAAAGAGAAAGAAAACGGTGGCGGCGCGCGGCGCCGCGTTCAGGTGGCGGGAAGCGCCGGACTCAGCGCTTGTTCTTGATCGGGATGTCCATCTCTTCTGGCTTGATCTCGTGCACCAGCTCCGGCACGCCCCAGGCGAAGGCCGGGTCGACCTTGATCTTGAAGTGGTACATCGACTGCATCGCCTGGTGGTCTTCCTTGCGGAAGGTCATCTTGCCCTTGGGCGTGTCGAAGCTCATGCCTTCCATGGTGCTGATGAGCTTGTTCGTGTTGGTGTCGCCGTTGGTCTTCTTGAGCGCCGTCACCACCGCCATCGCGGCCGAGAAGCCGCCGGCCGTGAAGAAGTCCGGCGGCGTCTTGAATTCCTTGTAGTGCGCCGCGACCATCGCCTCGTTCACCGGGTTCTTCGGAATGCCGAAGTAGTAGTAGGCCGCGCCTTCCATGCCCGGCAGCGCCTTGTAGGCCGCCATGGCCGGCAGGATGTTGCCGCCGGTGGCGATCTCGATGCCGTAGCGCTTGAGGTCGAGGTCGACGATCTTGAACGGGTTGCCCGCGCCGGCCCAGACGATCCAGATGATCTTGCGGCCCGGCTGGTCCTTGAGCTTGTCGATCAAGCGCTGGGCGCCGGCCGTGAAGTCGGTGGTGGCGGGCGGCAGGTACTCCTCGTGGACCAGCTTGGCCTTCTTGAGCGCGGCACCGAAGGCCTTCACGCCGTCGCGGCCGAAGGCGTTGTCCTGCGCCAGCGTGGCGACGGTCACGCCGGCCTTGTCGACGGCCACCGCGTTGGAGATCGCGTCCTGGCTCGAATTGCGGCCGGTGCGGAAGATGTACTTGTTCCACTTGTCGCCGGTGATCGAGTCGGCCACGGCGGGCTCGACCAGCAGGATCTTCTTGTACTCCTCGGCCACCGGCAGCATCGCCAGCGCCACGCCCGAGGCGGTCGGGCCGACGGCCAGCGCGGCCTTGTCGTCGGAATAGGCCGCGGCCAGCAGCGACTTGCCGAGGTCCGGCTTGCCCTGGTCGTCCTTCTCGATCACGACCAGCTTCTTGCCCGCGACGGTCATCGTGCCCTCGGTGGCGTAGTTCAGGCCCATCATGAAGCCGGTCTGCGTCTGCTTGCCGTAGGCCTCGAGCGCGCCGGTCTTGCTGTAGATGTGGGCGATGCGGATCTCCCCGGACTGGGCCCAGGCGGGTGCGGCGGCGGCGCAGGCGGCGAGCGCGGCCAGGGCGACGAGGTGGCGACGGTTCATTCGTTGTCTCCTGATAAAGATGACTGAATATTGCACACTTCGTGCCACGCGCTAAGCCGTTGATAACAAAGGTTTCCCCATTCGGGGAACGCGCGATTCGGCTGAATTCAGAACAGTTGTCGTGTCTGAATTTCAGGCGACTGTCTATTTTTCAGTCAGGGTTTTCGCGGAGACCCGGCGCTCCTCGATCCATTGCCTGAACTGCCGCTCGGCCTGCAGCCGGAATTCGTTGCGCGCGTGGTTGCAGGCCGCATGGGCCAGCCGCCGGTGCTTGGGCGAGCGCACGCCGCCCAGCGTGGCGTCGACCAGGTGCTCGATGGTGGCCGATTCGGGCCGGCCATGCGGCTCCTCGAAGTCCATCGGCAGGCCGCACCAGTGGCAGTTGGGGCCGAAGGTGGAACGCAGGGCGCGGACACTCACAGGCTGGCGTACTCGAGGATTTCCTGGCCCATCAGCGTGCAGTCCTTGCCCGCCACGTGATAGATCAGGCGCATGCGGTAGTTGCCCTTGTAGATCGAGCCCCAGACCTCGAGCACGCGGAACTGCTGCGCCTTGTTGGCGGGGTTGCGCAGCGGCGGCAGCTCCTTGACCTCGGAGCCGACGCGGATGCGATCGTCCTCGCCGAAATGGAACACCAGCAGCTTCTTCGCGCGCGCGACCGCCTCGTCGGCGCAGGGCGGCGCGGCCAGGGCGGCGCCGGCACAGGCGCACGATGCGGCGAGGACGAGGGAGCGGATCGGTGTCTTCATGGAAGGCTCTGGTGGAAGGCAGGTTCGCAGGCGGATGGAGGCCGCATTGTCAGGTGGGCGTGTCGACCTCGTCCCACTCGCGGTCCTCGAAGCGCACCAGCCAGTTCAAGGCGCGATGCCGCTCGGCGATCACGCCCGCATCGAGTCCCGGCGGCACGGGGACCTGCTGGAGCCCGGCCTGGCGTACGCGCCAGTGCAGGCGGTAATGCAGGTCGAGCCCATCGAGGATTTCGCCTTCGCCGCGCATGCGCAGCGAACGCAGCGCGCCCGGCAGGTCGCGAGCTTCCAGCATCGTGCGTGCGGCGAGCGGCACGTCGCAGATCGCGCCGGGAAAAGGCAGTGCATCGACCAGGCCCATCGCCCACTCGAGCAGATACAGGCATTCGTAGCGCCAGCCGAACTGGACGACATCGGACGCCAGCGGTTCGGGGTCCGAGAGGAAAGCCTGCTCCGCCGGCGTGAGCTGCGCCCGTGCCGAGGGCAGCCGCTCGAACAGGTCCTCGGGCGCCAGCGGCTCCTTGCTCGCGAGCGACTCGGCCCGCGCCGATACCGCCAGCAGCGCGAAGGCCCGGCCCGCGATCTCCTGCGGCGCGCGCAGCCGCAGCTCGGGCTCGCAGACCAGCGGCGGCAGGTGCCGCGGGACCTCGATGCCCCGCGCCGCGAGCGCTGCCTCGGTGCGCGCCTTTCGCTCCCAGGCCTCGGACGGATAGGGCAGCGCGGCTTCGCCATCGGGCTCCTCGCCCGCCGCCGACAAGAGGATGCGCCCCCGGGGATCGCGAATGCTGCCGTCGGGCAGGAACACGATCGCGTTCGCACGCACGGCCCAGTCCGAGAACGCATCGAGCAGGCCCTCGTCGATCGACAGGCTCAGGTGCTGGCGCACGCGCTGGACATGACGCATCACGTGATAGCGGTTGCGCGACATCGTGCCGTCGCCGCGGCTCAGCACGTAGCCGACGAAGCCGGCCAGGTGGGGCGCGAGTTCGGGGTCCGACAGATCGCGGCGACCCTGCAGGGCATGGGGAAACTCGAGCGCCGGTACATCGGCGCGCGTGCAGTAGGCGTTGACCAGGACCCGCTCGCCCTGCCCGGCCTCCTCGGCGCGGCTTGGCGCCGGCCGGCCCAGCGCCCCCTTCAATCGCGTCAACAAGCCCTTCATCGATGCTCTCCTCCTTCGTGGTCCGCGCTCGGCGCGCGGGTCAATCCGCCTGGTTCGTCATGCGCTCGTACAAGGTCGCCCGCGAGATGCCCAGCAGCCGCGAGGTCGCGAGCTTGTTGCCCCCGGTCGCCGCCAGCGCCGCGCCGATCGCGCGGCGCTCGAGCTCGGCCACCTGCTGCGCGAGCGGCCGCAGCAGCGCGGCCTCCTCGTCGGCATCGTGGGCGTCGCGCAGCGCGGCGGGCTGCGCGATCTGCTCGAGGCCGGCTTCGCGCAGGATGCGCTCGAGCTGCGCCGCGTCGATGCGCTGCGAGTCGCTGCGCATGGTCACCTGCTCGAGCACGTTGCGCAGCTCGCGGATGTTGCCGCGCCAGTGCTGGCCGGCCAGCAGCGCGAGCGCGTCGGGCGTGAGCTCGGGCGGGGCCTCGCCGCTGCGCAGCGCCATGTCCTCGCCGAGCGCCTCGACCAGCGCCGGAATGTCGGAGCGCCGCTCGCGCAGCGGCGGCACGCGCAGCGGCAGCACATTGAGGCGGTAGTAGAGGTCCTCGCGGAACTGGCCGCGGCGCACCAGCTCGGGCAGGTCGCGCGAGGTGGCGGCGATCACGCGCGCATCGAAGGGAATCAGCTTGTTCGAACCCAGCGGCTCGATCTCCCCTTCCTGCAGCGCGCGCAGCAGCTTGGCCTGCAGGCCCAGCGGCATGTCGCCGATCTCGTCGAGGAACAGGCTGCCGCCGTCGGCCAGCTTGAACTTGCCCTCGCGCCCGCGCTTGTCGGCGCCGGTGAAGGCGCCCGGCGCGACGCCGAAGAACTCGGCCTCGAGCAGGGTGTCGGGCACGGCCGCGATGTTGAGGCTCACGAACTGGCCCCTGGCGCGCGCCGAGGCCGCATGGATCGCATGCGCGAGCAGCTCCTTGCCGGTGCCGGTCTCGCCGAGCAGCAGCACCGGGCTCGCCGACTGCGCCGCGCGGCGCGCATGGCGCTTGACCTCGACCGCGGCCGGGCTGCTGCCGATGAAGCTCGCGAAGGTGTACTTGGAACGCCGCTGGCCCTCGGCCGCCTGCTGGTAGAGCGGGTTGTTGCGCTGGCTCGCGAGCTCGCGCCGCGCATCGTCGAGGTCGCGCTGCAGCAGCGCGAACTTGCTGATCAGCGGCTGCAGGGTGGTCTCGGGCTGGTCGAACAGCACGATGCCGATGGCGCCGATCACCTCGCCCGCGCCGTCGGCACGCTCCTCGCGCAGCGGGATGCGGCTCACGACGAAGGTGCCGGCCTTGTTGGTCAAGAGGTCGATCAGGATCGGCTCGCCGCTCTCGAGCACGCGGCGCATCTGGGTGTTGGGGATCACGTCCTCCACCATGTGGCCAAGGAACTGGTCGATCGACGAGAAGCCCAGCGCGGGCAGGAAGCGGCGGTAGCCCTCGTTGACCCAGACGATGCGCCCGCTGCGGTCGACCAGGAACATGCCCTGGCTCATGCGCGAGAACAGGTGGAACATGGAACGCGCGGCCAGCGCGAGGATGCCGTCGGCATCGAGCGGCAGGGCGGAGGGCGCGGCGGCGGTGGAGGCAGGCATGCGCGGATCGTAGCCTGCATCAATCCGCAACAAATCCGGCATCGCCGGCCGGCGCGGCCGGGTCAGAATGCACGGGCGCGCGAGCCGGCACCGCGATCGAAAACCACACCAGGAACAGGGTGCCGCCGCCAGGCAGCGATGGGCCTCCTCCCCGCCACCCACGCGCCACGCCAGAACGCTGCGCCCCGCCCCCGTGTGCCCACCGTCCTGCGTTGCACCTGTCTTCAGGAGACCTTCAGCATCGCCTCAGGCGAGCCTAAGTTAATCAATCGTTTGATTTTCGGCATGGTGTAATCGCCCGCATGAAGTCCACGGCCCCTCCTTCGACGCCGCCAGCGCGCAAGACCGCCGCCGCCCCGCGCGCGCCCCGCAGCGACGGCGCCGAGGCGCGCCAGCGGCTGCTCTACACCGCGCTGCGGCTGTTCGCGCAGAAGGGTTTCGCCAAGACCTCCACGCGCGAGATCGTGCGCGAGGCCGGGGTCAACATCTCGGCCATCAGCTACTACTTCGGCGACAAGGCCGGCCTCTACGCCGCCACCTTCAGCGAGCCCATGGGCGGCAACGCGGGCGACTTCGTGGCGCTCTACGCCGCGCCCGGCCTCTCGCTCGAGGAATCGCTGCGCATCTTCTTCGCCAAGATGGTCGAGCCCTTCGACCAGGGCGAGGTGGTGCGCCAGTGCATCCACCTGCACATGCGCGAGATGCTCGAGCCCACCAGCCTGTGGGCCAAGGAGCTCGAGCGCGACATCAAGGACCCGCACCGCGCGATCGCGGCGATGCTGTGCCGCCATCTCGGCGTGGCGCGCGCCGACGACGACATCCACCGGCTGACCTTCGCGATCACGGGCCTCGCGATGCAGCTGTTCGTGAGCCAGGACGTGATCGAGGCGATCCGTCCCGCGCTGCTGCGCACGCCGCGCGCCGTCGACACCTGGGCCCGGCGCCTCGCCGGCTATGCGGTGGCGCTGGTCGAGGCCGAGGCGCTGCGCCGCGCCGCCGACCCGGTGCCGCCTGCGCGCACGCAGGCGCCCCGCCCTCCATCCCGCTCCGGGAGAAAGACAGCATGAGACGAGTTCCACGACCGATCGCCATCCTCTGCCTGAAGGCAGGCCTCGGGCTCGGCCTGGCCGCCGGCCTCGCCGGCTGCGGCCTGACCCGCCCGCCCGCCGCGGTCGGCGCGCCCGCCCCCGCGCAATGGCATGCGCCGCTGCCGCATGGCGGCTCGCTCGCCCAGCTGGCCGAATGGTGGCGCCAGCTCGACGATCCCTTGCTGGTCGACCTGATCGCGGCCGCCGAGGGCGCGAGCCCCAACGTGGCGAGCGCCGCGGCGCGGCTGGCCGAGGCGCGCTCGACCCGCGTGCAGGCCGGCGCCGCGCTGCTGCCCAGCCTCGATGCCACGGGCTCGGCGAGCCGGGGCACCGCGGGGCTCACGGGCGGCACGCCATCGGGAAGCAGTGGTGGCGCCAGCTCGGGCTCCGGCAGCACCTCGGCCACCACGCCCATCACCACGCTGCAGGCCGGCCTGCAGACCAAGTGGGAGATCGACCTGTTCGGCCGCCTGCGCGCCGACCGCGACGCGGCCGTGCAGCGCGAGCGCAGCGCCGATGCCAAGTGGCACGAGGCGCGCGTGTCGGTCGCGGCCGAGACCGCCAACGCCTATTTCGCCGAGCGCGCCTGCCAGCAGCAGCTGCGCGTGGCCGAATCCGACACCCGCTCGCGCGGCGAGACCGCGCGCCTGACCGACCTCTCGATGCGCGCCGGCTTCACCGCGCCGGCCGATGCCGCGCTCGCACGCGCCAGTGCCTCCGACGCCTCGGGCCGGCTGACGCAGCAGCGCGCGCAGTGCGCGGTGCAGCGCAAGGCGCTGGTGGCGCTCACGGGCATCGCCGAGACCGAGCTCGAGACCCGGCTCGCGGCCGCGCCCGCGCAGCGCGCGCTGCCGGCCGTGGGCCGCATCGACAGCGTGCCGGCCAACGCCATCGCCCAGCGGCCCGACGTCTACGCGGCCGAACTCGGCGTGGCGGCCGCCAGCGCCGACGTGGGTTCGGCCGAGGCCGAGCGCTATCCCCGGCTCACCATCTCCGGCAACATCGGCCGCACCGGCTTTCGCGTCAGCGGCTTCCGCGAATCGATCGAGACCTGGACCGTCGGGCCGGTGGCGCTCACCGTGCCGCTGCTCGACGGCGGCGCGCGCGCGGCCAATGCCGACGCGGCCAAGGCGCGCTACACCGAGGCCGTGGCGCTCTACCGCGCCAACGTGCGCCAGGCGGTGCGCGAGGTCGAGGAGGCGCTGGTCAACCTCGACGCCACCGATGCGCGCACCGGCGACGCCGACACCGCGGTGCAGAACTATCAGGCCTCGTTCAATGCCACGCAGGCGCGCTTCGACAGCGGCCTGGCGAGCCTGTTCGAGCTCGAGGATTCGCGCCGCACGCTGTTCAGCGCGCAGACCGCGCGCGTGTCGCTGCAGCGCGAGCGCGCCGAGGCCTGGGTCGCGCTGTACCGCTCCATGGGCGGCGGCTGGACCCGCCCGGGCACCGCGGCAGCCGCCGCCGAAGCCGCGCCGAAGCGCGTCCCCGTGACCATCATCACCACGCCGGGCCGCACCCTCACCATCTACCGCTCCTCCACCCCGGCCGCCAAGGTCGCGACGTCGCCATGAAAAGCCCCTCCCGCTCCACCCTCATCGTCGTCCTGGTCGTCGTCGCCGCCGTCGCCGCGGCGCTGTTCCTGTTCGGCCGCGGCAAGCCCGCCGACGCACCGGCGCAGCAAGGCCAGCAGGCGCCCGCCAAGGACGGCAAGGCCGCCCCGTCGCGCCCCGTGCTCACGGTCACCATCGGCCAGCCCGAGACCACCGAGCTCGCGGTGACGCTCGCGGCCAACGGCAATGTCGCGGCCTGGCAGGAGGCCAGCGTGGGTTCGGAATCGAACGGGCTGCGGCTGGCCGAGGTGCGCGTCAACGTCGGCGACCTGGTGAAGAAGGGCCAGGTGCTCGCCACCTTCTCGCCCGAGACGGTGCAGGCCGACATCGCGCAGGCCAAGGCCTCGCTGGCCGAGGCCCGCGCCACCGCGGCCGACGCGGCCGGCAACGCGGCGCGTGCGCGCACCCTGCAGGCCACGGGCGCGCTGAGCCAGCAGCAGATCAACCAGTACCAGACCAGCGAGCAGACCGCGAAGGCGCGCGTCGAGGCCGCCGAGGCGGTGCTGGCGGCGCAGCAGGTGCGCGGCCGCAACACGCAGGTGCTGGCGCCCGACGACGGCGTGATCTCCGCGCGCAGCGCCACCGTGGGCAGCGTGGTGTCGGCCGGCACCGAGCTGTTCCGGCTGATCCGCCAGGGCCGGCTCGAATGGCGCGCCGAGGTCACTTCGGCCGAGATCGCGCGCATCGCGCTCGGCACGCCGGTGTTCGTGGTGGGCGCCAGCGGCGCGCAGGTGCAGGGCAAGGTGCGCAGCATCGCGCCCACGGTCGATCCGCAGACGCGCGCGGCGCTGGTCTACGTCGACCTGCCGCCGGTGCAGCAGAACACCGGCATCAAGGCCGGCATGTTCGCGCGCGGCGACTTCGAGCTTGGCCGCAGCAGCGCGCCCACGGTGCCGCAGAGCGCGATCGTGCCGCGCGACGGCTTCAACAACCTGTTCCTGCTGAAGGAGGACAACCGCGTCTCGCAGCTCAAGGTGCAGACCGGCCGCCGCGTCGGCGACCGCGTGGAGATCACGAGCGCGCTGCCGCAAGGTGCGCGCATGGTGGTCCAGGGCGCGGGCTTTCTCAACGACGGCGACCTGGTGAAGGTGGTCGATGCGCCCGCGCGCGCCCCGGCCGCCGCGGCATCGGCCCCGGCCGCGCCGTCCGCCGGCAACGGCAAGTAAGCCAGCCCCGGAGAAACCGCCATGAACGTTTCCGCCTGGTCCATCCGCAACCCCATCGCGGCGGTGATGCTGTTCGTGCTGCTCACCTTCGGCGGGCTGCTGTCCTTCAACGCGATGAAGGTGCAGAACTTCCCCGACATCGACCTGCCGACCGTCACCGTCTCGGCCTCGCTGCCGGGCGCCGCGCCCTCGCAGCTCGAGAACGACGTCGCGCGCAAGATCGAGAACTCGATCGCCACCGTGCAGGGCCTCAAGCACATCACGACCAAGGTGCAGGACGGCGCGGTCACGCTGATCGTCGAGTTCCGGCTCGAGAAGCCGGTGCAGGAGGCCGTGGACGACGTGCGCTCGGCGGTGCAGAAGGTGCGCGCCGACCTGCCGGCCGACCTGCGCGACCCGGTCATCACCAAGCTCGACTTCGCGGCCCAGCCGGTGCTGGCCTTCACCATCGCCTCGAGCCACATGGACGCCGAGGCGCTGTCGTGGTTCGTCGACAACGACGTGAGCAAGAAGCTGCTGGCGCAGCCCGGCGTGGGCGCGGTCGCGCGCGTGGGCGGCGTCACGCGCCAGGTGCACGTGGACATCGATCCGAACAAGCTGCAGGCGCTAGGCGCCACCGCCGCCGACATCTCGCGCCAGCTGCGCCAGGTGCAGGTGGAGAGCGCGGGCGGCCGCTTCGACCTCTCGGGCAGCGAGCAGCCGGTGCGCACGCTCGCCACCGTGACCTCGGCCGACCAGTTGAACGCGATGCAGATCGCGCTGTCGGACGGCCGGCGCGTGCGCCTCGACCAGGTGGCGCGCATCAGCGACACCATCGCCGAGCCGCGCGCGGCCGCGCTGCTCGACGGCAAGCCGGTGGTGGGCTTCGAGGTGGCGCGCAGCCGCGGTGCCAGCGAGGTGGAGGTGGGCGCGCTGGTGCACAAGGCGCTCGACGACCTCAAGGCCCAGCATCCCGACATCGAGCTCACCGAGGCCTTCAACTTCGTGGAGCCGGTGCAGGAGGAATACGACGGCTCGCTGCACCTGCTGTACGAGGGTGCCATCCTCGCGGTGCTGGTGGTGTGGCTGTTCCTGCGCGACCTGCGCGCCACCTTCGTCTCGGCCGTGGCGCTGCCGATGTCGGCCATTCCGGCCTTCATCGGCATGCACCTGCTGGGCTTCTCGATCAACGTGGTGTCGCTGCTGGCGCTGTCGCTGGTGATCGGCATCCTGGTCGACGATGCGATCGTGGAGGTCGAGAACATCGTGCGCCACCTGCGCATGGGCAAGTCGCCCTACGACGCGGCGATGGAGGCGGCCGACGAGATCGGGCTGGCGGTGATCGCCACCACCTTCACGCTGATCGCGGTGTTCCTGCCCACGGCCTTCATGAGCGGCGTGGCCGGCAAGTTCTTCAAGCAGTTCGGCTGGACCGCCTCGCTCGCGGTGTTCGCCTCGCTGGTGGTGGCGCGGGTGCTCACGCCGATGATGGCGGCCTACCTGCTCAAGCCCATCGTCGACCAGGAGAAGGAGCCGCGCTGGCTGTCGGTCTACATGCGCTGGGTCACCTGGTGCATGACGCACCGCTTCAAGACCATGGTGCTGGCCACCCTGTTCTTCTTCGGCTCGCTGGCGATGATCCCGCTGCTGAAGACCGGCTTCATCCCGCCCGACGACAACTCGCAGACCCAGGTCTACCTGTCGCTCGCGCCCGGCGCCACGCTGGCGCAGACGCAGGCCACGGCCGAGGAGACGCGGCGCCGGCTGATGGAGGTGCGCCACGTGCGCAGCGTCTACACCACGGTGGGCGGCGGCAGCGCGGGCGGCGATCCGTTCGCGAACTTCGGCACGCCCGAGACGCGCAAGGCCACGCTGACGGTGAAGCTCGATCCGCGCGGCGACCGGCCGCGCAAGCAGGTGATCGAGAACGAGATCCGCCGCGCCCTCGAGACCCTGCCCGGCGTGCGCAGCACGGTGGGCCTGGGCGGCTCGGGCGAGAAGTACATCCTCTCGCTGTCGGGCGACGACCCGGCCACGCTGGTGGGCGCCGCGCGCGACGTGGAGCGCGACCTGCGCACCATCGCCGGCCTGGGCAACATCACCTCCACGGCCAGCCTGATCCGGCCCGAGATCGCGGTGCGCCCCGACTTCGCGCGCGCCGCCGACCTGGGCGTGACCAGCAGCGCGATCGCCGAGACGCTGCGCGTGGCCACCCTGGGCGACTACGACCAGTCGCTGCCCAAGCTCAACCTCGCGCAGCGCCAGGTGCCGATCCTGGTGAAGCTCGAGGACAGCGCGCGGCAGGACCTGGCGCTGCTCGAGCGCCTGACCGTGCCCGGCAGCCGCGGCCCGGTGATGCTGGGCCAGGTGGCGCAGCTCACGGTCGAGGGCGGCCCGGCCGTGATCGACCGCTACGACCGCTCGCGCAACGTCAACTTCGAGATCGAGCTCTCCTCGGTCGGCCTGGGCGACGCCAAGAACGCCGCGATGGCCCTGCCCTCGATCCGCAACCTGCCGCCGGGCGTGCGCGTGACCGAGGTCGGCGACGCCGAGGTGATGACCGAGCTGTTCAACAGCTTCGGCCTGGCGATGCTGACCGGCGTGCTGTGCATCTACATCGTGCTGGTGCTGCTGTTCAAGGACTTCCTGCACCCGGTGACCATCCTGTGCGCGCTGCCGCTCGCGCTGGGCGGCGCCTTCGTCGGCCTGCTGCTGGGACAGAAGGCGCTGTCGATGCCCTCGCTGATCGGCCTGATCATGCTGATGGGCATCGCGACCAAGAACTCGATCCTGCTGGTGGAGTACGCGATCGTGGCGCGCCGCGACCACGGCATGAACCGCTGGGAGGCGCTGCTCGATGCCTGCCACAAGCGCGCGCGGCCGATCATCATGACCACCCTGGCCATGGGCGCCGGCATGGCGCCGATCGCCTTCGGCTGGAGCGCCGCCGACTCGAGCTTCCGCTCGCCGATGGCGATGGCGGTGATCGGCGGGCTGATCACCTCGACGGTGCTGAGCCTGCTGGTGGTGCCGGCCGTGTTCACCTACGTCGACGACATCGAGCACTGGATCCGGCGCACGGTGCGCAGGCTGCGCGGGCAGCCGCCGGATCCGCACATCGACGACGACCTGGCGAAGGCGCCCTAGAAGTCGAAGCTGGCCTGCACCTGCCAGGTCCGCGGCGGCGCCACCGAGATGAAGTTGCGCCCCGCGATGGTCCAGTAGCGGTCGTCGAGCAGGTTCGAGATGCCGGCGCGCAGGGTGGTGGCCACGCCGTTCACGCGCGTGGCATAGCGCGCGCCGATGTCGATGCGCTTCCAGGAGGGCACGCGCTGCGTGTTCGCGAGGTCGACCCAGGCGCTGTCGGTGTAGATGTAGCGGCCGGTCAGCGTGAGGCCGGGCATGGCGGGCACGTCGTACTCCAGGCCGAGATTGGCGGTGAACTCGGGCACGCCGATGGCCTTCCTGCCGTCGCTCGCGCCGCCCGCGGTCTTCGACATGCGCGCGTCGATCCAGGCCACGCCGCCCAGCAGGCGCAGGCCCTTGCCGATCTCGCCGAAGCTCTCGATCTCCACGCCCTTGTTGCGCTGCAGGCCGGCGGCGCGGAAGAAGTTGTCGCTGTCGACGAAGGCCGTGGCCTTGCGGATGTCGAAGTACGCGACGGTGAGGCCATGGCTGCCGCGGTCCCACTTGAGGCCGAACTCGTGCTGGCGCGACAGGTAGGGCGCGAGCTGCTCGCCCGCGTTGCGCGCGCCGGCCGGCGCCACCGCGCCCTGGGCCAGCGACTCGGCGTAGTTGCCGTAGACCGAGATGCCGTTGTCGAACCTGTAGAGCGCGGCCACCGTGGGCGTGGTCTTCGACTGGTCGTAGGGCAGCTTCCTGATGCGCTGGTGGCGCGCGCCCAGCGTGACGAACAGGCGATCGTCGAAGGCCGAGATGGTGTCGGCCACCGCGAGGCTGTCGAGGTCGAGCGCCGGGCTGTCGACGCCCTGCACCACCGGCACGCCGAAGGCGAAGGGATTCGGCACCAGGTTTTGCGTGTAGATGCTGCCGACCACGCGCTGGGGCAGAGGCAGCGACTGCGAACGCATGTCGAGCAGCTGCTGGCGCTGCGACACGGCGCTGAGCGCGAGCTTGTGCTTCGTCGCCCCGAGCGAGAAGCTGCCGCGCACGCCGACGTCGGCCACCTGGTTGGACTGCGTCCACAGCAGGCTCGAGGCGCTGCTGTAGTTGACCTGGCCCAGGCCGTTGATGGTGGTCTGGTCGATGTAGCGGCGCTCGGGCGCGGTCTCGCGCAGCTTGCCGAAGCGCGCATAGGCGGTCCAGTTGTCCGCGAAGTCCCACTCGGTGCTCAGCAGCGCGAAGGGCTGGCGCACCTCGAGCATTTCCCATGAGGGCTTGGGATGCACCTTGGGATCGGGCGGCGGCGGCAGCGCGGCGCCGGGCTGCAGCAGCCAGTGGTTGAACAGCGGCGACGAGGTGCGCCGCGTGTAGCCGGCATCGAGCACGGCGCGAAAGCGGTCGCCGCGGTAGTCGAGCGCGATCTGGGCCGCGGCCAGGCGCCGGTCGGCGCCGTCGTAGACCCGGCCGTCCTCGGCACTGAGGTTGATGCGCGCGCCGAACTGGTGGTCGGCGCCGAAGCGCTGGCCCAGGTCGACATGCGTCCCGAGCAGCGAGCGCTGGTTGGCCGACAGCGTGATCGAGCGCACCGGCGTGTCGGTGGCGCGCTTGGGCACCAGGTTGAAGCTGCCGCCGGTGGTGCTGCCGTAGCCCGAGGCGCCGACCAGCCCGGCCGCCGGCCCCTTGAGCACCTCGAGGCGCTCGTAGTGCTGGATCGGGATGTTGCTGTACGCGAACAGGCCCTCGAGGCCATCGAACAGGTAGGCGTCGCTGTTGGTGAGGAAGCCG
The DNA here is from genome assembly GCF_059415325.1 of Variovorax sp. GW821-FHT10D07. Classification (NCBI taxonomy): domain Bacteria; kingdom Pseudomonadati; phylum Pseudomonadota; class Betaproteobacteria; order Burkholderiales; family Comamonadaceae; genus Variovorax; species Variovorax sp. GW821-FHT10D07. Next base: position 481,185 of record NZ_JBWKMZ010000003.1, on the reverse strand, counting down.
CGGATCGAGCTCTGGTCGAGCGGCGAGGTAGCCGACAGGCTGGTGCGGATCGAGGGATCGTTGGCCACCATGTCGTTGACGTTGCGCGCGCCCTGGTTGCGGATCAGCTCGGCCGTGTAGGCCTTGGTGCTGAACGGCGTCTCGAAGATGTCGGCCGTGCCCAGCATGCCGAGCCGGCCGCCGCGCGCCACCTGCCCGCCCGCGTAGGGCGCCGCGAGCACTTCGGCCGCGGGGCCGGCGGCCGTGACGGTCACCGGCGCCAGTGCCGCGCCGCCGGCGCCGGGGACCACGGGCGCGCGCGCCTCCACCCGGCGCAGCGAGAAGCCGCCGCCCTGGCGCGGCACGGCCTCGAGCGCGCTGCCGGCCAGCAGCGCGGCCAGTCCGCTCGCGATGTCGTGGCGGCCCTCGAGCCCGCGCGTGACGGCGCCCGCGACCAGCACCGGGTCGTAGCTGAGGTTGACGCCCGCGCTGCGCGCGAAGCGGTCGAGCGCGGCATCGAGCGGGCCGGCGGGCACGCTGAAGCTGCGGATCTCGTCGAGTGCCTGCGCGCGCGCCGCCTCGGGCAGCGCGGCGGCGGCGAACACGCCGAGGGCCAGCGCGGCATGCAGCGCCGTGTGCAGCGCGAAGGTCGGCGCGCCGGCGGCGCGGAATCGGGAAAGGCTCATGGGTCTGGACAGGCTCGAAGGATGGAAGGCGCTCGTCGCCGAGCGGGTTCATCCAGGAGGTCGGACGAGAAACGCGATCCCCTCAGTTTTTTCGCGCCATCCTCGAAATTTTTTTTAAAAGCCCGCTCAGGCCGGCGGCCCGACCGACACCCAGTAGCGCGTGCGCAGCCGCACCGAGATCGGCTGCGTCTGCGCGAGGAACTGCAGCGCGCGGTCGCTGTCGCGCACATGGAACACGCCCGAAACCCGCAGCTCGGCCACGGCCGGATCGCACAGCACCACGCCATGGCGGTAGCGGCCGAGCTCGGCCAGCAGGTCGGCCATGCGGATGTTCCGGCCGGCGATCACGCCGTCGACCCAGCCGTCCTCGTCGAAGCCGCGGCTGGCGGCCGGCGTGCTGCCCGATTCGGCGAGCCAGCGGCTCTGGCCCGCCTGCACCACGGCCTCGGCGGGACCGTCGCCCGGATGCAGCGCCACCGCGCCCTGCTGCACGCTGACGCGCGCGCGCCGTTCGTCGATGCGCACCACGAAGCGCGTGCCCAGCGCCTGCATCCGGCCGAACGGCGTGTAGACCCAGAACGGGCGTTTGGCGGCGGCGCCAGCATCGTCGCCGGTGCTGACCATGATCTCGCCGCGCCGCAGCACCACGAGGCGGCGCTCGCCGTTCAGGTCGGTGCTGACCGCGCTGTCGGTGTTGAGCACCAGCGTCGTGCCGTCGGCCAGCCGCAGCGTGCGCTGCTCGCCGGTGCCGGTGCTGGCATCGGCCAGCAGGCGCTGCCACGGCGCATGCTCGCGCAGCAGCCAGCCGGCGCCCAGCGCCGCCCCGGCCAGCGACAGCAGCTTGAGCGCGCCACGGCGGCCGCGCTGCTGCCGATGCAGCTGCGCGGCCTGCAGGGTGTCGCGCGCGGGGCCGGCCGGCACACCGGCAAAGCCGCGCCGCAGGTCGCCGACACGCTGCCAGGCCTGCGCATGGCGCGGATCGGCCGCCAGCCATTGCGCGTGCGCGCGCTGCATCTTCGGCGTGGGTTCGCCATGGGCCAGCCGCACCGACCACAGGATGGCGGCGTCGATCACGCTGTCGGGCAGAACCACGCTCATGCTTCGAAGCGGAAGGCGTAGCAGGCCCGCAGCGCCTTCGCCACGTAGCGCTCGGCGGTGGCGAGCGAGACGCCCAGCCGCTCGCCGATCTCGCGGCAGCTCAGGCCGTCGAACTGGGCCAGCAGGAAGGCGCTGCGCACGGCGGGCTTGAGCGTGTCGAGCATGCGGTCGATCTCGACCAGCGCCTCGAGGATCAGCAGGCGTTGCTCGGGCGAAGGCGCGGTGGCCTCGGGCATCTGCGCGAGGGTTTCGAGCCAGGCCTGCTCGAGCTCGCGGCGGCGCCAGTGGTCGATCACCAGGCCGCGCGCCACCGACGACAGGTAGGCGCGCGGCTCCTTCATGCCCACCGGTTCGCGGCGCGCCAGCAGGCGGAGGAAGACGTCGTGCGCGAGGTCCGCGGCATCGAAGGCATTGCCCAGGCGACGGCGCAGCCAGCCCTGCAGCCAGCCGTGATGGTCGCTGTACAAGCTTCGGACTTCCTGCTGCAAGGCGGATTCGGCCGCGGCCATGGCACTTCTCCAACGAGTGCCGGGCACCCATCAACGAATAAGAATAGTTCTCATTTTATGGAATTCGGCCGGTACCTGAAACCGTTCGTGTTCGCGCACAGGGCGGCAACCCAAAGAAAAAGCGCCGCGGGCATCGCTGCCCGCGGCGCTGTGTCGGTTGGCGACCGGCCTCAGCTCGAGGCCGCGAGCCGCGCGAGTTTCTTCTCGCTCATGCGCTTGGCCACGCGCGGCAGCACCAGCACGGCGACGATCACGATGACGATCACGATCGACTCGGGCCGCTGGAAGAACACCACCGGGCTGCCCTGCCCCATCGAGATGGCGTTGCGCAGGTTGGCCTCGGCCAGCGGGCCCAGGATCATGCCGACCACCACCGGCGCGGTCGGGAAGTCGAAGCGCCGCATCACCACGCCCAGCAGGCCGATGGCATAGAGCAGGAACAGGTCGAAGGTGTTCTGGCGCATGCCGTAGGCACCGACGGTCGCGAAGATCAGGATGCCCGCATAGAGCTGCGGCTTCGGGATCTTGAGCAGCTTGACCCACAGGCCCACCATCGGCAGGTTCAGCACCAGCAGCATGAGGTTGCCGATGTAGAGCGAGGCGATCAGCGCCCAGACCAGCGCGGCCGAGGTGGTGAACAGCTGCGGGCCCGGCTGAATGCCGTAGTTCTGGAACGCGCCCAGCATGATGGCCGTGGTGTTCGAGGTCGGGATGCCGAGCGTGAGCAGCGGGATCAGCGCCGCCGTCACGGTGGCGTTGTTCGCGGCCTCGGGACCGGCCACGCCCTCGATGGCGCCGGTGGTGCCGAACTCCTGCTTGGCGTCCGCGTCCTTCGCCATCTTCTTCTCGGTGGCATAGCTCAGGAAGGTCGGGATCTCGGTGCCGCCGGCCGGGATGCAGCCGAAGGGCGTGCCGATGGCCGCGCCGCGCAGCCAGGCCGGGATCGAGCGCTTCCAGTCGCGCTTCGTCATGTGCACCCGGGTCAGCTTGTTCTGGCCCTCGACCACGCGGCCTTCGTAGAGCACCGCGTAGAGCACCTCGGCCACCGCGAACAGGCCCACGGCCACCAGCACGATCTCGATGCCGTCGAGCAGCTCGGGCATGTCGCCCGTGTAGCGGCCCTGGCCCGAGATCTGGTCGAGGCCGACGCAGCCGATCGCGAGGCCCGCGAACAGCGCCGTCATGCCGCGCAGCGTGCTCTTGCCGAGCACCGCGCTCACGGTGGTGAAGGCCAGCAGCATCAACAGGAAATACTCGGGCGCCGCGAGCCGCACCGCGTAATCGGCCACGAAGGGCGCGAACAGCGTGACGACCACGGTGGCGATGGTGCCGGCGACGAAGGAGCCGATGGCCGCGGTGGCGAGCGCCGCGCCCGCGCGGCCGCTCTTGGCCATCTTGTTGCCCTCCATCGCCGTCACCATGCTGGCGGTTTCGCCGGGCGTGTTGAGCAGGATCGAGGTGGTCGAGCCGCCGTACATGGCGCCGTAGTAGATGCCCGAGAAGAAGATCATCGAGGCCGTGATGTCGACCTTGCCGGTGATCGGCAGCAGCATCGCCACCGCGACCGCGGGGCCGATGCCGGGCAGCACGCCGACGGCCGTGCCCAGCGCGCAACCGATCAGGCACCACAGCAGGTTGATCGGAGTGATCGCGGCTGCGAAGCCGCTCATGAGGGCGTTGAAGATGTCCATGTCAGATCCACCCGGTAGCAGTGAGGCCCGGCAGGCTGATGGCCAGGAACTTGGTGAACATCCAGAACACCGGCGCCGAGATCGCGACGCCGGTCAGGAAATCGACCACCCAGGTGCGCGCCGAGCCGGCGGCCGACTGGCCGCTCGCGCGGCGCAGGCCCTGCACCGCGAGCAGGTAGCACAGCGCGCAGCTCAGGATGAAGCCGATGGTGGTGATCAGCGCCGCGTTGAGCAGCAGCCCGGCCGAGACCCAGACGAAGCCGGGCCAGTAGGCGCGGTCGTCGCCCGAGGGCGCCTCGAGTTCGCGGAAGCCGCCACTGCGCGCTTCCCAGGTGATCCAGGCGCCGCAGATGATCAGCACGATGGACACCAGCCAGGGCAGGAAGTTGGGGCCGACGCCGCCGTAGCCGGCCTCGGAGGAAATGCCGATGGCGCCGAAGGCCAGCGCGGCGCCGGTCAGCAGCACGCCGACGCCGACGACCGTTTGAGGCCACGGCGCGGACGGCGCGGCGGGGGCGGCGCCCGGGTCGGGCGGCGCCATCGAGGGATTTGGTGTTGTCATTTCTGGCTCCCGGATTCGAGCGAGACGGGCTGGATTTGAAAACGGCACGCTGTCGTGGGGGACAGCGCGCCGTGTGGGCTGGGTGGAGCGGAGGCTCAGACCATGCCGGACTTGGCCATGATGGCGCGCAGGCTCGCGAAGTCGTCGTCGACGAACTTGCTGAAGGCGTCACCCGAGAGCACGGCCGGCGTCCAGTCGTTCTTCTTGAGCGACTCGGCCCACGAGGCGCTCTTGAGCGCGGCCAGCACCATCTCGGTCAGGGCCTTGCGCTGCTCGGCGCTGATGCCGGGCGCGCCGTACACGCCGCGCCAGTTGCCGATCTCGACGTCGATGCCCTGCTCCTTGAGCGTGGGCACGTTGATGCCGGGCAGGCGCTGGGCCGAGGTGACGGCGATGGGCTTCATCTTGCCGGCCGCGATGTATTCGGCGAACTCGCTGTAGCCGCTGCCGCCGATCGTGACGTTGCCGCCGAGGATGGCCGCGGTGGCCTCGCCGCCTCCGCGGAAGGCCACGTAGTTGATCTTCGAGGGATCGGCGCCGACCTTCTGCGCGATCATGGCCGCGGCGATGTGCTCGGTGGAGCCGCGCGAACCGCCGCCCCACTTGACGCTGCCCGGGTCCTTCTTGAGCTGCTCGACCACGTCCTTCATGGTCTTGAACGGCGAGTTCGAGGGCAGCACGAAGACGTTGTATTCGGTGGTCATGCGCGCGATCGGCGTGGCCTGCTCGAGCTTGACCGGCGGCTTGCCGGTGATGATGCCGCCCAGCATGACCGAGCCCATCACCATCAGCGCGTTCGGATCGCCCTTGGAACCGTTGACGAACTGGGCCAGGCCCAGCGCGCCGGCCGCGCCGCCCTTGTTGTCGTAGGCCACCGTATCGGCCACCTTGGCGTCCGTCAGCGCCTTGCCCAGCGCGCGACCCGTGGTGTCCCATCCGCCGCCGGGGTTGGCGGGAATCATCATCTTGACGTTGGCTGCGGCGCGTGCCGACAGCGGCAGCGCGCCGGCGGCGGCCAGCGCGGCCAGGGACTTCAAAAAGGTATCGCGACGCATCGTTGGTGTCTCCTGAGGGGGAAAAGGAACGGAACCTGACTTGGACCTGAACCGCTATCATGCGCCGCCCCGCTGTCAGTTGGCTGTCCACCGGACTGGGGAAAACACCGAAGCCCTCCCCCCGCCCCGAGCCCCTTTCCGAGCTTTGCGCGCGCCCCCCACCGGCCGCCCCGATCCATGAAGTTGCTGCTGGTCGAAGACGATCCCTCGATGCAGGTCACGCTGCAGCGCAGCCTCGCGCGCCGCAAGATCGACGTGCGGGTCTGCGGCGACGGCGCGCTCGCGCTCGAGCACTGGCGCGCGATCGAGCCCGACGTGGTGGCGCTCGACCTGAGCCTGCCCAACCTCGACGGCCTGCAGGTGCTGGCGCAGGCACGCGCCGAGGGCCTGCGCACACCGGTGCTGCTGCTGACCGCGCGCGGCACCGTGGGCGACCGCATCGTCGGCCTCAATGCCGGCGCCGACGACTACCTGCCCAAGCCCTTCGACCTCGACGAGCTCGAGGCCCGCATCCGCGCGCTGCGCCGGCGCAACCAGAACGCCGGGCCCGACCCGGTGCTCAATCCGCAGGAGGTCGGCGGCCTGCGCTTCGAGCCCGACAGCGGCGCCATCTACCACCGCGCCGAGGTGCTCGAGCTCACGCCGCGCGAGCTCGCGCTGCTCAAGGCGCTGATGATGAAACCCGGCCACGCGCTCACCAAGGAACGGCTGTTCGAGCTGGTGTTCCCGGGCGAGACCGACGTGCAGTACGAGGCGGTCGAGGTGGTGGTGTACCGGCTGCGCAAGAAGCTCGTGGGCACCGGCGCCGCGCTGATGACGCTGCGCGGGCTCGGCTACCTGCTTCGCGCGGAGCCATGACGACCAACCTGTCGCTGCGCGCGAGGCTGCTGTTCGGCATCCTCGCGCCGGTCGCGCTGCTGATCGTGATCAACAGCGTGAGCCTCTACCGCCAGAGCCTGGCCGCCGCCACCACCGCCTACGACCGCACGCTGCTCGCCTCGGCCAAGACCATCGGCGAACAGCTCGACGTGGAGGGCTACGACGAGCATGCCGAGCTGCGCGCGATCGTGCCCTACTCGGCGCTCGAGGCCTTCGAGGCCGACAACCGCAGCCGGCTCTTCTACCGCGTCTCGACGCTGCATGGCGAGATGATCTCGGGCTTCGGCGAGCTGCCGTTCTGGCACGGCCGCATTCCCGATCGCACGCCCTACGCCGCGCTGGTCGACTTCTACGACGCGCGCTTTCGCGACCAGCCGGTGCGCGTGGCGGTGCTGCTGCAGCCGGTGGCCAGCGCGCGCGGCCGCGGCATGGCCGTGGTGCAGGTGGCCGAGACCCTGGAGCTGCGCGAGACCCTGGTGCGCAAGCTGCTGCTCGACACGCTGTGGCGCCAGCTGCTGCTGATGGGCGTGATCGCGGCCGTCACGGTGTTCGTGGTGCAGCGCGCGACCCGGCCGGTGCGCCAGCTCGGTGAAGCGATCGACCGGCGCGCGGCGGACGACCTGTCGCCGATCGATGCACCCGATGCGCCGCGCGAGCTGCGCCCGCTGATCGATGCCACCACCGAGGTCATGGGGCGGCTGCAGCGGCTGCTCGACCACCAGAAGCGCTTCGTGCGCGACAGCGCGCACCAGCTGCGCACCCCGCTGGCGGTGCTCAAGGCCCAGGTGCAGTCGGCGCGCCGCGGCGATCTGGCGCCCGAGCAGGCGCTGGTCGAGATCAATCAGACCGTGGACCGCGCGACCGCGCTGGCCAACCAGATGCTCTCGCTGGCCAAGGTGGAGCAGTTGCGCCAGCAGCCCGAGTCGGTGCGGCTCGACCTGGCCGAGGTGGCGCGCCAGATCGTGCTCGACCTGTCGCCGCTGATCGCCGACAAGGCGCTGGACTTCGAGCTCGATGCCGACGCGCCGGTGCCGGTGCGCGCCCACCGCTGGATGCTGCAGGAGCTCACGCGCAACCTGCTGCACAACGCGATCAAGCAGTCGCCGGCCGGCGGCGCGCTGTCGGTGGCGGTGCGCGCCGAGGCCGGCGAGGCGATGCTGCGGGTGCGCGACAGCGGCCCGGGCATCTCCGCCGAGCTGCGGCAGCGGCTGTTCGCGCCCTTCTCGGCCGGCGACAGCGCCAGCGGCTCGGGCCTGGGCCTCGCGATCTGCCGCGAGATCGTGCTCGCGCTCGACGGCCGGATCGCGCTCGACAACCGCACGGGCCCCGACACGCGGGACAATATCGCCGGGCTCGACGCCGTCGTGCACCTGCCCCTGGACCGGCACACCTCCTGATTTATGGATCGTCTTCGCATCGACAAATGGCTTTGGGCCGCCCGCTTCTTCAAGACCCGCTCGCTGGCGGCCGAGGAGATCGGCAAGAACCGCATCCTGGTGAACGGCGATGTCGCCAAGGCCTCGCGCGAGGTCAAGGTCGGCGACACCGTCTCGATCCGGCTCGGGCCGCTGACCCGCACCGTCGCCGTGCGCGGCCTCAGCGGCCAGCGCGGCCCGGCGCCGGTGGCCCAGCAGCTCTACGAGGAAACGCCCGAGAGCCTGGCCGCGCAGGCCGCCTTCCGCGAGCAGCGCCGCATGGGCAGCGAACCCGCGCTCGCCATCGAGCAGGGCCGCCCGACCAAGCGCGACCGGCGCGTGCTCGACGACGCGGCGCGCCATGCCGAGTGGGACAACCGCTGGAGCGCCTCGATCGATCCCGACGAGCGCTGACAGCCGCGGCGCGTGCATCGCGTACCCTGTGGCCTTCGTTCATTCAACGGAGACCGCAGGCCATGGCCAGCTTCAAGAAGTACCGCGTCGGCAGCAAGTTCCAGCTTTCCCGCATCGATCCCGGCGACACGCCCTTCCTCAAGGGCAACGAGGCCGCGCAGCGCGACCGCCTCGACGCCCTGGCGATCGAGCTCGACGAACTGCAGAACCTGCTGCATGCCGAAGGCCGGCGCAAGCTGCTGGTGGTGCTGCAGGGCATGGACACCAGCGGCAAGGACGGCACCGTGCGCTGGGTGTTCTCGCGCACCTCGCCGCTGGGCGTGCGCGTGAGCGCCTTCAAGGCGCCCAACGACGAGGAGCGCGCGCACGACTACCTGTGGCGCTGCCATGCCGTGGTGCCGCGCACCGGCGAGGTCATGGTGTGGAACCGCAGCCACTACGAGGACGTGCTGGTGCCGGTGGTCGAAGGCTGGATCGACAAGGCCGAAACGAAGCGCCGCTATGCGCAGATCGAGGACTTCGAGCGCTTGCTCGTGGAAACCGGCACCACCATCGTGAAGTGCATGCTGCACATCGACAAGGAAGAGCAGCGCCAGCGACTGCAGGCGCGCATCGACACGCCCGGCAAGGAATGGAAGTTCAGCATGGCCGACCTCGAGGTGCGCACCAAGTGGGATGCCTACCAGCGCGCCTACGACAAGGCACTGGCCGCGACCTCGAGCGCGCATGCGCCCTGGCACGTGATCCCGGCCAACAGCAAGCGGCACCGCAACCTGATGATCGCCGAGCTGCTGGTGAAGACCCTGCACGAGATGGACCTGAAGCCGCCGCCGGCCGATCCCGCGCTGCGCGGGCTGGTCGTGAACTGAGCTGCACGCCTTCAAGGGCCGCGCGCCCGCGCACGGACTGCGCGAGCGCCTACGCGACGCCGTCACCGAAGCGAACTAAGGTTCCACCTTGCGGATCGAAGCCCCTGCGACGGTGCTTCGCCGCGCATCCACTCCCATGAAGGACTCCAACATGAAAAAGACCCTCTTCATCCTCGCGGCCGCCCTCGGCCTGCTCGCTTCCTCCGGCGCCGTCATGGCCCAGCCCCATGGCGGCCCCGGCTACGACCGGCCGCACATGGCACCGCACCACCGCAAGCACAAGGTCTGGGTGCCGGCCCACCGCGAACACGGCCGGCTGGTGCGCGGGCACTACGTCTGGCGTTGAGCCAGCCCAACGAAGAAGCGGCGCCGAGGCGCCGCTTTTTTCTTGACCGGTCGAACCCGGTTCAGGAGCGCCGCATGGGCGCCTGCGCCAGCACGCGGCACTGGCCGAACTCGCAGCGCACGGCCCAGCTGCCACCGTTCTCGCACGGCACGGTGTAGGCCTCGTAGCCCGGGCCCTTGGCCGTGAGTTCGGCGCGCGGCTGCAGGTTGCAGCGGCCGTTCTTCGCGATCCGCTCGACGTTGTAGGTGTCGACGCCGGTGCGGCGCGGCGCGAACGATTCGACCGGCGAGTAGCCGTAGGCATAGAAGCTGTCGCGCACGTTGGGGTCGAGGTTGCGGTAGCCGCGCTTGGTCATGCAATGGACCACGGCGATCTGCTGGTGCTCGGCGATCACGGCTTCGGGCGGGCGCGAAGTCATGTCGGCCACGACCGCGGCAACGCTGGTCCAGGCGGCGGCGCCCGCGATGCCCTGGCCGTGCACGGTGATCAGGCCCAGGCCGAAGGCGGCCCACATGCCGTTGTTGTCCTCGTTGCGTGCCGTGATGCGCAGGGCGGAGGTGCGGCAGTCGGCCACGTCGGCGTCGTAGCGCGCCTTGTCCACGCCCTGCATCGCCACCATGGGTACATAGGACAGGCCGCGGCCGGTTCCCGGCTCGGTCGGCGTCGTCGGCGTGCTGACGCAGCCGGCCAGGGCCACGACCGCGCACGCAAGGCTCAACAGCAGCTTCATGGGATCCCTCGTCCTCTACTTCGCGTAAGTTGCGGCGGATTTAACCATACATAAAGTTACTTTTGCATCGCCTCGTTGCGGATCAGCGACGCGTGCGTGCCGCGCTCCTACGCCGGGCGACCCTCGGCCTTGGGCACACTGCCCCCATGCAATCCACGAGCACCCGGCCCGGCAGCGCCATCCGCGAACTCTATGCAGCCCTGTGGCACTTCGCCGCCGGCGCGCGAGGCCAGTTGCTGGGCGCCACCGCGCTGCTGGCCAGCTCGCAGCTGATCCGCCTCACCCTGCCCTACCTCGCGGGCCAGGCCATCAACGCGCTGCAGCGCGGCGACTTCGGCGGCGCCGGCCGCTGGATCGCCACGCTGGCCGGGGTCTACGTGGGCGCCTGGGCGCTGCACGGGCCGGGCCGCATCCTCGAGCGCAACGTGGGCGTGAAGGTGCGCGAGACGCTGGCCGACCAGCTCTATGCGCGCATCGCCGCGGCGCCGCTGGCCTGGCACGACGGCCACCATTCGGGCGAGCTGCAGCACCGGGTGCACCAGGCCAGCCGCGCGCTGTCGGACTTCGCGCAGAACCAGTTCATCTGGCTCACCAACCTCGTCAACTTCGTCGGGCCGCTGGTGGCGCTGGCGCTGCTGTCGCGCACCAGCGGGGCCACGGCGCTCGCGGGCTACGTGCTGATCGCGGTCGTGATCCTGCGCATCGACCGCGCGCTGATGCGGCTGGCGCGCACCGAGAACGACGCCGACCGCCGCTACGTGGCGGCGCTGCTCGACTTCCTTGGCAACGCCTCGACCGTGATCGGCCTGCGGCTGCAGGGCGCCTCGCGGCTGCTGCTGCGCCGGCGCATGCGCGCGGTGTCCGAGCCGCTGAAGCGCACCGTGGTGCTCAACGAGGGCAAGTGGTTCGCGGTCGACCTGATGGGCCTGGCGCTGACCTGGGGGCTGGTGGTCATCTACGTCTGGCAGTCGCGCACGCCGGGCCAGGCCGTGATGCTGGGCGGCGTGTTCATGATCTACCAGTACGCGCAGCAGGCCGCGGGCGTGGTCACCTCGGTGGCGGCCAACTTCAGCTTCTTCGCGCGCATGCACACCGACTACGGCAGCGCCGCGCCGATCTGGGAGGCGCCGAAGGGCGACTCGCTGGCCACGCCGCCCGAGCAGGTGCCCGCGACCGAGCGCATCGATGCCGAGGCCGCCTGGCAGACGCTGGCCGTCGATGCGCTGGACTGGAACTACGCGCCGCGCGGCAGCGCACCCGCAACGATGACAGCCCCCGGCGAGGAACGCCCGCGCGGCGGCCTGCATGCGGTGTCGCTCGCGCTGCGCCGCGGCGAACGCGTGGCGCTGGTCGGCCCGAGCGGCGGCGGCAAGAGCACCTTGCTGCGCGTGCTCGCGGGCCTCTATGCGCCGCAGGGCGGCGTGCTCGCGCTCGACGGCCAGCCCGCCGACTGGACGCAGTTGCGCCGCATCGCCACGCTGATCCCGCAGGAGACCGAGCTGTTCGAGGCCAGCGTGCGCGAGAACCTCGCCTTCGGCCTGCCCTTCGACGACGAGGCGCTGCGCGCCGCGCTGCATGCGAGCACCTTCGACGAGGTGCTGGCCGCCACGCATGGCGACCTCGACACGGCGGTGTCGGAGCGCGGCTTCAACCTCTCGGGCGGCCAGCGCCAGCGGCTGTGCCTGGCGCGCGGCGTGCTCGCGGCCCAGGGCAGCTCGCTGCTGCTGCTCGACGAACCCACGAGCGCGCTCGACGCCGCCACCGAGGCGCGCGTGCTCGAACGCATCGCGCAGGCCTTTCCGCGCGCCTGCGTGGTCGCCTCGGTGCACCGGCTGAGCCTGCTCGAGCGCTTCGACGCGGTGGTGCTGATGGAGGCCGGCCGCGTGGTCGATGCCGGTCCGCGCGACGCGGTGTTCGCGCGCCAGCCCTTCCTGCAGCGCATGGTGGCGCCAGCGGCCGCGGCGCCCTGAGCCGGACCCGCTGCATAGAATCTCGCGCTTTCGGGCACGAGCACCGCACTGCGCATGAAACCCAAGGCCGGCAAGGCGAGCATCAAGGACGTGGCCACGCTCGCCGGCGTGTCGCTGGGCAGCGTCTCGCGCGTGATCAACAAGGTCGAGAACGTGAGCCCCGCGCTGCGCGAGCGCGTCGAGCGCGCGATGCGCGAGCTCGACTACCGGCTCAACCATGCGGCGCAGGCGCTGCGCTCGCGCAGCTCGCGCACGGTGGGCTGCATGTTCACCGACGTCGCCAACCCGCTCTACGCCAAGCTCTACCGCACCTTCGAGGCCAAGCTGCGCGAGGCCGGCTACATGGTGCTGCTGGCCAACAGCCTCAACGATCCGCAGTGGGAACTCGAGATCCTCGCGATGTTCCAGGGCCGCCGCATGGACGGCGTGATCATCGCGCCGGGCAACGAGCGCGACCCGGCGGTGCTCGAGGCGGTCGAGAAGCTCGGCATCCCGGCCGTGATCCTCGACCGCGACATGGACGTGGCGCAGGACCAGCTGCTGTTCGACCATCCGCGCGGCGTGAAGGAGGCCGTGCTGCACCTCGCGGGCCTGGGCCATCGCGAGATGGGCCTGGTGGTGGCCGACATGCAGAACCGGCCGATGCGCCGCCGCATCGAGGGCTTCGAGGCCGGGCTCGAGGCCGGCGGCCTGGCGGCGCGGCCCGCGCACATCGTGCGGCTGCCGACCTCCACCAGCCCCGCCTTCGACGCGGTCACGCAACTGCTCGAGGGCCCGGTGCGGCCCACCGCGCTGGTCACGCTCGGCACCAGCGTGCTGGCCGACGTGCTCAACGCCATCGCCGCGCAGGGCTTGCGCATTCCGCGGGACATCTCGCTGGTCACCCTGGGCGATCCGGACTTCGCGCGCAGCCACCACCCGCCGATCAGCAGCGTGACGGTGGACCTCGACCGCGCGGCCGAGGATGGCGTGCGGATGCTGCTCGAGCGCATGCGCGACGCGCCCGATGCGCCGCCGCGCCGCGTGCTCGCGCCCATGCGGTTCGTGCTGCGCGGTTCGTGCGGGCCGGTGCCCGCGCAGGCCTCCGCGAAGCCGCGCAAGCGCGCGGCCTGATCCTCTTCCACGGTGGCCCGTCCGATCGCCCTACACCGATCGATGAAACGATTCACCCTGGGAGAAACACCGTTCGCCGGTGCCAGCCTCGCGACTTAAGCTGCGGACCATTCCCTCCACCGTCCCCGGCCCCGCGCCCGCACCGTGAACATCTCCACCGCCCCCACACCCCATGCCGAAGCCGCCGGCAGCAGCCTCGAAGGCCGCGTCGCGATCGTGACCGGCGCCGGCTCGCGCAGCGCCGAGATCGGCAACGGCCGCGCCGCCGCCCTGCTGCTCGCGCGCCGCGGCGCGCGGGTGCTGCTGCTCGATGCGCAGCTCGACTGCGCGCGCGAGACCGAACGCATGATCGTGGCCGAGGGCGGCAGCGCGCTCGCCCTGGCCTGCGACGTGTCCGACGCCGCGCAATGCCGCCAGGCCGTGGCCCGTGCGGTCGAGGCCTGGGGCCGCGTCGACATCCTGGTCAACAACGTCGGCATCGGCGGGCCGGCCGGCAATGCGGTCGATCTCGACCTCGAGGAGTGGGACCACGCGCTGCGGGTCAACGTCACCTCGATGATGCTGATGGCGAAGTACGCGATCCCCGAGATGCGCAGGCTGGGCCGCGGCGCCATCGTCAACATCGCCTCGGTCGCGGGCCTGATCGGCGGCACGCCGGCGCTGCTCTATCCGACCTCGAAGGGCGCGGTGGTCAACATGACCCGCGCCATGGCCGCGCACCACGGCGTCGAGGGCATCCGCGTCAACTGCGTGGCGCCCGGCATGGTCTACACGCCGATGGTCGCGGGCCGCATGACGCCCGAGGTGCGCGAGCAGCGCCGCAAGCGTTCGCTGCTGCAGACCGAGGGCTCGGGCTGGGACGTGGGCCAGGCCGTGGCCTACCTCGCGAGCGACGAGGCGCGCTGGGTCACGGGCGTGATCCTGCCGGTCGACGCGGGCGCCACGGCCGGCAACGTGCCCTCCCCCGGCCTGCGGCCCGACACCCGCGCCGCCTGACATCCACCGACCGAGGACCCAGCGCCATGCCCCGCGTTCCCCTGCTGCCCGAGCATCCCGAAGATCCCGCCGCCGCGGCGCTGTTCGAGCGCGTGCGCGCCGCGCGCGGGCCGGATTTCCACCTGCCCCATCTCTACCGCGTGCTGGGCACCGCGCCCGAGCTGTTCCGCGGCTGGCTCGACTTCGCGTGGCCGCTGCGCCTGGATGCGAAGACGCCCCGGCTGCTGCGCGAGCTGATGATCCTGCGCGGCGCGCAGCTCTCGGGCACCGCCTACGAATGGGCCCATCACCTGCCGATGGCCACCGAAGCCGGCGTGAGCGAGGCGCAGATCGACGCGCTCGCGCACTGGCGCGACAGCGATCTCTTCGATGCCGACGCGCGCGCGGTGCTGCAGCTCGCCGAGGAGGTCACGCGCGGTCCCTCGGCCTCGGCGACCACCGTGGCGCAGCTCAGGGAGCGCGGCTTCGACGACGCGGCCGTGGTCGAGCTGGTGCTGACCGCGAGCTTCTATGTCTGCGTGAGCCGCTTCCTCCAGTCGATGGACGTCGAGCTCGAGCCCGGCTACGAGGCGCATCGCGCGCGCATGTGAGCCCTGCTGCGCTTCAGGCGGCCGTGCTCGCCTCGCCGAGCAGCCCCATGAAGATCGGCCGCACGTAGAGCTCGACCACCGAGGCCTCGCTCGCGTCGGGCACCCAGCGGTGCAGCTCGGCCGCGCCGTTGATCAGGCCCACCACCAGCTGCGCCGCGATCGCGGCATCGAGCGGCCGCAGCGATCCGTCGACGAGACCGTCGACCAGCATCGCCGCCATGCGCTCGATGCGCTGCTGCAGCGTCCTGTGAATCCGCGCGCGGTCGGCCGCCTCGGGCAGCGCGCTGGTCGACGAGAGACGCAGCAGCGGGCCCTCGGCCGAGAGCTGGAAGCGCACCAGCATGCGCGCCGCCAGGCCCGCGCGCTGCCAGCCGCTGTTGCCCGTTTGCTCGGCGAGGTCGAAGGCGCGGCGGATGACCTCGAAGGTGCGCTCGAAGCAGGCCGAGATCAGGTCCAGCTTGTTGTCGTTGTGGTGATAGAACGAGCCCTTGGTGACGTTGAGCCGCGCCGAGATCTTGTCGACCGAGGCGCCGCGGTAGCCCTGCTCGTTGAGCAGCGCGGTGGCCGCGCGCAGGAAGGCATCCATCGCGGGGTTGTCGGTGGGCAGGTGCAGCACGGCCTCATCGGACAGCGCCGCAGCCTCCCATCGCGACGTCGGCGCGCCGAGCCCGTTGAGCACGATGTCGGCCACGCGCGCGACCATGCGCGGGTACTGCGCCTCCTCGTAGCGGCCGAACCAGGCCGGCAGCCAGTGCACCAGCGACAGCAGCAGATGGGTGCGGGCATTGCGCATCTCGCGCGGCCAATGCGCAGTGGCTTCGTCCTTGAGCAGCCCGCGCACGCGGCGGAACATGCCGGTGTAGGCGGTGTGCACCGTCTCGAGCTGCGGGCTCGGCAGCGCGCGCACGTCGCTGAAGGCCACCACGGGCGGATGCTCGCCGAGCGCCACCGCCGCCAGCAGCGCGGCATGGCCCGCGAGGAAGGCACGCACCCGCGCCTCCACCGTGGCCTCGCGCGCCGCGGCCTCGGCGATGCCGTCGAACAGCACGATGGCGCGCAGGAAGCAGGCGGTGGCCAGGTCTTCCTTCTTGCGGTAGTAGTAGGTGACGCTGTTGGTCACCAGGCCCACGCTGGCCGCGATGCCGGCCAGGGTCGCGCCCTTGACGCCCTGCGCATTGAACTGCGCCGCGGCCGCGTTGAGGATGGCATCGCGCTTTTCCTGGAAACGCGCGGTCTGCGGCTCGCGAGCGGTGACGGCGGTCATGGGGCAAGCTTCTTCGGCGGCGGCGGGAAGGACGATGGGCCGCGATGATACCGAGCAGGAATCGAAGAACAAGTATTCGCGCATTCATCGGCATCAGCCATGCGAGTCACCTATGTTCCACCATTTTGGAATGACCGGTTTGTACTGAAACGGCGCCCTTGCTATCGTCGCCAGGCCCGGCTTGCGCCGGATCCGACCAACGAAGAAAGAGGAGACCGTCATGGACTTCACCCTGTCCGACAAGCAAGTGCACTGGCGCGATCGCGTGATCGCGTTCATGAAGGCGCACGTCCACCCCGCCGTGCCCACCTACATGGCGCAGATGCAGGGCTTCGGCGAGAACCGCTGGCAGGTCGTGCCGATCGTGGAGGAGCTCAAGGCCAAGGCGCGCGAGGCCGGTCTGTGGAACCTGTTCCTGCCGCTCGATTCGGTGCCCTCCGACAGCCCCTACAAGGGCGCGGGCCTCACCAACCTCGAGTACGCCGTCTGCGCCGAGGAGATGGGCAAGGTCGGCTTCGCCTCCGAGGTCTTCAACTGCTCGGCGCCCGACACCGGCAACATGGAGGTGCTGATCCGCTACGGCAGCGACGAGCACAAGAAGCGCTGGCTGCAGCCGCTGCTCGAAGGCCGGATCCGCTCGGCCTTCCTGATGACCGAGCCCGACGTGGCCTCGTCCGACGCCACCAACATCGAGACCTCGATCCGCCGCGACGGCGACCACTACGTGATCAACGGCCGCAAGTGGTGGTCCTCGGGCGTGGGCGATCCGCGCTGCGAGATCGCCATCGTGATGGGCAAGACCGACCCCGAGGCACCGCGCCATTCGCAGCAGTCGCAGATCCTGGTGCCGCTCGACACGCCCGGCATCGAGATCGTGCGCATGCTGCCGGTGTTCGGCTTCGACGACGCGCCGCACGCCCATGCCGAGGTGGTGTTCCGCGACGTGCGCGTGCCGGCGGCGAACCTGCTGCTCGGCGAGGGCCGCGGCTTCGAGATCGCGCAGGGCCGGCTCGGGCCCGGGCGCATCCACCACTGCATGCGCTCCATCGGCAGCGCCGAGGTGGCGCTCGAGAAGATGGTGCGCCGGCTGCAGTCGCGCACCGCCTTCGGCAAGCGCATCGCCGACCAGTCGGTGTGGGAGCAGCGCGTGGCCGAGGCCCGCATCGACATCGAGATGACGCGCCTGCTGTGCCTCAAGGCGGCCGACCTGATGGACCGCGTGGGCAACAAGGTGGCGCGGCTGGAGATCGCGATGATCAAGGTGGCGGCGCCGCGCACCGCGCTGCGCATCATCGACATGGCGATCCAGGCCCATGGCGCGGCCGGCGTCACCACCGACTTCGGCCTGGCCAAGCAGTACGCCAGCATGCGCACGATGCGGCTGGCCGACGGACCCGACGAGGTGCACAACCGCTCCATCGCGCGCATGGAGTACGGGCGCTACGCGGACTGACAACTACTTCGAGGAGACACAAAACCATGTCCTTGTTCTCGCTGGCCGGCAAGGTGGCCATCGTCACCGGTTCCTCGCGCGGCATCGGCCGCGCCATCGCCGAGCGCCTGGCCGAGCACGGCGCGAAGGTCGTGATCTCGTCGCGCAAGCCCGAGCCCTGCGCCGAGGTGCGCGACGCCATCAACGCCGCGCACGGCGCGGGCGCGGCGATCTCGATCCCGGCCAACATCTCGTCGAAGGAAGAGCTGCGCCACCTGGTCGAGGAGACCACGCGCCAGCTCGGGCGCGTCGACATCGTGGTGTGCAATGCCGCCTCGAACCCCTACTACGGCCCGCTGGCCGGCATCGAGGACGACCAGTTCCGCAAGATCCTCGAGAACAACGTGATCGCCAACCACTGGCTGATCAACTTCGCGGTGCCGCAGATGATCGAGCGCAAGGAAGGCTCGATCATCATCGTCTCGTCGATCGGCGGCCTGCGCGGCTCGCCCGTGATCGGCGCCTACAACGTCTCGAAGGCGGCCGACTTCCAGCTCGCGCGCAACCTCGCGGTGGAGTACGGGCCGCACAACGTGCGCGTGAACTGCATCGCGCCGGGCCTGATCAAGACCGACTTCGCGCGCGCGCTCTGGGATGACCCCGAAAACCTGCGCCGCCGCACCGAGAGCACGCCGCTGCGGCGCATCGGCGAGCCCGACGAGATCGCGGGCGCGGCGGTGTTCCTGGCTTCGCGCGCGGGGGCCTTCATGACCGGGCAGAGCCTGGTCATCGACGGCGGCGTGACCTGCTGAGCGCTGCGGCGCCGGGACCGAGCCGGGCTCAGTCGGCGCTGCAGGTCCAGGCGCGCACGAACTGGACGGCCTTGGACTGGGCGCGCTGGAAGGCGATGTCCCAGGTCGGCTGCTCGGAAATCACCAGGGCGCAGCGCGGGACGCCGTCCAGGAAGATCTCGGCCACTCCGGCGCAGGAGCCGTCGGCGTTCATCGTGGGTTCGAAGGCGCCGGTCCAGTGGTCCGGCAGTTCGAGAACGAGGGATGGGGCGTGCATGTGCGACCAATCTTAGGACGCACGCCCGAAATCGACAACAAAAGTTAACATTCCCGCCGGAACAAAGTCACGCTTCCCGCGCAAAAGCGGAAATGATTTGCTAGCAATCCGGCGGATTTCGCTGGAGGTTCCGATCTTCGGCCGCCGGCGGGTGACCGACGGCCCCGACTCAGGGCCGCGGCAGGCTCGAGAGAAAGGTCGAGACGAACAGCGACGCGGCGCGACCGACGTCGAGCACCTCCGACAGGTCGAAACGCTGCGGCGTGGCGCCGCTGTCGTCGCCCGCGTGCCTGACCTCGATCAGTACCTCGCTCGCGAGCTCGCGGTCGCCGCGGGCCTTTCCATTGGGCATCAACCAGGTGTCGAGCGTCTCGTGTGGAATCCGGCGAAAGATGGCGACCGCCGGAACATAACGAAAACACCGCTCTTCGGCCGTGGCGATGGGCATGCTGACGCGACAGGCGAAGCTGTCCTGCAATGTGTTTGTCACTCCCTGTACCTTTTTTATGTGACGAGTTACGTAAGTTAATTCCTCCCCGCATGCCAGAGAAGAATCAGGTTACGTTTTGCACTGGCTGTTTGTGAATAACACACGCTTGGGGATTCACAGTTCACGTTTTCACAGCCCCATCGCGCCCACTCCACGCCCTGGAGCGGCTCGATTCACAAGGCTTGGCAGTCCGGCGCTAAGGTTTTGACCTTCGTCACGTGCGCGATTCGGCCTACAGCCGAAGACATCAGGTAACTGACGGCAACGTTTGTTAAACGGCCCGACCATCGCTCCAGCCCATCGACAACAGGAGGTACTGATGAGCTTCAAGGAGATCAACGATCGTTTCGGCCTGCAGTTCCAACGCGGCAGCCGCGTGTTCTGCGACGGACGCCTGGGCACCATCACCGGCGCGACCCACTCGCACATCCGCGTGCGCTTCGACGGCCGCCAGAATGGCGCGCCCTGCGATCCGCTGGAAGTGCGGCTGGTGGACAGCATGCCGGCGGTGCTGCCCGCCATGCCCGCTGCACCGCTGTCGGCGCTCGGGCAATAGGCGAGAAACGATCGGGCGGCGGTGCGATACCGCTGCCGTGCTGTCAGGCCGCGAAGGAACGAAAAGAAGGAAGCGCCACCCAGAGCGCATTCCGAGCGGCCAAGAAAAAAGCCCAGAAGCAGCGATGCTTCTGGGCTTTTCCGTCCTTGGACTTTCATCCTCGGCACGGGTCTTGGCGGAACCGGAGGGATTCGAACCCTCGATGAGGCTCTACACCCCATACTCCCTTAGCAGGGGAGCACCTTCGGCCACTCGGTCACAGTTCCTGAAAGAAGCCGAGATTATGCCATCACTCAGGCGGCTGGTTGGTCCAGATCGAAGGCTTTGTGCAACGCGCGCACCGCCAACTCCATATATTTTTCGTCGATCACGACCGAGGTCTTGATCTCGCTGGTCGAAATCATCTGGATGTTGATGCCCTCTTCGCTCAGCACGCGGAACATCTTGCTCGCCACGCCCACGTGGCTGCGCATGCCGATGCCCACGATGCTGACCTTGCAGATCTTGGTGTCGCCGACGATCTCGGTCGCGCCCAGCGAGGGCATGACCTTGGCCTGCAGCAGGTCGACGGTGCGCGCGTACTCGTTGCGGTGCACCGTGAAGCTGAAGTCGGTCTTGCCGTCCTTGCTGAGGTTCTGGATGATCACGTCGACTTCGATGTTGGCGTCGGCCACCGCACCGAGGATGTGATACGCGATGCCCGGCTTGTCGGGCACGCCGAGCACCGAGATCTTGGCTTCGTCGCGGTTGAAAGCGATGCCGGATACGACGGCTTGTTCCATGTTTTCGTCTTCCTCGAAAGTGATCAGCGTGCCGGACTTGGCCTCTTCATTGATGTCGATGTCCCAGGGCGTGAAGCTGGACAGCACGCGCAGCGGCACCTTGTACTTGCCGGCGAATTCCACCGAGCGGATCTGCAGCACCTTGGAGCCCAGGCTCGCCATCTCGAGCATCTCCTCGAAGCTCACGGTCGAGAGGCGGCGCGCATCGGGCTCGACGCGCGGGTCGGTGGTGTAGACGCCGTCGACGTCGGTGTAGATCAGGCACTCGTTGGCCTTCATCGCGGCCGCGATCGCCACCGCCGAGGTGTCGCTGCCGCCGCGGCCCAGCGTCGTGATGTTGCCGGCATCGTCCACGCCCTGGAAGCCGGTGATGACGACCACGCGGCCGACCGCGAGGTCGGCGCGCACGCGGGCGTCGTCGATGCTCTCGATGCGGGCCTTGGTGTAGGAGCTGTCGGTGCGCACCGACACCTGCCAGCCTGCGTAGCTCACGGCCTCCACGCCCTCGGCCTGCAGCGCGATGGCCAGCAGCGCCGACGAGGCCTGCTCGCCGGTGGAGGCGAGCATGTCGAGTTCGCGGTTGTGCGCCTCGGCCGGTTTGCTGGGTGCGAGCTCTTTCGCCAGGCCGAGCAGGCGATTGGTTTCGCCGCTCATGGCACTCGGGACCACGATCATCTGGTGGCCGGCGCGCGCCCACTTGGCGACGCGCTTGGCGACATTGCGGATGCGCTCGGTCGAGCCCATCGACGTGCCGCCGTATTTGTGAACGATCAATGCCATGGGTGAATTCTGAGAGAAGAAAAATCCCGCGCTTCAACCATATGCGGCGCATGCGGCGAAGGCGGCGCCCCGCAGGCTGTCAGCGCGAGGCTGCTGGCGAGGGCGGGGCATTGTACCAATGCAGCCGATCCCCCCTGCGTTCGGCGAAACCGTCGGCCACCTTGAGGCGGATCCGGTGGCCGCGCGTGGTGCAGGCGCGGACCTGGTCGAGCAGCTGATCGAGCTGCGCCGCGCTCGGTGCGCGGCCATGCGTGCGCGCGAGCCAGTGACGCAGCAGATTGGCCTGGCGTGCGCGCGACAGCGCCTGCAGCGCGGCGATCCGCGGCGGCTCGCCGGCGGCCTCGAGGTCCTGCGCCGCGACCTCGTCGAGCAGTTGCTGCGCCTGCGCCGCATGGCCGGCGCTGCGCGCGAAGGTGCCGCGGAATTGCGGGAAGGCTTCGGCCAGCGCGGGCAGCAGCACGGCACGGATGCGGTTGCGCGTGAAGCGCGCGTCGGTGTTGGTCGGGTCCTCGATCCAGGGCAGCCCGGTGGCCGCGAGCCATGCGCGGATCTCGCTGCCCGGCACCGCGAGCAGCGGCCGGTGGAAGTCGATGCCGCCGCGCAGCGCATGCGCTGGCATGGCCGAAAGACCCGGCAGCCCCGCGCCGCGCGACAGGGCCAGCAGCAAGGTTTCGATCTGATCGTCGGCGTGATGGCCAAGCACGATGGCGCGCACGCCCTCCTCGCGCGCCATTGCTGCCAGCGCTTCGTAGCGCGCGCGCCGCGCCGCATCCTCGGGGCTGTCGCCGGACGCATGGCGCGCATCGACGCGCCGCACGCTCACGGGCACGCCGAGCCGCTCGCAGACCGCGCGGCAATGGCGTTCGAAATCGTCGGCCGCCGACTGCAGGCCGTGATGCACGTGCAAGGCACGCACCTGACCCGGCCAGCGCGCGGCGCAGGCCGCCAGCAGTGCGGTGGAATCGGCGCCGCCGCTGAAGCCCACGACCAGCGGCAGATGCGCCGGCTCGAACGCGGCCATGGCCCGTTCGAAGGCGGCGGTCATGGCGGTGCCGCGGCCGGCTCAGCGGCCGGCGTCGGCCTTGGTGTCGGTGAAGCGGCCGTAGCTTTGCAGGCGCTCGTAGCGGCGGTCGAGCAGTTCGCGCGGCTTCAGGTCGCTGACCTGGCGGAACGCATCGTTGAGCGCGCGCTTGAGGAAGGCGGCCATCTGGCGATGGTCGCGGTGCGCGCCGCCCACCGGCTCGCTCACGATCTTGTCGACCAGGCCCAGGGCCTTGAGGCGGTGCGCGGTGATGCCGAGCGCGTCGGCGGCTTCCTGCGCCTTCTCGCTGGTCTTCCAGAGGATCGATGCGCAGCCTTCGGGGCTGATCACCGAATACACGGAGTACTGCAGCATCAGCACCTGGTCGCCGACCGAGATCGCCAGCGCGCCGCCGGAGCCGCCCTCGCCGATGATGGTCACGATGATCGGCACCTCGAGCTGCGCCATCTCGAAGATGTTGCGGCCGATGGCCTCGGACTGTCCGCGCTCCTCGGCGTCGATGCCGGGATAGGCACCGGGCGTGTCGACGAAGGTGAAGACCGGTAGCTTGAACTTCTCGGCCGTCTTCATGAGGCGCAACGCCTTGCGGTAGCCCTCGGGCTTGCTCATGCCGAAGTTGCGCGCGGTGCGCTCCTTGGTGTCGCGGCCCTTCTGGTGGCCGAGCACCATGCAGGGCGTGCCGTTGAAGCGCGCGAGGCCGCCGACGATCGAGAGGTCGTCGGAGAAATGGCGGTCGCCGTGCAGTTCGACGAAGTCGGTGAAGATCTCGTGGACGTAGTCGAGCGTGTAGGGGCGTTCCGGATGCCGTGCGATCTTGGTGATCTGCCAGGGCGTCAGGTCGCTGTAGATGTCCTTGGTGAGCTGCTGGCTCTTTTTGCCGAGCTGATCGATTTCTTCCGAGATGTCGACCGCGGATTCGGTCTGCACATAGCGCAATTCTTCGATCTTGGTTTCGAGTTCCGCGATGGGTTGCTCGAAGTCTAGGAAGGTTCGTTTCGCCAACGTCTTCTCCTGTTTTTCAGTATGCGACGACCGGCGCCGGGTCGAGAGAGCGCCAAATATACCAAGTCGCCACGCTGCAATACGGGGCCCAGGCCACGGCCACGTCGCGGGCATCGCTGCGGCTGACCGGATCCCCCGAAAAATAGTTGACGCTGATGCCGTTGAGCAACCCCAGGTCGTCCACGGGCAGCACGTTGGGCCGCATCAGGTGGAAGATCAGGAACATCTCGGCGGTCCAGCGGCCGATGCCGCGGATGGCGACGAGCTCGTCAATGATGAGCTCGTCGGCCATGTCGTTCCAGGCATCGACGTGCACCTTGCCCGAGTCGAAGTGCAGCGCCAGGTCGACCAGGTAGTCGATCTTGCGCACCGACAGGCCGGCCGCGCGCATGTCGTCGACCTTGAGCTTGAGCACGTTGCGCGGCGTGAGCTTGCGCGGCAGCGCGGCGAAGCGGTCCCAGACCGATTGCGCGGCCTTCACCGAGATCTGCTGCCCGACGATGCTGCGCGCCAGCGTGACGAAGGCGTCGCCATGCGATTCGAGGCAGGCGTCGCCGAACTGCGGAATCAACCGCTTCATCACGCGGTCCTTCTTGGACAGGTGCCTGCAGGCCTCCTCCCAATAGTCCGGCGTGATGATCTCGACGCTCGTCTTGGGCAGGGTGGGCATGGGATTGGTCGTTCCGTTCACTGGGCAACGGCCCAGGTGGTGCCGGTGGGCGAGTCCTTGAGCACGATGCCCTGGTCGAGCAGCTCCTTGCGGATGCGGTCGGCCTCGGCGAAGTTCTTCGCGGCCTTGGCATCGGCACGCTGTGCGATCAGCACCTGGATGGCCGCGTCGTCGAGCGCGCTGCCCGCCTGCAGGAAGGCCTGGGGGCTGTCCTGCAGCAGGCCGAGCACGCCGCCCAGCGCCTTGAGCAGGCCCGCGCTCTCGGCCGAGCGCGTGCGGTTGACCTCGCCAGCGAGTTCGAACAGCACGGCGATCGCCTCGGGCGTGCCGAAGTCCTCGTCCATCGCGGCCTTGAAGCGCGCCGCGTGCGGCTGCGTCCAGTCGATCGCCACGCTCGCTGGCGCCACCGCGTCGAGCGCGGTGTAGAGACGCTTGAGCGAATTGCGCGCATCGTCGAGATGCACGTTGCTGTAGTTCAGCGGGCTGCGGTAGTGCGTGCGCGCGACGAAGAAGCGGATGGTCTCGGCGTCGTACTTCTTGAGCACGTCGCGGATCAGGAAGAAGTTGCCCAGGCTCTTGGACATCTTCTCGTCGTCGACGTTGATGAAGCCGTTGTGCATCCAGGTGCGCGCGAACGGCGCCTGGCCTGTCGCGCCTTCGGATTGCGCGATCTCGTTCTCGTGGTGCGGGAACTGCAGGTCGGCGCCGCCGCCGTGGATGTCGAAGCGTTCGCCCAGCAGGTCGCAGGCCATGGCCGAGCATTCGATGTGCCAGCCCGGCCTGCCGGGGCCGAACTCGCTGGCCCACTTCACCTCGTCGGGCTCGCTGGGCTTGGCGCTCTTCCAGAGCACCGGGTCGAGCGGATCGTCCTTGCCGTCGAGCACGGCCACGCGCTCGCCCGCATGCAGCTCGTCGAGCGACTTGCCGCTGAGCTTGCCGTAGCCGGGGAACTTGCGCACCGCGTAGTTCACGTCGCCGTTGGGCGCGCGGTAGGCCAGGCCCTTCTGCTCGAGCGTGCCGATCATCGACAGCATCTGCGGAATGAATTCGGTGGCGCGCGGCTCGTGCGTGGGGCGCTCGATGCCAAGCGCATCGGCGTCCTCGTGCAGCGCATCGATCATGCGGTCGGTCAGCGCGCGGATGCTCTCGCCGTTCTCGACCGCGCGGCGGATGATCTTGTCGTCGATGTCGGTGATGTTGCGCACGTAGGTCACGGCGAAGCCGCTGGTCTTGAGCCAGCGCTGGACCACGTCGAAGGCGATCATCGAGCGCGCATGGCCCAGGTGGCAGAAGTCGTAGACCGTCATGCCGCAGACGTACATGCGCACCTGACCGGGCCGCAAAGGGGAGAACTCCTCCAGTTCACGCGAAAGCGTGTTGTAGATGCGCAGACTCATGAGATTCGGAAAGCGTCGTGTCGCGCTCGTGCGATGCGGGCGAACGACGGTGTTTTCAGGGGTGATGGGGCTGTGGCGACGAGGCGGCTGGACAGGGCCCCTCGGCTACAATGCCGGGCAGTATAAACGGCTGCCGCCGAGTCTTCTTCCGGGTGTTTTCGAGCCCTTGCGCAGCGCAAGGCTTGCTCCCGACCCGGCTCCACCCCGCCCCCAATTCCGCAGCATTCGTGCCGCACTTTTGCAGAGGCTTCATGAAGAACGCCGTGTTTCCCAGACTTTCGATCGCCATCGCCCTGCTGTTCGGCCTGTGGGCCTCCGCGGCCCAGGCCAACGACTACGACGACGTCAACCTGCTGCTGCGCCAGGGCAAATCGAACGAGGCGCTGGCCAAGGCCGACACCTACATCGCCGGCAAGCCGCGCGATCCGCAGATGCGCTTCCTGCGCGGCGTGATCCTCACCGAGCAGGGCAAGAAGGACGAGGCCGTCAAGACCTTCACCCAGCTCACGCAGGACTTCCCCGAACTGCCGGAGCCCTACAACAACCTCGCGGCGCTCTATGCCTCGCAGAGCCAGTTCGACAAGGCGCGCGATGCGCTCGAGACCGCGCTCAAGCTCAACCCCAACTACGCCACGGCCGAGGAAAACCTCGGCGACGTGTATGCGCGCCTGGCTGCTCAGTCCTACACCAAGGCGCAGCGCTTCGCGACCACCAACACCAGCGTCGCGCCGAAGCTGGAACTGATCCGCCAGATCTTCACGCCGAAGACCGAGGCCGACGCGGCCGCACTGCCCGGCGCCGCGCCCGTGGTGCGCAAGCCGGTGGGTCGCACCAGCAAGTAGGCGGCGAAAGCCAGCCGCTCGCACGCACCCGCGCAGCCGCACGCCGGAACGTTTGCCGCAGGCTCGCGCTCTCACGGCCAGCCTTCATCCTTTTCATCCCTCGGACACGGAGCTCTTCCTTGACGATCCAAGCCCTCTCCCGTTTCAGCCGCCGCGGCGCCCTCGTGCTCGCGGCCACCCTCGCCATCGCCGCCACGGCCCATGCCCAGGCGCAGCAGCGCGTGAAGCTCGCGACCTCGGCCGGCGACATCGTGGTCGAGCTCGATGCGGCCAAGGCGCCGAAGACGGTCGAGAACTTCCTGCAGTACGTCAAGGACAAGCACTACGACGGCACCGTCTTCCACCGCGTGATCGACGGCTTCATGATCCAGGGCGGCGGCTTCACGGCCGACCTGCAGCAGAAGCCCACGCGCGCGCCGATCCCGCTCGAGGCGAGCAACGGCCTGAAGAACGACAAGTACACGATCGCCATGGCGCGCACCGGCAACCCGAACTCGGCCACCTCGCAGTTCTTCATCAACGTGAAGAACAACGACTCGCTCAACGCCCCCAACCCCGACGGCTACGGCTATACGGTGTTCGGCAAGGTGGTGGCGGGCACCGACGTGGTCGACAAGATCCGCGGCGTCGCCACCGGCAACAAGAACGGCATGCAGAACGTGCCGGTCACGCCCGTCGTGATCCAGTCCGCCACCCTGGCGAAGTAAGCCGGCCCCGCCAGGCATCCACCCCTTTCAAGGAGCATCAGCATGAGCAATCCCCAAGTCGACCTGCATATCCAGAACCTCGGCGTCATCACGCTCGAACTCGACGCCGCGAAGGCGCCGAAGTCGGCCGCCAACTTCATCGAGTACGTGAAGAAGGGCCACTACGACAACACGGTGTTCCACCGCGTGATCCCCGGCTTCATGGTGCAAGGCGGCGGTTTCGAACCCGGCATGAAGCAGAAGCCCACCGGCGCCGAGATCGAGAACGAAGCCAACAACGGCCTCAAGAACGATGTCTACACCGTCGCCATGGCCCGCACCAGCGCGCCGCACTCGGCCACCGCGCAGTTCTTCATCAACGTGGCCGACAACGGCTTCCTCAACCACACCGCGCCCTCGGCCCAGGGCTGGGGCTACGCCGTGTTCGGCAAGGTGGTCAAGGGCACCGAGGTGGTCGACAAGATCAAGGCCGTGAAGACCGGCCGCAAGGGCTTCCATGACGACGTGCCGCTCGAGGACGTCGTGATCGAGAAGGCCGTCGTCGTCGGCGAATGACGGCACGGCCGACGGCGGCATGAACACGGCAGCCACGCCTCCCGCGGCCTTCGCGGAACTGGTGGCGCCTGCCGCATGGCGCACCGTCGACCTGATCTCCGACCTGCACCTGCAGGCCGGCGAGCCCGCCACCTTCGAGGCCTGGCGCGGCTATCTCGAGACCACGCCGGCCGACGCGCTGGTGATCCTCGGCGACCTGTTCGAAGTCTGGGTCGGCGACGACGCGGCCGCCGAGCCGGGCTTCGAGGCCCAGTGCGCCGAGCTGCTGCGCCACACGGCCGCGCGGCTGCCGGTGTTCTTCATGCACGGCAACCGCGACTTCCTCGTCGGCGCCGCGCTCGCCGCCCGGAGTGGCCTCACGCTGCTCGACGATCCCACGGTGCTGGTGCTGCACGGCGAACGCTGGCTGCTGAGCCATGGCGACGCGCTGTGCCTGGACGACACCGACTACCTGCGCTTCCGCGCCCAGGTGCGCACGCCCGAATGGCAATCGGCCTTTCTCGCGCGCCCGCTCGCCGAGCGCCGCGCCCTCGCACGTGCGATGCGGGTGCAGAGCGAGGACCGCAAGCGCGATCCCTCGGTGGTCTGGGCCGATGTCGATGCCGATGCCGCGCGCGACTGGCTCGCGCGCGCCAATGCACGCACGCTGATCCACGGCCACACGCACCGCCCCGCCGACCACGACCTCGGCGGCGGCCTGCGCCGTCTCGTGCTCAGCGACTGGGATGCCGCCGCGCATCCGCCGCGCGCGCAGCTGCTGTGCCTGTCTCCCGCGGGCGCCCAGCGCGTCGATCTGCGCTAGGGGTTGCCGACGCATGCTCGACTGGCTGCGCCGCCTGCGCCATCCGCGCGCCCTGCCCCCGATTCCCGAAGCCGCCTGGCGGGCCACGCTCGCGCGCTATGCCTTCCTGGCCGAGCGCCCGGCCGCCGACGTCGAGCGGCTGCGCGCGCTCACGGCGCAGTTCCTGCGCGACAAGCAGTTCCATGGCGCCCAGGGCTTCGTCATCACCGACGAGGTCGCGCTCGCGATCGCGGCGCAGGCCGTGCTGCCGGTGCTGCACCTGCGCGGCGGCCTGGTCTGGTACGACGATTTCGTCGGCATCGTGGTGCATCCCTCCGAGGTGGTCGCCCAGCGCAAGGTGGTCGACGAGGCCTCGGTGGTCCACGAGTACGAGGAAGTGGTGGCCGGCGAAGCCATGGACCATGGCCCGGTGATGCTGAGCTGGCAGGACGTGCTGGCCAGCGGCGTCACCAGCGAGGGCGGCTACAACGTCGTGATCCACGAATTCGCCCACAAGATCGACATGCGCGGTGGCGATGCCGATGGCTGCCCGCCGCTGCCGCCGGGCTTCGCGGGCAGCCGCACTGCGCGCGAGGCCCGCGCGGCCTGGCTCGGTGTGCTGCAGCCCGCCTACGAGGCCTTCCGCGAGCAGACCATCATGGCCGAGCGCTTCGGCGCCGAGCCGCCCTGGCTCGACGACTATGGCGCGACCTCGATCGGCGAATTCTTCGCGGTGGCCTGCGAGGCCTACTTCGTGAACCGCGCGAACTTCGGGCGCGATTTTCCGGGCGTGCTCGAACTCTTCGACCGTTTCTTCGGCCCGTCGCCGAGCAGAAGCTAGACGACGACCCGCGCGCCCGGCGCGATCGTCGACGGCGCCGCGTTGAGGGTCTCGATCGCGAAGCCGGCCGCGGCCTTGTAGCGCGCCATGTAGGCCTCGCGCTCCGCCGCCGGAATGACCTGCTCGATGTCGTCGAACACGCCGCCGCAGCGCTCGTCGACCAGGCCCAGCAGGCCGAACGGCCCGGCACCGCGGTTGCGCAGCACCAGCGCCGAGATGTCGGCGCACAGACGCTCGTCGTAGGCGCGCAGCGCCGCCGGCGTCACGCCGTGCGAGAGCATGGAAGCGCCGAGCACGCGCGCATCGACGATGGCCTGGCTCGCGCCGTTGGAGCCCACCGGGTACATGACGTGCGCGGCATCGCCGAGCAGCGCGACATGGCCGTCGACCCAGGTCGACACCGGGTCGCGGTCGATCATCGGGTATTCGAAGACCTCCTTCGCGCCGCGCAGCATCGAGGGCACGTCGAGCCAGCCGAAGTCCCAGCCCTCGAAGTGGTGGGCGAAGTCGCTCAGTTCGACGCGCCGGTTCCAGTCGCCCTGCGTCCAGCCCTCGGCGTTGTCGACCGTGATCTCGGCGATCCAGTTGATGGTGGCCAGGCCCGTGGCGGGATCGGCCGGCGAGATCGGATAGAGCACCACGCGGTGCCGCAGCGAGCCAACGCCGACAAAGGACGCACCGCTGCGCACCGGCACGCCCGGCGTGGTGCCGCGCCACATGATGGCGCCGCCCCACTGGATCGGCGGCTGCTGCGGATGCATCTGCGCGCGCACGGCCGAATGCAGGCCGTCGGCCGCCACCAGCAGGCGGCCCTCGACCTCGCTGCGTTGGCCGTCGCGCGACTCGATCAATGCGGTGACGCCGTGCTCGCCGTTGCGGTAGCCCGCGACCCGCTGGCCGAGCTGGATGGCATCGGGCCCGAGCCGCTCGAGCGCCGTGCGGTACAGCAGCATCTGCAGCTCGCCGCGATGCAGCGAGTACTGCGGCCAGCGGTAGCCCGCGCGCAGGCCGCGCGGCTCGGCATAGACCTCGTTGCCGTTGCGCCCGACCAGCGCCCATTCGCGCGCCTGGATGCCGATGCGGTCGAGCACGTCGTTGCCGATGCCGAGCTCGTGCAGCTCGCGCACTGCGTTGGGCTGCAGGTTGATGCCCACGCCCAGCGGTTGCAGCGCGGGCACCGCCTCGAACACACGACAGGGCACACCGATCTGGTGCAGGGTCAGCGCGAGCGAAAGGCCGCCGATGCCGCCACCGGCGATCAGTACGGGGGAAACGTCGGGTGTGGGAGCCATGCGGCGATCGTCGGAAGTCGAAAAAAGGAGGGGCCGCACGAGGCGGCCCGAGGAATGCCGGGCTCGCCACGGGCGCTCGGGCCCGCGGCGGCGCGTCGGTCTCTTACTTGCGCAGCAGCGCCTTCAGCGCGTTCTGCAGGCGGCGCGCGCTGGTCGCGTCGTGCGCCGCCGCCAGCACTTTGCCGGCGTCCTGGCCCCAGGTCTGGGCCGGCGCCGGATCGCCGCGCTTGGTCAGCAGCTTGAGCTGCAGCGCACGGCGCGCCTCGAGCTGCTCGGCGGGCGTGGGCACCTCGGCGGCCATTTCGAGGCGCAGCAGCGCTTCGGCGGCCTCGTCGGCCCGCGCGGCCGGCGAAGCACCGATCGCCTGCGACCAGCTGCTGCGCACCGCGGGAGTGACCGCGCGGCCAAGCTCCTGCACGCTCGGCAGGCGTGCGGCATCGCGCTGCTCCCAGGCGCCGAGCACCTGGGTCAGGGCTTCGCCATGGGCCTGTGCCGCCAGCTTGCGCAGCGCCATGTCGGCGCGCTCGAGCGCCTCGCGCTGGGCGCGGAAGGCGGTGTCGCCCAGGCGAGGACCGCGGTCCTCGCGCGGCGGGTAGTCGCCGAAGCGGCCGCCCGGTGCGCCACGGTCGCCACCGCGATCGCCGCGGCCATCGGGACGCGGACCACCGCGGTCGCCGCCCGGACGGCCAGGGCCGCCGGGACCGCCGGGTCCGCGCCGGTCGCCGAAGCGGCCGCCGCCGCGGGCCGCGGGTGCCGCGGGTTCGGACTTGCGGTTGCCCGGACGGTCGTCGCCGCGCACGGCCACCACCGGACGGGGCGCGGGCTTCGGCGGCGCGGCCGGTGCCGGGGGTTCGGCAGCGGCGGCTTCGCCGGCATCGTGCGCTTCGCTGTCGGCGCGCGCCGAGGCGTCGGCGCCATCGGCCGGTGCCACGAGGTCGGGCGTGGCGGCGGATTCATGGGCCGGCACGGCCGCGGGCGAAGCCTCGGCATCGCTGGGCGACGGCGCCTGCTCGGCGCTCTCGCCGAATTCGGCGGCGGCCTGGTCCGGTCCCGACACCTCGGTTGCACCGACCGAGGGGCCGTCGCCCGATGCCGCGCGCTGCGGCGCCGGCGCCGGAGGCGGCACCTCGCCGCGCAGCGCGCCTTCGAGCTGGGCGATGGCGCTGCGGATCTTCTGCGCGTCGCCGCTGGCATTGGCCGCGTCGAGCGCCTTCGAGGCATTGAGCACATGGCGGTCGCGGTCGCTCATCGCGGCCGAGGCCTTCTCGCGTTCGGCCGACTTACGGTTGAAGGCTTCGTCGATGGGCGCGCGGAACGCGTCCCAGAGCTTCTGTTCCTGACGGCGGTCGAGCGGCACGCCCTGCGCCTCGGCCTGCCAGCGCTGCTGCAGCGCCTTGACGGCATCGATGCGCAGCACGGGCTGGGCGCCCAGCTCGGTGGCCTCGGCGATCATGGCCTGGCGGCGTTCGATGCTGGCCTTCTGCGCGGTCTCGAACGGCGCGCGGGCGGCACCGAAGGCTTCGTTCCACTGCGGCTGCAGCTCGGCGAACACCTTCTCGCCCACGTGGCCGGCATCGCGCCAGCGGTCGGCGAACTGGTGCAGCGCGCGGTTGTGCGCCTTCAGGTCGGTGGCGCCCGCATGCTCGGCGGCCCAGGCCTTGACCTCCTCGATCAGGGCCACGCGCAGCGCGCGGTGTTCGGCCGCGTCGGCACGCACCTTCTCGAGCCAGGCCTCGACCACCTTGTGGGCCTCGTTGCAGGCCTCGTCGAAACGCTTCCACAGCGCGTGGTTGGGCACGCCGCCCTGGTCGGCCTGCTTCCACTGGTCGCGCAGCGCGCGCAGGGTTTCCTGCATCTTGCGGCCACCCAGCGCCTGGCCTTCGGGGCGCTTGAGCAGGCCTTCGGCCTTGGCCACGAGGTCTTCACGGACCTTGTCGGCGCTCCAGCGCTGCCAGCCTTCGAGTTCGCCAGCCGCGACCAGCGCGGCATGCACGCGCGCCTCGAGCGGGGCCTCGACCAGCTTGCCGTGTTCCTTCAGCACCGCGCGCAGCGCGGCGGCGGCGCCGGCGCTGGCCTTGCCATGGCCCTCGGCGGTTTCCTGTTCGAGCTTGGCCAGCGCGGCCTGCACGGCATCCTGCGCGGCGGCGCGCACCGCGGGATCGACCTTGGGGGCCGGCGGACGCGCGGGTGCCGCGGCCTTGGGCGCGACGGCCTCGCCGCGCGCGGCACGCAGTTCGTCGGCCCAGACGGGCACCGGCGGCAGCGGCGCGGCGGCATCGGCGGCGGCGGCAATGGCCTGCGCCAGCGCGCTGTGGAAGGCGTCGGACACGACGAGCAGCTGTGCTTTCGACGACTCGAGCTGCGGCGCGAACTTGGCGTCGAGGCTGGTCCAGTTGGCGTCGGCGACGATGTCGGCGGCCTGTTGCTGCCAGTGGGTGACGTCGGTGCGCAGCGATTCCTCGGCGACCTGGGCGTCCTGCCAGCCCTTGGTGGACAGCACCTCGAAGCGCTGCGCCAGCAGCACGGCGGCCTCGCGGTGGACCTGGGCGCGGTGCTGCAGGTCCTCGATGCCCTTGATGCGCTCGGCCAGCCGCACCTTGAAGCCGGCCAGCGGCTCGCGCGACAGCGGCGCGCCGGCCTTGGCGGCATCGCGCTGCCAGGCGAGCGCGTCGGCGATGTTGAGCTTGGACTGGCCCAGCAGCCCCTCGGCCTTCTGGGCCCATTCGGCGGCGATGGCCTCCTGCCCCTTGGCGCGCTTGAGCTCGTCGAGTTTCTCGCGCAGCAGGCGGGCGGCACCCTTGTCGCGGCCGCTCAACTCCTTGAAGACTTCCTGCATCTGCTCGGGTGCCGGGTTGCTCGCGAGCCAGTCGCGGATGCGCGAGGCACGCTCGCCCGAGGTCGGCGCGGTGAAGGCGCCGCCGGTCAGCGAATCGAGGGCCTGAAGGTCGTGTGGCTTGGAAGAATTAGAGGTCACGTGCGCGAGATCGTTGTCTGAAGAGAGAAAGCGAAGGCGCCGGCAGAGGCCGGCGCAGACCGCCATTTTGACCCACTTGCCGCGCGCCGTCGAAATCCACCTTGCGGCGCGGCCCGGCGATGCGGCGAAACGACGCCTGGATCGGTCGCGCCGCAGGGGGAAACGGTGCCTGCATATATAGCAGTGCCCCGTGAAAAACCAAGGGGCGCCGCGCGGCGCCCCTTTCGATGCTCAGCGCATCGCGAGCTTGAGCTCGGCGCCCGGCTTCCAGTCGTCGCCGCTGGCCGTGGTGCGCACCGCGCCGAGGAACAGGCGCTCGCTCGTGAGCTTCTGCGACAGCAGATAGTCGCGCACGGCGGCGCCGCGCGCCACCGCCAACTGGCGCATCGACTCCTCGTCGACCGGCACGCTCGCGAGCAGCAGGTTCTCCATCTCCTTGAGCGGCAGGTCCTTGGCCAGGCCGACCATGTTGCGCGGCTTGGTGATGTCGGCGCGCTTGTAGACGGCGGTCAGCAGCTCGGGGTACTCGGCGTCGGTGACCGGCGGCACGTCGGTGCCGGCCTGGCCGCCGCGCACCACGGCACGGCGCTTCTCGGCCAAGGTCATCTGGCGCAGGCGCTGGCGCTGGTAGGCATCGCGCTCCTTCTCGAGGCTGGCGGTGCCGATCACGGTCATCTCGAGCGTCGGCCGCTCGGCCAGTGCCTTCACGACCTTGTCGAGGCTTTCCTTGGACGAGACGCTCAGCTCGGAGCTGCCGGGCTCGAAGGTGATGGTGCTCGACTCGCTGCTGCCGCCGCCGCCCAGGCCGCCGGTCAGCAGGCTGAACGGCGCGGTCACGGCCTTCACGATCAGGTTGACCACCGCCTTGAAGATCAGCGGCCCGATGCTGAACTGCGGGTCGTTGAGCGAGCCACGCAGCGGCAGGTCGACGTCGATCACGCCGTTGCGGTCGGCCAGCAGCGCCACCGCGAGCTTGACCGGCAGGCTGTTGGGCGCGCCGGCGACCTCCTCGCCGAACTGCAACTGGTTGAGCACCAGCTTGTTGGTGGCGGTGAGCTGGCCGTCGGGCGCGATCTTGTAGTTGACGTCCATGCTCATCTTGCCGCGCTCGATACCGTGGCCGGCGTAGCGCACCGAGTACGGCGACAGCGGCGCGAGGTCCAGGTCGCGCATCTTCGCGGTGATGTCGAGCTCGAGCGGCTTGGCCAGCGGATTGAGCTTGCCGGTGATCTCGAGCGCCGCGGTCTGCTGCGCCTTGCCGCGCAGCTCGAGCTCGGCCAGCGCCGGCCGGCCGCCCTGCCCGTTCGGCGGATTCGACGAGAAGGAGCTGAGCTTGCCGGTCAGCTCGCTGAGGTCGGCCGAGTAGTTGGGCTTGACGAACAGGTCGGTGAAGTCGATCTTGCCGTTGACCAGGCTCATCGGGCCGAAGTTGATGACCGGCGCCGGGCCGCCGGCGGCCGGCGCGGCCTGGGCCACCGCGGCAGGCGCGGAGGCCGGCTTGGCCGGTTCGGAGGCGCCGCCGACCATCAGCTCGGCCGGCACCGGCGCGCCACCCGCGGGCCGCTCCGGTCCGCGCGTGGTGGTGGTCGTGCCGCCCAGGCTGCGGCGCGAACGGGTTTCGACGGCCGCGGCCGTGGCCGCGTTGGCCTCGGCTTCGCCCTTCTTGGTCAGGCTCAGCAGGTTGAGCTGGCCGTTCGGATCGACGATCACCCGGGCGAAGAAGTCGGTCAACGTGGTCTCGCGCACGTCGACGGTGGGCGCCGCATTGGGCGCCAGACCCACCTGCAGGCCGCGCAGGCTCAGCGTCTTCCAGCTCAGCAACTGGTTGTTGTTGCGGTCGAAACCCGGCGACTGGGTCAGCGACACGCTGTTGGCGCGGAAGTCGTCGAGCGCGGTGTCGCCCGCCAGCTTGACGGTCATGCCCGCCGGGGCGGTCGCGTAGTTCACGCTGCCGCGGTAGCTGACGAAGGCCCGGCGGATGTCGACGTTGAGCGCGTCGGCGTAGTAGGCCTTGAAGGCATGGGCCGGGAACGAGGCCACCTCGAGCCGGCCTTCGGCGGCCAGCGGCTTGAGCACGATGTGGCCCTTGTAGTCGAAGCGGCCCGGATCGGCGCGGCGGCCCGAGCCGATGCGACCCGACACCTGCAGCGGCGACTTGGTGGCGGTCTCGGGCGCGAGCTTCTCGGCATTGAGCTTGAAGGCCGTGATCTCGACCGCGACCGGCGTGGCGCTGGCCTTGTCGGCGTACGAGAGGCTGCCGTTGTCGACCGCGAACGTGCCGACGGTCAGCGCCCAGGGCTTGGTGTTGGCGCCCGGCGGTGCCGATTCGGGGCCGCTGCCGGCTGGCTTGGGCGCGGCCACCTTGGCCTCGGCTTCGGGCTTGCCGCCCGCGGCGGCCGGCGTCTTGAGCCAGCGCTCGAACATCCAGCGCTTCTCGCTGTCGCGCTCGATGCTGACCTTGGGATTGGTGGCGGTGAACGAGCCCACGGCCAGCGTGTGCTTCACCATGTCGACCTCGGTATCGCGCAACTCGAAGCGGCCGACGCTCGCGAGCGCGGTCTTGGCCTGGGTCAGCGCCAGGTTGTCGGCCGCCACCCGTTTGGCCTTGAAGCGCAGGTCCGGCGGTGCCCAGGCGACGTCGATCTCGCCGCTGAGCTTGCCGTCGAGCGTGGGTTCCAGGCTGTGGGCCAGGTAGGGCGCGGCCAGCGAGAGCGGCAGCGCGTCGACCTCGGTCTGCACGTCGGCCGCCTTGTCGGTGCCGCTGCCCTTGAACTTGAGCGTGGCGCCGCCGACCGCGGTGCTGCCGCTGAACTGGGCCGGCTTCTCCATCGGCCAGGTGAGGGCCGTGACGTCGATGCCGAGTTCGGTGACGTCGATCGCCGCGCCGGGCTGCACGGTCTCGTCGCGCCAGCCGATGCGCCCGCCGCTGAGGGCGACCTTGTCGACCTGAACCTTGAGCGTGGGCTTGGGTGCCGCCGCGCCCGCGGCGCCGCTGGCGGCACTGGCAGATGAAGCGGGCGGTGCCGGCGGCTTGGCCGCGACCACCTTCTCGGTCTGGCCCGTGGCCGGATCGCGCGCCATCAGATTGAGCTGGCCCGAGGCATCGCGCGCCACCACCAGTTGCGGGCTCGCCAGCGCGACCTCGCTGAGGTGGAACACCGATTCGAGCGGCCGCACGTCGGCCAGCGCGAGCTTGAGCGAGTCGAAGGCCAGCAGGTCGCGCCCGCGCGCATCGGCCAGCTTGGCGCCATGCGCCTCGACCGTGCCGGTGACCTTGAGGCCGACCGTGGTGGCCTGCTGGAAGTCGATCTTGAGGTCGGCGTCGAGGCTGCCGGCCTGCAGCTGCACCGGCAGGCCGCCCGGGATGTAGCCCAGGTACGGCGCGAGGTCGAGCCCCTTGAACTGCACGTGGGCGTCGGTCTTGCGGCTGGCGGCGAAGGGCGTGGTCAGCGCGGCCGAGTCGAACTTGCTGCCGTTGAGCGCGAAGGCCAGCTTGGGCTCGGTGTTGACCTCGCGCTGCGAGGCCAGGTTGCTGAGGAACGGCACCTTGAGCACGAAGTCGCGCAGCTCATGGCGGCGCTTGACGGTCTGGTCGTCGAAGTCGACCGCGCCCTCGGTGATCGCGATGTTGTAGATGGCGAAGCGCGCGGGCTCGGCCTTGGGATCGGGCGGCGGGCCGGAGGCCAGCTTGGCCAGGATGTCGTCGATGTCGTACTTGCCGTCGGCTTGGTGGGTCAGCAGGATGGCCGGCGCTTCCACCGTCACCGCATCGATCACGGGCGCGAGCCGGAACAACGACTGCAGCTCGGCATCGGCATAGATGCGCCGCACGGCGACCTGGGTGTTCTTGCCGTCGGCGGTGGCGATGCGCAGGTTGTTGAGCGTGAGCTCGAGGGTCCAGGGCTTGAAGCCGATGCGCTCCACCGTGACCTGACGACCCAGCTTCTCGCTCGCGATCTTCTGCAGCTGGCTCTTGGCGATCGGCGGCACCGCCAGCCAGGCCAGGACCCAAAGGCCCAGAAGCACGAGCAGTGCAACGATCCCGCGTCGCACCCATTTGTTCTTTCTTAAGCTTTGTATCGAGGCGGCAGCATTCATTCGCGCGAGTGTGCCCCAAACAGGCGGCAAGCCAGAAACAAGAAAGCCCGGTGACGCGACGAATGTCATGTCACCGGGCTTGATGGCGGGCATACGACCCATTGCCATCGTTTCGCTCGACCGGAAGTCGATGGTTCCTGTCGTGCTGGCAGCAAGAGATTGCCGCCGTGGATCCTCCGCCGTTCGAGCCCTCGGCTTGCACCGTGACTGCCTGGCTTCGGAAAGCACCTGAAAACCTCAGGCCTGTTCAGCTTAGGCGCCCCTTCCCGGCTTTTCAAACCCGATTTTTCAAGGGATTTCCCTTAAGAAGGATGCGGTCCCGGACACGGATTTGAAACATTTGTTCGACACTTTTAAGAATTAAGACTGAATTCCTTATGCTTGACCGGGTATTTAGCAACGATAGAATCCCGCCTGCTCCGATCGCCCGACGCGACGGAACCACCCTGTATCCGCTGCCGACTCCCCCCGGCTTGATCAGACGGCCGCGCACCTTATCCCCCTGAGCGCGGAATCTGATTGGTACCAATCCAAGCGCCGCTGCCTCCATCCCATCGCCCTTCCCGGCGCTGCGACAGGTGCCGCACAGAAAGGAAGAGCGATGAACAAGGCGTTTGATGCCACGGCCCGCGGGCTGAGGACCTTCGTGTCCGATGTGGCAGACGGCTTTTTTGAAATCACGCACAACGGTTTCGCCCTGCTGGGCCTGGCCATCGTGTTCGCGGTCCTCGCCCTCGTGGCGCGGCCCGACCTGCGCCATCAAGGCGAAGAACAGCTCATGGGCTGGCTGCAGTCGCGCAAACCCGCGCCCGAAGCCACCGACCTCGAGCCGACCGCGATCGAGCGCACGACGGCCGCGAGCCCCGGCGACCTGCCCAAGCAGCAGGCCGCCGTGGCCTACTGGCTCAGCAAGAAGTACCGCGTCGCGGCCGAGCCGCTGAGCGTGCTCGTGGCCGAGGCCTACAACATCGGCAAGCACACCAAGCTCGATCCGACGCTGATCCTCGCGATCATGGCGGTCGAGTCCAGCTTCAACCCGTTCGCGCAGAGCCAGGTCGGCGCGCAGGGGCTGATGCAGGTCATGACCCGCGTGCATGGCGACAAGTACGAGCCGGCCGGCGGCACGCTGACCGCCTTCGACCCCGTGACCAACATGCGGGTCGGCGTGAAGGTGCTGCAGGAATGCATCGCCCGCGCCGGTTCGCTCGAAGGCGGCCTGCGCTACTACGTGGGCGCGGCCAACCTCGAGGACGACGGTGGCTATGCCGGCAAGGTGATGGCCGAGCGCGAGCGCCTGCTGCAGGTGGCCAGCGGCCGCGCGCCCTCGCCGTTCGCGCCGACGCCGCCGGTGCTGCGCCCGCAGCCGCTGCTCCTGCCGGTGGTGGCCCCGGCCAAGCCCGACGAGGCGACCGAGCCGGCCAACGGCCCCACGCCGCCCAAGGTGGCGCTGCTGTCGGCCGTGTCCTGAATCTCCTTTCGCCCGCCGCCGGGC
The DNA here is from genome assembly GCF_059415325.1 of Variovorax sp. GW821-FHT10D07. NCBI lineage: Bacteria > Pseudomonadati > Pseudomonadota > Betaproteobacteria > Burkholderiales > Comamonadaceae > Variovorax > Variovorax sp. GW821-FHT10D07. The sequence goes on along the minus strand of NZ_JBWKMZ010000003.1, from coordinate 442,218 downwards.
CGGTCCGATCCGCTACACTCGACCGGGTACGCGACTGGCGATAGGCGCGGTGCCGACAAGGCACCCGCGCTGACGTGGACTACCACTGGGAAGCGTACCGCCTGCGACGTCGCTCCAGACGCGCAGGCGATCAGCCGTTCGCCTGGGCAGCCCTTGTTTGGTTGAAGAACAAGGACCTCGTCTTCAAAGGACTGCCATGTACCAACGCAACATCCTGGTCGAACAGACCGATCCCGAAATCTGGGCTGCCATCCAGGCCGAAAACGCGCGCCAGGAACACCACATCGAGCTGATCGCGAGCGAGAACTACGCCTCGCCGGCCGTCATGGCCGCGCAAGGCTCGCAGCTCACCAACAAGTACGCCGAGGGCTACCCGGGCAAGCGCTACTACGGCGGCTGCGAGCACGTCGACGTGGCCGAGCAGCTGGCCATCGACCGCGTGAAGCAGATCTTCGGCGCCGAGGCGGCCAACGTGCAGCCCCATTGCGGCGCCTCGGCCAACGAGGCCGTGCTGCTGGCCTTCCTGAAGCCCGGCGACACCATCATGGGCATGAGCCTGGCCGAAGGCGGCCACCTGACCCACGGCATGCCGCTCAACATGAGCGGCAAGTGGTTCAACGTGGTGAGCTACGGCCTGGACGCCAACGAAGCCATCGACTACGACGCGATGGAACGCAAGGCGCACGAGCACCAGCCCAAGCTGATCATCGCGGGCGCCTCGGCCTACTCGCTGCGCATCGATTTCGAGCGCTTCGCCAAGGTGGCCAAGGACGTCGGCGCGATCTTCATGGTCGACATCGCCCACTACGCCGGCCTGGTGGCCGCGGGCGTCTACCCGAACCCGGTGCCGCACGCCGACATCGTGACCTCGACCACCCACAAGAGCCTGCGCGGCCCGCGCGGCGGCATCATCCTGATGAAGTCGCAGCACGAGAAGGCGATCAACAGCGCGATCTTCCCGGGCCTGCAAGGCGGCCCGCTGATGCACGTGATCGCCGCCAAGGCGGTGGCCTTCAAGGAAGCGCTGTCGCCCGAGTTCAAGGCCTACCAGCAACAGGTGGTCAAGAACGCCCAGATCGTGGCCGAAACGCTCACGCAGCGCGGCCTGCGCATCGTGAGCGGACGCACCGAAAGCCACGTGATGCTGGTCGACCTGCGCGCCAAGGGCATCACCGGCAAGGAAGCTGAGGCCGTGCTGGGCAGCGCCCACATGACCATCAACAAGAACGCGATCCCCAACGACCCCGAGAAGCCGATGGTGACCAGCGGCGTGCGTGTCGGCACGCCGGCCATGACCACGCGCGGCTTCAAAGACGAAGAGGCCCGCATCACCGCGAACCTGATCGCCGACGTGCTCGAGAACCCGCGCGATGCCGCGAACATCGACGCCGTGCGCGCCAAGGTCCACGCGCTGACCAGCCGCTTCCCGGTCTACCGCTGACCTCGAAGAAGAAGCCCTGACCGCATGAAATGCCCTTTTTGCGGTCATCTCGAAACGCAGGTCGTCGAGACCCGCGTTTCGGAAGACGCCGACTTCGTTCGCAGGCGCCGCCAGTGCGGTGCCTGCGACAAGCGCTTCACCACCTACGAGCGCCCCGACGTCAATTTCCCGGTCGTCGTGAAGAAGGACGGCAGCCGCGCCGACTTCGACTCGACCAAGGTCCGCGCCTCGATGATGCTGGCGCTGCGCAAGCGGCCGGTGAGCATCGAGCAGATCGACAACGCGCTGCTGCGCATCGAACAGAAGCTGCTCGCCAGCGGCCTGCGCGAAATCGAGTCGACCAAGGTCGGCGAACTCGTGATGCGCGAACTCAAGAAGCTCGACAAGGTGGCCTACGTGCGCTTCGCCTCGGTCTATCGCAGCTTCGAGGACGTGGACGAGTTCCGGCAGCTGCTGCGCGACATCTGAGCCACGGCCTGTCGACGCCGGGCCGCGGGACGGCTGCTATCCACCGCCCTGCCCGCACACTCCAGTTCCGCACTCCCCCTTCCGATCGGGGTCGCAACTTCGAGGCCGCCCCGACGCCGAGAGAACGATGGCCGCGCGCCGCCCCGTCTCGGCCTTGAACGCGAGGCAGCCCGCGCCGAAGCCCGCATTGCGCACGCGCCGCGAGAAGCCATTGCCGTCGTAGTGCACCCCTTGCGCCAACCCGTCGCCCAGTTCCCGGTCGACCGCGATGCCCGGCGGCAGCCCGTCGAAGCGCCGCAGCACGCGCGGCGCGTGGTCGCCGCCGGCATCGGCCACCACCACCCAGCCCGCATCCCAGCCGGCGCCGCCGTCGGCCAGCACGCTGACCGGCTCGCCCCGCCGGATCGCCTCGATCCGCGCCATCCCGAGCGCGGCCACGAAGGCCTGCGACACGGCCGCCAGCCGCTGGTGGAGCAGCAGCGCGCGAAAACCCGGCACGCCGACGGCGGCCAGGATGGCGACGATGGCGATCACGGTGAGCAGCTCGACCAGCGTGAGCCCGCGCGAGCGTCCCGCGCGCTTCATTGCCAGCACCTCGCACGCTGCGCGCCATCGCAGCCGCGGCCGCCCGTGCTGTCCAGCCACAGGTTGCCGACCGGCGGGTCCGAGAAGCCGGGCTTGAGCCGCGCCGAGAGCCGCAGGCAGTCGTCGAGGCTGCGCTGGCCGTCGCAATGCTCGCTGCGCACGAGGTACTTGCCGCCCTGCCCGCTCTCGGCGGAATCGCCTTCGTAGCGCCGGTAGCGGCCATCGACGGTGAAGTGGCGCTCCTGCTGCTGCATCTGCGCGAGCAGCGCCGACCGCGCCTCGGCGCGCCAGCCCCGGTGCACCGCATCCACGTAGGAGGGAAAGGCGATGGCCGCGAGGATGGCGACGATCGCGAGTGCGATCAGCACCTCGATCAGACTCCAGCCGAGGGCCGCGCCCGCGCGATGGCCTTGGCGGGTAATCATGGCCGTGTCCCTTGCGGGTCCGGCACCTGGCGCCAGTTGAGACGGCCGGCGCGGCGCGACACCGTGGCACCGTCGGGCGGCTGCGCGACCGACACCGCCGTGCCCTTGCGGGTGCCGGGGCTGAGGACCGAGAGCCGCCGCGTCTCGACGCGCCGACCGGCCGGATCGGCGGCACCGTAGGACGCATCGCCCTGCTGGACCACGAAGGGTGCACCGAGCAGCCCCGCCTCCGAGGGCACGCAGGTGCCGCCCTTGGACAGGCCGGTCATCGCGTCGACGGCACAACTGCGGCCGCTGCCTTCGCCGCAGGCCGCCTGCGGCGGGATCAGCGTGTTGAAGAACAGGCGCCCATCGGCCAGCACGGACCGCTCGACCTGGCGCTCGCCCTGGTCGAGCGACGCCGGCAGGTCGAGGTACCAGCCGCGCCGCCGTGTCGTCGCGCGGTCGAAGGCGCCGTAGACGAAGGACGGGCCTTCGATGGCCGTCAGCCCGCCCTCGACGGATCGCGCCTGCCGCGCCATCAACTGGGTCCGCGCCTCGCCCGCACGGATCGGCGTGCCCGTGTCCTGCACCGCATACACGGTCTGGACGCCGCGGCGCGAGGCGCCGAGGTCCGCCGGCTCGACGAATCGACCGGTGCCGAACAGCACGATGCCACCGCCGCCGGGCCCGAGCCCCACTTCCGGCGGCACCGTGATCGGCTGGCGCCGGCTGCCCGCGCCGCCGTCCATCGCGACCATCAGCGGCGCACCGCCGAAGCCCAGCGCGTTGGCCTCGCTCCACGGCGCATCGCGCTCGAAGTCGAACTTCCACAGATTGCCCTGGGTATCGCCGGCATAGAGCCAGCGGACCGTTCCGTCGTCGGCCGCATGGTCGCCGGGCGCGCTCGCGAGCGCATTGACCAGGCGGGTGTCCGCGGGCCGGGGCAGCAGGATCTTGTGATAGTCGAGGCCGCGCCGCCAGGGCGTGCCGGCCGGCTTGTCGAGCGACAGCAGGAACAGCGCGGCGCGTTTCTCGGGGTTACGGTTGTTGAAGCCCGAGGGCACGACCGCGAACCAGGCATGGGTGGCTGCACGGCCCGCCGTCGCGGCCCTGGTGCGGAACTTCAGGATGCGCGGCGGCTGCATCAGGTGGCCCATGTCGGGGTCGTCGGCGCTGCCGAACTCCCACAGCACCTTGTCGGCCGAGAAGGCCCGCGGATCGCTGACATCGAGCGCGAAGACACCGGCGGCACCCGCGCCCAGGCCCGAGACCAGCACGCTCTTCCACCGGCCGTTCGCCATGCGCGCCTCGGCCACGGCGGGCGTGCCGTCGACATAGGCGAGATGCGCGCCACCGGGCTGCGCGAGCTGGCCCAGCGTGGGAAACAGCAGGCGCGGGACATAGCCGAAAAGCTCCTCGCCCGTGCGCGCCGAGAAGGCATGCAGCATGCCGTCGTTGGCACCCAGATAGACCGCGGGCTCGCGCTGGCGATGCGTGGAGAGGAATGCCGGGTAGTCGGCTTCGCGCAGGGCGGGATCGGGCGCCCCGACGTACACCGGGGCCGCATGCGCGACATCGCCCATCACCGAGTCGCGCACACGGAACCGGCCACCCGCGAACGAGGCTTCGTTTCGGCGCTCGCCGCGCAGGTAGTTCAGGCGGTCGCGGGCCAGGGCGTCGGTGGCCCCGGCAGGCATCGGGGATGCAGGTTCGGTCTCCGTACGCAGCGAGCGCCGCAACGGTTCGTCGAGCGCCTCCCATTCGAAGGGAATGCCGACGCCTGCCGTCGACAGTGTGAAGATCTTTCGCGGCGCCGATGCACCGGATTTCTCCACGCGTGCATCGAGCAAGGCGCCCGCATCCCACGACGGCGTGTCGGCCACGCGCAAGGCGCCCGTGTCCGGATCGGTGAACAGGCGAAACGACAGCAAGGTGCCAGCCCAGCGCCGGCTGTCGGAGCGCGAGCGATAGAGGCTCGCGCCGGCCGCTCCCACCGCGTCCGAGGAGATCGCGGCCGTGGCATTCGCGCCCAGCGGCGGCGCGGTGGCACGGCGAAGCACGCCGTGCAACGCATCCGCCGTCGATCGCGCATCGCTGGCAAGGAAGTAATTGGCCGGCATCGGCTGCCCGTCGTGGTCGAGCCCTTCCGCCCATTCGGCGTTGCTGAACCATGCCGACTTGCCCGCTGCGTCCGGGGCGCCGAAAAGCGCGGAGCTTCGGAATGGATCGCCATCGCCGTTGCGGTCGACGAATCCGCCGTACTTCGCGGCCAGGTAGAGCGCGCTGCCGCGCTGGCGCGTACCCACCACAGCGCTCCGGTCGGCATCCAGGTCGACCGCGAAGGTCTGCACGCGCGCATCGGGATGGTCGCCGCGGATCCGCTGCGTGTGCGCCCAATAGGCGAGCCCCGCCATGCCGAAGGAGCCCTGGGCCGCGCCGGCCTTTCGATTCTCGAAAGCACCGACGAGCCGGGTCCAGTGCGCGGTGTCGGGCGCGAAGGCCGCACTGCCCGAGCCCGGCGCCGAACCATCACGCCCGGTGTCGAGGTCGCCGATGTTCAGGATGTGGTGTCGCTGGCAGTTCCCGAGCACCGGGTCCGCGGGCATCGGCAGCTTCGCCTGCAGGTAGCGCAGCGATTCATGGAACAGCTCGCCCGCGGGATCGAAGCGCGCGTAGTCGCCCGAGCGTCCGAAGCGGTTCACCGCTGCGATGACACCCTGCGCGGTGCCCGCGGGGTCGTCGCGGAACACGCCGGTGCGCGCATCCCATTCCGCCCGCGGGTTCTCGACCCGGTCGAACGCGGCATCGGTCTTCTCCGGCCCGATGGACTTCATCGCTTCGCGCAGCACGCCGCCCTGGCGCCTGGGATCGCTGCCGGGCAGGTAGTCGAACACGGCGAAACGCGCGTTGCCCGCATGGACCTGTAAGGCGCCTACCGGCTTGTGATGACCACTGGGATACGCGGCGCAAAGATCACGACGCACGGCGGCCTCATCGGCGGCGCAGACCTCGACACGCGCGAAGTGGAGATCGGCCCCGGCCGCCGAGACGCAGCCACGGTCCGCATCGGTGCGCGTGTCCGCATCGACGACCAACCGCTCCCCGCAGTTCCGAATGCGCAGCGTTTCGTCCGCGCGAAGCCCGCTGCGCGGTGTCAGCCGCTCGAGATGCCCGCGCACGGTCTTGACGGGAAGCTCGACGCCAGCCCCGATCGGCCAGGTCGCTCGCTGCAGCACGGTCCGCTCCGGCGTGTCCACCACGCGGTCGCCACCGGTCAGCGCCATGCGCAGCTGATCGAGCGGCGATGCCGTGGCCCAGTTCAGCAGATTGCCGCTCCACTGCTCGCGGCAGGCGATCTCGCCACCGGCGAGCGTGGTGGCCGTCGCGGTGCGGCGGAAGTAGCCCTCGACACGCAGGTAGTCGTAGCAGCCCTTCGCATCCCAATAGCCTTCGTAGACCTTGGCGGGCTCGAAGCTGCCGAGGTACGCCGGTCCCGCGTTCGAGGCCTTGATCGACAGGTCGATCACGATGTTGGGATCGGGCTGACCGGCCAGCGCGTGGACCGGCACGCTGGTCAGCTGCACATCGGGCGGCGTCGTGGATGCGATGCCGGCCCATGCCGGCGCGCTCCACGTCGCGCAGAAAACCAGGGCGATGCACACGATGAATGCGCGAAGCGAGGGCATGGCAGTCCGATCAGGTAGAAGGAGAGGAAGCGTCGGCACAACCAGGACTCGCCGACGGCTTGGCCAGCGTGGTCTGCAGCAGCACCCGCGTCTCCTCGCGCGGCCCGAAGCCGATGGCGGTGACGCGGAAGACATGTGTCGCGACGCCCGCGCTCGCGCTCGCGCTGTGCAGCACGCCCTGCGGGCCGCTGCCCCGGCTGCGCAGGGCCTCGACGATGTAGCGCGGCGCGCGCACGGACAGGCCACCGGCACCGGTGGCATAGACCTGCCCCGTGAAGCGGCCATAGGCCACCGACCGGTTCGCATCGAGTGCGAAATCGACCTGCGTCCACGCCGGCGGGTCGCCCACCGGCGCGGCCGCGCAGAGTCCCAGCCGTGTGCCGGTCCCGGCGCAATCGACGGCGAAGGCCGACACATCGCGGCCGTCGAACAGGCACAGCCGCTGCGCCCCATGGTCGTTGGGCCCGAGCACGTCGCGCTCGGCATCGAGCAGCGCGGCCTCGGCCGCCTGGAAAGCCACCTCGGTGTCGCGGTCGCTGCGCGCGATGCGCTCGCCGACCAGCGCGTTCTGCGCCGCGGCGAGGCCGAGCACCGACACCACGAGCAGCAGCATCAGCACGACGATCAGCGAGAAGCCACGCGAGGCGCGCGCCGGCCGGTTCATGGCGCGGCCTCGCGTTGGCTGTTGCGCAGCGCCACCGTGAAGCTCGCGACACGCCGCAGCCGCCCATCGGCCGCGGGCCGGAAGCGAACCACCGGGAACTCGGGGCCGAGCGGATAGAGCTGCGCCTCCTCGGGCCGGGGCCAATTGCCCGGCCGTGCGCTGCGCGCCACCATCCCGATGCGCAACGCCACCACCTGCCGCCAGGCCGAGTTGCCCAGCGACGACGCGGCCGCCACCGCATCGAGCTGCGCGGCATCGAGCCACTGCTCGGGCGTGCCGTCGCCATCGAGATCGCGCCCGAACAGCACGCGGAACACCTCGATGCCGCGCGCCAGCGGCTCGGACCGGAAGTTGCCGCGCCGGTCGCCGCGGTATTTGCAATAGAGCTCGGGCTCCCCGTCGGCCGCCTCTGCCACGTGGAAGATGCTCCAGGCGCGATCGGCCGGCGTGGCGGTGCCGGTGCTCGGCGCGGGCTGCGCGAAACCCATGCAGTCGACCATGGTGCCGTCGGCCTCCGTGGCGTTGCCGTCGTCGTCGGTGCGCGAGCTGCCGGCAAAGCGCACCAGCAACGAATCGCTGTCGTTCACGCCGCGTGCGTTGTGTCTCCCATAGCTTTCGCCGCTGGCGCCGACGCGCGTGTTGCGAGCGCCGACGATGTCGAGCTCGAGGGGATCGTTTCCGGCGGCCATGACGGTATCGCCGGCCGCACGATCGGCATAGCCGGCCTGCCGCACCGTGCGCCGCACGACGAAGGCCGCGAAACGCAGCGACTCCTCCACCGTGCGGGCTTCGGACTCGGCAACGAACAATTGCCGGCCGCCGCCGAAAGCCAGCATGGCGGCGAGCACCACCACCAGGCCGAGCGCCAGCGCGACCATCAGCTCGACCAGCGACACGCCACGCAGCCGCGCGCGCCCTGCGGGTTCGACACGCTCAGCCACCGCGCGGCCCCTCGCCGGCCTGCGCGGGCATCAACGGCATCGCGAGCCGCGGCGGTGCCGATGCCCCCGCGCGGCGCTGCGCCTCGCTCGCGTTGCGCGGCAACCAGCCGAGCTTGACGACCAGCAACGGTCCGTCGGCCTCGCAGTCCCAGGCATGGGCGCCCGCTGCGTCGTTCCATGGATTGCCGTCGAAGCAGACCGTGACGCGCGCGCCTGGCAGGGCCTTCGCGGCGCGCCGCTTCCACGCCTGCATGTCCCAGCGCGCGAGGTCCTCGGGTTTGCAGGCGGCGCCGGCCGCCGCGCAATCGGTGACGCCCGCCTCGCCTGCGGCAGACCCTGCCGTCCATTGCGCCACGAGGTAGCCATTGGCCCCATCGCGCCGCGCCGCCACGGCCCGGTTGAGCCGCGTCTTCTCCGACAGCTCGCGCACCAGGTTCAGCGCCGCGCCGAAGTTCGCGGCCTCGCCGCTCGCGCGCACCGCATGCAGCAACATGGCCGCCGCGCCGAGCAGCCCCAGGCTCAGCAGCGCGATGGACACCAGCACTTCCACGAGCGAAAAGCCCGCGGCGGCATGCGCCGTTCGATTCGACCTTGCCATATCCGTCCTCCCCCCGTTCTCTTCTGGTGTCGCGTGTCTCGCGATCGAACGGCAAGCGTACGAGCGCACCGGGCGCGAGCGCCGCGCCGTCCATCCGCATTCGCGCGCCGCTCGTATGATCCCGACGCACCCGTGTCAACTTTTCCTCGCGAAGCCTCCATGCCCTCTCCCGAACACGACGCGCAGCACATGGCGAGCGCCCTGCGCCTGGCTGCGTCGGCGCTGCTGATCACCGATCCGAACCCGCGCGTGGGCTGCGTGATCGCCGATGCGCAGGGCCGCGTGCTCGGCCAGGGCCACACGCAGAAGGCCGGCGGCCCGCATGCCGAGGTGATGGCACTTCGCGACGCGGCGGCACAGGGGCATTCGGTCGCGGGCGCCACCGCCTACGTCACGCTCGAACCCTGCGCCCACCATGGCCGCACCGGCCCGTGCTGCGACGCGCTGATCGCGGCCGGCATCGGCCGCGTGGTCGCCTCGCTCGCCGATCCGAATCCGCTGGTCGCGGGCCAGGGCTTCGAACGGCTGCGCGCGGCGGGTATTGCCGTGGAGGTGGGTCCGGGCGCCGAGGAAGCGCGCGAACTCAACCTCGGCTTCCTCTCGCGCATGGTCCGCAAGACCCCCTGGGTGCGCATGAAGGTCGCGGCCTCGCTCGACGGCCGCACCGGCCTCGCCAACGGCGTGAGCCAATGGATCACGGCCGAGGCCGCGCGCGCCGACGGGCATGCCTGGCGCGCCCGGGCCAGCGCGGTGCTGACGGGCGTCGGCACGGTGCTCGAGGACAACCCGCGCCTGGACGTGCGGCTGGTCGAGACGCCGCGCCAGCCGCACCTGGTGATCGTCGACAGCCACCTGCAGACCCCGCCCGATGCTCACCTTTTCATAGCAGGCCGCGCGGTCTGGATCTACGCGGCAGTGCGCGACGAAGCCCGCGCCGCGGCGCTCGAAGCCCGCGGCGCCACGGTCAGCTGCCTGCCGAATGCCCACGGCAAGGTCGACCTGCCCGCGCTGCTGCGCGACCTCGCGGCGCGCGGCGTCAACGAGCTGCACGTGGAATCGGGCCACAAGCTCAATGGCTCGCTGCTGCGCGAAGGCTGCGTCGACGAGCTGCTGGTCTATCTCGCGCCCAAGCTGATCGGCAGCGGCCTCGACATCGCGAGCCAGATCCACGCCGACGGCCCGCTGGTCTCGCTGGCCGGGGCGCTGCCGCTGGCATTCCGCTCGGCCGACATGATCGGGCCCGACCTGCGGATCGTGGCGCGCGTGGCCGGCCGGGACGCTTTCTGACGCCGCCCGCGGCGCGCCGGCTGCCGTCCACAGCCGCCCGGCAAGACGCCCGCGCGACCGCGCCGGCGGTCCCGAAGTGCCAGGAAATGCCGCGGGCCTTCCGGACCTGCGAAAATGCGCGGATGTTCACCGGAATCATCACCGGCGTGGGGCGTATCGCCGCCATCCACGACCTCGGCTCCTCCTCCTCCCACGGCAAGAGACTCGGCATCGCGGCGCCCGACGGCTACCTCGACGACGTCGGTCTCGGCGACAGCATCGCGCTCAACGGCGCCTGCATGACCGTCACCAGTTTCGACCCCGCGCAGAGGCTCTTCACCATCGACATCTCGGCCGAGTCGCTCGATAAAACAGCGGGACTGACCGAGGAAGGTGCGCGCATCAACCTCGAGAAGGCCTTGCGCGCGAGCGACCGCCTCGGCGGCCACATCGTCTCGGGCCACGTCGACGGCATCGGCACCGTGAGCCGCTTCGAGCCCGTGGGCGAGAGCTGGGAGCTGCGCGTGGTCGCGCCGCAGGCGCTGGCGCGCTTCCTGGCCTACAAGGGCTCGATCACCATCAACGGCGTGAGCCTCACGGTCAACACCGTCGCCGACGCGGCCGACGGCAGCAGCGAGATCAGCATCAACCTGATTCCGCACACGGTGCAGAACACCTCGCTGGGCGACCTGCGCGCCGGTTCGCGCGTGAACCTCGAAATCGACACCGTGGCGCGCTACGTGGAGCGCATGCTCCAGGCGGGCGTGCTGCAGCCGGCCCGGCCGGCCTGACACCGACATTCCCCGCATCCAAGGACCCCGCCCCATCATGAACGCATCCGTCACGCCGATCGGCGCCTCGCGCGCCAATCGGACGCCCGCGCCGATCTCCCCGGTCGAGGAGATCGTGGCCGAACTGGCCGCCGGCCGCATGGTCATCCTCGTCGACGAGGAAGACCGCGAGAACGAGGGCGACATCGTGGTCGCCGCCGACCACATCACGCCCGAAGCCATCAACTTCATGGCCCGCCATGCGCGCGGCCTGATCTGCCTCACGCTGTCGCGCGAGATGTGCGAACGCCTGCACCTGCCGCCAATGGTGGCGCGCAACGGCACCAAGCACGCGACCGCCTTCACGGTCTCGATCGAGGCCGCCGAGGGCGTGACCACCGGCATCTCGGCCGCCGACCGCGCCCGCACCGTGCAGGCCGCGGTGGCGCGCAACGCCGTGGCTGCCGACCTGGTGCAGCCCGGCCACATCTTCCCGCTGCAGGCGGTCGACGGCGGCGTGCTGATGCGCGCCGGCCATACCGAGGCCGGCTGCGACCTCGCCGCCATGGCCGGCTGCTCGCCCGCCTCGGTGATCTGCGAGGTGATGAACGAGGACGGCACGATGGCGCGCCTGCCCGACCTGCAGCTGTTCGCGGCCGAGCACGGCCTCAAGATCGGCACCATCGCGGCGCTGATCGAGCACCGCAGCCGCACCGAATCGCTGATCAAGAAGGTCGGCTGCCGCGAGATCCAGACCGCCTGGGGCGCCTTCACGGCCCATGCCTTCGTCGACCAGCCCAGCGGCGGCGTGCACCTCGCGCTGGTGCGCGGCAAGTGGGCGCCCGAAGACACGGTCGATGTGCGCGTGCACGAGCCGCTGTCGGTGCTCGACGCGCTCGAGATCAACCGCTCGCTGCACTCGTGGAGCCTGGACGCCAGCCTCTCGCACATCGCGCAGCTCGACCGGGGCGTGGCCGTGCTGCTGAATTGCGGCGAAACGGCCCACGAGCTGCTGGCCCAGTTCGACGGCACCGCGCGCCCCGCGCAGGCGCCCGAGCGCGGCCGCATGGACCTGCGCAGCTACGGCATCGGCGCGCAGATCCTGCGCGAATGCGGCGTGCAGAAGATGACTTTGCTCGGCACGCCGCGGCGCATGCCGAGCATGGCGGCCGGCTACGGCCTCGAGATCGCCGGCTATCTGGCAAAGGACTGAACGACATGCAAGGTGCAAACCAGGGCGCGGCCGACAAGCCGCTGGACGGCAACAGCGGCAAGGGACTGCGCATCGGCATCGTGCAGGCGCGCTTCAATGCCGACATCACCGATGCGCTCGCCAGCGCCTGCCTCGACGAGTTCGCGGCGCTGGGCGTGGCCGCCAACGACATCCACCACGTGCGCGTGCCCGGCGCGCTCGAAGTGCCGGTCGCGCTGCAGGCGCTGGCCGAGCGCGGCGGCTACCACGCGCTGGTCGCGCTGGGCTGCATCATCCGCGGCGAGACCTACCACTTCGAGCTGGTGGCCAACGAATCGGGCGCGAGCGTGAGCCGCGTGGCGCTCGACTACAAGCTGCCCATCGCCAACGCCATCCTCACCACCGAGAACCTCGAGCAGGCCGTCGCCCGCCAGACCGACAAGGGCCGCGACGCGGCCCGCGTGGCGGTGGAAATGGCGCGTCTGCTGGCCGACCTTTCATGACCGACGACACCACCCAAGAAGACCAGGGAGGCGCTGCACCGCAGCGTTCCGCACGACCGGACAAGGCGCGAGCGACGCGCACCGGCCTGACCTCCACCGGCGCGCGCAAGGCCTCGGCCAAGTCCAACCGCACCCGTGCGCGCGAGTTCGCGCTGCAGGCGCTCTACCAGCACCTGGTGGGCCGCAACGAGGCGGCCGCCATCGACAGCTTCACGCGCGACCTCGCGGGCTTCCACAAGGCCGACGCCGCGCACTACGACGCGCTGCTGCACGGCTCGATCGAAGGCGCCGAGCAGCTCGACGCGCTGATCGTGCCGCTGCTCGACCGCAAGCTGGCCGAGATTTCGCCGATCGAGCATGCCGTGATGTGGATCGGCGTCTACGAGTTCCAGCATTGCCTCGACGTGCCGTGGCGCGTGGTGCTCAACGAATGCATCGAGCTCGCCAAGGAGTTCGGCGGCACCGACGGCCACAAGTACGTGAACGCGGTGCTCAACGGCCTCGCGCCCCAGTTGCGTCCGCTCGAGGTCGAGGCCGACCGCGCGACCGGCAAGGCGCGGCCCTGATCCCCTCGCCTTCTCCTCTTCCTCCTTCTTCTTTCGCGAAGCACCCCGCATGAGGATTTCGACCCGGGCCGAGCGCATCGAGCCCTTCTACGTGATGGAAGTGGCCAAGGCCGCCGGCAAGCTGGCGCGCGAGGTGGCCCACACCGACCGGCCGATGATCTTCCTGAACATCGGCGAGCCCGACTTCACCGCGCCGCCGCTGGTGCAGGAAGCCGCGGCGCGCGCGGTGCGCGCCGGTGCCACGCAGTACACCCAGGCCACCGGCCTCGACCATCTGCGCGAACGCATCAGCCAGTGGTATCGCGACCGCTTCGGCGTCGACGTGCCGGCGCGCCGCATCGTGGTCACGGCCGGCGCCTCGGCCGCGCTGCAGCTGGCCTGCCTCACGCTGATCGAGGCCGGCGACGAGATCCTGCTGCCCGACCCCAGCTATCCCTGCAACCGCCACTTCGTGAGCGCGGCCGAGGGCAAGGCCGTGCTGATCCCGACCACCGCCGAGGAGCGTTTCCAGCTCAGCGCCGACAAGGTCGAGGCCGCCTGGACCGACAAGACCCGCGGCGTGCTGCTGGCCTCGCCCTCGAACCCGACCGGCACCTCGATCGCGCGCGACGAGCTGCGGCGCATCCACGAGGTGGTGAGTTCGCGCGGCGGCATCACGCTGATCGACGAGATCTACCTGGGGCTGTCCTACGACGATGCCTACGGGCAGACGGCGCTGGCGATCGACGACAACGTGATCAGCATCAACAGCTTCAGCAAGTACTTCAACATGACGGGGTGGCGGCTGGGGTGGCTGGTGGTGCCCGATGTGCTGGTGCCTGTGGTGGAGCGGCTGGCGCAGAACCTGTTCATCTGTGCGAGCACGGTGGCGCAGTACGCGGCGCTGGCTTGCTTCGAGGCGGAGAGCATTGCGGAGTACGAGCGTCGTCGCGGCGAATTCAAGGCGCGACGGGACTGGTTCATTCCGCAGCTCGAGGCGTTGGGGCTACCGGTTCCAGTGGTTCCCGATGGGGCGTTCTATGCCTGGGCCGATTGTTCGGGGCTGGCTGCTCGGCTCGGGATTTCGGGGAGCTGGGATTTTGCGTTCGAGGCCATGAAGCGGGCGCATGTGGCTGTGACTCCTGGTCGCGACTTCGGGACTGCGGATACTGCTAGCTTCATTCGGTTCTCTACTGCCAGTTCTATGGCGCATCTTGAGGAAGCTATTGGTCGGTTGCGTGGTTTGGCTGGATGAAGGTTTCGGCTTTCTGGTTTGACGCTGCTTTTTTGTTGAGGCCGTTGGCCGGGATTTCGCCCCGGCGGGCGACCTACTTTCTTTTGCTTCGCCAAAAGAAAGTAGGCAAAGAAAAGGCGACCCCGCTGTCTGTGTCCCTTCGCTTCGCTACGGGCAACCTGCGGTGCTCGTCTACGGCGGGGGTCCGCAGAACTCGCTCCACTGCGTTGCGCTCAGACAGCTGCGGCCCTTATCCCGCCTACGCCTGCGCTCCTCGGCACAGCCAGAGGGGATCAGGGTCAACGCGCCTTGGCGCGTCCTTGTGTGGTGAGTGCGCATGCGTAGGCCTTGGATCTTTCATTGAGGCCGAGCGAAGCGAAGGCCCGTTGGGTCTTGGTGGCCGAGCGCAGCGACGGCCCGAACCACCCCTCTGGCTGCGCCGAGGAGCGCAGCGTTTCGCGGATAAGGGCTCGCAGCTGTCTGAGCGCAGCGCAGCGGAGCGAGTTCTGCGAGACCCCGCGAAACGCGAGCACCGCAGGTTGCCCCGGAGCGCAGCGAAGGGGTCGCAGACAGTGGGTCGCCTTTTCTTTGGTTACTTTCTTTTGGCGAAGCAAAAGAAAGTGACTCGCCCGCCGGGGCGAGACCCGGCCAACAGCCTAAAAAAAGAACACCAAAAGCAATGACCTACGAGTTCCCCCTACGCGTCTACTGGGAAGACACCGACGCCGGCGGCATCGTCTTCTACGCCAACTACCTCAAGTTCATGGAACGCGGCCGCACCGAATGGCTCCGCTCCCTGGGCGTAGAGCAGCACAAGCTGCGCAACGAAACAGGCGGCCAGTTCGTCGTCAGCGAGACCCAGATCAAATACCACCGCCCCGCCCGCCTCGACGACCAGCTCATCGTCACCGCCGACCTGCGCCAGATGGGCTCCGCCTCACTGATAATCGCGCAGACCGTGCTGCTGAAGCCGGAGCAGGCGGGCGCCACCCCCACCCTGCTGTGCGAAGGCACGATCCGCATCGGCTGGGTCGACGCCGCCAGCCTGCGCCCGGCACGGATTCCGGCGCAGGTTTCGGGAACCCTCGAACGCTATCGCGGCTCCATGACTCAACCCTTCAAGCCATGAATCAAGATCTCTCCATCATCAATCTCCTGCTCCATGCCAGTTTCATGGTGCAAGCGGTCGTGCTCCTCCTGGTGATCGTCTCGATCGCGAGCTGGGCCGCGATCATCCGCAAGTACTTCGCGCTCAAGCGCATGCGCGCGCTCAACGACGACTTCGAACGCGAGTTCTGGTCGGGCACCAGCCTCAATGAGCTGTTCGCCTCGGCCGCGCAGAACGCCAAGTTCGCCGGCCCCATGGAACGCATCTTCGCCTCGGGCATGCGCGAGTACCAGAAGCTGCGCGAACGCCATGTGAGCGACGCCCCCACGCTGCTCGACGGCGCGCGCCGCGCGATGCGCGCGAGCTTCCAGCGCGAGCTCGACGCGGCCGAACAGAACCTGTCCTTCCTCGCCACCGTCGGCTCGGTCTCGCCCTACGTCGGCCTGTTCGGCACGGTCTGGGGGATCATGCATGCCTTCACCGGCCTGGCCGCGCTGACCCAGGTCACGCTCGCCACCGTGGCGCCCGGCATCGCCGAAGCGCTGGTGGCCACCGCCATCGGCCTGTTCGCCGCCATCCCGGCCGTGGTGGGCTACAACCGCTTCGCGCGCGAAATCGACAAGATCGCGATCGCCCTGGAGACCTACATCGAGGAGTTCTCGAACATCCTCCAGCGCAACCTGTCCTCCAACCCGTCCGCGGCGGCCCCGGCGGGCCCCTCGGCCACCAACCGCTGAACCGGAGCGCGCACGCATGCCCGCCGTTTCGTCCCGCGGCCGCGGTCGCCGCACGATCAACGAGATCAACATGGTCCCGTTCATCGACGTGATGCTGGTGCTGCTGATCATCTTCATGGTCACCGCGCCGCTGATCACGCCGAGCGTGATCAACCTGCCCACGGTCGACCGCGCCAACAAGCAGCCCGACAAGCCGATCGAGATCGTCATCAAGAGCGACGACGAGGTCCAGGTCAAGAAGGATCCCTCCCAGGGCACCGGCGGCGCCTCGGTGCCGATGACGCAGATCGGCAGCATCGCCAAGGCCGCGCAGAACGGCGACGACCAGCGCCCGGTGGTCATCAGCGCCGACAAGTCGGTCAAGTACGAGACCGTGGTGAAGGCCATGAACCAGCTCAAGCGCGCCGGCATCGAGCGCGTGGGCCTGTCGGTCCAGACCACCAACGCCAAGCCGTAGCGCCAGCCGGACCCCGAAACGCATGTCACTTGCCCTCGATCGCCCCGAGTTCGCGCCGCCGCCGCAGCGCGGCACGCCGCGCGCCGTGGTGCTCGCCCTGATCGCGCACGCGCTGCTGATCGCCGCGCTGACCTGGGGCGTGCGCTGGAAGAGCGAAGGCGACGACGACGCGGTGGAAGCCGAGCTGTGGTCGCCCACGCAGCAGGTGGCCGCGCCGCGCATCGCCAACCCGCCGCCGGCCCCCGAGCCCACGCCCGCACCGCCGCCTCCCCCGCCCCCGCCGCCTCCTCCGCAGGCCGTGCGGCCCGATCCCACGCCGGCGCCCAAGGCGCCCGACATCGCGCTCGAGCGCGAGAAGAAACTGCGCGAGGAAAAGGAACAGCGCGAACGCGAACAGGAACAGCAGCGCCAGCAGGAAAAGAAGCGCCAGGAAGCCCAGGCCAAGAAGGAAAAGGACCAGCTCGAGGCCAAGAAGCGCGAGGACGACCGCCAGAAGGAACTGCAGCAGCAGAAGCAGGCCGAGCAGCAGAAGCTCGCGGAACAGAAGAAGCGCGACGACGCCAAGAAGCTCGAGCAGCAGAAGGCCCAGCTCGACAAGGACCGCCAGGACAACCTGCGCCGCCTGATGGGCCAGGCCGGCTCCACGGCCGAGCAGACCACCGGGCCGCGCTCGGGCAAGGGCGCGGGCAGCGGCGGGCCGTCGGCCGGCTACTTCGGCCGCGTGGCCGCGCTGATCAAGCGCAACGTGGTCTTCGATCCGAACTCGATCAGCGACAACCCCGCGGCCGAGATCCAGATCCAGACCTCGCCCGACGGCACCATCGTCGGCACGCCGCGCCTCGTGAAGTCCAGCGGCAATGCCGCCTGGGACGACGCCGCCCTGCGCGCGGTGCAGAAGACCGAGGTGATGCCGCGCGACGTCGACGGCCGCGTGCCCTCGCCGTTCCCGATCATCAGCGTGCGGCCGAAATCGCAGTGATGCACTAAGGAAGCGAGCGGCGCGGTGCTTCGGCCCCGCGCCGCCGCAGTCTTAGCGCCGAATGAGCGCGCGCGCCGGCCCGGAACTCGCGGCCTCCGGGCCCCTCTACCGCCCACAACAACACGGCGGGGAAGAGCGCTCCCTCAGAAGAACGATGAAGCCCAACGGACACATCCGGTATGGCAGCAGCCCCCTGCTCGCGAGCAGGACACCGGTCTGGCGCAGCAAGCTCATCGTCGCCGCCGTGGCCTTCGGCTTCCTGCTGCTCGCGGTGCGCGCGGCCTACGTGCAGGTCTTCGACAACGACTTCTTCCAGCACCAGGGCGAGGTGCGCTACCTGCGCACGCTCGAGCTGCCGGCCAACCGCGGCCGCATCCTCGACCGCAACGGGCTGATCCTGGCCTCCGACATTCCCGCGCCCAGCATCTGGGCCATTCCCGAGGACATCGAGCGCGACGACCCCGCCGTGCAGGCCCGGTTGCGTGAAGCGGCACGGTTGCTCGGCATGCCGCAGAAGGACTTCGACAAGAAGCTCGAGGACGAGGACAAGAGCTTCGTCTGGATCCGGCGCCAGGTCGACGAGTCGATCGCCAAGCAGGTGGCGGCGCTCGGCATCAAGGGCCTCTACCTGCGCCGCGACTACCGCCGCCAGTACCCCGAGGGCGAGGCCGCGGCCCACCTGGCCGGCTTCACCAACGTCGAGGACATCGGCCAGGAAGGCGTGGAGCTGGCCTTCGACAAGGACCTGGCCGGCAAGGCCGGCTCGCGCCACGTGCTCAAGGACCGGCTCGGCCACATCGTCGAGGACACCGAGGACCAGGTGCCGCCGACCGACGGGCGCGACATCCAGCTGAGCATCGACGACCGCGTGCAATCGCTGGCCTACGAGAAGATCCGCGACGCCGTGGTCGCGAACAAGGCCCGCGCCGGCAGCGTGGTGGTGGTCGACGCACGCACCGGCGAGCTGCTGGCGATGGCCAACTACCCGAGCTACAACCCCAACGACCGGCGCAACCTCAGCGGCGAGCAATTGCGCAACCGCGCCATGACCGACGTCTTCGAGCCCGGCTCGACGATGAAGCCGATCACCATCGCGACCGCGCTGCAGCTCGGCCGCGTCACGCCCAAGACCATCATCGACACCAACCCGGGCCGCATCACCGTCTCGGGCGCCACCATCCACGACGACGAGAACTTCGGCGTGCTCACGGTCGAGGGCGTGATCCAGAAGTCGAGCAACGTCGGCGCGACCAAGATCTCGCAGCGCATGTCGGCGCAGGAGATGTGGAACTCGCTGACCGCGGTCGGCCTGGGCCAGAAGCCGCAGACCGTGTTCCCGGGCGCGGTGACCGGGCGGTTGCGGCCGTGGAAGTCGTGGCGGCCGATCGAGCAGGCCACCATGTCCTATGGCTACGGCCTCTCGGCCTCGCTGTTCCAGATCGCCCATGCCTACACCGCCTTCGCGCACGACGGCGAGGTGATCCCGGTCAGCCTGCTGAAGAACGACGGCACGCCGCCCACGGGCGTGCAGGTGTTCTCGCCGCTGGTGGCCAGCGAGGTGCGCCAGATGATGCACCTGGCGGCCGCGCCCGGCGGCACCGCGCCGCTGGCGCAGACCATGGGCTATTCGGTCGGCGGCAAGACCGGCACCGCGCACAAGCAGGTCGGCAAGGGCTATGCCTCCGACAAGTACCGCGCCTGGTACACCGGCATGTCGCCGATCGACAAGCCGCGCATCATCGTCGCGGTGATGGTCGACGAGCCCGGCGCCGGCAAGTACTTCGGCGGGCTGGTGGCCGCGCCCGTGTTCAGCCAGGTGGTGCAGGAGACCTTGCGCATCATGAACGTGCTGCCCGACCTCGCGGTCGCACCAATGGCGCACTGACGAAGGACGGCGCCGCCACGGTGCTCGTTTAGGATCGTCGGCAACTCTTGTTACCGGCGATCCCGACATGGTCGACTCCTCTCCCGCCGCCCCCTCCCCCACGCTTTCTTCCGTCGGCCTGGCCGACCTGGTGCCGCTGCCCTACCAGCAGGCGCTGGCCGCCCACCTGCAGGCGAACGAACCCGAGGCCTGGCGCTGGGCCGCCTCGGCCGAGGCGCGCGAGGAGCATGCGGCCGCCGTGCGTGCCGAGCTGCTGCGCCAGTCGTACCGGCTCGACGCCGACGCGCATCCCGAGCTGCATGCGCATGCCGCGCTGGTCGCGCAGCGGCTCGGCGTCACGGTACCGATCACGCTCTACCAGGGCCAGGACGGCGCGATGAACGCCGCCATCCACATGCTGCCGGGCGAGGCCCACATCGTGCTCTCGGGTCCGCTGCTCGAACGGCTGCAGGGGCCCGAGCTGCAGGCCGTGCTCGGCCACGAACTGGCCCATCACCTGCTGTGGACGCGCGACGACGGCCGCCACCTGGTGGTCGACCGGCTGCTGCAGGCGACCGCGGCCGATCCGCGCGCCGACGCGAGCCACCTGCAGACCGCGCGGCGCCACAGCCTCTACACCGAGGCCTTCGCGGACCGCGGCGCCTGCGTGGGCTGCGGCGCGCTCGAGCCCGCGGTCAGCGCGCTGGTCAAGGTGCAGACCGGCCTCGCGCAGGTCCATGCCGCGAGCTACCTGCGCCAGGCCGACGAGATCAGCGCCGGGCCCGACGCGGCCACGCGCGGCACCAGCCATCCCGAGGTCTTCGTGCGCGCCCGCGCGCTGCGGCTGTGGAGCGAGCGCGATCCGCAGGCCGATGCCTGGCTGGCCGGTGCGCTCGAAGGCCCGCTCGACCTCGGCACGCTCGACGTGCTGGGCCAGGAGCGCGTGGGCGGTTTGACGCGCGCCGTGGTCGCGCGGCTGCTGCGCGAGCCCTTCATGCAGTCCGATCCGCTGCTCGCGCATGCGCGGCGCTTCTTCCCGGGCTTCGTGCCCTCGCTGCCGCAGGCCGTCGAACCGCCGCCGCCCGATCCGCTGCCCGCCGGGCTGCACGACTACATGGCCAGCGTGCTGGTCGATTTCGTCGCGGCCGATCCCGAGCTCGACGACGCCGCGCTGGCCGCGGCGCTCGCGCTGGCCGAGCCGCTGGGCTGCGCCGCGCCCTTCGAACAGCGGCTCGCGCAGGACCTCAAGCTGGCCAAGCGCACGCTCGCGCGCGTCAAGCGCGACGCCGCCACCGTGCTCGACAAGGCCCGGGCCCAACACGCACGGAGCGCCACGGCATGACGGGCATCGCACCACTGTTGCAGTTGCTCGACACCGCCGATGCCCATGGCGGCCTGCAGACCGACGACGTGCTCGCGCTCGCCTTGCCGCTGCTGCGCGAGGTCTCGGCGCTGCACGAGCAGGGCCGGGTCGCCGCGCTGGGCCATGCGATGGCTTACCGCGTGAACGAGGTGCCCGCGCTGGAGCTGGCCCAGCCCGCGGGCGCCGAGCCGAAGCGCAACCCGCAGGCGATCGCGCCGCTCGAACGCCCGGTGGCCTCGGTGCTGCGCGTGGTGGGCGAGGAACGCGTCACCGTCGAAGGCGGCATCGGCGTCGCGCGCGAGAACCTCGAGGTGCTGCCCGAGGCCACGCCCGACACGGTGCCGCAGCGCCCGGCCTACCTGCCCGGCTACGGCGCCTGGGAGCAGCGCTTCGCGCACCACGACGCGCTCAGCGACATGCTGTGCCTGGGCCAGGTGCTCGCCAGCCTGGCCTGCGGGCTCGACTTCACGCAGGGCGATGAACTCGCGCGCTTCGCCGAGCACCGCGGCAACCTGTTCGAGATCAACCGCCGGCTGCACCCGGTGCTGGCCGCGGTGATCGTCGAGATGACGGCGCTCGACCGCCACGAGCGCGCGCGCGACCTGCCCTCGGTGATCCGCCGCCTCGAGACCTACCGCGACCAGCCGCTGGACCTGGGCCTGGAGCGCCTCGCGAACCCGAAGGACGGCGCGGGCCAGCGCCGCCAGGCGATCCAGCTGCACCTGCGCGACCGGCTGTTCGACCTCTCGCGGCGCAACCGGCTGCTGTACTTCAAGCCCACGCAGGCGCACGTCAACCTCACGGTGGCCAGCGTGCCGCTGGTGGTCGACCTGCAGAGCATCCGCGTCGACCAGCTCTGCGTGTGGGACGGCCGCTTCGCCGCCGAGGTCGCGAGCGGCGACCCGGTGCCGCTCGCGCGCTGGCTGCGCTTCGAGGACCAGCCCTACCTGCCGGGCGCGCTCGACCGCATCCTGCAGGAGGCGCGGCGCGACCGCGCCGAATACGGCTTGTCGCAGCTCTCGCTGGTGATCGCCTTCCTGCGCTGGCACAACCTCAAGGAGGACGCGAACGAGCGTATCGTCTCGCCGCTGCTGATGCTGCCGGTGGAGCTCTCGCGCAAGAAGGGCGTGCGCGACCAGTACCTGCTCGAGGCCGCGGGCCCCGAGGCCCAGGTCAACCCGACGCTGCGCCATCACCTGCGCCAGCTCTACGGCATCGTGCTGCCCGAGAGCATCGACCTGCGCGAGACCTCGATCGAGCAGTTCCATGCCGAGCTGGCCGCGCAGATCGCGCGCACCGAGCCCGGCGTGCAGTTGCGGCTGCTGCGGCAGCCCGAGATCGCGCTGATCCACCAGCGCGCGCGCCAGCGGCTCGAGCAGTTCAAGCGGCGCGTGCGCGAACACGCGCCCTCGGCCGTGCCCATCGCGGCCACCGACTACAGCTATGCGCAGGACGATTTCCGCCCGCGCGGGCTGCAGCTGTTCCATGCCCGCGTGCGGCGCGTGCCGCTGCCGCTGGCCGGCGCGGTGGGCGCGCGCCCGACACCGCGCGCGCCGCAGATGGCACCGCAGACGGCGCCCGCCGAGGCCGAGCGCCAGACCTTCGCATTGCGCGAGAACGCCGGCAATCCCTACCAGTGGGACGTGGACCTCACGGCCGTGACGCTCGGCAACTTCAACCATCGCAAGATGTCGCTGGTGCGCGACTACAGCGGGCTGGTCGAATCGGACATGGCGAGCGAGGCCTTCGACCGCGTGTTCTCGCTGCAGCCGCGCCAGGTCGACGCCGAGACGCCCGCGGTGCTGCCGCTGGCCGAGCAATGGCCGGTGGTGCAGGCCGACGCGACCCAGACCGCCGCCGTGGCGCTGGCGCGCACCGGGGCCAGCTACATCATCCAGGGGCCGCCGGGCACCGGCAAGTCGCAGACCATCACCAACCTGATCGCCGACTACGTGGGGCGCGGTCGGCGCGTGCTCTTCGTCTGCGAGAAGCGCGCCGCGATCGACGTGGTGTTCCACCGCCTGCGCCAGCAGGGGCTGGACGAGCTGTGCTGCATGATCCACGACTCGCAGGGCGACAAGAAGGCCTTCGTGCAGAACCTGCGCCAGACCTACGAGCAATGGCTCGAGGCGCCCTCCACGCTCGAGGCCGAGGGCGGCGAACGCACGCGGCTGCTCGATGCGATGGACCTCGACCTGCGCGCGCTCGAGCGCTTCGATGCCGCGATGCGCGAGGTGCCCGCGCACCTGGCCGTCACGCTGCGCGAGCTGGTGGCGCGGCTGGTCGCGCTCAAAGCCGCCGACCCCCAACTCACGCCGCTGCAGGCCGAGGCCCTGCCCGACTACGCGGCCTGGCGCCGCCATGCCGAGCTGGCCGCGCGGCTGCACCTGGCCGTGACCGAGAGCCTGGGCGCGCCCACGCTCGCGCAGCATCCGTTCGCGCTGCTCGCGCCCGCGCTGCTGCGCCAGCCCAAGCCGCTGGCCGCGCTGGTCGAAGGCTCGGAACGCGCCGCGGCGCAAAGCGGTGCCTGCCGCGATGCGCTGGTCGAGGCCTGGCCACCGCTGGCCGAAGCCGGCGTGACATGGCGCGACGCGCTCGCGCTGGTGGCCGATGCGCGCCGCGTCGCGACGCTGGCCTCGCGCGGGCAGCTCGCGCTGCTCGATGCTGCTCATCCCGCGAGCCAGGCGCTGAATGCCGCGCTGGCCGAACGCCGCGGCCTGCAGCAGACGCTCGACGAGAGGCTGCAGCGCACGGCCCATTGGCGCGACAGGCTCTCGCCCGCCGACACCGAGGCCGGCCTCGCGCAGGCCCGCGCGCAGCAGCACTCGCTGCTGCGCTTCCTCCAGCCCTCGTGGTGGCGGCTGTCGGGCGAACTCAAGCGCCGCTACGACTTCGCCGCGCATGCGGTGCGGCCGAAGCCCGCGCAACTGCTCGAGGAACTGCTGGCCGAGCACACGGCCCGCGCCGCGCTGCAGAAGCAGGCCGCGCAGCTCGAGGCCGACTACGGCTGCACCGACCCCGAGGCCTACGCGCAGCAGATGCAGGCGCTGCGCGGCCTGGACGATGCCGGCAGCCTGCGCGTCGCCTTCCAGGCCCATCTGCGCAGCGCGCCCGGCGCGAGCCGCGACGTCGAACGCCTGGTCGCCGCGGGCTCACGCTGCGACGCGCTCGATGCGCTGTGGCGCGACCTGGTCCACGATCCCGCAGCCCTGCCGCTGGCCACGCTCGAAGAGCTCGCGCGCACGCTGCACGACCAGGCCGATGCGCTGCCCGCGGCGCTCGCGCCGCTGCAGGAACTCGCCGATGCCGATCCGGCCGTGGCCGCCGCGCTGCGCGGCCTGCCGCTCGCTCCCGAGGCGATCGAGTTCGCGGTCGCGCGCGAGGGCCTCGAGCGCGTCTACCGCACCGAGCGCTGGCTGCCGCGCTTCGATGCGGCCGCGCTCGCGCGCCATGCGCAGCGCCTGGGCGATGCCGAGCGCCAGTTGCTCGGCCGCAATGCGCACACCCTGGCCGCGGCCGTGCGCCAGCGCTTTCGCGACCATGTGCAGAAGAGCGCCCTGCCCGCGAGCCAGCTCGATGCCGAGGGCAAGGCTTTCAAGAAGAGCTACAACGCCGGACGCCGCGAGCTCGAGCACGAGTTCGGCAAGACCATGCGCTACAAGGCGATCCGCGAACTCGCGAGCGGCGAGACCGGCCAGGTGGTGCGCGACATGAAGCCGATCTGGCTCATGAGCCCGCTGTCGGTGTCCGACACGCTGCCGCTCGCGGCCGACCTGTTCGACGTGGTGATCTTCGACGAGGCGAGCCAGATCCCGGTCGAGGAAGCGGTGCCCGCGCTCTACCGCGCGCCGCAGATCATCGTGGTGGGCGACGAGATGCAGCTGCCGCCGACCAGCTTCTTCTCGTCGGGCCGCGATGCCGAGGACCAGACCGTGTCGGTCGAGGACGAGGACAACGAGGGCGACCGCATCGCGGTGGTGCTCGATGCCGACAGCCTGCTGAACCAGGGCGCGCGCAACCTGCCGGCCACCCTGCTGGCCTGGCACTACCGCAGCCGCTACGAGTCGCTGATCGGCTTCTCGAACGCGGCCTTCTACGCGGGCAACCTCTACACCATCCCCGACCGCAGCCTGCCGAGCGAGGAGCGCGCCGAGATCCTGGTGCAGTCGAGCGCCGCCTCGGCCGAGTCGGTGGCCGCGCAGGCCGATGCGCTGCTCTCGCGCGCCATCAGCTTCCACCGCGTGACCGACGCGGTCTACGACAGCCGCCGCAACAGCGGCGAGGCGCGCCACATCGCGCAGCTGGTGCGCGAGCTGCTGCGCCGCGGCACCGGGCGCAGCCTCGGCATCGTGGCCTTCTCGGAAGCGCAGCAGGGCGAGATCGAGGCCGAGCTCGACAGCCTCGCCGCAGCCGACGCCGAGTTCGCGGCACGGCTCGAGGCCGAGTACGTGCGCGAGGAGGACGACCAGTTCTGCGGCCTGTTCATCAAGAACCTCGAGAACGTGCAGGGCGACGAGCGCGACATCATCCTGCTGAGCATCTGCTACGGCCCCAATGCCGAGGGTCGCATGCTGATGAACTTCGGGCCGATCAACCAGCGCGGCGGCGAGAAGCGGCTCAACGTGATCTTCAGCCGCGCGCGCCACCACATGGCGGTGGTCTCGACGATTCGCCACGAGGCGATCACCAACGACCACAACGAGGGCGCCGCGGCGCTGAAGAATTTCCTGCGCTATGCCGAGTGCCTGTCGCGCGGCGACGATGCCACCGCCACGCGCGTGCTCGAGGGCATGAACCCGCTGACGCGCGGCGCGGCGCGAGCAAGCCACGTGGTGCTGGCCGATGCGGTGAGCGTGCAGCTCGCGGCCGCGCTGCGCGCGCGCGGCCATGCGGTGGACGAACAGGTGGGCCAGTCGCGCTTTCGCTGCGACCTGGCGATCCGTGCCGCTGGCACGGGTTCAGATGCGGGGGACAGCCACTACGCGCTCGGCATCCTCGTGGACACGGCCGCCCACTACGAGAACCGCAACGTGCTCGAGCGCTATGTCTCGCGCCCGCGGATTCTCGATGCCTTCGGCTGGGAGGTGCGGCAGGTGCTCGCGAAGGACTGGCTGCACGCACCGGAGGCGGTGCTCGACGGGATCGAGCACGCGCTGGTCGAGAAGGGCGCGCTCAGCGCACCACGACCAGCTGCTTGACGTCGAGCTCGACCTTGTTGCCCACGAGGTCCTTGTCGAACTCGCCGGTGATCTCGACGCGCACCTTGTCGTCGATCCTCACGCCGGGCGGGAAGTACTTGGCGTCGATCTCCACCTTCATGCGGCCGGTGTCGTCGGCGAAGGTGTAGTGCTCGCCGCCGTCGTGCGAGACGATGAAGCCGCGCAAGGTGGCGTGCTGGTCGTCCTTGCCGGTGTCGAGCAGTTGCTTGACGGTCATGGCGGGCACCGAGCTCGGGCCGGCGTACTGGGCCAGGCTGCTCAGGGGCAGTGCCAGCGCCAGGGCGGCTGTGGCCAGGAAGGCCTGCTTGATGGATGCGTTGCGGGTGCCGGTGGCGGTCTTGTATGGCATGGCGAATGTTCCTCCTCGAACTGCCGGTTGAAAACGCGCAGGCGCGGGGCCTGCCCCCATAAGAAGGCCCGGCCCGCGAGGAGTTCCCGTTATCGCTTTTCGCCGTCCCTGCGCGCCGCGCGGTTATTCGTAGATGACCGCGGCCTTGCCCGCCTCGGCCTGCGCGGTCCAGCTCGCGAGCGCCGCATCGGTCGGGAAGAACTTCGCGCGCTCGCCGAGCTGCAGCTCGACCTGCGCGCCGCCACGCGCCATCGACAGGCGCACCGGCAGGCCCTGCACCAGCTCGCCATGCTCGCTCTGCTCGGTGCGCGCCGGGAAGTCCTTGAGCAGGCGCGCGATGTCGGGCGCCTTGCCGTTGACCGCCACGCGCAGGAACTTGCCGAAGCGGCAGCGCGCGCTGGCCAGGTCCCAGACCTGCTGCACCTGGAAGCGCGCCTCGAAGCCGCCGCGCGCAGGCTGCAGCCGGCCCGAGACGATCACGAGTTCGTCGTCCTTGAGCGTGTTGCGGTTGGCGTTCATCAGCGCCTCGTCGGCGGTGGCGTCGATCGAGTCGGACTTGTCGTCGAGCTTGAAGATCGCGAGCCGGCCGCGCTGGCCGTTGATGACGCGGAAGTCGCTCACGATGCCCGCGATCACCTGCTGGTCGCGGCTGTCGAGCAGGTCGGTGATCTCGCGCTTGCAGAAGCGCCGCACCTCGTGCGAGACCTCGTCGAACAGATGGCCCGACAGGTAGAAGCCGACCGCCGTCTTCTCGAAGGTCAGGCGTTCCTTCACGCCCCAGGGCGTGGCGTCGACCAGCTCGGGCTCGGCCGTGGCCGAGCCGTGCTCGCTGTCGCCGAAGATGTCGACCTGCGCGGCATTGGCCGCGGTCGCGTTGGCGAATTCGAAGGCGCGGTCGACCGAGGCGATCAACGAGGCGCGGTTCTGCTGGATGGCATCGAAGGCGCCGGCCTTGATCAGCGCCTCGACCGTGCGCTTGTTGATGCGCTGGCGGTCGATGCGCACGCAGAAGTCGTACAGGCTCTTGAACGGACCGCCCTCCTCGCGCGCGCGCACCACGGCCTCGACCGCGAGCTGGCCCGTGCCCTTGACGGCGCCCAACCCGTAGCGGATGACCTTGTCGGTGACCGGCTCGAAGCGGTAGTTGCCGCGGTTCACGTCCGGCGGCTCGAAGGTGAGGCCGAAGTTCTTCTGCGCGTCCTCGAACAGCACCTTGAGCTTGTCGGTGTCGTCCATTTCCACCGTCATGTTGGCGCAGAAGAATTCGGCCGTGTAGTGGACCTTGAGCCAGCCCGTGTGATAGGCCAGCAGCGAGTAGGCGGCGGCGTGCGACTTGTTGAAGCCGTAGCCCGCGAACTTCTCCATCAGGTCGAAGATCTCGTCGGCCTTGTCCTGCGCGATGCCGTGCGTGCTCAGGGCACCCGCGCGGAATTTCTCGCGGTGCTCGGCCATCTCCTCGAGCTTCTTCTTGCCCATCGCGCGGCGCAGCAGGTCGGCGCCGCCGAGCGAGTAGCCGCCCAGGATCTGCGCGGTCTGCATCACCTGCTCCTGGTAGACCATGATCCCGTAGGTCTCCGAGAGCATCTGGGCCACGGCCGGGTGCGGATACTCCACGTCCTCGCGGCCGTGCTTGCGCGCCACGAAGCTGGGGATCAGGTCCATCGGGCCCGGGCGGTACAGCGCGTTGAGCGCGATCAGGTCCTCGAGCCGGGTCGGCCGCGCATCCTTCAGCATGCCCTGCATGCCGCGCGATTCGAACTGGAACACGGCCTCGGTCTTGCCCTCGGAGAACAGCCGGTAGGTCGGCCCGTCGTTGAGCGGAATGTTCTCGTAGGCGAAGTTCTCGCGGCCCTTGTGCCGCTTCATGATGAACTCGCGCGCGATCTCGAGGATCGTCAGCGTGGCCAGGCCCAGAAAGTCGAACTTCACGAGGCCGATGGCCTCCACGTCGTCCTTGTCGTACTGGCTCACGGCCGAGTCGCTGCCGGGCTGCTGGTAGAGCGGGCAGAAGTCGGTGAGCTTGCCGGGCGCGATCAGCACGCCGCCGGCGTGCATGCCGATGTTGCGGGTCATGCCTTCGAGCTTCTGCGCCAGCTCGACCACGGTCTTGACCTCTTCCTCCTTCTCGAGCCGCTCCGCGAGCTGCGGCTCCATCTCGAGCGCGTAGTTGTTCTTGTCGCCCTCGATCTTCTGCGCCGGCGGGTACTGCAGCGTGACCGACATGCCGGGCTTGTTCGGGATCAGCTTGCTGATGCCGTCGCAGAACATGTAGCTCATGTCGAGCACCCGGCCCACGTCGCGGATGGCCGCGCGCGCGGCCATGGTGCCGAAGGTGGCGATCTGGCTCACGGCATTGCGGCCGTACTTGTCCTTCACGTAGTCGATCACGCGGTCGCGGTTGCCCTGGCAGAAGTCGATGTCGAAGTCGGGCATCGAGACGCGCTCGGGATTCAGGAAGCGTTCGAACAGCAGGTTGTATTCGAGCGGATCGAGGTCGGTGATCTTCAGCGCGTAGGCCACCAGCGAACCCGCGCCCGAGCCCCGGCCGGGGCCGACCGGGCAGCCGTTCTGCTTGGCCCAGTTGATGAAGTCGCCCACGATCAGGAAGTAGCCCGGGAACCCCATCTTCAGGATGGTGTTGATCTCGAACTCGAGCCGCTCGACATAGCGCGGCCGCTGCGCATCGCGCTTGGCCGCGTCGGGGAACAGGTGCTCGAGGCGCTTCTCGAGCCCCTCGAACGATTCCTGGCGGAAGAACTCGTCGATCGGCATGCGCACGCCTTCGCTCACGAAGGGCGTGGGGAAGTCGGGCAGCTGCGGCTTGCCGAGCACCAGCGTCAGGCTGCAGCGCTTGGCGATCTCGACCGTGTTGGCCAATGCGCTCGGGATGTCGGCGAACAGCGCCTGCATCTCGGCGCTCGACTTGAAGTACTGCTCGGGCGTGAAGCGGCGCACGCGCCGCGGGTTGCCGAGGATCTCGCCCTCGGAGATGCACACGCGCGCCTCGTGCGCCTCGTAGTCCTCGCGCGTGGCGAACTGCACCGGGTGCGTGGCCACCACCGGCAGCCCCAGCCGCGCGGCCAGTTGCACCGCGGCCAGCACGTGCGGCTCGTCCTCGGGACGGCCGGCGCGCTGCAGCTCGATGTAGAAGCGGTGCGGGAAGATGCCCGCGAGGCGCAGCGCGAGCTCGGCCGCGCGTTCGCCCTGCCCCGCGGCCAGCGGCGCGCCGAGCGGGCCGGCCTGCGCGCCCGACAGCGCGATCAGCCCGCCTTGCAGTTCCTCCACCCATTCGAGCTTGCAGGCCGCCTGGGCCTGGCCGCGGCCGACGTTCTGCGTCCAGGCGCGTGCCAGCAGCTCCGAGAGGTTGAGGTAGCCCTGCTTGTTCTGCACCAGCAGCACGATGCGCGTGAGCGTCGCGGCATCCTTGCCCATGCCCTCGAGGAAGATCTCGGCGCCGATCACGGGCTTGACGCCCTTGCCGCGCGCTTCCTTGTAGAACTTGATCCCGCCGAACAGGTTGTTGAGATCGGTGATGGCCATCGCGGGCTGCTTGTCGGCAGCGGCGGCCTTGACGACTTCGTCGATGCGGTTGGTGCCGTCGACGACGGAGAACTCGGTGTGCAGGCGCAGGTGAACGAACATCCGTCCATTGTAGGAAGGCGGGCCTCCACGATGTGAGTTGGCGCGGCCCCTATTGACACCCGGGCCGCCAGTGGTTCGGGAGTGCCCGAGTCAGGAACGGGTCAACCTGCGGCGCCTAGAATTCCCGCCGTGCAAGAGACCCAAGAGATATTGAACATCGCGGCCTACAAGTTCGTGGCCATCGACGACGGCCCGGTGCTGCGCGAACGCCTGCTGGAGCGCAGCCGCGCGCTCGGCCTGATGGGCACGATCCTGATCGCGCCCGAGGGTATCAACATGTTTCTGGCCGGCGAGCCCGACGCGATGGCGGACTTCCTGGCCGGCGTGCGCGCCGATGCGCGCTTCGCCGACCTCGAGACCAAGGACAGCTGGTCGGCCGCCCAGCCGTTCCGGCGCATGCTGGTGAAGCTCAAGCGCGAGATCATCCGCATGGACCATCACGCGATCCAGCCCGCGGCCGGCCGCGCGCCGGGCGTGGACGCGCCCACGCTCAAGCGCTGGCTCGACCAGGGCCACGACGACGCGGGCCGCGCGATTGCGCTGCTCGACACGCGCAATGCCTTCGAGGTCGACCACGGCAGCTTCGAGGGCGCGATCGACTGGCGCATCGAGAAATTCACCGAGTTCCCGCCTGCGCTGCGCGCGCACCGCGCCGAGTTCGCGGGCAAGACGGTGGTGAGCTTCTGCACCGGCGGCATCCGCTGCGAGAAGGCCGCGATCCTGATGCGCGAGGAAGGCGTCGACAACGTGCTGCAGCTCGAGGGCGGCATCCTCAAGTACTTCGAGCTGGTGGGCGGCGCCCACTACCAGGGCGACTGCTTCGTGTTCGACGGCCGCGAGGCGCTCGCGCCCGACCTCAGCGCCCGCGCGGCCAAGGCCAGCGCGCGCGCCGCCGAAGACCCCGATCTCCACAAGAAACGATAGGCCGACCGCCCCGCGATGCGCATCCTGCTGGTGGAAGACGAACTGGACATGGCCTCCTGGCTGGTGCGCGCGCTCACGCAGAGCGGCTTCGTCACCGACCATGCGCCCGATGCGCGCACCGCCGAGGCCTTCATGGCCGGCACCGAGTACGACGCGGTGGTGCTCGACCTGCGGCTGCCCGACAAGCACGGCCTCGCGGTGCTGGCCGACATGCGCAATGCCGACGACCGCACGCCGGTGCTGATCCTCACCGCGCAGGGCGCGCTGCAGGACCGCGTGCGCGGCCTGCATCTCGGCGCCGACGATTTCCTCACCAAGCCCTTCGAGCTGGTCGAGCTCGAGGCGCGGCTGACCGCGCTGGTGCGGCGCAGCCGCGGCCGGCAGCATCCGCGGCTGCAGTGCGCCTCGCTGGCCTACGACGGCGAGAGCCATGCCTTCACGCTGCGCGGCACGCTGCTGGCGCTCACGCCGCGCGAGCACGCGGCGCTGAGCGCGCTGCTGATGCGCAGCGGCTCGCCGGTCGGCAAGTCGCAGCTGTTCGGCAAGGTGTTCACCAACGACAGCACCGCCGGACCCGATGCGATCGAGGTGGTGCTGCACCGGCTGCGGCGCAAGCTCGCCGACAGCGACGTGCGCATCGTCACCGTGCGCGGGCTGGGCTACATGCTCGAAGGCATCGCCGATGGACCCGCACGCGCCGCCGCCGTCTCCACCCCCCACTGAAAGCTGGCGCTTCGGCATCCGCGCGCGCCTGCTGGCGCTGCTGCTGCCGGGCATGGTCGCGCTGCTCGCGCTCGACAGCTGGAGCAACTACCAGGCGCTGACCGAGAGCCTGGTCGACGCCTACGACCAGAGCCTGCTCGAGCCCGTGCAGGCGCTGGCCAACGGCATCGTGGTCGCGAGCGACGGCAGCGTGCGCGTGCAGGAGGCCTTCTCGGTGCAGGCGATGTTCGAGTCGACCCACCTGCGCTACAAGTACCTGCACGTGGGTGCGGCGCCGCTGGCCAGGGGCGAGGCCGGCACCGAGGAGACGCTGATGGGCGTGCCCGACCTGCCCGCCCCGCCGGCGAAGACCGCGACCGGCGCCGACGACGCGCCGGTGTTCTACGACGCGGTCTACCAGCAGCACCCGGTGCGCGTGGCCGCGCTGCGCCAGACGGTCTACAACAGCCACGCGGGCAGTGCCTACACCGTGCTGATCCAGGCCGCCGAAGGCACCGGCCCGCGCCAGCGCGCGGTGGACGAGTCGCTGCGCCAGGAGTTGCTGCGCGCCGCGCGCATGGTGCTGGTGATGGCGCTGCTGGTGTGGCTGGGCGTGGCCTGGACGCTGCGCCCGCTCGAGCGGCTGCGCCGCTCGCTGCGCGAGCGCGCGCGCGACGACATCAAGCCGCTCGAACCGGCCGGCGTGCCGCAGGAGGTGGTGCCGCTGGTCGATGCGGTCAACCACCACATCGGGCGCCATCGCCGCATGGTGGCCGAGCATTCGCAGTTCCTCGCCGATGCCTCGCACCAGCTGCGCACGCCGCTGGGCATCCTGTCGATCCAGGCCGGCTACGCGGTGCGCGAGACCGACCCCGAGCGCATGCGCGAATCGCTGCATGCGATCGTCGCGCAGCTCGCGCGCACGCGGCGCCTGAGCGAACAACTGCTGGCGCTCGCGCACGCGACGCACGAGGACGAGACCGGGGCCGCCGCGCCCGGGATCGTCGACCTCAACGCGATCGCGCGCGCCGTGGTGCTGCAGTACCTGCCGCTCGCGCGCGAGCACGACCAGGACCTGGGCTGGGTCGATGCGCGCGGCGACACCGCGGCCGAGGGCCTCGCCGCGCCCGACGAGGAAGAGGACGCGGCATCGCCCGTGATCCCGGTGCGCGCCAACGCCGAGGAGCTGCACGAGCTGCTCGCGAACCTGGTGCACAACGCGATCAAGTACACGCCGCGTGGCGGCAACATCACGGTGACGGTGCGGCGCGATGCCTCGCAGGCGCTGGCCGAGGTCTGCGACAGCGGCCCCGGCATCGCGCCCGAGCGGCGTGCCAGCGTGTTCGAGCGCTTCCAGCGCGACCCGGCCCCGCATGGCGCGAACGCACCCGCGATGCAGGGCGCCGGGCTCGGCCTCACCATCGCGCGCGGCTATGCGCGGCGCAACGGCGGCGAGATCCTGCTCGACAGCGCCGACATGCCCGAGAGCGCCAACGGCGGCGGGCTGCGCGCGATCCTCCGATTGCCGCTCGCTCGTACGTGATAACACGTATTTTGGGCCTCGAAGGCCCTTGCAAGCGTGTTGCGAAAGGGGATTGAAAGGCCCGCTTCCTAGACTGCATTGCTTCAGCCCGAAGGAGACATATGCAGCACAGCACGGGTGGTGGCGCGGCCTCGCAGGCATCGCGCGCCCCATCGAAATTCAAGAAAGACTATTACGGCGGAGCCCTGATGGTGATCGTCGGACTGGCCGCCGCCTACGCCGGCTACGGCTACCGCGTCGGCGAACTCGCGCACATGGGACCGGGCTTCTTCCCGGTCGCGCTCGGGCTGCTTTTGGCCTTCATCGGCCTCTTGATGGTGATCTCGGCGCGCGGCCAGCAACCGGCGCCCGAGGCCGCCGTCTCGCACGGCCATCCCGCCGGCCTGCCCGACCTGCGCGGCTGCGTCTGCATCGTGCTGGGCATCCTGGCCTTCCTGCTGCTCGGCGAGTACGGCGGGCTGTTGCCCGCGACCTTCGCGATCGTGTTCATCTCGGCGCTCGGCGACCGCGACAACACGCTGCGCGAAGCGCTGCTGCTCGCGCTCGCGATGATGGCCATCGCGGTGGTGGTGTTCTGGTGGGCGCTGAGCCTGCAGTTGCCGCTGTTCCAGTGGGGAGGCTGAGACCATGATCGGACAATCGCTCCACGACCTCTGGTTCGGCTTCGGCGTCGCGTTCCAGGGCTCCAACCTGCTCTGGTCCTTCTTCGGCGTGCTGGTGGGCAACCTCATCGGCGTGCTGCCCGGCATGGGCGCGCTGCAGGCCATCTCGATCCTGCTGCCGCTCACCTACGTGATGCACCCGGTGCCCGCCATCCTGATGCTGGCCGGCATCTTCTACGGTTCGCAGTACGGCGGCGCGATCGGCGCCATCCTGATGAACATGCCCTCGCACCCGCCGCACGCGGTGACCTGCCTCGACGGCTACCCGATGACCAAGCAGGGCAAGGGTGGCGTGGCGCTCGGCGTGACGATGATCTCCTCGTTCTTCGCCGCCTCGGTGGGCATCGTGGTGATGATCTTCGCCTCGCCGCTGCTGGTGCAGATCGCGTTCAAGTTCGGCCCGACCGAGATCTTCTCGATCATGATGCTGGGCCTGCTCGCGGGCTCGACCATGTCGCGCGGCTCGGCGCTCAAGGGCGTGGCGATGACGGTGTTCGGCCTGCTGTGCGGCGTGGTTGGCACCGACGTCAACAGCGGCAGCTTCCGCTTCGCCTTCGACCTGCCCGAGCTCAGTGATGGCCTCGAGCTGGTCGCGATCTCGATGGGCCTGTTCGGCGTGGCCGACTTCCTGCTCAACGTGAACCGCATGAAGAGCATCGGCGACACCGGCACGCTCAAGCTCAGCGACATGCGCCCGAGCAAGGAAGAGCTCAAGCGCGCCTTCCCCGCCATGATCCGCGGCACCATCGTGGGCACGATCTTCGGCGCGATGCCGGGCACCGGCCCGACCATCACCACCTTCATCGCCTATGCGCTCGAGCGCAAGGTGTCGAAGACGCCCGCGGCCTTCGGCACCGGCATGATCGAAGGCGTGGCCGGGCCCGAGGCCTCGGCGCATTCGAAGACGCAGGTCGACTTCATCCCGACCATGAGCCTGGGCATCCCGGGTGACGCGGTGATGGCGCTGATCCTCGGCGCGCTGCTGATCCAGGGCATCCAGCCCGGCCCGCAGCTGATCACCGAGCACCCGGACATCTTCTGGGGCCTGATCGCCAGCTTCTGGATCGGCAACGTGATCCTGGTGGTGCTCAACGTGCCGCTGATCGGGGTCTGGGTGAAGCTGCTGAAGGTGCCCTACAAGTACCTGTTCCCGGCGGCGATGTTCTTCATCGCGGTGGGCGTGTTCAGCACGCAGAACAGCCTGTTCCAGATCTGGGAGGTGCTGGTGTTCGGCATCATCGGCGCGCTGCTGATGTCGCTCGAGTTCTCGGTCGCGCCGATCCTGCTGGGCTTCGTGCTCGGGCCGATGGTGGAGGAGAACTTCCGCCGCGCGCTGTTGCTCTCGCGCGGCGACATGTCGGTGTTCGTCACGCGCCCGATCAGCGGCACCTTCATCGGGCTGTGCGTGCTGCTGCTGATCGGCGTGGGCTACTCGGCCTGGCGCGGCTCGCGCCGCAAGTCGCAGCTGCTGCCCGATGCGCCCGACGGTGCGCCACCGGCCGAAGCGGTGACGCTGGGCAAGTAGTTCAGAGGCCTTCGGCGAAGGCCAGCACGCGGCGCCCGTCGGCCTCGGTGTAGACCGCGGCCGGCGTGAGCCCCACATAGCGGCCGCCCTCGTGCGGCCGCGCTTCCACCAGCTGGAAGCCCACCACCTCGCCCGACTTCACGTAGCGCGTCTCGATGTAGATGCCGGTCTGGCCGGCCTTGTTGATCGGCAACTGCGCGACCGCCGCATAGTCCTCGGCCTTGAGCAGCGCGGTCAGGCGGTCCTTGAGGTGGAAGTCGTACCAGGCCTGCTTGTAGACCTGCGACTCGCCGGTCTTCACGTGCTTGAGCATCACCAGCAGCTTGCGCTGGAACAGCTTGAGTTCCTTCATCAGGAATTCGAACAGGTCGCCGTACTCGCCCGGTGCCGTTTCCGGCGTCTTCTGAATGGCCATCTCGCCTCGCTCGCTTTCTTCAACGTCGTTGTGGTTGTGGGTCGCGAGGCCGGTGTTCCCTCCCCCGCGGCGGGCGCACTTTACTATCGGACGATGGCATTTCGCGCCGCCTGGCGCGCGAACGATGCAACAGAGTTTCACAAGTGAACCCAATAGTTTTCAGAACCGCGACGCGCGCCGACCTGGCCGCCATCGTCGCCCTGCTCGCCGACGATCCGCTGGGCCGCGAACGCGAGGCCGCGGGTGCTTCACCCGATGCCGTCGATGCGCGCTACGTCGCCGCCTTCGAGGCCATCGCGGCCGATGCGAACCAGCAACTGGTGGTGGTGACCGAGGGCGACACGGTGGTCGGCACGCTGCAGCTCTCGTTCATCCCGGGCATCGCGCGCCAGGGCGCATGGCGCGGCCAGATCGAGGCCGTGCGCATCGCGGCGCAGCGGCGCGATGCGGGGCTGGGCCAGCGGATGTTCGAGTGGGCGATCGCGCGCTGCCGCGAGCGGGGCTGCACCCTGGTGCAGCTCACGACCGACAAGCGCCGGCCCGATGCCCATCGCTTCTACGAGCGGCTGGGCTTCGTGGCGAGCCACGAGGGCTACAAGCTCGCGCTGTAGAACTCAGGTGGGCGTGCTGCCCGTGTCGGGCTCGCGCACGCCGAAGGGCTTGCCCGGCAGCGGAATGAACTCGGTCTCGCCGGGCACGTGGCCCATGCGCTGCGCGGCCCAGTCCTCGCCCGCCTGCAGGATGCGTTCGCGCCGGCTCGAGACGAAGTTCCAGGTGATGTAGCGCGGACCGTCGAGCGGCTCGCCGCCGATCACCACCAGCCGCACCGGCGCGGTCACGGGTGCCGTGAGGTTGGCACCCTGCCCGTCGGCCAGCACCGCCATGATGTGCATCGGTGCCACGACGCCGTCGATGCCGACGTCGCCATCGATCGGGTAGACCGCGAGCTCGGGCGCCAGCGCGGGCAACGCGAAGCTCGCGCCGGCCGGCAGGGCGATGTCGAGGTAGACGGTCTGCGAGAAGGTCGTGACGGGCGAGCGCACGCCGAAGGCCTCGCCCACCAGCACGCGCACGCCCACGCCCTGCTCGAACAGGGCAGGAATGGCGTCGGACGCGGTGTGCTCGAAGCTGGGTTCGACCTCTTCATGGGCCTGCGGCAGCGCGGCCCACAGCTGCAGGCCGTGATTGACGAAGGTCTCGGCCAGCAGGCGCTCGGGCTTGCGCTCGGAGTGCACGATGCCGCGGCCCGAGGTCATCCAGTTGATGGCGCCCGGCAGGATCTCCTGCACGCTGCCGATGCTGTCGCGGTGCATCATCGCGCCCTCGAACAGGTAGGTGACGGTGGCCAGGCCGATGTGCGGATGCGGACGCACGTCGTGCGAGTTGCCCGGCTGCTCGGTGGCCGGGCCGAAATGGTCGAAGAACACGAAGGGGCCGACCGAGCGGCGCACGGCCGCGGGCAGCAGGCGCCGCACGTTGAAGCCGCCCCCCAGGTCCTTGTCATGCGGTTGCAGCAAACGGGTGGTGGGGGTGGCGTCGGTCATCGTGTTCTCTCCGTGGGTGCCCCGGGCCGGGGGCGGCCCGCGCAGGCGGTGGTCAGCCGCGCGATCTTGCCACCGCGGCCACGCGCTCGCCGAAAGACCGCGCGGTGTCGAGGTCACCGCGGGGGATCTCGGCCGGGCTCGCGTCCGAGGGCGACTGCGTCAGCAGGCCGCCGTAGCCGCCGATGTAGTTGGTCGAATCGCGCGTGGCGGCCTTGTTGTTGGTCGGCAGGATGCCCATGCTGACCCAGATGCCGCTGTGCTGCATCGCGAGCGTCCACAGGTAGGTCATGGTCGTGACCTTGTCGCCGTTGATGGTGGCGCTGTTGGTGAAGCCGGCGAACAGCTTGTCCTTCCAGCCCTGCGTGTACCAGACCTTCGACGATGCATCGGCGAATTTCTTGAACTGCCAGCTCACGCCGCCCATGTAGGTGGGCGAGCCGAAGATGATCGCGTCGGCCGCGGCCAGGGTTTCCCAGCCGCCCTCGGGCAGGTTGCCGTCGGCGTCGATGGCGAGCAGTTGCGCGCCGGCGCCGTCGGCCACGGCCTGCGCCACGCGCTGGGTATGGCCGTAGCCGGAATGGAAGACGATGACGATGTTGGCCATGTTCGGTTGCTCCTCGTGGTGGATGGGTGGGCGCGGCTCAGCGCTTGTCGATGCTGAAGCGGCCCGGGCCGAAGGCGGCGAAGGCGAGCAGGCCGCCGGCGATGGCCATGTTCTTGTTGAAGTTGATCTGCTGCATCATCTTCATCGCATCGGGCACGGCCCAGTACTTGTGGAAGAACAGCGCGGTCACGACGGTGAAGATGGCCATGACGATCGCGGTCCAGCGGGTCTTGAAGCCCAGCAGCAGCGCGATGCCCAGGCCGAGTTCGATGACGATCGCGACCGCGGCCGCCACCTCGGGCAGCGGCAGGCCGGCCGAGGTGATGTAGCCCACGGTGCCGCCGAAGCCCATGAGCTTGCCGATGCCGGCCGGGATGAACAGGTAGGCGATCAGGATGCGGCCGATCAGCGCGAGCGTGTCCTGCGCGCCGTTGGGGGTTGCGGTGGTGGTGGTCATTGCTGGGAACTCCTCTGTGGTTGTGGATCGGGAAACGTGAAAAACAAGGAGGGTGAGCAGGAAGACGCGCCCCGCGGACGGGGCGCCTCCCCTTCTACACCGCTCAGGCGGCCAGGTCGAACACCAGCACCTCGGCGTCCTTGCCGGCGGCCAGCGTCAGTTGCGATTCGCCTTCGAGCAGCGCGGCGTCGCCGCCCGCGAGCTTGCGGCCATTGACCTCGAGCTCGCCGCGCACCAGGTGCACGTAGCCCTTGCGCTTCGGATCGAGCGCGAGGCTCGCGGTCTCGTCGCCATCGAGCAGGCCCGCGAACAGGCGCGCATCGGCATGCACCGTCACCGAGCCGTCGGCGCCGTCGGGCGAGGCCACCAGGCGCAGCTTGCCGCGCTTCTCGGCAGCATCGAAGCGCTTCTGCTCGTAGCCCGGCTCGATGCCGCGCACGTTGGGCTGGATCCAGATCTGCAGGAAGTGCGTGGTCTCGTCGGCCTTGTGGTTGAACTCGCTGTGCATCACGCCGCGGCCGGCGCTCATGCGCTGCACGTCGCCGGGCGGGATCGATTCCACGTTGCCCATGCTGTCCTTGTGCGCCAGCTCGCCCGAGAGCACGTAGCTGATGATCTCCATGTCCTTGTGGCCATGGGTGCCGAAGCCGGCGCCGGCGGCCACGCGGTCCTCGTTGATCACGCGCAGGTTGCCGAAGCCCATGTGGGCCGGGTCGTAGTAGTTGGCGAAGGAAAAGCTGTGGAACGACCGCAGCCAGCCGTGGTCGGCATAACCGCGTTCCTGGGATTTACGGACTTGCAACATCGTCGGACTCCTTGGGCCGGGCCCCGTGGGGGAAACCTTCGGCCTTCTTCGTATGCCGCGCCGGATGCGCAGCGGATGGGAAGAACTTTAGGCCCGCGCCCCCGAGGGAAAAGCGCCGCGCTTTGATGGCATCATTCAAATTTTTTGAATGATGGAGCCGCGACCATGCCCAGCCCCCGCGACGTGCTGACCCCCGATGCGCTCGCCATGCTGCAGACCGTGGCCCACACCGGCAGCTTCGCCGCGGCGGCGCGCGCGCTCGACCTGGTGCCCAGCGCGCTGAGCTACCGCGTGCGCCAGATCGAGGATGCGCTCGACGTGCTGCTGTTCGACCGCAGCGCGCGGCAGGCGAAATTGACCGAGGCCGGCGCCGAGCTGCTGCGCGAGGCGGCGCGGCTGCTCGGCGAGATCGACGCCGTGGCCAACCGCGTGAAGCGCGTGGCCACCGGCTGGGAGCCGATGCTCACGATCGCGGTCGACAGCGTGATCGCGCGCGATCCGCTGCTCGACCTCGCCACCGCCTTCTTCGCGCTCGAGCCGCCGACCCGCCTGAAGCTGCGCGACGAGACCCTGCTGGGCACCATCGAGGCGCTGACCAGCGGCGAGGCCGACCTCGCGATCGGCGCGGTGCTCGACGCCGCCAGCCTGGCCCTGACCGCCACCGGCCTGCGCAGCCGGCCGCTGGGCACCTTGCGCTTCGTCTATGCGATGGCGCCGCACCATCCGCTCGCGCGGCTCGAGGAGCCCCTGAGCGACGCGGTGCTGCGCCAGTACCGCGCCGTGGCCGCGGCCGACTCGGCGCGCAGCAGTCCCGGCCTCACGGTCAACCTGGTCGGCGGGCAGGACGTGCTGACGGTGCCGACGATGCAGGCCAAGCTCGCGGCGCAGCTGCACGGCCTGGGCGGCGGCTTCCTGCCCGAGCCGATGGCGCGGCCCTACATCGAGGCCGGCCACCTGGTCGAACGCCGCACCGAGCGCCAGCCGCCGCTGGGCACCATGCACTGCGCCTGGCGCGTGCGCGCGGCCGGCAAGCCCGGGCGCGCGCTCGAATGGTGGCTCGCGCAGTTCGAGCACGAGGGCACGCGGCTCGCGCTGCTCGAACGCCATCGCGGCCGCTGATGCCCGCGCGGCGCGCATCGTCGTTTGCCCCAGGGTGGCTGCGGCGCGCGCGAAGACCGGGTTAGAGTCGGCGCAGCATCCACCGTCTTCACCTCGTCACAAGAAAAGGGTCCAGCAATGACCACTCGTCCTCGCGCCAAGGCAGACCGCCACCGAACCCCGGCCCCTTCCCCCGACACAGCCCCCGACACGGCCGCCTCCGCACCGCGCCACTACGCCGTCGTCGGCGCCGGCATGGCCGGCGTGGCCTGCGCGCGCACGCTGGTGCAGGCCGGCCACCGCGTCACGCTGTTCGAGCGCGGCGACGGAGCGGGCGGCCGCATGGCCAGCGTCGACACCGCCTTCGGCCGCTTCGACAGCGGCGCGCAGTACTTCACCGTGCGCGACGCGCGCTTCGCGCTGGCGCTCGAGACCGTGCCCGGCCTGTGCCGGCGCTGGAGCGCCAACCTCGTGCGCGTGCTCGATGCCCACGGCCGCGTGGCCGAGGCCGCGCTGCCCTCGCTCGAATCGCACTGGGTGGCCCAGCCCGGCATGGACTCGCTGGTGGCGCAATGGGCCCGGCCGCTGGGCGACAGCCTGGTCACCGGCACGCAGGTCACGCGCATCGAGCCCGACGCGCTCGATGCCGCGCGCTGGCAGCTGCGCACCGCCGGTGCCGGCGACTCGCAGCGCGTGTACTCGGGCTTCGACGCGGTGCTGCTGGCGGTGCCGCCTTCGCGCGCCCGCGCGCTGCTCGAGGACGGCAAGCTGTCCCGCAGCATCAGCCGCCAGGTCGAGCCGGTGCGCATCGCGCCGTGCTGGACGCTGATGATCGCCTTCCCGCAGGCCAACCAGCCGACCATGTCGCACCTCGGCCCGCAATGGAATGCCGCGCGCAGCACGCACCACCGCGTGGCCTGGCTGGCGCGCGAATCGTCCAAGCCCGGGCGCGAACGCATCGAGCGCTGGACCCTGCAGGCCAGCGCCACCTGGTCGCAGGAACACCTGCGCGACGACGCGCCGCGCATCGAGGCCAAGCTGCTGCGCGCCTTCTCCGAGATCACCGGCATCCATGCCACGCCGGCCCATGCGCAGGCGCTGTGCTGGACCGAGGCCCAGACCCAGGTGCCGGTGGGCCAGAGCCACCTGTGGGACGCCAAGGCGCGCATCGGCGTGGCCGGCGACTGGTGCATCGGCCACCGCGTCGAGGACGCCTTCGTCTCGGGCCTGTCGCTCGCGCTCGCGGCGCTGTAGTTCGCGTTCCGGGGCCGGCCGCGGCCCCTGCTGTTCTTCATGCCTCCCGTCGGCCGCTTCGCTCCCTCGCCCACCGGCCCGCTGCACGCGGGCTCGCTGGTCGCCGCGCTCGCGAGCTGGCTCGACGTGCGCGCGCGCGGACCGCAGGCGCGCTGGCTGGTGCGCATCGAGGACGCCGACACCGAGCGCTGCCTGCCGGGCATGGGCGAGCGCATCCTGCGCCAGCTGGCCGACTGCGCGCTGATCCCCGACGAGGAACCCGTGTGGCAGACCGCGCGCACCGCGCGCTACGAGGCCGCGCTGGCGCGCCTGCGCGAACGCGGCCTCGCCTACCCCTGCGGCTGCTCGCGCAAGGACATCGACGCCGCGCTCGCGCGCCTGGGCCAGCAGCACGAGCGCCATGGCGAGCGCGTCTACCCCGGCACCTGCCGCGACGGCCTGCACGGCAAGCCCGCGCGCGCCTGGCGCTTCGCCACGCAGAAGTTCGAGGCCGCGGCGCCGGGCGAGCTCCACTGGACCGACCGCCGCCTGGGCGATCAAGGCCAGGACGTGGGCCGCGAGGTCGGCGACTTCGTGCTGCGCCGTGCCGACGGCCCCTGGGCCTACCAGCTCGCGGTGGTGGTCGACGATGCCGACCAGGGCGTGAGCGACGTGGTGCGCGGCGAGGACCTGGCCGACAACACGGCGCGCCAGATCCTGCTGCAACGCGCGCTCGGCCTGCCGACGCCGCGCTACCTGCACACGCCGCTGGTGCGCGGCGCCGACGGCCACAAGCTCTCGAAGCAGAACGGCGCGGCGGCCTTCGACACCGCGACGCCCGAGGCCGCGCGCGCCGCGCTCGAGGCCGCGGCGCGCGTGCTCGGCCTGGGCCCGGCCGCAGGTGCTTCGTGCGCCGAGGCGCTGGCCGGCTGGGTGCCCGCATGGCGCGCTCTCTACAATTCGCGGCCGCAATGACCTCTCCCGACACCGTGTCCCACGACCTTCCGCCCGCCGCCGACGACGCAGGCGACAGCACCACGCCCCATCCGCTGCACCGCCGCCTCAAGAGCTTCGTGAAGCGCGGCGGCCGCACCACCGACGGCCAGGCACGCGCCTTCGCCGAGCTGGGCCCGCTGTACCTGCTGCCCTACCGCGAGGAGACGCTGGACCTGGCCGCGGCCTTCGGCCGCGAGGCGCCGACCGTGCTCGAGATCGGCTTCGGCATGGGCGAGGCCACGGCCCACATCGCCACCGTGCGGCCCGACACCAACTTCCTCTGCTGCGAGGTGCACGAGCCCGGCGTGGGCGCGCTGCTCAAGCGCATCGGCGAGCAGAGCATCCCGAACATCCGCATCTGCGCGCACGATGCCGTCGAGGTGCTCGACCACATGCTGCAACCCGCCACGCTGGCCGGCGTGCAC
Organism: Variovorax sp. GW821-FHT10D07; assembly: GCF_059415325.1. NCBI lineage: Bacteria > Pseudomonadati > Pseudomonadota > Betaproteobacteria > Burkholderiales > Comamonadaceae > Variovorax > Variovorax sp. GW821-FHT10D07. The sequence goes on along the minus strand of NZ_JBWKMZ010000003.1, from coordinate 399,267 downwards.
GTGTTCTTTCCCGATCCCTGGCACAAGAAGCGTCACAACAAGCGCCGGCTGATCCAGGCCGAGTTCGTGACCAAGCTCGCGCAGCACCTGCGCCCCGGCGGCTACATCCATTGCGCCACCGACTGGCAGCCCTATGCCGAGCAGATGCTCGAGGTGCTGTCGGCCGAGCCGCTGCTGCGCAACACCGCCGCCGACTACGCGCCCAAGCCCGATTACCGGCCGCTGACCAAGTTCGAGAACCGCGGCCTCAAGCTGGGCCACGGGGTCTGGGACCTGGTGTTCGAGCGCGCCTGAGCGCGGCGCCCCTTCCTCAGTCTTCGACGACGAAGCGGAACGGCAGCCGCATCGCGCTGCGCAGGCCCTGGCCGTTCGCGTCGCGCGCCGGTTCGAAGCGCCAGGCTTCGAGCGACTTCGTCACCACCTGCGACAGCAGCGGATGCGGCGAGCTGACGATCCGGATGCGATCGGCGCGCCCCTCGGGGTTCACGTCGAAGGCCGCGACCACCGTGCCCGCCACGCCCTGCTCGGCCAGCTGCGAGGGATAGCCCGGAATCGAGCGCTGCAGCACGCGCGCGTCGGACACCGGCGCCGGCCGGCGCGACGGTGTGGGATCGGCCATCGGCGCGGGCGCGATCGTGGGCGGCGCGGCGACTTCCAGCACGGGCGCCCCGGTCCCGCCCTGCGAGAAACCGGCCTCCGGCGTCTCCGGCGCCCTGTTCCGGGCCAGGTCGGTGCAACCGGCCACCACGGCACATCCCAGTGCCAGCACAGCGATCTTGTTCATGCCAGCGATTCTGCAGTGCGCAAAACTTCCCGCCGGGCATCCAAATTGCTACACTTTTTTACTATTTTGAGCAAAGGTGTCCGATGAACGACGCACGCAGACAGTGGCTGATCAAGACGGGCGCCCTGTGGGCCCTGGGCACGGCCGGGCCGCGCGCGTTCGCGCAGACCACCCGCGCGGCCGCGGCCGGCGGCGCCCGCGTGGTGCTGCTGGGCCAGTCGGTGCCGCTGACCGGCACGGCCGGCGAGATCGGCCTGGCCTTCGCGGCCGGCAGCCGGCTCGCGGTGAGCGACTTCAACGAACGCAATGCCGCCAGCGGCCTGCAGCTCAAGCTGCTGCAGCTCGACGATGGCTACGACGCGAGCCGCGCGGCGGCCAACGCCCGCACCCTGCTGTCGCGCGACAAGGCCGACATGCTGTTCGGCTTCGTCGGCACCGCCAGCAGCAATGCCGGCGCCGAGGTCGCCACCCAGCAGGGCAGCCTGCTGTTCGCGCCCTTCGCGGCCTCGGACACCTTGCGCGGCCCCGCGCATCCCAACGTGTTCCATGTGCGCCCCGGCATGATCGACGAGGCACTGAAGATCGTGCGCCAGTGCGCCACCGTGGGGCAGACCCGCATCGCATTGGTCGGCGACGACGACGCGATGGGCCATGCCGGCCTCGCGGCGGTGCAGCAGGCCGTGAGCGAACTCAAGCTGCCGCCGCTGGTCGCCACCGCTCTGGTGCCCGCGGGCGGCGGCAAGCCGCTCGAGGATGCGCTCAAGGCGGTGCAGAAGCCCTCGCCCCAGGCCATCGTGCTGGTGTCGCTCTCGGGCACCACGGCCAATGCCATCCGCGCGCTGCGCAAGAGCGGCTACACCGGCAGCTTCATGGCCTTCTCGATCGTGGGCATCGACCCGCTCTACGCCGAGCTCGGCAAGGACATCGGCGGCATCGTGATCTCGCAGGTCGTGCCCTCGCCGCGGCCCTCGGCGATCCCGATCGTCAAGGAGTACCGCGCCGCGGTCGACAACTCCGACCAGGCGCCTTCGTACGAGGGCCTCGAGGGCTTCATCGCCGCCAAGACCGTGGGCGAGGCGGTGCGCCGCGCGGGCCGCGGCTTCACGCCGCAGAGCCTGCAGCGCGTGATGAGCGCGATGACCGACTACGACGTCGGCGGCTTCCGCATCAACCTGCGCCCCGGCCTGCGCGACAACGTGCGCAGCATCGACCTGATCAGCATCTCGGCCGACGGTCGCGTTCTGCGCTGAGGCTTCAGGCCAGGTTCGGGTGGTAGCCCACGGGCGAATAGATCACCACCAGCGCCGTGGCCGGCCCCGCGAGCGCATGCCCGCGGTGCGGGATGCGCGCGTCGAAATGCAGCGTGTCGCCGGGCTCGAGGATGAACTTGTCGACCCCGACCTGCCACTCCACGCGGCCCGTGAGCACGTGCATCATCTCCTCGCCCTCGTGCTCGAAGAACACGAACTTGTCGACCTTGTCGGGGAAGGTGAACAGGAAGGGCTGCAGCGCGCGGTCGGTGGTGGCGTCGGTCAGCGCGAAGTAGTCGTAGCCGAAGGCGCTGCCGCCCATCACGGTCGGGCGCTTGTCGGCATGCCGCACCAGGCTCACGCCGCGCCAGCTCTGCTGCGCATGCGTGTTGTCGGTGAGAAGGCTCGCGGCCTCGATGCCCAGCACGCTCGCGATGCGCGCCAGCGAGCCGATCGGCGGCACCTTCTGGCCGCTCTCGATGCGCGAGAGATAGGCCTTGCCGAAGCCGGCCTGCTCGGCCAGCGCCGCGAGCGTGAGGCCCGCCTCGAGGCGCCGCTGCTTGAGGCGCACGCCGAGGTCCACATGGGCCGGCACCTCGGCGGGGGCCGCTGCAACGGCAGCAGCGGCGGGGGCCGCCGCGCGCTTGGGCGCGCGAACGGTTTTCTTTGAAGCAACCATGCTCCGAATTTAACGGAACCGGTTTACCCGCCGGCACACCCGGTTGCCCGGATGGCCGGCACCGCGCGGGAAGAACTCAGTTCTTGTCGGCTTCGAAACCCGCTGCGTTGAAGAACACATTGGGCTTGCGATAGATCGCGAGGATGGTGCAGCCCTCGTCCGAGCGCGTCTCGTGCAGCGAGCCCGGCTGGCGCCAGACGAACTGGCCCGCGCGGCAGATGCCGTCGTGGTCCGAGAACGAACCCTCGAGCACCCAGCTCTGCTCGATCTCGGGATGCTTGTGGAACGGCAGCACCGCGCCGGGTTCCCACTTGAGCAGCACCGTCATCTCGCCCGATGCGTCGTTGCGGTAGAGCACCTTCATCTGGATCTTCGGAAACTGCGAGGGCCGCCATTCGAGCGTGGCGGGATCGACGTAGACGGAACCACCGAGGGTGGGTTGCAGTTTGCCGGAGAGGCGTTCCTTGAAGACGGCGGACATGGTGTTTGACTCCTGTGGATGAATGGATGGGTGGGGGACGGGGGACATCGCCGCAGCGGGTGGATTCGATTCTAGATCGAAGTTTCCCATTGGACAACTTTTTGAAATCGAAAGCGCTCAGGCCGCGAAGCGCAACAGGTTGGCCTCGCGCGCGGCGCCGTACTCCATGATCCGGGCCACCTCGGCCGCGGGTGCGGGGCCGAAGCGTTTCTCGATCAGGTACAGCACGGCGTCGATGCACAGCGTGACGCCACCGCCGGTGACCACGCGGCCGTTGTCGACCACGAGCGCGGGCTCGGTGCGGATCGCCGGATAGCGTTGCCGCAGCTCATCGAGCGGCGAGGTCTCGGGCGGCACCACCTCGAACTTGGTGGTCGCGCGCAGGCCGTCGAGCACGCCGGCCTCGGCCAGGATCATCGCGCCGGTGCAGACCGAGCAGACCAGCGCTTCGGGCGCCACGCGGCGCACGAATTCGAGCACGCGCGCGTCCTGCGAAGCAGCGCGCCAGCCGGGCCCGCCGGGCACCAGCAGCACGTCGACCTCGCGCACCTCCTCAAAGCTCCTGTTCGGCAGCACTTGCAGCCCGTTGGCGAGCGTGACCGGCGCGCGGTCGAAGGACACGGTCTGGTAGCCGAGCTCGGGGATCACGCGCCGCGCCATCGAGACCACGCCGATGGCGGCGAGGTCGACGGGCTCGATGCCCTCGTAGAGCAGGAAGGTCATGTGCATTCGCGGGTCTTTCGTTCTGGATGAAAAGGCGTTGGGGTTCATGGTTCGAGGATCAGGCGCTCGCGCTTGGCCGTGTCGAAGGCATGCGCGTCGGCATCGGCCAGCGGTTGGGTGTCGACCGCCACCGGCCACTGCGCCGCGAGCCGCGCATTGAGCGCGATCCAGTCGCGCTGGTCGGGCGCGAGGTCGGCCGCGGGATGGATCGCCTGCACCGGGCACACCATCTCGCACAGGCCGCAGTTGGCGCAGGCGCGCGGGTCGATGACCACGAAGTTCGGTCCTTCGTGGAAGGCGTTCTGCGGGCACACCGACACGCACTCGCCATAGCGGCACGCGATGCAGGCTTCGGTGACGACGAAGGTCATGCGGCCGCGCTCAGAAGTTGCGCACCGAGTCGTCGCGCGTCTCGTGCGCGAAGAAGGCCGCCACCAGGGTCACGCAGGCCAGGCCGATCAGCATGATCGACACGCCCGCGGTGCCGCCGAGCTTGCCCACCAGCAGGGTGGCGAGGATCGGCGCCAGCCCGCCGCCGAGCGCGGCCGACACCTGGAAGCCGAACGAGGCGCCGGTGTAGCGCACGCGTGCGCCGAACAACTCGGGAAAGTAGGTGGCCTGCGGGCCGAACATCAGGCCGTGGCCGAAGCTCAGCGCCACCGCGGTCGCGGCGATGATGATCCACGGATCGCGCGTGTCGACCAGCCAGAACAGCGGGAACGCGAAGACGATGGTGAAGAGCGTGCCCGCGAAGTAGAACGGGCGGCGGCCGATGATGTCCGACAGCCAGCCGAACAGCGGAATCGTCACCACCTCGATCGCCGCCGCGACCATGATCGCGTTGAGCAGCATCTCCTTGGGCAGGCCGAGGTTCTTGGTCGCGTAGACCACCATGAACACCGTGAGCATGTAGACCCACGAGACCTCGCAGATCTTCAGGCCCACCGCGATCAGGAAGTTTTTCGGGTCGCGGAACACGGCCTCGGCGAAGGGGTTGCGCGCGATCTCCTTCTTGGCCTTCATCTCGAGGAACACCGGCGACTCCGACACCCGCGTGCGGATGAAGGCACCGAGCGCCACCAGCACCACGCTCAGCAGGAAGGGCACGCGCCAGCCCCAGGCCATGAAGTCCTCCTCGGGCAAGGTCGACACCATCGAGTAGACGCCGGCCGACAGGATCAGGCCGATCGGGAAACCGACCTGCACCAGGCTGCCGCAGAGCCCGCGCCGGCGCTTCGGCGCATGCTCGAGCACCATCAGCGCCGCCCCGCCCCACTCGCCGCCCAGGCCGATGCCCTGCACGATGCGCAGCACGATCAAGAGGATCGGCGCCCAGACGCCGATCTGCTGGTAGGTCGGCAGCAGGCCGATGGCGAAGGTGCCGAGCCCCATGATCGCGAGCGTCAGCAGCAGCATCGACTTGCGGCCCAGCCGGTCGCCGAAGTAGCCGAACACCGCGCCGCCGAAAGGCCGCGCGAAGAAGCCCACGGCCGCGCTGCCCAGGGCGGCCAGCGTGCCCATCAGCGGGTCGTCGGCGGGAAAGAAGATCTTGTTGAAGACCAGCGCGGCGGCGGTGCCGTAGATCAGGAAGTCGTACCACTCGATGATGGTTCCGACCGAGCTGGCGAACACGACACGGCTGACTTCGGAGCTGTCGGTCTCGGCCGACCGTCCCTCCTGGGCCAGCGCGGGATTGGCGGGGTGATTCATGGTGGTGGCTCTCCGATGCGAGGTTGATGGCTCTGCTGACGTGGACCGCCCGCCTCGAGGGCGGCGGCGGCGTGGGTTGCCCGTTTTCGTGCACGGGCGGTGAAGCTGCGCGAAGATTAGTTTTGTTTCCCAATGGGAAACATATCGCTTTCCCTGAGAAGCTAAATCCACCGCTTCAGGGGTAAATCCCGTTTCAGGAGTTGCCCAAATTTGGTGAATAAGTTTCCCATCGGGCGACTTCTTCGCAAGAGCCATGCCACCGGACAGGCGTGCGCAGGCCGCCGCCCGCGGGCGGAATGCATCGGTTCAGGAAGGTCGGGGCGAAGCCGCGCGGCGGCTCAGGCCGTGCTGTCGAGCAGCAGTTCCGCGAAGCGCTGCTGCACGTAGCGCGCGGTGGCGCCCAGCGGCCGCCCCTGCAGCCACAGCATGCGCACCGACAGCCGCGGCAGCGCCAGCGCGGGGCACGGCAGTTCCTTGAGGGCCTGGCGGTAGCCCTCGTAGTGCGCGATGTTGACGGGCAGCACGGCCCATCCGAGCTTGTCGGCCACCATCTCGGCCGTGCTGTAGAAGCTGTCGGAGCGCCAGACGCGCGGGCTGTAGGCCACCTCGTGCACATCGTCCGCATGCATCAGCAGTTGCCGGTGCCCGACCAGGTCCTTGCGCCGCACGGTGCGGCCATCGGCCAGCGGATGGTCGACCGCCACGAACACGCCCTGCGGCACGCTGCCGATGCGGCGCAGCTCGAAGCAGGCGCGCGCCGGGCCGCGGTCGAAATGGAAGGCCACGCTCGCGCGCTCCTGCTCCACGTAGTCGGCCACCTCGGTGGCGGTGCCGTTGAGCAGCGTGAGCTCGAGGCTCGGGTACTTCACCGAGATCTCGCGCAACAGCGTGGCGATGGCGGTGTACGGCAGCGCCTCGTCGAAGGCCATCGAGAGCGCGGCCTCGCTGCCGTCGTGCAGCGAACGCGCGCGCTGGTCGAGCTGCTCGGCCTGGCGCAGCAGCTCGCGCGCCTCGAGCAGCAGCACCTGCCCCGCCTCGGACAGCTGCGCATTGCGTCGCGAGCGATCGAACAGCGCCACGCCGAGGTCGGCCTCGAGCAGGCCGATGGCGGTGCTCACGGCCGACTGCGCCTTGCCGAGCCGGCGCGCGGCCGCCGAGAACGAGCCGCAGTCGGCGGTGGTGACGAACTGGCGCAGCTGGTCGACGGTCCATTCCATGGCACGGCCTCTTCTATCTATTTATCAGATGGGTTTCATCTTTATTCATCCATTCTATTGAAGCAAGATCGGCGGTCCAGGCGAGGCGACCTCGCCCCGTCCCTGAAAAGAGAAGTCCGTTCGTATGCCGATCTCCCGTCTCGCGATGCCCCGCATCCACACCGCCCCCCTGACCCTGCGCTGGTGCCACGACCCCGCGCAGGAAGCCGCCATCGCCGCGCTGTTCATGCGCCAGCTGAGCCCGCGCTACATCTCGCATTCCGAGCTGCAGGGCGCGCGCGCCGTCGCGCCCGGCGAATGGCGCCGCGACCTGCCCGAAGTGCTGCGCGCCGAACTGCGCGAAACGCTCGTGCTGCCGCCGGCGACGGCCGCTTCGCTGATCGCCACCGCGCATGCCGGCGATGCGCTGGCCGCGATCGCGCTGGTGTCCGTCGACGAGGCCCGGCGCGCCGCGCGCGCCTTCGCCACGCTCGACGACCTCGTGGTCGATGCGCCGTTCCAGTCCGCCGGCGTCGGCGGCCAGCTGTTCGACTGGGTCTGCGCCGAACTGCGGCAGCGCGGCATCGCGCGCCTGTTCCTCGAGAGCGGCATCGGCAACCAGGGCGCGCACCGTTTCTTCGAGGCGCGCGGCTGCATGCCGGTCTCGGTCACGATGCTCAAGGAACTGGAGGCCTGAGCGATGAATACCGTGTTCAAGAAATGGATCACGCTGGTGATCGTCTCGATGGCGCTGCTGCTGATCGTGGTCGACATGACCGTGCTCTACACGGCGCTGCCCACGCTCACGCACGACCTCGCGGCCTCCTCGTCCGAGAAGCTCTGGATCGTCAACGCCTACACGGTGGTGGTGTCGGGCTTCCTGCTCGGCATGGGCGCGCTCGGCGACCGCGTGGGCTACAAGCGCATGTTCCTCGCGGGCCTGATCGTCTTCGGCGCGGCCTCGCTGTGCGCCGCCTATGCCGGCAGCCCCGCGGCGCTGATCGCGGCGCGCGGCCTGCTGGGCGTGGGCGCCTCGATGATGATGCCGGCCACGCTGGCCATCATCCGGCTCGCCTTCGCCGACGAGCGCGAGCGCGCGGTCGCCATCGGCGTCTGGGCCTCGGTCGCCTCGGGCGGCGCCGCGTTCGGCCCGGTGGTCGGCGGCGTGCTGCTCGAGTACTTCTGGTGGGGCTCCGTGTTCCTCATCAACGTGCCCGTGGTCGTGCTCGCGCTGGTGCTCGGCGCCTGGCTGCTGCCGGGGCGGCGCGCGGGCGCCACCGCGCAGCCGAAGCCCTTCGACGTCATCGGCTCGGTGCAGGTGTTCGTGGCGCTGGTCTGCCTGGTGCTCGCGATCAAGGAATTCGCCAAGCCCGTGCCCTCGGGCCTCGCGATGGGTATCAGCGCCACCGCGAGCCTGCTGGCCATGGCGCTGTTCGTGCGGCGCCAGCGGCGCAGCGCGAGCCCGCTGGTCGACTTCCGGCTGTTCCGCGACCCGTATTTCTCGGGCGGCGTGATCGCGGCCATCGTGGCCTCGGTGGCGCTGATCGGCGTCGAGCTGGTGTTCAGCCAGCGGCTGCAGCTGGTGACCGGCCTCTCGCCGCTGCAGGCGGGCCTGGCGATCCTGCCGGTGCCGCTCGCCGCCTTCGTGGCGGGGCCGCTCGCGGGCATGGTGCTGTCGCGCACCGGCTCGCGCCCGCTGATCCTCGGCGGCCTGCTGGCCACCGCGCTCTCGCTGTGCGGGCTGGCGCTGGCCGTCGATGCCACGGGCGTGCTCAAGCTCGCGGTGCTGGTGCTGCTGGGCCTGGGCGTGGGCGCGACCATCACGGCGGCCTCGAACGCGATCATGAACAACGCGCCGGCCGAACACGCGGGCATGGCGGCGTCGATCGAGGAGGTGTCGTACGAACTGGGCGGCGTGCTCGGCATCGCGCTGCTCGGCAGCGTGCTCTCGTCGACCTACACGGCCACGCTGGCCATTCCCGACACTCTGGCGGTGCCGGCCTCGGCGCGCGACGGCATCGACGGCGCGCTGCTCGCGGCCGAGACGCTGCCCACGCAGATCGGCACGCAGCTGGTGGCGCTCGCGCACACGGCCTTCGACCAGGCCTTCTTCGCGGTGATGGCCGTGGCCGTGGCGATCGTCGTCGCGGCGGCCTGTTCGGTGGCGCTGCTGGGCCGGCGCGTTCAGCCGGCACGCACCAGCTGCTGAAGCGCGTCGAGCGACACCAGCTCGATGCGCCCGTAGCCCAGCGCGACCACGCCCTCGCCCGCCAGCGCATTGAGTTCCTTCGACAGCGTCTGGCGCGTCACGCCGAGCATCATCGCCAGTGCCTCCTGCGGCAGCGCCACGCGCTGGCGCGTGTGCTGCGACTGCGTGGCATCGCCGCGCGCCAGCACCAGCAGGCGGTGCGCGACGCGCGCGCGCAGGCTGCGCAGCGTGGCGTCCTCGGCGAGGCCGTAGAGCATGCGCACGCGCGCGGCCAGCATGGCGGCGATCGCGTTGGCGAACACAACGTCGCGCATCAGCAGGCCGAAGGACTGCGGCGAAATCACCAGCAGGTCGAGCGCCTCGAGCGCGGTGGCATCGTGGGTGCGCGGCGAGCCGTCGATCAGCGTGATCTCGCCGAACCAGTTGCCGGGCTCGAGCACCGCGAGGATCGCCTCGCGGCCGTCCTGGCGCAGCGACGATATCTTGATGGTGCCCGCCGCCAGCCCGAAGAAGCCGCCGTCGGCGATCACCGGATCGCCCTGGCGGAACACCATGGCGCCGCGCCGCAGGTGGATCAGCTCGGCCGCGCCCAGCAGGTTCTCGCGCTGCGCGCGCGGCATGCTCATGAACCAGGGGTTGGACTCCATCGCCGCGCGATGGGCGGCGGACAGGCGCGGTTTGGCGGGAGCGGACATGCGGTGCGGCGGTGGCCGGAAAAAGGTGGAGGCCGATGGCGCGAGACAAGTCGGCGACAGGCGCGGGCGGGGTTTACCAGCAGCCTCAATTGTCAAATTCTTGACAGTTGAGCGTCAAGCCCGGGTCTACAGTGCCCTCACCCACGAACGAGAGACCCACCGGAGACGACAACGATGAATGCACGGGCAAGCTTCAAGACCATGCAGGACAGCACGCGCGAGGACTGGCAGCTGATCGGCGGCGAATTCATGCAGTTCACGCGCGGCCTGCCGGAGCGCGTGATCAAGCACCTGCAGATCCTCGAGGGCGACTACGGCGGCTTTCCGGTCGACCGCTACACCCACTCGCTGCAGACCGCCACGCGCGCGCTGCGCGACGGCCGCGACGAGGAGTACGTGGTGTGCGCGCTGCTGCACGACATCGGCGACACGCTCGGCAGCTTCAACCACCCCGACATCGCCGCCGCGATCCTCAAGCCCTTCGTGAGCGAGGCCAACCACTGGATGGTGCAGAACCACGGCATCTTCCAGGGCCACTACTTCTTCCACCACATCGGGCTGGACCGCGACATGCGCGACAACTTCAAGGACCATCCCTACTACGAGCGCACGGCCGAGTTCTGCGCGCTCTACGACAACCCGGCCTTCGACCCGAAGGCCGAGACCCTGCCGATCGCCGAATTCGAACCGCTGCTGCGGCGCGTGATGGCGCAGCCCAAGCAGAGCATCTACAAGTCGGCACTGAAGGAGCCGGCCACGGCCTGAACCCATACCTCCAAAGGACCCACACCATGAACGCCACCACCCAATCCGAAGTCCAGAAGCTCGTCTCCGCCGAGGAATGGCAGCTGCGCGTCGACCTCGCCGCCTGCTACCGCCTGGTGGCGCTGTACGGCTGGAGCGACCTCGTGTTCACCCACATCAGCGCGCGCGTGCCCGGCCCCGAGCACCACTTCCTGATCAATCCCTACGGCCTGATGTTCGACGAGATCACGGCCTCGAGCCTGGTCAAGGTCGACCAGCAGTGCAACAAGATCATCGACTCGCCCTACCCCGTGAACCCGGCCGGCTTCGTGATCCACAGCGCCGTGCATGCGGCGCGCGAGGACATCCAGTGCGTGCTGCACACGCACACCAAGGCCGGCATCGCGGTCAGCGCGCAGAAGAACGGCGTGCTGCCGATCAGCCAGCAGTCGACCTTCGTGCTGGCCTCGCTGGCCTACCACGACTACGAGGGCGTGGCCTTCCGCGACGACGAGAAGCCGAGGCTGCAGGCCGACATGGGCCACGCCAACTTCCTGATGCTGCGCAACCACGGCCTGCTGACCTGCGGCAAGACCATTGCCGACGCGTTCCTTTCGATGTACACCTTCGAGAACACCTGCCAGATCCAGATCGCGGCCCAATCGGGCGGCAGCGAACTCACGCACGTGAACCCGCAGATCATCGAAGGCGTGGGCCAGGCCATGAAGGTGCAAAGCGGCGGCCTCGGCGGCATGTTCGTCTGGCCCTCGCTGATCCGCAAACTCGACCGCATCGACGACAGCTACAAAAACTAAGACGCGTCGACCCCGGTTTCCCAGGCTGCCAGCACCCGCGCGACGGGGGCCGGCAGCCATTTTTTTAGAACGACGAATGAGGAGACAAGACCCATGGACGCCACGCTCATCGTGACCCGCTTCCTGTTCGGCGCGCTCGCGCTCGTGATGTTCGGGCTCGGGCTGTCGCTCTCGCTCGACGACTTCCGGCGCCTGTTCCGGCATCCGAAGGCCGTGACCATCGCGCTGCTGCTGCAGGTCATCGGCCTGCCGCTGGCCTGCTACGCGATCATCGTGGGCTTCGGGCTCTCGCCGGTGTTCGCGATCGGGCTCATGCTGCTCGCGGCCTCGCCCGGCGGCATCTCGGCCAACCTGTTCTCGCACCTGTTCGGCGGCAACGTGGCGATGAACATCTCGCTCACGGCCGTCAACACGCTGCTGTCGATCGTCACGCTGCCGCTGATCGCCAACTGGGCCATCAACCATTTCGCGCAGAGCGGCCAGGTGGTGCCGCTGCAGACGCGCAAGCTGGTCGAGGTGATCGCCATCGTGCTGATCCCGGTGGCCATCGGCATGTTCGTGGCCTCGCGCCGGCCCGGCTTCGCGGCGCGCATGGAGAAGCCGACCAAGATCTTCAGCGGCGTGGTGCTCGCGGTGGTCACGGTGCTGGCGATCGCGAACGAGTGGAAGACCATGGCCGCCACCTTCGCCGAGATCGGCCTGCCGGTGGTGCTGTTCAACGTGCTGAGCCTGCTCGCGGGCTACTACCTGAGCCGCGCCGCGGGCCTCGAGAAGCCGCTGGCCACCGCCATCAGCTACGAGATCGGCATCCACAACTCCACCTTGGCGATCTTCGTCGCGGTCAGCGTGCTCGGCAGCTTCCAGCTCGCGCTGCCGGCCGCGGTGTACTCGGTGGCGATGTACGTCACCGCCCCGCTGTTCGGATGGTTGCTGCTGCGCCGCCGCGCGAGCGAGGTGGCGCCTGCGCGATGATGCGCGCATGGAACTGAGGCAACTGCGCTACTTCGTCAAGGTCTGCGAACTGCGCAGCATGGGCCGCGCGGCGGTCGAGCTCGGCGTGGTCACCTCGGCGCTGAGCCAGCAGATCAGCCGGCTCGAGAGCGAGCTCGCCACCCGCCTGCTGCAGCGCAGTTCCACGGGCGTCACGCCCACCGATGCCGGCCTGGCCTTCCTGCAGCAGGCCCAGCTCACGCTGCGCCATGCCGACGACGCGGTGCGCGCGGCGCAGCAGGCGCGGCTGTCGGGCCATGTCAGCGTGGGCCTCGCGCCCACCACCGCCACCGTGCTCGGCGTGCCGCTGATGCGCGCCATGCAGGAGCGCTATCCCGAGGTGCGGCTGCACATGGTCGAGGCGCTGTCGGGCCATCTCACGACCATGCTGCATGCGCGCCAGCTCGACCTGGCCGTGCTGTTCCAGACCGACACGCCGCGCCGCTGGAGCGTCTCGCCGCTATTGGCCGAGAAGCTCTTCGTGGTCGCCTCGCCCACGCTCGCCAGGCGCCCCATGGGCACCAAGGTGCGGCTCTCGCAGCTGGCCGAGGTGCCGCTGATCCTGCCAAGCGGCAGCCACGGCCTGCGCGCCACCCTGATGGCGGCCTTCCTGCGCGCGCGCGTGCAGCCGAACATCGTGGCCGAGGTCGACGGCCTCGCGCTGCTGATGGACGCGGTGCGCGCCGGCTACGGCGCCACCGTGCAGCCCGGCGCCGCCACCGCGCGCCACGACCGCGACGACCTCGAGCTCACGCAGATCGCCGATGCCCACGTGGGCCGGCGCAACCTGCTCGTGAGCCTGTCGGACGACGAGCTCTCGCCGGCCGCGCTGGCCACGCGCGTGGTGGTGGCCGACACCGCGCGCAGCCTCGTTCGCGACGGCCGCTGGACCGGCGCCAGTCTTCTCGAAAACTGAACACCCGTTGCCTCATCCGGCCTTTCGCGTGAAGGCCGCGCTGCCTAAAGTCTCCTGGATTCCAAGGAGACCCACGAGTGATAGACGTACTGGTTGTCGGCGGCGGCAATGCCGCGCTGTGCGCCGCCCTGATGGCGCGCGAGGCCGGCGCTTCGGTGCTGCTGCTGGAGGCCTCGCCCAAGGCATGGCGCGGCGGCAATTCGCAGCACACCCGCAACCTGCGCTGCATGCACGACGCGCCGCAGGACGTGCTGGTCGATGCCTACCCTGAAGAGGAGTACTGGCAGGACCTGCTGAAGGTGACGGGCGGCCTCACCGACGAGCACCTCGCGCGGCTCGTGATCCGCGCCTCGTCGAGCTGCCGCGACTGGATGCGCAGCCATGGCGTGCACTTCCAGCCGCCGCTGTCGGGCGCACTGCACGTGGCGCGCACCAATGCCTTCTTCATGGGCGGCGGCAAGGCGCTGGTCAATGCCTATTTCCGCAGTGCCGAACGGCTCGGCGTGCAGATCCGCTACGACACGCCCGTGGCCTCGGTCGAGCTCGACGGCGAGCGCTTCGTGGCCGTGCGCACCGAGGCCGGCGAACGCATCGCGGCGAAGAGCTGCGTGCTCGCGGCCGGCGGCTTCGAGTCGAACCGCGAATGGCTGCGCGAGGCCTGGGGCCGGAACGAGCGCGGCGAATGGCCGGCCGACAACTTCCTGATCCGCGGCACGCGCTTCAACCAGGGCGTGCTGCTCAAGCACATGATCGCCGCGGGCGCCGACAGCATCGGCGATCCCTCGCAGGGCCACATGGTCGCCATCGACGCGCGCGCGCCGCTCTACGACGGCGGCATCTGCACGCGCATCGACTGCGTGTCGCTCGGCGTGGTGGTCAACCGCGAAGCACGGCGCTTCTACGACGAGGGCGAGGACTTCTGGCCCAAGCGCTATGCGATCTGGGGCCGGCTCGTGGCACAGCAACCGGGGCAGATCGCATGGTCGATCATCGACCAGAAGGCGGTCGGGCGCTTCATGCCGCCGGTGTTCACCGGCACGCAGGCGAACACGCTCGGCGAACTCGCGCAGAAGATCGGCCTGGACGAAGCCACCTTCGTGCGCACCGTGCAGGACTACAACGCCGCCTGCCGTGTCGGCCGCTTCGACCACACCGCGCTCGACGACTGCCACACCGAGGGCCTCGCACCGGCCAAGACGCACTGGGCGCGCCCGCTCGACACCGCGCCCTTCCACGCCTACCCGGTGCGCCCCGGCATCACCTTCACCTACCTGGGCCTGAAGGTGGACAAGACCGCGGCCGTGCGCTTCGGCGGCCGGCCCAGCCCCAACCTGTTCGTGGCCGGCGAAATGATGGCCGGCAACGTGCTCGGCAAGGGCTACACGGCGGGCGTCGGCATGAGCATCGGCACGGCCTTCGGCCGCATCGCCGGCACGCAGGCAGCGAAGGCCGCCAAGAACATTTCGAAGAATTCCCCGGAGACCGCCCTTGCAGCAGCTCACTGATCTCGTCGCCCGCGCGCGTGCCGATGCGGACGGCATCGGCGCCACCCCGTCGCGCGTGATCCCGATCCAGCCCGCCCTTCCGCTGACCGCCCCCGAGGGCGAGGTCGCGCGCATCCTGCAGATCTGCAACGCCTGCCGCTACTGCGAGGGCTTCTGCGCCGTGTTCCCCGCGATGACGCGGCGCCTCGAGTTCGGCAAGGCCGACACGCACTACCTGGCCAACCTCTGCCACAACTGCGGCGCCTGCCTGCATGCCTGCCAGTACGCGCCGCCGCACGAGTTCGCGGTCAACGTGCCGCAGGCCATGGCCCAGGTGCGCATGCAGACCTACCACGACTACGCCTGGCCCGCCGCGATGGGCTCGCTCTACGAGAAGGCCGGGCTCACGGTCGCGCTGGCCCTGGCCGGCGGCCTCGCGCTGTTCCTCGTGCTCGCGGTCGCGATGAGCGGCTCGCTGCTGCACGAGCCGCTGGCCGGCAACTTCTACGCGATCTTCCCGCACAACTTCCTCGCGCTGCTGTTCGGCGCGGTGTCGCTGTTCGTGCTGCTCGCGCTGGCGCTGGGCGTGCGGCGCTTCTGGCGCGAGGTCTCGCCGGCCAACGACCCCGGCAACGCGCCGGCGATGGCGGGCGTGCGCGGGCCCGCGAGCGCGGAAGCGGCGCACGATGCGCTGCGCCTCAAGTACCTCGGCGGCGGCCATGGCGAGGGCTGCAACAACGAGGACGACCGCTTCACGCTGTGGCGCCGGCGCTTCCACCACTTCACCTTCTACGGCTTCATGCTGTGCTTCGCCTCGACCTGCGTGGCCACGCTCTACCACTACCTGTTCGACCTGCATGCGCCCTATGCGCTGACCAGCCTGCCGGTGCTGCTGGGCACCGCGGGCGGCATCGGCCTGGTGGTCGGCCCGATCGGCCTGCTGTGGCTCAACCTGCGGCGCGACCCGGCCCATGGCGACGTCGCGCAGCGGCCCATGGACCGCGGCTTCATCGCGCTGCTGCTGCTGAC
Source organism: Variovorax sp. GW821-FHT10D07 (assembly GCF_059415325.1). Lineage (NCBI taxonomy): Bacteria > Pseudomonadati > Pseudomonadota > Betaproteobacteria > Burkholderiales > Comamonadaceae > Variovorax > Variovorax sp. GW821-FHT10D07. The sequence goes on along the minus strand of NZ_JBWKMZ010000003.1, from coordinate 383,562 downwards.
CAGCCTCACGGGCTTGGCGCTGCTGGCCTGGCGCGACACGCGATTCATGGCGCTGCTGCTGGCGGTGCACCTGGGCGTGGTGATGGCGCTGTTCCTCACGCTGCCCTACGGCAAGTTCGCGCACGGCATCTTCCGCTGCGCGGCGCTTCTGAAGTTCGCGATCGAGAAGCGCCTGCCCAGCCGCCTGCAGCTTGGCGCCGACTGAACCCACACCCGATATCGAAGAAAGGACCTCCGCGATGACCAACCCTGGCGTGCTCCAGATCCCCTCCATGAAGGACCAGTGCTCTCCCGCCGAATGGCAGGCGCGCATCGACCTCGCCGCCTGCTACCGGCTGGTCGACCTCTACGGCATGTCCGACATGATGGCCAACCACATCTCCTCGCACGTGCCCGGCGAGAAGGGCGCCTTCCTCATCAACCCCTACGGGATGATGTACGAGGAGATCACCGCCTCGAGCCTGATCAAGGTCGACCAGGACGGCAACATCCTGTCCTCGCCCGACTTCGGCGAGCTGAACTACGGCATCAACAAGGCCGGCTACGTGATCCACAGCGCGGTGCATGCCGCGCGGCCCGACGTGGCCTGCGTGATCCACACCCACAGCTGGGCCTCGATGGCCGTGTCCTCGCTCGAATGCGGGCTGCTGCCGCTCACGCAGACCGCGATGCGCTTCCTCAAGATCGGCTACCACGACTACCAGGGCGTGGTGCTCAACACCGCCGAGCAGGCCTCGCTGCTCGAGGACCTGGGCGACCGCGAGGCCGTGATCTTCCGCAACCACGGCGCGCTGGTGGTGGGCCGCAGCGTGGGCGAGGCCTTCAACTGGATGCACCGGCTCGAGCTGGCCTGTCGCGCGCAGATCGGCGCGATGTCGTGCAACACGCCGCTCAAGGCCGTGCCGCAGAGCGTGCTCGAGGAGACCTGGAACAACTACCAGCCCGGCACGCGCCGCCCCTACGGGCTCATGGAATGGCCGGCGCTGCTGCGCAAGCTCGACCGCATGGATCCGGGCTTCCGCGACTGAAGCCCCCGCCTCCCCCGAAGAACCAAGACGACACCCGATGAAAAGAAGACTGTTCCCCGCCGTGCTGGCCATGCTCGCGGCAGCCATCGCCCTGCCCGCCTTCGCGCAGAAATTCCCGCAGAAGCCCGTCACGCTGGTCGTGCCCTTCGCGCCCGGCGGCAACCTCGACGTGGTCGCGCGCACGCTCGCGCCCGCGCTCGGCCAGATCCTGGGCCAGTCGGTGATCGTGGACAACCGTGCCGGTGCCGGCGGCGCCATCGGCGCCTCCTACGTGGCACGCGCGCAGCCCGACGGCTACACGCTGCTGGTCAGCACGCCCAACGCGCTGGTGGTGCTGCCGCTGATGACGAAGACCACCTACGCGCTCGACAACTTCGCGCCCATCGGCCTCGCCGCCACCACGCCGCTGGTGATCGCGGTGCGCGGCCAGGGTCCGTACAAGGACATCGAGGGCCTGCTCACCGCCGCGCGCGGCAAGCCCGGCCAGGTCACGGCCGGCCATGCGGGCCCGGGCACCACCAACCACATCGCGCTGTTGCAGCTCGAGCAGGCCGGCAAGCTGAGCCTCAACACGGTTCCCTACAAGGGCTCGGCCCCGGCGCTCACCGACCTGCTGGGCGGCCAGATCGACCTGGTGGTGGACCAGCTCACGAGCTCGGCCGCCCACATCCAGTCGGGCATGCTGCGCGCGGTGGCCGTGATGTCGAAGGAACGCGACCCCGCGTTGCCGAACGTGCCGACCCTGCGCGAGGCCGGCCTCAAGGACTTCGACGCCACCACCGCCACCGGCCTGCTCGCGCCGGCCGGCACGCCCGCCGACGTGGTGCAGGCGCTCAATGCCGCGCTGCGCAAGGCGCTGGCCGACGAGAACGTGAAGCGCCGCCTGATCTCCGTCGGCAGCCCCGGCCAGGCCTCCTCGCCCGACGAGTGGCTCGCCACGCTGAAGAAGGAAGACGCAGGCGCCCGGCTGCTCGCGAAGAGCGGCAAGCTCAAGGTCGACTGAGGAGGCACGCCGCATGACCCGCCCCTGCCTGCCCCCTCACGATGCCTTCGCACCCGTGGCCTTCTCGCTGCCGCCCGGCGCCTGCGACAGCCATGCCCACGTCTTCGGTCCCTACGCACGCTTTCCGCTCGCCGAGGACCGCAGCTACACGCCCGCCGAGTACCCGGGCGCGGCCTTCATCGCGCACCTCGACCGGCTTGGCCTCGCGCGCGGCGTGCTGGTGACCGGCAGCGCGAGCGGCACCGACAACGGCGCGGTGCTCGAAGCCCTGTCGCAGTACCCCGGGCGCCTGCGCGGCATCGCCGTGCCGCGCGCCGACACCGGCGACGCCGAGTTCGACCGCTGGCATGCGGCGGGCATCCGCGGCGTGCGCTTCAACCTGTTCCAGCGCGACGGCCATGCGGTCTATCGCAACGGCGTGGGCATCGAGGTGCTGGAGGCACTCGCGCCGCGCCTCGCGGAGCGCGGCTGGCATGCGCAGATCTGGATCCACGCGCCCGACCTGGTCGAGCTCGCGCCGCGCCTGCTGCGCCTGGGCCTGCCGCTGGTGATCGATCACATGGGCCGCATGGCGGCCGCGCGCGGCATCGAGGACCCGGGCTTTCGCACGCTGTGCCGGCTGCTGGCCGACGGCAAGGCCTGGACCAAGATCTCGGGCGCCGACCGCAACACCGGAATGGGCGCGCCCTACGCCGACATCGATCCCTTCGCCGAAGCGCTGCTGCAGGCCAATGCCGAGCGCGTGGTGTGGGGCAGCGACTGGCCGCACATCAACTACTTCGAGGCGCAGCAGGTGCCCGACGACGGCGCCTTGCTGAACCTGCTGGCGCGCTGGCTGCCCGACGCGGCGCAGCGCCGGCGCGTGCTGGTCGACAACCCGGCCGCGCTGTACGACTTTCCCCCGCCCGTGTAGAGCCCATCCCCACCCAGAGGATCACAAGAATGAAACGAGACAAGCCTTCCCTCCTGCCGCGACGACTGCTGGGCCTGGCCGCGGCCCTGCTGCTGGCCGCCGGCCTCGGCGCCGTGCCGCGCGCGCAGGCGCAGGCCGCCTATCCCGCCAAGCCCGTGCGCGTGGTCGTCGCCTTCACCGCGGGCGGCACCACCGACATCCTCGCGCGCGCCGTCACGCAGCAGCTGTCCGAGAAGCTCGGCCAGCCCTTCGTGATCGACAACAAGCCCGGCGGCGGCGGCAACATCGGCACCGAGTTCGTGGTGCGCGCGCCGGCCGACGGCTACACGCTGATCGTCAACTCGGTGGGCCCGATGGCCGTCAACCAGACGCTCTACAAGAACCTGCCCTACGACCCGCTGCGCGACCTGGTGCCCGTGGTACAGATCGCCGACGTGCCCAACGTGCTGGTGGTGAACCCCGAGGTGCCCGCGAAGACGCTCGAGGAATTCATCGCCTATGCCAAGGCCAACCCGAACAAGCTCAACTATGGCTCGACCGGCATCGGCACCTCCTCGCACCTGTCGAGCTACATGCTCGGCAAGCGCATCGGCGCCGACACGCTGCACGTGCCCTACAAGGGCGCCAATGCGCTCACCGACCTGCTCGCGGGACGCATCCAGTTCATGTTCGCGACCATTCCCTCGGTGATCCCGCACATCCGCGCGGGCAAGCTGCGCGCCATCGCGGTCAGCAGCCTCAAGCGCTCGCGCTCGCTGCCCGACGTGCCGACCGTGGCCGAGAAGGGCTTCGGCGATTTCTCGGCCGGCTCCTGGTTCGGCTTCTTCGCGCCCAAGGGCACGCCCGCGCCGGTGATCGCGCTGCTCAACAAATCGGTCAACGACGCGCTGCCCTCGCTAGAAGCGCAGATGATCCGCGAGGGCGCCGACCCGGTGGGCGGCACGCCCGAGCAGTTCGGCAGGTTCACGCGGCAGGAGTACGAGAAATGGAAGAGCATCGTTCGCGAGTCGGGCGCGACGGCCGAATGAGCGGGCCACTGCGCATCCTGATGACCGAGGCCGCCGCGCTTCAGGCCGGCACCGGCTTGGCCGAAGCACTGGCCGGCCGCGCGCACGTGGTGGTGGCCGAAGGCGCCGATGCCGACGTGGCCTTCGTCTCGCGCGATGTCACGGGCCTGTCGACCAAGCACGAGCTGCTGCCGCACACCCGGCGCTTCCACGATGCGCTGCGTCATGCGCCCTCGCTGCGCTGGGTGCATGCCCATTCCTCGGGCGCCGACCGGCCCGTGTACGGCGAGCTGCGCGCGCGCGGCGTCGAGGTCACGACCTCCTCGGGCGCCAATGCGGGCGTGGTGGTGCAGACCGCGCTGGCCGGCGTGCTGATGCTCGCACGGCGCTTTCCGCAACTGCTCGCGGCGCAGCGCGACAAGACCTGGGCGCCGCTCGTGGGCAGCGGGCTGCCGCGCGACCTCGCGGGCCAGACCGCGGTGATCGTGGGCTGGGGGCCGATCGGGCAGGGCCTGGGCGCGCTGCTGTCGGCGCTCGGGCTGCGCGTGGTCTCGGTGCGCAGCAGTGCCGATGCGCCGCTGGCACCCGCCGTCGAGAGCGTGCGCTTCGAGGACATCGGCCAGGTGCTGCCGCGTGCCGACTGGCTGCTGCTCGCCTGTCCGCTGACCGAACGCACGCGCGGGCTCGTCGATGCCGCCGCGCTCGCGCTGCTGCCACCGGGCGCGCGGCTCGTGAATGTCGCGCGCGGCGAGGTGGTCGACGAAGCCGCGCTGATCGAGGCGCTGCGCGGCGGCGCGCTCGCGGGCGCCTACCTCGACGTGTTCGCGCACGAGCCGCTGCCCGCCGACTCGCCGCTGTGGTCGCTGCCGAACGTCATCGTCACGCCCCACACGGCCGGCCATTCGGACGGCAACGAGGCGCGCGTGGCCGCCCTCTTCCTCGACAACCTGCGGCGCTGGAACGCCGGCCTGCCGCTGCGCAACCGCGTGGCCTGACCACCCTCTTCACAACAACACCAAGACCCCCACGACCATGAAAAGACAAGCCTTCCTCCGCACCACCCTCGCGACCCTGCTGCTGGCCGCGGGCACCCTGCCCGCGCTCGCCGCCGACTGGCCGAGCAAGCCCATCACCCTCGTCGTGCCCTTCGTGGCCGGCGGCACCACCGACATCGTCGCGCGCACCGTGGGCCAGAAGCTGTCGGAATCGCTCAAGCAGCCGGTGATCGTCGACAACCGCGGCGGCGCGGGTGGCACCGTGGGCGCGACCCTCGCGGCCAAGGCGCCGGCCGACGGCTACACGCTGTTCCTCGCCACCATCGCGCACTCGATCGCGCCGGGCCTCTACAAGAAGCTGGCCTACGACTTCCAGCGCGACTTCGACCCGGTGGCGCTGGTGGCCTCCACGCCCAACGTGCTGATCGTCAACGACAAGGTGCCCGCGAAGACCGTGGCCGAACTCGTGGCCTACATCAAGGCCAATCCCGGCAAGGTCAACTTCGGCTCGGCCGGCAACGGCAGCACCGAGCACATCTCGGGCGAGCTGTTCCGCGCGATGACGAAGACCGAGATCGTGCACGTGCCCTACAAGGGCGGCGCGCCGATGATGGCCGACCTGATGGGCGGCCAGATCCAGATGGCGATCGAGACCAGCCCCTCGGCCTCGCCGCACGTCAAGGCCGGCAAGGTGCATGCGCTGGCCGTGACCACGAAGGCGCGTTCGCCCGCCTACCCCGGCGTGCCCACGCTCGACGAGGCCGGCCTCAAGGGCTACGACATGACGACCTGGTTCGCGCTCATGGCACCGCACGGCACGCCGCCCGAGATCGTGCAGCGGCTCAACACCGAGCTCGCGCGTGCGCTGCAGCAACCCGACGTGGTCAAACGCTTCGAGGAACAGGGCGTGACGGCCGGCCGCATGAAGCCCGCCGAGCTCGCGGCCTTCATCGGCAGCGAGACCACCAAGTGGGTCAAGGTCGCGAAGGAGTCGGGCGCGACGGCCGAATAGCCCTGGGAGCCCGCGCGGGCGGGTCGGACATCGCCCTACGGGCAGGGCGGAAACCCGCTTGCGGCCGCGGCGGGCGATGTCTGCAGAATGGGCGCCCATGCACGTCGGAAAAAAAGCCCCGCTCCTCTTTCTTGCCCTCGGTCTCCTCGCCAGCCTCCTCGCCTTCGCCCAAGCCCCCGTCCCGGCCGTCACCGATCCGAGCATCGAGGCGCTGATCGCGCGCATGACGGTCGAGGAGAAGGTCGGCCAGTTGAGCCTCTACGGCCCGGCCGATACCAACATTCCCGGCAACCCGCAGGCCAACCGGCGCAATGCGCAGCTCGAGGCCGACGAGGTGCGCGCGGGCCGCGTGACCGGGCTCTTCAACAACGAGGGCCTGACGCGCAAGCGCGAGCTGCAACGCATCGCGGTCCAGGAATCGCGCCTGGGCATTCCGCTGATCTTCGGTGCCGACGTGATCCACGGCTTTCGCACCATCTTCCCGATGCCGCTGGCCGAGGCCGCGAGCTGGGAACCCGCGCTGGCCGAGCGCACCGCGCGCGCGGCGGCGGTCGAGGCCAGCGCCGACGGCTTCCGCTGGACCTTCGCGCCCATGGTCGACATCGCGCGCGATGCGCGCTGGGGCCGCGGCATCGAGGGCGTGGGCGAGGACCCGCTGCTCGCGAGCCGCTTCGCCGCCGCGCGCGTGCGCGGCTTCCAGGGCGACGACCTGTCGCGCGCCGATGCCATGCTCGCCACGCCCAAGCATTTCGCGGGCTACGGCGCGGCCGAGGGCGGGCTCGACTACAACACCGTCGACATCTCCGAGCGCACGCTGCGCGAGGTCTACCTGCCGCCGTTCCGCGCCGCGCTCGACGCGGGCGCGCTGTCGCTGATGAGCGGCTTCCACGAGATCTCGGGCATTCCCTCGACCGCCAACCCGGCGCTGCTGACCGGCGTGCTGCGCGGCGAGTGGGGCTTCCGGGGCTTCGTGGTGTCGGACTACACGGCCGACGAGGAACTGATCGCGCACGGCTACGCAGCCAATGGCCGCGAGGCCGCGAAGCAGGCCTTCCTCGCGGGCACCGACATGAGCATGCAGAGCGGCCTCTACATGCGCGAGCTGCCGGGCCTGGTGGCCGCGGGCGAGGTGCCGATGGCGCGGCTCGACGATGCGGTGCGCCGCGTGCTGTACGCCAAGCTCAGGCTCGGCCTGTTCGACCAGCCGATGCGCGGCCTCGACGGCCCGCCGGCCGCGCAGCGCGCCGAGGACCCGGCCTTCATCGCGCTGGCGCGCGAGAGCGCGCGCCGCTCCATCGTGATGCTGAAGAACGAGGGCGCGCTGCTGCCGCTCGCGAAGACCGGCACCCGGGTCGCGCTGATCGGCCCCTTCGCCTCGGGCACGCAGGACCTGCTGGGCGCCTGGAGCCTGTTCCCGGGCCAGAGCGCGCCGGTGGGCATCGACCAGGGCCTGCGCGCCGCGCTCGGCGACGCGGCCTCGCTCACGGTCACGCGCGGCTCGAACGTCGAGTCGCTGCTGCCCGGCGGCATCGAGGCCGCGGTGGCCGCGGCGCGCCAGGCCGACGTGGTGGTGCTGGCCATCGGCGAGGGCGAGCGCATGTCGGGCGAATCGCGCTCGCGCGCCGACATCGGCCTGCCGCTGGTGCAGCAGGCGCTGGCCGAGGCCGTCGCGGCCACCGGCAAGCCGATCGTCGTGCTCTTGAGCAACGGCCGCGCGATGGCGCTGCCGCCCGTGGTGCGCGATGCGCGCGCGATCCTCGTGACCTGGTTCCTCGGCGTGCAGACCGGCCACGCGATCGCCGACGTGCTGTTCGGCGACTTCAATCCCTCGGGCCGGCTGCCGGTGAGCTTTCCGCAGGCGGCGGGACAGGTGCCCTACTACTACGCCCACAAGCGCACCGGCCGGCCGCTGCCGCCCGACGCGCCCGGCACCGCCTTCAAGACGCGCTACATCGAGGCCCCCAACGAGGCGCTCTATCCCTTCGGCTTCGGCCTGGGCTTCGCGCCGGTGCGCTACGACGGCGTCGCGCTCGACAGCGAGCAGTTGCCGATGACGGACGGTACGCTGCGCGTGCGCGCCACCGTCACCAACACCGGCCAGCGCGAGGCCGAGGAAGTGGTGCAGCTCTACATCGCGCAGCGCACCGCGAGCGTGACGCGGCCGGTGCGCGAGCTCAAGGACTTCCGCAAGCTGCGCATCGCGCCCGGCGCCTCGGTGCAGGTCGAGTTCGCGCTGCGCGCGGCCGACCTCGCCTTCATCGGCCGCGACCTGCGGCCCACGGTGGAGCCCGGCGACTTCGACCTGTGGGTGTCGCCCTCGGCCGTGGGCGGACTGCACGCGCGCTTCGCGCTGGTTCGCTGAAGTGCGCTGAAGCTCAGCCGCGCGGCGGCAGGAACGACAGGTCCACGTGGTAGCGCTTCGGATTCGCGGGATCGACGTAGACCGCGATCCGGCGCCCGCTCAGGTGCCGCGTGGGATCGAACCAGATGTTGGCGCTGCGGAACTGCCGCAGCTCGCGGCCGAAGCCGGCGCGCGCCTCGACGATGGCGCGGTAGGGATGCCGGCCGTTGACCTGGAACGAGGTGTTGAGCTCGACCTCGCGCAGCTCGGCATCGATGCGCTGGCCGTGCTGCAGCAGCCAGGCCGCGCGCTTCGCGTTGCGTTCGCCGACGAACAGGATGCCGCCGCCCACGCCCGTGAACATCAGGCCCAGCAGCGTGAGCAGCCACTTGGCCTCGTCGGGCACCACGATCGCGATGACCAGCAGGCCCAGGCCGACGGCGATGAAGATCCACTTGAGCAGCGTCAGCGACGGGTTGTGCATGAGGGATGCGGCGGGTTGAACAGGGCCGCTGCGTTATAGCAGAGCCCCTGCGCCCGCCGGCACCGTCCTCAGTCGAACACGCCCGTGAGCGCCACGCGCGTCACCACGCCCGAGCTGCTCGCGCCCACGCCGAGCGTGACGCTGTAGCGGCCGTCCTGCGAGGTGTGGCGCAGCGAGCCGCCGATCGCGCTCTCGCTGCGGTAGTTGCCCAGGCCCACGGCATAGCTGATCTTGCCGGGCACCATCGGCGCGGCCTCCATCGCGGCCACGCTGGCGATGCCGGCGTAGGCACGGCGGGCCGTGTCGTCGATCTGGCTCTGCAGGCGGGCGGCCGTGAGGTCGGTGTAGGCCTTGCCGACCGGCAGGCCCTGCGCTGCCACGGTGTCGGTGTAGGCATTGGCCTGACTCACGCCCTCCTTCACCATGCCCTGCACCTGGCCGACGTTGGTGGCGTCGGTGGGCGCGCTGCCCGGGGCCACGCCGGTGATCTGGCGGTTGCCCAGCGCCACCTCGCCCATCGACGACTGCACGCCGGCCATGCCGATCGCGGTGTAGTTGCTGAGCGCGCCGCGCGTGGTCGCGCTGCCGGCGCCGAGCGCCACGCTGTTCGCATGGTTCACCACGGCGCCGTTGCCGATCGCCACGCCCGAGTCCTCGAAGGCCTGCGCATTGGTGCCGATGGCCAGCGAGTTGTCGGCACTGGCGCGCGCGCCGGCGCCGATCGAGGCGGTCTGGTTGGCGCTCACGTAGGCGCCCGAGCCCGAGCCGATCGCGATGTTGTCGTTGCCGCGCACGTGCTGGCCCGCGCTGTTGCCCTGCGCGAGGTTCGAGTTGCCGCTGACCGCCTGGCCCGCCATCGTGCCCGAGGCCACGTTGTTGCTGCCCTGCACGCCACCGCCCGCGGCCTGGCCGGTGGCGATGTTGTTGTTGCCCGAGACGCCCGCACCGGCCTGCATGCCCGAGGCCTGGTTGCCCACGCCCGTGACGCCCGCGCCCGAGCCCTGGCCCATCGACAGGTTGTTGCTGCCGTTGACGTTGTTGCCCGCGCCCGTGCCGTAGGCCTGGTTGCCGTTGCCCTTGACGTTGCTGCCGGCACCGGTGCCGTAAGCCTCGTTGTCGTTGCCGGTCACGTTCTGGCCGGCGTTCTGGCCCGTGGCGTCGTTGCGGCTGCCGGTCACGTTCGAGCCGGCCGCGTAGCCGGTCGAGTTGTTGTAGTCGCCGGTCACGTTCTGGCCCGAGCTGCGGCCCATGGTCTGGTTCCAGCCGCCGTTGACGTTGGTGCCCGCGTAGTAGCCGATCGCCTGGTTGGCGTTCTTGCCCGACACGTTGCTGCCCGCGCCCTCGCCGATCGCCAGGTTCCAGTTGGTGCCGACGTTGTTGCCCGCACCCTCGCCGAGCGACACGTTGTTGCTGCCCGTCACGTTGCTGCCGGCATTGGTGCCGATGCCCGTGTTGTCGCTGCCCGTGACCTTGTTGCCGGCGCCGTTGCCCATGGCGTTGTTGTTGCTGCCGGTCACGGTCATGCCGGCGTTGGTGCCGGTGGCGTTGTTGTCGCTGCCGGTCACGCCGCTGCCGGCATGGAAGCCGGTGGCGTTGTTGTGGTCGCCGGTGACGTTGTCGCCCGCGCTGCGGCCGATCGACTGGTTCCAGCCGCCCTTGACGTTCTGGCCCGACTCGAAGCCAATGCCGACGTTGGCATTGCCGCCCGACACGTTGGTGCCCGCGTTGTTGCCGATCGCGAGGTTCCAGTTGGTGCTGACGTTGTTGCCGGCACCCAGGCCGATCGAGATGTCGCTGGTGCCGGTGACGTTGTTGCCGGCGCCCTGCCCGATGGCCTGGTTGGTCGGGCCGGTCACGTTGTTGCCGGCGTTCTGGCCGATGGCCTGGTTGCCGCTGCCGTTGACCGTGTTGCCCGCGCCCTCGCCGATCGCCTGGTTGTTGCTGCCGGTGACGCCGGCGCCGGCGTTCTGGCCCACGGCCAGGTTGTCGTCGCCCGTCACCTTGGTGCCGGCCTTGGTGCCGACGGCCGTGTTGTTGCTGCCGCCGACCGTGGTGCCGGCATCGGTGCCGACGCCGAGGTTGGCCTTGGCCGGATCCCAGACCACCGGCACCGTCTGGGCCAGGGCCGGGCCGCAGATCGCGGCCAGGGCCAGCGACGCGCTGAGCAGGCTCGCGCCGCGCGGCATGCGCTTGTTCTTCTTCATGGTGTTTCTCCTCGTTGGGGTGGAAGCGCGCTCAGGCCTGCAGGTGCATCGCCATCGCGGGGTCGCTCACGGTCGGCTTGCCGGTCTCGACACGGCCCGCGAAGCGGCGCACGGCGTTGCCGGCGGTCACGGTGAAGTCGTACCAGTGGCCGCTGTCCTTGAGCTCCCAGTGCAGCGTGCCCATGTCGCCCTTCGGCGCCTTGAGGGTCCAGGGGCCGTCGGTGCGGTAGGCGTTCGACTGCACGGTCACCTCGCCGTCGATGCTGCCGTTGTTGTGCACCTTCACGTAGACGTCGCCGGCGGCCGGGTCGTAGCAGACCTGGACCTCGGGCCTGAAGGCGGCCGCGTTGAAGGCCATCGCGTCGCCGCTGAAGCTGCGCACGAAGCCGTTGGTGCTGTAGACCCAGAGGTCGTACTTGCCGCCGTCGGTGGCACCGGTGTCCCAGTAGTCCTGCAGCTGCTTGCCGGCTTCCACCGTGTAGCGGCGCGGGATGCGGTCCAGGTGCAGCTTGTCGTAGACGTGGAACACCGCGCCCTGGTCGCCGGTGTTGCTGAAGATCAGCGAGACCAGGCCGCGCGCCTCGACGCGCGCGCTGGTGTGCAGCTCGTAGGGCAGCGCGCGCGAGAAGCGCGTGCCGGTCTCCTGGAACAGCGGCGTGGCGGGCACGGGCGCCTTGGTGATGACGCCGGTGTTGCCCAGCGCCTTCTGCGCCGTGTTGATGGCGGGATAGCCGCTGGTGTCGGGCAGCTTGGGCACCACCGGGTCGTTCGGGCTGACGAAGTCGAAGCAGCTCGTGAGGTCGCCGCAGACCGCGCGGTGCCAGGGGCTGATGGCGTCGATCGTGATGTCGAAGCGCTTCTCGAGGAAGCGGCCCATCGAGGTGTGGTCGAACACCTGCGAGTTGACCCAGCCGCCCTTGCTCCACGGCGACACCACGTACATCGGCACGCGCGAGCTCAGGCCCCAGGGGCGGATCTTGCCGCTGACGGTGTCGGCGGCATTGAGGTAGCTGCCCACCGAGGCGTCGAAGTACTCGCCGTCCAGCGGCACGGTGGACTTGCCCATCAGGTTGCCGTTGGCGTCGTACGAGGGCACCGCGGGCATCGCCAGGTGGTCGAAGAAGCCGTCGTTCTCGTCGAAGGTCACGAACAGCGCCGTCTTGCTCCAGACCGCGGGGTTCGAGGTCAGCGCGCTCAGCACGTCGGAGATGAAGTCGGCCGCGCCGGCCACGCCTTCGCTGCTGCCCGGGTGTTCGGCCAGTGCCTGCGTGGGCAGCACCCACGAGACCTGCGGCAGGGTGTCGTTCATCACGTCCTGCTTGAGCTGGGCCAGGAAGTTGGTGGCGCCGTCGGCCGCGGCGGGACCGCCGGTCAGGCCGTGCTGATAGACCGGCGAGCCGGGCTGCGCGGTGCGGAAGCTCTGGAACGCCAGGCAGCCGTTCATGGCGCCGGTCCAGTTGTTGTTCATGTTCTGGTAGATGTGCCAGCTGATGCCGTTCTTCTGCAGCACGTCGGGCAGCGTGTCCCACTTGAACGCATTGTTGACGTACTTGTAGTTGTAGGCACCCGTGGTCGCGTTCTTCTGGCCCGTGCCGTCGGCTTCCTGCGGGTTGCCCGCGATCCAGTTCGACGGGCTCGGCCAGCAGCGCGAGTTGACCGGTTCCGAATCGGTGTCGGTGCTGTTGATGCCTTTCTTGCGCAGCTCGGGATTGAAGTTGGAACCCGACCAGAACACGATGCGGTTGGGATCGGTGCCGGTGAGGATCGAGCAGTGGTAGCCGTCGCAGATCGTGAAGGCATCGGCCAGCGCGAACTGGAACGGGATGTCCTCGCGCAGGTAGTAGCCCATCGTCACCTGGTTCTTGAACTGGATCCAGCGGTCCATCTTCCCCTGCGCCCAGGCGCCCTGCATGTCGGGGAAGCTGTGCGGCGCGCCCGAGCCGATCAGCGCGTTGGCGATCGTGGAGTCGCGGCGGAAGGGCTGGATCTCGGGCGCGCCCGCGGTGGTGTTGGGCTGGAAGAACACCGACTTGCCGTTGGCCAGCGGCAGCGGGAAGCGGTCGCCGAAGCCGCGCACGCCCTTCAGCGTGCCGAAGTAGTGGTCGAAGCTGCGGTTCTCCTGCATCAGGATCACGATGTGCTTGATGTCCTTGATGGAGCCGGTGTCGACCGCGGCCTCGACCGCCAGGGCCTTGCGGATCACGGGCGGGAGCATGGTGAGGGCCGAGGCCGCGCCGATGGCGCCGGCCGACTTGCGGAAGAAATCGCGACGGGAGGTGGTGTTCATGGGGGGTTCTTTCAACGCAGGGGCGAAGGGAGTTCTGGAGGAAGGCGCGGACTCAGGGCGCGCACTTGAGCGCGGGCTGGGGCGGCGGGTTGTTGCCGTTGCCGTTGTTGCCGTCGCCGGCCGGCGGGGTCTGTCCCGGCGGCAGGATCGGCAGGCCACCGCCCCCACCACCGCCACCGCAGGCGGCGAGGCTCAGGCACAGGAGAAGGCCTGCCGCAGCGAGGCCGTACCGGGAAGATGCTGTTTTCATGAGGGTTCCTTTCGAATCGAGGGACGTGGGAGACAAAGGCGCGGCCGAAGCCGCTCCGCGCGGCGGACAAGCCGCGCGAGAGTTCGGACAGAAAGCGGGAATGGGGGGCGGGCGCCGCGAACGCGGTACCCGCGGGGGACTCAGGGCTCAGCCATAGCGGCTGCGCAGCCGGGCGGCGATGCGGTCGAGCACCAGCACCGTCAGGAAGATCGCGATCAGTATCGTGCCGACATGCGCATAGTTGTACATGTCGTAGCGGCCCTTGAGCTCCTGGCCGATGCCACCCGCGCCGACCAGGCCGACCACGGTGGCCATGCGCACGTTGCGGTCGAGCACGTAGAGCGTGTAGGCGATGAACTGCGGCATCACCTGCGGCAGCACCGCGAAGCGCATCACCTTGAGCTTGTTGGCGCCGATGGCGCGCAGCGCCTCCTGCGGCTTGTCGTCGGCGGTCTCGATGTCCTCGGCGTAGAACTTGCCGAGGAAGCCGGCCGAGTGCAGCGCGAGGGCCAGCACGCCGGCGATCGGGCCGAAGCCGTAGGCCAGCACCAGGAACAGCGCGCTCACCAGCTCGGGCACCGCGCGGAACAGGCCGACCACGCTGCGCGCGAGGCCGTAGGCCAGGCGGTTGGGCGCGTAGTTCCTCGCGCTGCACCAGGCCAGCGGCGCGCTCAGCACGATCGCGATCAGCGTGGCCCAGACCGCGATCTCGAAGGTCTCGAGCATCTTCACCGCCACGTGCCACAGGTAGCCCAGCGGCTCGATCAGCACCTCGCGACGCTCGACGCGGTCCTCCATCTGCAGGGTCTCGGGGTTCAGCTTGGGCTCGTGCGTCTCGAGGGTCTCGACGCGCGAGAACCAGGGCAGCCGGTTGCGGTCGAAGCCCTCGATGCGCGCGACCTCGGTCTGCTCGGAGATCTGCGGCGGGAACAGCGAGCGCGCGATCGAGCCCAGGCCCGAGAGCACCTGCGAGTTGTCGCGCAGGCCCACCGCGGCGAGCACGCCCTCGCCGGTCAGCGAGAGCATGCGGCCCATCTCCACGCGCTGGCCCGCGAAGAAGCCCACCACGAGCACCAGCAGCAGCACGACCAGCGTGCGGGTGCCGAAGGGCCGCGGCAGGTCCCAGGCCGAGGCCGGGCGCGACGCGCGCGCGTCGGAAGAGGAGGAAGAGATCGTGTTCATTGCGCGAGCTCCAGGGCGCCAGCGTGCAGCGGCAACGCCGCCTCGGGCTCGCCGGCCATCGAGGGCCGGGCCGCGGGCACGGACTCGGGCGCGGTGTCGCCGCGGCCGTAGATCGCATCGAAGACCTGCGGCTGGAACGTCCGCGGCGCGCCGTCGAACACGACCACGCCGCGACGCAAGGCCACGATGCGGTCGGCGAACTCGCAGGCCAGTTCGATCTGGTGCAGGCTGCACAGCACCGTGGTGCCGCGCTCGCGCGCCTGCCGGCGCAGCAGCGACAGCACGTCGTGGCTGGTCTGCGGATCGAGGCTGGCCACCGGCTCGTCGGCCAGCACCAGCGGCGGATCGAGCATAAAGGCGCGCGCGATGCCCACGCGCTGCTGCTGGCCGCCCGAGAGCTCGCTCACGCGGCGCAGCAGGTGCTCCTCGCCCAGGCCCACCGACTCGACCAGTTCGCAGGCCTTGCGCCGCTGCGCGTCGGTGAACAGGCCGAGCAGCGCGCGCCAGGTGCCCAGGGCCGGCAAGGCGCCGGCGAGCACGTTCTCGGCCACGCTCGAGCGCAGCACCAGGTTGAACTGCTGGTGGATCATGCCGATGCGCGGACGCACGCGTGCCAGCGAGCCCGGCGCGATGCGCACGCCCTCGACCCGCACCGTGCCCTGCGTGGGCACGACCAGGCCGTTGGCGGTGCGCAGCAGGGTCGACTTGCCCGCGCCCGAGGCGCCCAGCACCACGCAGAACTGGCCCGCGGGCACCTCGAGCGAAACGCCGCCGAGCGCGCGCGTGCCGTCGGGGTGGCGCATGGCGACCGATTCGAACTGCAGCATGGGCGTGCTTCCGGCGGCGGGCTCTGCGGCGTGCGTGCGATCGCCGGCGATCAACGCTCGGCCGCCTTGGCGAGGATGCGGCCCTTGAGGTCGTCGGTCAGCAGGCCCAGCTTCTCGGCGGCGACGTTGAACTCCTCCTCGGAGAACTTGGTGTCGTAGCCGTCGATCTTGCCGCCGCCGTAGCCGCGGATCATGTCGGGCGTGACGCCGGGGGCCTTGTTCACGGTCTGGAAGGCGTCCTTGAGCTTGGTCTTCAGCGCCTCGGGCAGCTTGGAGTTCAGCGCCAGCGGCGGATAGGGAATGGCCATGCTCTTGGCGATCACCTTGATGGTCTTCGGATCGGCCGCGCCCTGCTTGACCGCCTTCTCGTACGAGTCGAACGAGAGCGAGGCCACGTCGACCTGGTCCTGCACCAGCGCGGCCAGGCTGCTGGCGTGGCTGCCGGTCATGCGGATCGCCGACAGGTCCTTGGCCGGGTCCATGCCCGCGTCGAGCAGCATCGCGATCTGGAAGGTGAAGCTCGAGGCCGAGTTCACGTCGCCGAAGGCCACGCGCTTGCCCTTCAGGTCCTTGATCGAGGCGATCGGCGCATTGGCCTTGGCGAACATGCCGGCGTAGTAGACCGAGGCGCCCTTCTCCACGCCCACGGCCAAGAGCTGCGCGCAGCCGCGCTTGTGGGCCTGCACGTACGACACCGGGCCGAAGAAGGCGATGTCGGCGAGCTGGTTGCACATGCCCTCGACCACGGCGCCGTACGACTGGCCGACCTTGAGGTCGAAGTTCAGGCCGGTGCTGCGCGTGATGGCGTTGAACACCGGCGCGTAGTCGGCCTTGGTGCCCGACTCGGTGCCGCCGTCGGCGGGAATCAGCAGCACGCGCAGCGGATGTTCGCGCGAGCCGTCGGCCACGGACTGGGCATGGGACGGGAGGGCCAGCAGCGCGCTGAACGAGACGGCGGCGGCGGCGATGGCCAGGAGTTTCTTCATGATCGGTTCCTTCGGTTCGGGGGCGTTTCTCGGGCGAGTGCCTCGCTCGGTTGCGTTGAACTTTAGAAGTCGAAGATGACAAGCAAATGAAATAAGCTCATTTGAAAATTAGCAAACGACTGAGCAATGTTCAATACAATCCCGCCGCACGGCCAGCACCCCCGCTCCCCCGATGGCCCGAACCGGAGATCCATGAAGAACATCGCAACCCAGACCCGGGCGCCGGGAGGCCCCGCGGCAGCGGACCTGACACCGCTCGCGCAGGCGCGTCACCTGCTGCTCGACCTCGACGGCACGCTGGTGCGCCAGAACGAGGCCATCGACGGCGCGGCCGAACTCCTCGAGCGTTTCGAGGGCCGCTTCGCGATCGTGTCGAACAACTCGACCCACACCGCCCAGGGCCTCGCGCTGCGGCTGCGCCGGCTCGGCCTGCGCGCGCCGCCCGAGCGCATCGTGCTGGCCGGCGAGCTCGCCGTGAGCCTGCTCGCGCGCCAGCACCCCACGGCGCGGCTGATGGTGGTGGGCACGCCCGCCTTGCAGCGCCATGCGCGCGCGCTCGGCTTCCGGCTGGTCGCGTCCGAGGCCGAGTTCGTGCTGCTCGCGCTCGACATGCGCTTCAGCCATGCGCGGCTGGGCGCGGTGGCCAACGAGCTGCTGCGCGGCGCGCGGCTGGTGGTCACGAATGCCGACGCCACCCATCCGGGCCCGCACGGCCGCGTGGTGCCCGAGACCGGCTCGCTGCTCGCGGCCGTGCTCACGGCCAGCGGCGTGCAGCCCTGGCGCATCGTCGGCAAGCCCGAGCCGCTGCTGTTCGAGGAAGGCCTGCGCTGCCTGGGCGCCGAGCCCGCGAGCACGGTGGTGATCGGCGACAACCCGGCCACCGATGCCGCGGGCGCCGCGCGGCTGGGCATGGCCTGCCTGCTGGTGGGCGCCGCGCCCGAGGCGGTGGCGCCCTCGGTCGCCGGCCTGCTGCTGCCGCGCGCCACGGCCGAGGTGACCGCCCTGCCCGCGCGGCCGCCCGAGCGCAGCCGCCTCAGTACCGCTTGAGCGACAGCACGTCGAAGGTCTGGCGCAGCGTGCGCACCGAGGTGTCGTAGTCCGACAGCGCCAGGCAGGCGATCAGCACGTCGATGATCGCGAGCTGCGCGAGGCGGCTGGTCATGGCCTCGGTGCGGAAGTTGGTCTCGCGCGCCATGGTGAACAGCAGCACGTCCGAGAAGGCCTGGATCGGCGACTTGCCGAAGTTGGTGATGCACACGGTCGAGGCGCCGGCCTCCTTGGCCAGCCGCGTCGCGGTCACGGTCTCGTGCGTGCTGCCCGAGTGCGAGATGGTCAGCACCGCCACCCGCGAGTCGGTGAGCGAGGCGCTGATCGCCTGCACGTGCGAATCGACCACCACCTTCGCGTTGAGGCCGATGCGCAGCATGCGGTAGTGCGCGTCCTCGGCGATGGTGGCGGAGCTGCCGATGCCGTAGATCTCGATGCGCTCGGCGTCGCGCAGCAGCTTCACCGCGCGTTCCATCGAGCCGGCATCGAGCGTGGCCTGCGTGTCGTGCAGGGTCTGCACGTTGCTCTGGAAGATCTTGCGGATCACCGCCTCGGCCGCGTCCTGCGGATCGAGGTCCTCGTGGATGAACTGCACCGGCCGCACGATCTCCTGCGCCAGCGCGATCTTGATCTGCTGGAAGCCGGTGGCGCCGAGGTTCTTGCACAGGCCGACGATGCTGCCCTCGCTCGAGCCGGTGCGCTCGGCCACCTCGCTGACCGACATGTGGACCACCTCGCGCGGGTTCTTCACGATGAAGTCGGCGATGCGCTGGCCCACCGGGCCGAGCGAGGACCAGAGGGTCTCGATGCGCGCGAGCACCGCGAACACCGGGGCGCCGCCGGAGGCATCGGTGGCCGGGGCCTTGCCGTTCGCGGCGGGGGGAACGCTGGTGGACTTGGCGGTGGTGTTGCGCTTCATGGGCGGCGAGCTTACCCGCGCTCGATGGCGGTTTCGCGCCAGCCTCAGTCGAGGCCGTGGAAGCTGCTGTCGTCGGGGCCGATGTGCGAGGGCGGCGTCCAGGCCGCGTCGCGCATCGAGCGGCTCACGAGCCGGTCCACGCCCAGCAGCGTGGCGAAGATGGCCATGCGCACCGGGATGCCGTTGTCGGTCTGGCGGAAGATCGCCAGCCGCGGATCGTTGTCGAGATCCGTGCTCAGGTCGTGCGAGCCCGGGCGGCCGTCGCGCGGCAGCGGATGCATCAGCACCACGTCCTTCCTGCACGCCGCATCGACCAGCGCGCGGTCGATCGCGAAGGCCTGGTCGAAGCCCTCCAGCACCTCGTCGTGCGCGAAGCGCTCCTTCTGGATGCGCGTCGCGTAGACCACGTCGGCGCCGGCCAGCGCCTGCGCCGGCGCGGTGGCCGTCTCCACCACGTGGCCGTTGCGGCTCACCAGCTCCACGATCTCCGCCGGCATCGCGAGCTGCGGTGGCGCGACCAGCGTGAACTTCAGGCCGCGGTACAGCGCGAGCAGCTTGATCAGCGAATGCACGGTGCGGCCGTACTTGAGGTCGCCGACCATCGCGACATGCGCGCCGTCGACCAGCTTGCCCAGGCGCGAGAACTCGCGCTGGATGGTGTAGAGGTCGAGCAGCGCCTGGCTCGGATGCTCGCCCGGCCCGTCGCCGCCGTTGATGACCGGCACGTTGGTGGCGCGCGCGAACTCGGCGACCGAGCCCTGTTCGGGATGGCGCACCACGATCGCGTCGGCATAGCCGCTGATCACGCGGCTGGTGTCGCGGATCGATTCGCCCTTGGCCATCGAGGAGAAGGTGAATCCCGTCGTGTCGCAGACCGAGCCGCCGAGCCGGCAGAAGGCCGCGCCGAAGCTCACGCGCGTGCGCGTGCTGGCCTCGAAGAACAGGTTGGCCAGCACCGCGCCCTCGAGCACGCGGCTGACCTTGCGGCGGCGCGCGATCGGCTGCATCACGTCGGCGAGCCGGAACAGCTCGTCGATGGCCTCGCGGTCGAACTGGGCCACCGACAGCAGGTGCTGCGCGCCGTCGACATGGAGCGACCGGCGCAGCGCGCCATCCTGTGCGCTCTGCGTATATTCACCGGGACGCCCGCTCGAGGCCAGGATCTCGCTCACGAAGCGCCGCGCCACCTCGGGCATGGCCCGGAATTCGTTCGACTCGTCGGGCAACAGCCAGGCGTCGAGCGCCCTTCTGCGGCTGCCGATGCGCTCGGCGAAGGCATCGCGCGTCATGTTGAGCTGACGCATCGCGTCGCGGAGTAGCACTTGCTGCGGCATGTTCATGGGCCGCGAGTTTATACGCAATGCGTATATTTCTAAAATCCCGCCCGGATCCTAGCGCCGGGCCGCCTTCACGGGCTTCTTCGCGCCCGGGCGCAGCGCGCGCTGCCGCGTGCCCGCGCCGCGCGCGGGCCCCGCCGGCGCCACGTCGTGCTGGCTCGCGCGCAGCTTGAAGTCGCAGGTCTGCACGGCCAGCTCGACGATGCGCGCCAGCGCCGGGCTCGCGTTGTCGCACCGGTGCACGGCGCTGTAGACCAGCGGCGGCGGCATCGGGTCGCTGCGCACGATGCGCAGCAGGCCGCTGCGGATGTCGGGCCGCACGTAGTCGAGCGCCTGCTGGCTGATGCCGAAGCCGCTGATCGTCAGCTCGCGCAGCACCGTCGTGCTGTTGGTCAGCATGACCTTGCCGAAGCGGAAGCCGTGCTCGGCGCGCCAGGCCTCGTAGAAGCGGTTCTTCGAGGCGCCCGCGGGCTGCTCGATCACCGGGTAGTCGGCGAACTCGTGCGGCTTCAGCGCGCGCTGCGGAATGCGCAGCCGCGGGCTCGCGATCCAGGCCTGGTCGACCTGCCCCACCTTGACCGATTCGAAGGCCTGGCCCCAGAAGGTGCCCGGCATGATCGTCAGGTCGAGCTTGTTGGCCTCGAGCCGCTCGAACAGCGTGAGGCCGGCATCCACCACCGGCTCGATCGTCACCTGCGGATGCAGCTTCTGCAGCAGCTGGATCAGCCGCGTGAGCCAGGTCATCGCGATCAGCTCCGTCACGCCCACGCGGAAGCTGCCGCGCAGCGTCTTGTCGAGGCTGATGTCGTGCTCGATGCGCTGCCACAGCCGCAGCGCCTCTTCCGCCAGCGGCAGCAGCTCGCGGCCGGCCTGCGCCAACTCCAGGCCGTGCGAGGTACGGTGCAGCAAGGGACCGCCGAGCGACTCCTCGAGCTCGGCCAGGCGCTTGGAGATGGCCGACTGCGTGGTGTGCAGCTTCACCGCCGCGGCGCTGAAGCTCTGGAGCCTGGCGCTGAACAGGAAGGCCTCGAGCTGCTTGAAGGTGAAGTTCATGCGGCGGAATGTACGCCCGCCACCGGCCAGGAAAAAAAGGAATACCGCGCCACGCCGATTACTCGTTTGTCCCGCGGCGAAGGCACTTCGATACTGGCCGCATGCTTCACATCGCACCACGACTGAACCGGATCCAGCCTTCTCCGAGTTCCATGGCCGGCCAGAGGGCGCGCGAGCTGCGCGCGCAGGGCCGGGACATCCTCGCTCTCACCGCCGGCGAGCCCGACTTCGAGACACCCGAACACATCAAGCAGGCCGCCATCCGCGCGATGGCCGAGGGCCAGACGCGCTACACCGACGTCGGCGGCACGCCGGCGCTCAAGGAGGCCATCGCGGGCAAGTTCCTGCGCGAGAACCGGCTGCGCTACGCGCCGGGCGAGATCATCGTCGGCACCGGCGCCAAGCAGGTGATCTTCAATGCGCTGATGTGCACGGTGGCGGCCGGCGACGAGGTCATCGTGCCGGCGCCCTACTGGGTCTCGTACCCCGACATCGCGCGGCTGGCCGGCGGCGTGCCGGTGTTCGTCGACGGCCCGGCCGCGGCGGGCTTCAAGCTGCAGCCCGCCGACCTCGAGCGCGCCATCACCGGCCGCACGCGCTGGCTGATGCTCAACTCGCCGAACAACCCGAGCGGCGCCACCTACACGCGCGCCGAGCTGCTGGCGCTGGCCGAGGTGCTGCGGCGCCATCCGCAGGTCTGGGTGCTGACCGACGACATCTACGAGCACCTGGTCTACGGCGACGCACCCTTCGCCACCCTCGCCGAGGTGGCGCCCGACCTGCAGGAGCGCACGCTCACTGTGAACGGCGTCTCCAAGGCCTATGCGATGACGGGCTGGCGCATCGGCTACGGCGCCGGGCCCGCGGCGTTGATCAAGGCGATGGTCAAGCTGCAGTCGCAGAGCACCTCGGGCCCGAACTCGATCGCGCAGGCGGCCGCCATCGCGGCGCTCACGGGGCCGCAGGACAGCATCGCCACCAACCGCCAGGCCTACCGCGCGCGGCGCGACACGGTGGTCGAGGCGCTCAATGCCATCGACGGCATCCGTTGCGAAGTGCCCGACGGCGCCTTCTACGTCTTCGCCTCGTGCAGCGCGCTGTTCGGGCTGCGCACGCCCCAGGGCACGACGATCGCCGACAGCGACGACTGGGTGATGCACCTGCTCGACGCGCAGGACCTCGCGTCACTGCAGGGCAGCGCCTATGGCGTGCCGACGCACTTCCGCCTCTCGTTCGCCGCCGGCACCGGGCAGCTGCTCGAAGGCTGCCGGCGCATCGCGCGCGCCCGCGCCGAACTCTCGGGCCAACCGCTTCACCAGGAACCGCAATGAAACTCCGCTCCCTTCTCACGCTGCTGCCGGTCGTGGCCGCGGGCACGGCCTGGCTCGGCGCCGCCACCGCGAGCGCGGCCGACACCTTTCCATCGAAGCCCGTGAAGATCCTCGTGGGCTTCTCGCCCGGCGGCTCGAACGACGTGGTGGCGCGGCTGATCGCGCCCAGGCTCGCCGAGGGGCTGGGCCAGCAGGTGCTGATCGACAACCGTCCCGGCGCCGGCGGCAACATCGCGGCCTCGGCCATGCTCGCCGCGCCGGCCGATGGCCACACGCTGCTGATGTGCACCACGGGCACGCTGTCGATCCAGCCGCATGTGCTGAAAAGCATGCCCTTCGATCCCGAGAAGGACATCGTGCCGGTCACGCAGGTCGTCAATGCGCCCTACATGCTGCTGGTCAACGCGAGCCTGCCGGTGAAGAACGTGAAGGAGCTGGTCGCCTACGCGAAGCAGAAGCCCGGCGAGATCAACTTCGCGTCCTCGGGCACGGCCACCGGCGGCCACCTCGCGGGCGAGATGCTCAAGAGCCGCGCGGGCATCGACATCGTGCACGTGGCCTACAAGGGCACGGGCCAGGCCATGACCGACCTGATCGCGGGCCAGGTCTCGATGATCTTCGACCAGCCCGTGAGCTCGATGCAGTACGCACGCGCCGGCAAGCTGCGTGCGCTCGCCGTGGCCAGTCCGCGCCGGCTCGCGGCCTTTCCCGAGATTCCGACCGTGGCCGAGGCCGGCGTCACCGAGGTCGAGCCCGTGACCTGGGCCGGCATCTGCGCGGCGAAGAACACGCCGCCGGCCGTGGTCGAGCGCCTGCAGCGCGAGATCGCGAAGGTGCTCGCGCAGCCCGAGATCGCCAAGCGCCTCACGGCCGACGGCCTCGAGCCCGTGGGCAGCACGCCCGAGCAGTTCCGCGCCTTCCTCGCGGCCGACAAGCGCAAATGGGGCCGCGTGGTGAAGGACGCCGACGTCAAGGCCGAATGAGAGAACACCAGACCATGAACCCGCATCCCGACATCGTTCGCGACTTCGCGCGCGTATCCCCCGAGCTGCTGCGCCGCGCCGCGGCCTTCCAGCCGGCCATCCTCGCCGACGTCGCGGGCCGCCGCGGCGCGCTGCACGGCCGCATCGAGGCCCTGCGCCACCGCATGAAGCTGGTGGGCAGCGCGCTCACGGTGGAGGTGCGGCCCGGCGACAACCTGATGATCCATGCCGCGATCGCGCTCGCGCAGCCGGGCGACGTGCTGGTGATCGACGGCAAGGGCGACCGCAGCGCGGCGCTGATGGGCACGATCATGATGAATGCCTGCCGCCAGGTCGGCATCGCCGGCGTGGTGATCGACGGCGCGGTGCGCGACAGCGTGGAGATCGACGAGATGGACTTCCCGGTGTTCTCGGTCGGCACCAATCCCAACGGCCCGACCAAGCTGGCCTCGGGGCGCATCGGGCACTCGGTGTCGGTCGGTGGCGTGGCCGTGCGTGCCGGCGATCTGGTGATCGGCGATGCCGACGGCGTGGTGGTGGTCGAGCGGGAGAAAGTCGACACCCTGCTTCGCGCGGCGCAGAAGAAGGTCGAGGACGAAGCCGCGCGCATCGCAGCCATCAGGCAAGGCCACACGGCGGCCAGCTGGCTCGACGCGGCACTGCGCAAGGCGGGCGTGCTCGAGGAAGGCGAGACGCTGGTGTGAGCGGCGCGCTGTCGCACCACGCACGAAGGCACCACGCACGAAGAAAGGGCCCGCAGGCCCTTTCCTCATTCGCTTCCTTCACGCGGCCGATGCTGTCGCACCGGCTTGGCATCGTGGCTGATCAGAGGCCAGCTTGACGCGTGAACGACACGCTGGGCTTCTTGTAGGCTTGCGGCACTTCGTCGCGGTAGAAGGCGCGGCGGTCGAGGCTTTGCAGCGGATCGTGGGCCTTGGCAACGGCTTCGGCACGGATGGTCGCGCGGTCGGCGGTCGAGCTGAAGGGTTGCGCACCGGCGGTGGCACCTTCGCTGTAGGCATCGCCGGCACGGGCGGCTGCCACGGCTTGCGATGCGACTTCGGAACGCGAGACCGTGGAGTGCACGGTGTGGACGCCGTCATAGGTTTCGGCTTGTGCGCCGGTGGCGGCAAGCAGGGCAACGGCAACGGCGGCGA
Organism: Variovorax sp. GW821-FHT10D07; assembly: GCF_059415325.1. NCBI lineage: Bacteria > Pseudomonadati > Pseudomonadota > Betaproteobacteria > Burkholderiales > Comamonadaceae > Variovorax > Variovorax sp. GW821-FHT10D07. The sequence continues at coordinate 359,216 of NZ_JBWKMZ010000003.1, read as the reverse complement.
GGATCTTCGAGGCGGTCATTTGGTATCTCCTTCAGGTTGAACGGTGGTTTGTCCGTGAGGAGAAGTTTGATCCTGTTCGACCCTTTTGAATCACCGCAAAAAGAATCACGGCGTTCGCCGTTTCGAAACAATCCAGAAAGTTTTGGGCAAGTTTCACGCATGCGAGTGAGACACTGAATCGACCCTTTTCAGAGGGAGATTGGTCGAAAGCACTACTTTCCCGCATTCTTTGCATGCGCATGACGCATGCATAAAATCTTGCCGAATCCTCAATGCGAGATCATCCACGGCCGCCGCGACGGTGCCGATTTGGCACCGTTCGAGGCGGTCACCGTGGCACCGCGGCGCGCACTCGTCGAGCAGCATCCGCAGCCCGATGGATGGCGCAATCGCGCGTAGTCGCGCGAGCTCGCGGGCTCGTGCCGCGCGCGTTCGTTGGTGGCCATCGAGAGGCGCGTGTCGGCCGCCATGAGCGCGAGGCGCGGCGCGGCCGCGAGCACGCGCGGCGAGGCGCCGCCGCAGTCGGGGCAGGCAGCGGGCTCGTCGCGCAGCGCCGAGGGGCGCAGCGCCTCGAAGCCGCCGCAGCGCCCGCAGTCGTAGTCGTAGGTGGGCATGCGGCTTCCTTCTTCAATGCCTCAGCGCAGGTCGGGCGACAGCGGCATGTCGATGCTGCCGTCGATCATCTTCACCGGCCCCGTGGCGTTGGGATTGATGTCGAAGTCGAAGATGCCCGTGGGCAGCCACAGGGTGGCGCAGGAGTTGGGCACGTCGACCACGCCGCTGATGTGGCCCTGCACCGGCGCCGTGCCGAGGATCGAGTAGGCCTGCGCGCCCGAGTAGCCGAACTTCTTCAAATACTCGATGGCGTTGAGGCAGGCCTGGCGGTAGGCCACGTTGACGTCGAGGTAGTGCTGCTTGCCGCTCTCGTCGACCGAGATGCCCTCGAAGATCAGGTAGTCGTTGTACTGCGGCGTGATGGGGCTGGGCTTGAAGATCGGGTTCTTGATGCCGTACTTGGCCATGCCGCCCTTGATGAGCGAGACCTTCATGTGCACCCAGCCGGCCATCTCGATGGCGCCGCAGAAGGTGATCTCGCCGTCGCCCTGGCTGAAGTGCAGGTCGCCCACGCTGAGGCCCGCGCCGTCGACGTAGACGGGGAAGAACACCTTCGAGCCGCGCGAGAGATCCTTGATGTCGCAGTTGCCGCCATGCTCGCGCGGCGGCACGGTGCGCGCGCCCTCGGCCGCGGCCTTGGCACGCGCCTCGCCGGTCATCTTGCCCATGTGGGCGGTGCCCGCGAACGGCGGGTTGGCCAGGCCCGGCACGCGATCGGGGTCGGTGGCGATCAGCGCCTTCTCGCGCTCGTTCCACATGTCGAGCATGGGCTTGTCGGGCAGGCAGCCGATCAGGCCCGGATGGATCAGGCCCGCGAAGTTCACGCCGGGGATGTGGCGCGAACTGGTGAACATACCCTTGAAGTCCCAGATCGATTTCTGCGCCTCGGGAAAATGATCGGTGAGAAAACCGCCACCGTTCTTCTTCGAGAAAAATCCGTTGAAGCCCCAGAGGCTGTCCTGCTTGGCGCCGATGTCGAGAAGATCGACCACCAGCAGGTCGCCGGGCTCGGCGCCCTTCACGCCCACGGGGCCCGAGAGGTAGTGCACGGTGCTCAGGTCGATGTCGCGCACGTCGTCGGCGCTGTCGTTGTTCTTGATGAAGCCGCCGGTCCAGTCGAAGGTCTCGAGGATGAAGTCGTCGCCGGGATTGACCCAGCAGGCCATCGGAATGTCCGGGTGCCAGCGGTTGTGGATCATCTCGTTCTCGGTGGGCGACTTGGTCAGATCGACCTTGATCAGCGTGTCCGTCATTGCAGTGGCTCCTGGTTGGGGTTGTGGTTAAACAGAGAGATAGGCCTTGATGCGCTCGACATCGGTCTTGTCGCGCGCGGTCTCGTGCACGAGGCGCCCGCCTTCGATCACGAACAGGCGGTCGGCCACGTCCATCGCGAAGCTCAGCACCTGCTCCGACACGACGATGGTCAGGCCGCGCAGCTTGCGGATCTCGTTGAGCGCCTTGGCGATGTCCTTGATGATCGAAGGCTGGATACCCTCGGTGGGCTCGTCGAGCAGCAGCACCTTGGGATCGGTGACGAGGGCGCGCGCGATGGCCAGCTGTTGCTGCTGCCCGCCCGAGAGGTTGCCGCCCTTGCGCCGGCGCATGTCCCACAGCACGGGGAAGAGCGCGTAGATCTCCTCGGGGATGCGGCGGGTCTTCGAGTTCTCGAGGCCGGTCTCGATGTTCTCCTCGACGGTCAGGGTCGGGAAGATCATGCGGCCCTGGGGCACGTAGGCGATGCCCTTGGCGACGCGCTTGAAACTTTCATCGCGCGAGACGTCCTGTCCCGCCACCTCGATGCGGCCGCTCTTCAAGGGGAGCACGCCCATGAGGCTCTTGAACAGCGTGGTCTTGCCCATGCCGTTTCTTCCCATGATGGCGACGGTTTCGTTGGCCATGCCTTCGAACGAGATGCCATGCAGGGCTTCGCTCTGGCCGTAGGCTACGTGGAGGTTTTCTACCTTGAGGTTGATGTTGCTCATTGTTGGGCCTTTGTTCCTGCGTGTTCTTTTTGGGGGGCGCTGCTGTTCGAAGCACGACGGTTCGGGGCGCGTGCAGAGGACAGCGGGTACTTCCCTCCGCGAATGTCCCCCGCCTTCGGCTCCTCCTTTATTTCGCTGCGGGAAGCACCCACTGCCCTGTGCACGGAGGCGCAGTCGTTGTGCCGGCCGATTAACTGCTGCGCGTCTGGCGCGCGCCGGCGGGGTACTCCCCGCAGCGAAATAAAGGAGGAGGCCGCAGGCCGGGGGACATTCGCGGAGGGGAGTACCCCGTCGGCGTGAGCCCGCCCCAACCGATGAGCACTCGACACAACGAGAAAACTCATCAATGCCCCAGATAAACATCGATGACCTTCGGATCCGCCTGCACCTTCTCCATTGGCCCTTCCGCCAGGATCTTTCCCTGATGCATCACGGTCACCTTGTGCGCGATCTGCTTCACGAACGCCATGTCGTGCTCGATCACGATCACCGCACGGTTCTGGCAGATGCGCTTGAGCAGCTCGGCCGTGAGCTCGCGTTCGCGCGCGCTCATGCCCGCGATGGGTTCGTCGAGCATCAGCAACTCGGGCTCCTGCATCAGCAGCATCCCGATCTCCAGCCACTGCTTCTGGCCGTGGCTCAGCAGGCCCGCCTCGGTGTCGAGCCGGTCGGCCAGGCCGATCTCCGTCGCCACGGCCTGCACGCGTGCCTTGACCTCGTCGTCGCACTGGAAGGCCAGCGCGCCGAACACCGAGCGGCCCTTGGGAAACGACACCTCGAGGTTCTGGAACACGCTGAGGTTCTCGTAGATCGAGGGGGTCTGGAACTTGCGTCCGATGCCCAGCCGCACGCGCTTGTGCTCGGCCATCTTCGTGAGCTCCGTGTTCTTGAACTTGATGCTGCCGCTGCTCGCGCGCGTCTTGCCGCAGATCAGGTCGAGCAGCGTCGTCTTGCCGGCGCCGTTCGGGCCGATGATCACGCGCAGCTCGTTGCGGTCGATGTAGAGCGTGAGGTCGTCGATGGCCTTGAAGCCGTCGAAGGACACGCTGAGGTCTTCCACGGCGAGTGCGAAGTCGGTGTTGCTCATGGTCGGTCTCCGGTTCAGGCGCGCTGGCTGCCCACGCCTTCGGGCAGCGTGGGTTCGGGCTCGGGTGTGGGCGCGACGGGAGCCGAAGCCACCGCTGGCGGCTTGACCGCGGCCTCGCGCAATGCCTGGCGGCGCGACTTCCACCACGGGCGGATCTTTTCTTCCCACAGGCCCGCCAGGCCCATCGGGAAGGCCATCGTCACGCCGATGAACAACCCCGCCATCAGGAACAGCCACAGGTCCGGGAAGCTCTCCGAGAACAGCGTCTTGCCCGCGTTCACCAGCAGCGCGCCGTAGACCGCGCCCACCAGGCTCATGCGGCCGCCCACCGCGCAGAAGATCACCATCTCGATCGAGGGCACGATGCCCACGAAGCTCGGCGACATGAAGCCCACCTGCAGCGCGAACATCGCGCCGCCGATGCCCGAGAGCCCGGCGGCCAGGCAGAAGGTGAAGACCTTGAAGTTCGACACGTCGTAGCCCGAGAAACGCACCCGGTCCTCCTTGTCGCGCATCGCCAGCAGCAAGGTGCCGAGCTTGCTGGTCTGGACCCAGCGGCACAGCACGATGGCCGCCACCAGCAGCGCCACGCAGACGTAGTAGAGGATGTACTTCGCGCTGTCGGTGCGCGTGTCCCAGCCCAGCATCGTCTTCAGGTCGGTCATGCCGTTCACGCCGCCGGTGTAGCCCTGCTGGCCGATGATCAGCACCGTGAGGATCAGCGCCACCGCCTGCGTGATGATCGCGAAGTAGACCCCGCCCACGCGGCGCTTGAACATCGCGAAGCTGATCAGCCAGGCCAGCGCCATCGGCACCGCCACCACCAGGATCAAGGTCAGCGGCAGGCTCTTGAACGGCAGCCAGAACGCCGGCAGCGCCGTGATCTGGTTCCAGTCCATGAAGTCGGGAATGCCGGGCGTCGACTGGATCTTGGTCGACACCGGATCGGAGGCTTCGAGCTTGAGGAACATCGCCATCGCGTAGCCGCCGAGCCCGAAGAACACGCCCTGCCCGAGGCTCAGCACCCCGCCGTAGCCCCACACCATCACCAGCCCCACGGCGACGAAGGCATAGGTGAGGTACTTGCCCACCAGGTTGAGTCGGAAGATGTCGAGCGACAGCGGCAGCACCACCGCGAGCAGCAGCACCAGCAGCAGCAGGCTGCCGAGCTGGTAGCGCTGGATCGAGGCCTTGAGGAAATTCATCGGGAGTTCTCCGGGAAAGCGAAAGTCAGCGACGTACCTTGACGGCGAACAGGCCCTGGGGGCGCATCATCAGGATCAGCACGATCAGCGACAGCGTCAGCACCTTGGCCATCGAGCCGGTCATGAAGAACTCCGAGACCGACTGCGTCTGCGCGATGCCGAAGGCCGAGACCACGGTGCCCAGCAGGCTGGCCGCACCGCCGAAGGTGACGACCAGGAAGGCGTCGACGATGTAGAGCGAGCCCGAGGTCGGCCCGGTCGAGCCGATGGTGGTGAAGGCCGCGCCCGCCACGCCGGCGATGCCGCAGCCGATCGCGAAGGTCAGGCGGTCGGTCTTCTTGGTGTCGATGCCGGTGGCGTTGGCCATCACGCGGTTGGCCACCGTGGCGCGCACCCGCAGGCCCCAGCGGCTCCGGTGCAGCGCGATCAGCACGCCGCCCGTGACCAGTGCCGTGAGCACCAGCACGAACATGCCGTTGATCGGGATGTCGAGGCCCTCGTGCGGCGTCCACGACCCCATCAGCCACTCGGGCAAGGTCGGGCTCACCTCCTTCGGGCCGATGAAGGTGCGGAAGATCTGCTGCAGCCCGAGACTCACGCCCCAGGTCGCGAGCAGCGTGTCGAGCGGCCGCTTGTAGAGATGGCGGATCAGCGCCCATTCGACCAGCCAGCCGACGATGAAGGCGAACACGAAGGCCAGCGCGATCGAGATCGGGAAGTAGTACGGCATGAAGGCCGGTGCCAGGTGCTCGGTGACCTGCGCCGCGAGGAAGACCGAGTAGGCCCCGATGGTCATGAACTCGCCGTGCGCCATGTTGATGACGCCCATCTGGCCGAAGATGATCGCGAGCCCCAGGCCCATGAGCAGCAGCACCGCGAAGAGGCTCAGCCCCGCGAAGCCCTGCATCAGGCCGATGTTCCACATGTCCGACAGCGTCATGGCGACAGTTCCAGGTGTTGGGGTGTTGGCGCCTTCCCCCTCTGGGGGAAGGTCGGGATGAGGGCATGCGGCGTGCGCGGTGGTGACGCCGCTTGCCCCCACCCCTGCCCTCCCCCAGAGGGGGAGGGAGAAAGGCAAGAAGGCAGGCAGTTGGGGATTACTGGTAGCCCTTGGGGAACGGGTCCGGCTTGATCAGCTCCGCCGACTCCGCCACCACCTTGAAGGTCCCGTCCGGCTGCCCCTGGCCGATGCGCGCCTTGCTCCACAGGTGGTGGTTCGCGTCGAGCTTCACGTAGCCTTCTGGCGCGGTCTTGAGTTCGATGCCCGGCGAGCCGGCCACCACCTTGTCGACGTCGAAGCTGCCGGCCTTCTCGACCGCGGCCTTCCACAGCCACGGGCCGAGATAGCCGGCCTGCGTCACGTCGCCGATCACCGCGTCCTTGCCGTACTTGGCCTTGAAGGCGGCCACGAACTTCTTATTGTTCTCGTTGTCGAGCGACTGGAAGTACTTCATCGACGAGTAGAAGCCCGCGAAGTTCTCGCCGCCCACGCCGGTCATCTCGTCCTCGGTCACGGCCAGGGTCAGCAGGAACTGCTTGTCGCCCGTGATGCCCGCGGCCTTGAGCTGCTTGTAGAAAGCCACGTTCGAGCCGCCCACCACCGCCGCGAAGATGCAGTCGGGCTTGGCGACCTTGATCTTGTTGATCAGTGAGTTGAAGTTGGTGTGGCCCAGCGGGTAGTACTCCTCGCCCTTGACCGAACCCTTCTGGAAGTTCTCGATGTGCTTGCGCGCGATCTTCATCGAGGTGCGCGGCCAGATGTAGTCGGAGCCGACGAGGAAGAAGGTCTTCGCCTTCTTCTCCTTCGCGCCCCAGTCCAGGCCCCAGATGATCTGCTGCGTCGCTTCCTGGCCCGTGTAGATCACGTTCTTGCTCTGCTCCAGGCCTTCGTAGAAGGTCGGGTAGTACAAGAGGCCGTTCTCCTTCTCGAACACCGGCAGCACGGCCTTGCGCGAGGCGCTGGTCCAGCAACCGAAGACGGCCGCCACCTTGTCGTTGACCAGCAGCTTCTTCGACTTCTCGGCGAAGGTCGGCCAGTCGGAGGCGCCGTCTTCCTTGATGACCTTGATCTTGCGGCCCAGGATGCCGCCCATCGCGTTGATCTGGTCGATCGCGAGCTGCTCGGCCTGGATCGAGCCGGTCTCCGAGATCGCCATCGTGCCGGTGGACGAATGCAGCTGGCCCACCGTCACCTCGGTGTCGGTCACGGCGAGCTTGGTGGTGTTGACCTTGGCCGTGGGGAACTGGCCCTGGCCGAAGCTCAGGCCGCTCAGGCCCATCACGGGCAGCGCGGCGGCGCCTTGCAGCAGGCGGCGGCGACGCAATGCCAGGGCATCGAGGGAAAGATCGGAATCACGCGACATCGAAGAACTCCAGCAGGTTGAGGAAAGTACAGGCCGCGCACCATCGAAGTGCATCGGACGGTGCGGCTGGCACCATGGCTGGAACTTTAGAAATCACTGGCCGCTGCGCGAATACGTCATTCAACGTAGCGGCCTGCGCATCGCCTGCCCGCAGACTCGCGGGACCGACGACGACGGACCGGGGGGCGCACGGCGGGCACGGAGCGCTTCTTGCAATGCAGCTGCACCATGCCGCCGATCCCCTCGCCGTCGCCGTCTCCACGAGACACCCCGATGCCTTCCGTCAATTCCGTGAGCGGGCAGAAGATCTTCCGCATCCGACGCGACTACAACGCCTGGGTCGCGAACGAGACGCTGGAGGACTACGCGCTGCGCTACACGCCGCGCAGCTTCCGCAAGTGGTCGGAGTTCCGGGTCGCGAACGCGGCCTTCGGCGCCACGTCCTTCCTCGCGCTCGAGGCCATCGGCGGCGCGATCGCGCTGAGCTACGGCTTCTCGAACGCGCTGTGGGCGATCCTGGTGGTGGGGCTGATCACCTTCCTCACCGGCCTGCCGATCTCCTACTACGCGGCGCGCCACGGCGTCGACATGGACCTGCTCACGCGCGGCGCCGGCTTCGGCTACCTGGGCTCCACCCTCACCTCGCTGATCTACGCGAGCTTCACCTTCATCTTCTTCGCGCTCGAGGCCGCCATCCTCGCGCTCGCGCTGCAGATGTACCTCGACTGGCCGCTGTGGCTGCTCTACCTGGTGTCCTCGCTGGTCATCATTCCGCTGGTGGCGCGCGGCATCACGCTGATCTCGGGGCTGCAGCTGTGGACGCAGCCGATCTGGATCGTGCTGTTCGTCTGCCCCTTCGTCGCGGTGCTGGTGAAGAAGCCCGAGCTCTATGCCGACTTCACCGGCCTCGTGGGCCGGGTCTCCAACAGCAGCGGCTTCGATCCGCTGATGTTCGGCGCCGCCGCCACGGTCGCGTTCTCGCTGGTGGTGCAGATCGGCGAGCAGGTCGACTACCTGCGCTTCCTGCCCGAGAAGACGGCCGCCAACCGCGCGCGCTGGTGGACCGCGGTGCTGGTGGCCGGGCCGGGCTGGATCGTGCCGGGCATGCTCAAGATGATGGGCGGCGCCTTCCTGGCCTTCCTCGCGCTGCAGCACGAGATCCCGGCCAACCACGCGATCGAGCCGACGCAGATGTACCTCACGGGCTTCGCCTACGTGCTGCGCGACCCGGCCTGGATCCTCGGCATCACGGTGCTGTTCGTGGTGGTCTCGCAGATGAAGATCAACCTCACGAACGCCTATGCCGGCTCGCTGGCCTGGTCGAACTTCTTCGCGCGGCTCACGCACAGCCATCCGGGCCGCGTGGTGTGGCTGGTGTTCAACGTCGTGATCGCGATCCTGCTGATGGCGCTGGGCGTGTTCGCCGCGCTCGAACACGTGCTGGGCTTCTACAGCAACATCGCGATCGCCTGGGTCGGCGCGCTGGTGGCCGACCTGGTCATCAACAAGCCGCTGGGCTGGAGCCCGAAGACCATCGAGTTCAAGCGCGCCCATCTCTACGACATCAACCCCGTGGGCCTGGTCGCCACGCTGGTGGCGGCGGCGCTCGCGATGCTGGCCTACTCGGGCGCCATCGGCCAGTGGGCGCGCTCCTTCTCGCCCTTCATCGCGCTGGCCACCGCGCTCGCGGTCTCGCCGCTGCTGGCCTGGCGCACGCGCGGGCGCTACTACCTCGCGCGGCGCGACATCGCGCACTGGACGCCGGGGCAGATCGTGAAGTGCTCGGTCTGCGACAACGGCTTCGAGTCGGAGGACATGGCGCACTGCCCGGCCTACAGCGCGCCGATCTGCTCGCTGTGCTGCACGCTCGAGTCGCGCTGCCACGACCGCTGCAAGACCGACTCGCGCGCGGCCGAGCAGATGAGCGGCTGGCTGCAGTCGCTGCTGCCGCCAGCGCTGTCGGCGCGGCTCAACTTCCGCGTCGCCCACTACCTGATGGTGGCGGCCTCGCTGGTGGCGCTGCTGGCCACGGTGATGGGCGTGGTCTATGCGCAGGAGGCGATCACCGGCGCCAGCGCGGTCGACCCGCGGCTGCGCGACGCCTTCCTCAAGGTCTTCACCCTGCTGTCGCTGGTGGCGGCGGTGGCGGCCTGGTGGGTGGTGCTGGGCAGCGAGAGCCGGCAGATGGCGCAGGAGGAATCGAACCGCCACAACCACCTGCTCACGCTCGAGATCGAGGCCCACCAGCGCACCGATGCCGCGCTGCAGGCCGCCAAGGAGGCGGCCGAGGCGGCCAACCAGGCCAAGACCCGCTACGTGGCCGGCATGACGCACGAGCTGCGCACGCCGCTCAACAGCATCCTGGGCTACTCGCAGATCCTGCTCAAGGGCGACGCCGCGCTGCCGCCGCGCGAGGCGGTGCAGACCATCCACCGCAGCGGCGAGCACATGCTGGGCCTGATCGACGGCCTGCTCGACCTGGCGCGCATCGAGGCCGGCCGACTGCAGCTCGAGCCGGCGCCGCTGGCGCTGCCGGCCTTCCTCGACCAGGTGGTGCACATGGTGCGGCCGCAGGCCGAGAACAAGGGCCTGGCCTTCGTCTACACCCACGCCGGGCGGCTGCCGCCCTGGGTGCATGCCGACGCCAAGTGGCTGCGCCAGATCCTCATCAACCTGCTGACCAATGCCGTGCGCTTCACCGACAGCGGCACCGTCACGCTGCACGTGGACGCGCGCCGCGAGGTGCTGCGCTTCGACGTGATCGACACCGGCATCGGCGTGGCGCCGCAGGACCACCAGCGCATCTTCCTGCCGTTCGAGCGCGGCGCGGCCGGGCGCCGGCGCGGCGAGCCCGGCACCGGGCTGGGCCTCACGATCACCGGCCTGCTGACCTCGCTGATGGGCGGCGAGCTCAAGCTGGCCGCCACCTCCTCGGCCGGCAGCACCTTCAGCGTGCGCGTCTACCTGCGCGCGGTGGCCGACCCCGGCCCGCAGGCCAAGGCCGGCGCGCTGCGCCAGCCGGTGTCGGGCTACCTCGGCGAGCGCCGCACGCTGCTGGTGGTGGACGACCAGCCGGTGCAGCGCCAGATGCTGGCCGGCATGCTCGCGCCGCTGGGCTTCGAGGTGCGCGAGGCCGCGAGCGGCACCGAGTGCCTCGACAGCCTGCGCGAGGAGCTGCCCTCGGCGATCCTGCTCGACCTCAGCATGGACGACCTCGACGGCTGGCAGACCGCGAGCCTGGTGCGGGCCTCGGGCTTGGATGCGCTGCCGATCATCATCGTCTCGGCCAACATGTTCGAGAACCAGGCCGAGCGGCTGCGCGCCGCGGGCTGCCAGGCCTTCGTGGGCAAGCCGGTGATCGAGTCGGAACTGATCGCCACGCTCGAGCGGCATCTCGGCCTCGAATGGCTCGATGCCGCCGACGCGCTGCGCCCGCGGGCCGACGAGGAGCTCGCACCCGTTCGCCCGCCGCGGCTGCTGCTCGGCGAGGACGACCGCGCCGAGCTGATGCGGCTGGTGCAGATGGGCCACGTGCGCGGCCTGCACCAGGCGCTCGACCGGCTGGCCGCCCAGTCGCCGGGCGCGGCCGCCACCTGCACCTGGCTGCGCGGCATGGTCGCGCGCTTCGAACTCGACTCCCTCCGCAAGGCCCTCGCCGAAGATGCAGACACCCTCGCCTCCCCTTCCTGAAGCCGAACGCCCCGTGGTGCTGGTGGTGGACGACGCCCCCAGCAGCCTCGGCATGCTGTGCGACACGCTCGAGGCCAGCGGCTACACCGTGCTGGTGGCGGCCGACGGCGAATCGGCGCTGCAGCGGCTCGAACTGGTGGTGCCCGACGCCATCCTGCTCGACGGCATGATGCCCGGCCTCTCGGGTTTCGAGACCTGCCGCCGCATCAAGGCCGACGCGGCGCTCGCGCACATCCCCGTGATCTTCATGACCGGCCTCTCGGAAACCGCCGACGTGGTCGAGGGCTTCGAATGCGGCGGCGTCGACTACGTGGTGAAGCCGATCCGCGCGCAGGAGGTGCTGGCGCGCCTGCACACCCATGCGCGCAACGCCCGCATCACGCGCATGGCGCGCGACGCGGTCGACGTGGCCGGCATGGGCGTGGTCTTCGTCGATGCGCGCGGGCGCGTCGCCTGGCGCTCGCCGCAGGCCGGCCTGTGGCTGCATGCGCTGGGCGAGGCGCGAGCGCCGGGCCTGCTGCCGCGCGCGCTCGAGGCCGCGCTGGCGCCCGGCGCCACCCTGGGCGTGGTCACGGCGGCCGGCATCCGGCTGTCGGTGCGCAACCTCGGCGCGGCCGCATTGGGCGAGACCATGCTGCTGTTCGCGGTGCAGCGCGAGGGCGCGGGCGGCGCCTCGTCGGCGCGGCTGGCCGAGGCCGCGCTCACGCCGCGCGAGACCGAGGTGCTGTCATGGCTCGCCAAGGGCAAGACCAACCGCGACATCGGCGAGATCCTCGGCACCAGCCCGCGCACGGTGAACAAGCACCTCGAGCACATCTTCGAAAAGCTCGGCGTGGAGACGCGCGCGGCAGCCGCGGCGCTGGCCAGCGGGCAATTCGACTAAGGCGCCCTTCTCAGGCGTTGCTGGTCGCGCGTACTTCCTCGATCGTGGTCTGGCCGGCCAGCACCTTCTCGATGCCGTCCTGCCGCAGCGTGCGCATGCCTTCCTTCAGCGCCGCCTGCAGCAGCTCCTCGGCGCGCGCCCCGCTCTGCACCAGCCGGCGCAGCTCCTTCGAGACCGTCATCAGCTCGTGGATGCCGACGCGGCCGCGAAAGCCCGTCTTCGCGCAGTGCTCGCAGCCCGCGCCGCTGTGCAGGTGCAGCCGCCCGTCGCGGCCGAAGCGCTGCAGCCAGCCATCGAGCGTGGCCTGCCGGCGCGCCGGGATCTCCTCGGCCGGGAAGGCGTGCAGGTAGTCGGCCAGCAGTTCCTCGACCGCCTCCTCGCTCGCGGGCGCGCTGCGCACGCAGTGGCCACAGATGCGGCGCACCAGCCGCTGCGCCAGCACCGCGAGCAGCGAGTCGGCGAAGTTGAACGGGTCCATGCCCATGTCGAGCAGGCGCGTCACGGTCTCGGGCGCGCTGTTGGTGTGCAGGGTCGACAGCACCAGGTGGCCGGTCAGCGAGGCCTCGATCGCGGTCTTCGCGGTCTCCTCGTCGCGGATCTCGCCGACCATGATCACGTCGGGATCGGCGCGCACGAAGGCGCGCAGCGCCTTGGCGAAGGTCCAGCCGATGCGCGGATTGATCTGCACCTGGCGCAGCCCGTTCTGCGTGATCTCCACCGGGTCCTCGGCGGTCCAGATCTTGCGCTCGGGCGTGTTGATGTGCATGAGCGCCGAATGCAGCGTGGTGGTCTTGCCCGAGCCCGTGGGCCCCACGCACAGCACCATGCCGTAGGGCCGCTCCACCGCGTGGGTCAGGCGCCGCAGGTTGTCGGGCGACAGGCCCAGCGACTGCATCGGCAGCGGCTTGGCCGAGGCCAGGATCCGCATCACCACGTCTTCCAGGCCGTTGTTGGTGGGAATGGTCGCCACGCGCAGCTCGATCTTGTGCTGCGGCGAGTACTTGGCGAAGTTGATCTTGCCGTCCTGCGGGTTGCGCTTCTCGCTGATGTCGAGGTCGCACATGATCTTCACGCGCGCCACGATCGCGTTGCGGTAGCTCGGCGGCAGCTCGAGGTAGGTGTAGAGCAGCCCGTCGCGGCGAAAGCGGATGCGCGTCTTCTCCTGCCCCGGGTAGCTCTCGATGTGGATGTCCGAGGCGCCGTCGCGGTGCGCCTCCTGGATCATGCTGTTGATCATGCGCACCAGCGAGTTGTCCGACTGCTCGATCGGCGACTCCGCGGGCGCCGGCGCCGGGCCCTCCTTCTCGAGCGTCTGCAGCAGCTCGCTGGTGCCGGCCATGTCGAACTCGAGCGGACGCATCGGGTCGAGATTGGCCGCGCCGCCGCCGCCGCCGTCGGCCACGTCGCCGATCTTCTCGTAGGCCGCGGCCAGCACGCTGTCGAGGTCCAGGCACTGGCCCACGACCGGGATCACCTTCATCTGCGCGACGAACTGCACCTCGTCGATCACCGAATAGCGGCTCGTGGGATCGTCGATCGCGATCACCAGCCGCCCTTCGTGCAGCATCAGCGGCATGACCTGCAGCCGCCGCGCCACCGCGTGGCCCACCTTGCGCAGCGCCTCGGCCGCGGGCGGGAACACATGCAGGTTGACCAGCGGATAGCCCATCTTGCGCACCAGCGCGGTCTGCAGCTGGCCGCGGCTCACGGCACCCATGCGCACCAGCGTCTCGCCCAGCGGCACCAATGGTTCGCGGCGCTGCTGGCGCAGCCCGGCGGCGAGCTGGTCGCCGGTGATCATGCCCAGCGCGACCAGCGCCTCGCCGATCCGCGTGATCGGCATCCGGCTCTGCGCATCGAGCGCGCGCACGAGCTGCTCGGGCAAGGCGACTTCGGCGAATGACATGGCTTGTTCTTTTCCTGTTGTTGGGTTGGGCGGCGCACCGGATGGCGATGCGATCGCGGCGCGCGGGATGCGCGATCGTAGAGCGCCGCGCGAGGGCGCGCCACCTGGCGGGATCGAGCAATACGCAAGTTCTCATACGGCAGTCACCTCGACGAAATGCAAGGCTCACCAACACGTCGACCGTAACAAGCACAGCGGCCGACCTTGTGTGTCGAAGGCGATCGGAGGCATTGCAAAGCAAGACGCCGGTGCAGTTACGGCATGCCGATGCGGGATAGCTCCAATGGTCGATCGATATCAAAACTCCAGAAAATCGGCAAAACGATAGCCAATTCGCATCACCGGCAAAGCCCACGTGAAGATCAATTCCATTCGAGACTTCCTCGCAGTCGCAGAGCACGGCAGCTTGCGTTCCGCCGCACGCCACCTGGGCCTGGCGCAACCGGCCATGACGCGCAGCATCCAGGAGCTGGAGCGCGAGCTCGGCGCCACCTTGTTCGAGCGCCGCGCCAAGGGCGTGCAGCTGACCACGATGGGCGATGTCCTTCTGCGGCGTGCGCGGTCCGTGCGCAGCGAACTCGCTCGGGCCAAGGAGGAGATCGATCAGCTCAAGGGTGCTGTTCACGGGCACATCCGCATGTGCCTGTCCGGCGTCGCGCACATGGCGCTGCTCGCCGATTCGCTGCCCGCGTTCCGGCAACGCTTTCCCGCGGTGAAGCTGGAGGTTGTCGACGCCGTGCTGCCGCGGGTCCAGCTCGAACTCATCGGCGGCACGATGGATCTCTACATCGGGCCGGTCCCCGAAAAGCCCACCAGCGAGCTGGCGGTGGAGAAGCTCTTCGACAACAAGCGCGTCGTGCTGGGGCGCCGGGGGCATCCGCTGGCCGGGGCGCGCTCGCTGCGCGAGATCGCGGATGCCGAGTGGATCACGATGTCGGGCGTGCACCACCCCGAGGATGAGCTCACCCTCATCTTCAGGGAGCAGGGCCTCCCTGAGCCCCGTTCGGTCATCCAGGGACATTCGGCTCTCACGTTCTTCTTCGTCGTGGCCCATACCGATCTGCTGGCGATGCTGCCGGTGCAATGGGCACAGACACCGCTGTTCCGCGGCTTTCTTCAGACCATCGACGTGGTGGATCCCCTGGCCGCTGCACCGATCTGCCTCGTGCATCGCGCCGGTCTGCCGCTGACTCCGGCCGCGCAGTACTTCTGCGACATGGTGCGGCGCGCGGCGCTGCATGTGCAGCCGCTCGCGCGCTGACGCGTTTCCCGCCAATGCCGTTTCGATGGCCAGGCCTGGCCATCGTCAGGGGCGAGCAAGCGGGATCGCGACGGTGCGCGTTTGCGAATGCCCGCAACACGCCCTGTGTCAGCCGCGCACGTGCGTCACCAGGGTTCCCAAGGTGCCGACCTCCAGCGTCATCGTGTCGCCCGGCGCGAGGAATTCGCCGCGTCCTGCACCCACACCGGCCGGTGTTCCTGTCAAGAGCAGGTCTCCGGGATACAGGGTCACGAGCTTCGAAAGATGGGCGATCTGCTCGGCGACCGAGTAGATCATCTCCGAGGTGTTGGACTGCTGCTTGATCTCGCCATTGACGCACAGCCGCAAGGCCAGGTTCTGCGGATCGGGGACCTCGGCTGCGGGGGTGATCCAGGGGCCGATGGGACAGGCGCCCTCGAACCCCTTCTGCCCCATCCAGTCGAAATGCATGGGCGTCCCGGCTTCGGCGTTCGGGCGCCGGAACAGGTCGCGCGCGGAAAGGTCATTGGCCGGAAGGTAGCCCGCCACGAAGCTCAACGCGTCGTCCACGCGCACGTGTCTCGCCTTGCGTCCGATGACCACGCCGAGTTCGGCCTCCCAGTCCAGTTTTGCGCATCCCGGCGGCGCGACGACGGTGGCACCCTGTCCCACCACGCAGCCACGCGAAGGTCGCACGAAGTGCCATGGAGGATTGCCAGCCGCCTTGGGATCGACGGCACTCGGTCTGCCGGCGGCTCGCGCCATTTCCTGCATGTGGTCACGGTAGTTTGCGCCGGCACAGTAGACGGTGCCGGGATACAGCAGCGGCGCATGCAACACCACGTCGCCCAACGCGGCCGTGGGCTCCGGGCCGCTCTTCAGGTAGCGGGCAATGGCGGCCAGGGAAACGGCCCAGTCCTCCAGCAGCGCCAACACGTCGACGCCGCCATGGGAAGTCCCGTCGCCAAGAAGGGGGGCCGCGTCAAAAACATCCTCGCCGACCAGAAGGCCCGCGCGCGGCGGCCGGCTATCTCCGAGCGAGTACGTCAGAAGCTTGAACGATGGATTGGTGTGCATGTGAAGAAAAATAAAGAAGTAACGGACGGATTCATTCGACTTTGATGCCGGTGCGCCGCACCTGCTCGGCGACCCGCGCGGCGTCGTCCTGCATCAGCGTCAACATCTGTGCGGGCGTGCTCGACAGGACACTCACGCCAGCGCGCTTGTAGCGTTCGATCAATTCGGGCGAGCGCAACGCGCGCGCGATCTGATCGTTGGCCTCCTGGATCACCGAGGCCGGCGTGCCGCGCGGCGCCATCAGGCCGACGAAGGTTTCCGCCTGATATCCCTTGGGGCCTCCCGCCTCCTGCACGGTCGGCACATCGGGCATCAGTTCGGAACGCTGGAGCGACGACACCGCCAGGACCCTCACCTTGCCGGCTTCGACGAACGGCTGCACCGAATTGAGGACCGTCATGTTGAAGTCGACCTCCCCCTTGGCCACCGATGTGAGCCCCCCGTCCTTGTATGGAACCGGGAGCATCCTTGCGCCGACCAGATTGCCAAGCACCTCGATGCCCAGGTGCTGGGCCGCGCCGAAGTACGCAATGCTGTAGCTGACGCCGCGCTCCTCGGCCTTTGCCTTGGCGAGCAGCTCCTGCAGATTGCGGAAGCCGCTGTTCGCGCTCACCGCCAGGAAGAACGGCGCGCTGTACAGCGTCGCCACCGGCACCATGTCGCGCTGTACGCTGTACGGCGCGTTCGGCATCAGTGCGGGAACGATGCTGAGGTGGGCATTGCTGACCAGCAGCAAGGTGTTGCCATCGGCAGGTGCGCGTTTGAGCGCCGACACGGCGATCACGCCGTTGCCACCGGGGATCGCCTCGATCACGAAATGCCTGCCGCCCTGCTTGGCGACCTGCTCGCCCAGAAGCCGCATGGCGACGTCCGGACCGGTTCCGGCGGGGAACGCGGAAACGACCCGCACCGGCCGCTTCGAAGCATCCTGCGCGGATGCAGGCGCGGGCACCGCGAGAGCCACCAGCACCGTGGCCGCCATCAGGGTCAAGAAACCGTGCCGGGGAAATCCCCGGCGCCATCGCATCGCATGGGTCACTGTCTGTCTCCGTATCGTTGATGCCATCGAAGGCATCGATGTGGGCCGTGTCCTCCGTCCGCCGGGCCGCAAGCAGCCCACGTCCGGTCTCCAGATCTTAGGAATCGAGCCGAACCCGCAGAAGATGAAAAACATCCGACTGCGATAACGGATTCGCATCGCCGCTGTGCGCATCGGCGCGGATCGTCGAAGCCAACCGACGCATGCGATGCGGCCGTGCTATCGCTGAGAAGAAGTTGTCATCTTCTGGTTCGATTTCATGCTGCCTAGATTCCACGGGCGTTCGCATGGCGTCACCGCGCCACGCCGCAAACCCCATGACTCGAATTCGGGAGACTTCATGAAAAAACTCAGGAGGCGCGCGATCGCCGCATGCGCGCTCAGCACATCGGCCGCCTTCGCGCAATCCAGCGTCACGCTCTATGGACGCCTCGACGCTTCCATCAACTCGCTGCACTTCTCCGGCCCGAACCGGGCCAGCGTGCGCACCGTTTCCAGCGACTCGTCCCACTGGGGCATGCGAGGCACCGAGGATCTCGGCGCGGGCCTTCGCGCCCTCTTCAAGATGGAAAGCCAATTCCAGGTGGACTCCGGGGCACAGGGCAACAAGGAGTTCTACTTCAATCGCGACAGCTATGCGGGCCTGCAGAGCGACAGGTTCGGCACGCTCACCCTGGGGTCCCACCTCACACCGCATGTCAGGCTCACGTTCAAGGTCAGTCCCTTCGAGCGCGCGCAACTCGGCAACGTCGTGGCCCTGTTCCAGGGTGGGCCGCGCGGCTACCAGGTGGTTCAGAACAACTCGGCTGCGTACACCAGCCCGAGATGGCGCGGCTTCATGCTGCGGGCCATGCTGGGTCTTTCCGAAGGTGCTGCCCTGAGCAAGACGCGCAGCCTCGGCCTGGAATACGAGGCGGGCCCATGGTGGCTTGGAATGACCCACGACGCCCTGAAGGTTTCCGCCGCGTCGGTCGGATTGCCGGCGACACAACCGAGCCTGTGGTCGCGCACGACGGTGCTCGGCGCCTCCTACGACTTCAAGGTGGTCCGCATCATGGCCTACTACCAGACGAACCATGCGCAACGGCTCACGGACATCGACGGCTGGATGGTCGGTGCCGTGGCGCCCGTTGCCACCGGCGAGGTCCGCATGGGCTACAGCAGGAACAACATCACCGCCACCACGCGAGCGACGCAGCTCACGCTCGGTTATTCCCACTTCCTGTCGAAGCGGACCTTGCTCTATACGAATGTCTCCAAGATCTGGAACGACGGCTCGAGGATCGTGTTCCTGCCCGCTCGCCAGGACATCGGCGCAAGCGGCTTTCCCATCGCCGGCCAGGATGTCCGAGGCTTTCAGATCGGCATGCGACACCTGTTCTGAACCCGCCAGGTTTCAAGCGATGCGCTTCCAGCATCGTTGCCGCATTTCCAGCATCTTTTTCGGGCGGCGGCGCCTTCCTACGATGCGCGCCCAAGGACTTGATCACCCACCCCGAGCAGCCGCTCACCGCGGCTTCGAACGACCACCCAATGCGCACCCGAGGCGCGACAAGGAGACCCCATGAGCACCGCTCCATCCGGAACCCCGCAGCTCACTCAGATCTACACCCCGCCGCCCGTACGGCTCATCGCGCTCGAGGAGCATTTCCTGTTCGATGGGCTGCTGGAGACCTACGACGACACCGACCGCGCCCTGCAGTCGCCGTCACGCGTGCCCGGGCTGCACGACTTGGGCGACATGCGCATCGCGGAAATGGACCGCGCAGGCATCGACGTGCAGGTGCTATCGCACACCAAGCCTGGCGCGCAGGAGATCGAGAACGGCGCGCAGGCCGCGTCGCTGGCCCAAGCGGCCAACGACCATCTCGCCGAAGCGGTCGCGCGCCATCCCACGCGGCTTGCGGCTTTCGCCACGCTGGCCACCGGCGCGCCACAAGCGGCAGCGGCCGAACTCGAACGCACGGTGCAGCGCATGCAATTCAAGGGCGCGATGATCAACGGCCACGCTCGCGGCGCCTACCTGGACGAGCAACGCTTCTGGCCCATCTTCGAAGCGGCCGAAGCGCTCGACGTTCCCATCTATCTGCACCCGTCCAACCCGCACCCGCAAGTGTTCGACGCTTACTACAAGGACTATCCGCAATTGGGCTTCGCCTCGTGGGGTTATGCGGTGGAAACCGCCACGCACGTGCTGAGGCTGATCCTGTCGGGCGTGTTCGACCGCTTTCCGGGCCTGCGCATGATCATCGGGCACATGGGCGAACTGCTGCCCTTTGCGCTCTGGCGTGCCGACGGACGGCTCACGCCGAAGTCGCCGCACCTGAAGAAATCGGTGCGCGCCACCTTCATCGACCATTTCAGCGTGACCACCTCAGGGGTGTTCTCCACACCGGAACTCATGTGCACGGCCAGCGTGATGGGATGGGACAACATCCTGTTCTCGGTCGACTATCCCTTCGAATCGAATATGGAAGCGGTGCGCTGGTTCTCGCATCTTCCGATCGCCGAAAGCGATCGCGAGAAGGTCGCGTACCGCAATGCCGAGCGGCTGTTGAAGTTGCCACCGGCGACGCCGAAGGGCGCGGTGTGAATCCCGAGAGCCATGTCGCTCTGGCATTGGCCTGCATGCTCGGCGCGACGTCACCCACGCTCGCCGCGGATGCACCGTCCTTTCCGTCGCGGCCCGTCACGCTGGTAGTGCCTTTCACGTCCGGTAGCGGCAGCGACACTATCGCGCGCATCGTCGGCCCACGGCTCGCTACGCGCTGGAGCCAGCCCGTGGTGGTAGACAACCGCCCGGGCGCCAGCGGCAATCTCGGCACGGCCTACGCAGCCAAGGCCGACGGCGATGGCCACACCCTGCTGATGACGATCAACACCCACACCATCACGCCAGCGGTCTACAGGAATCTTCCTTACGATGCCCTGCGCGACTTCGCACCGATCGGCAAGCTCGCCGATGCCAGGCTGGCCCTCGTGACCAACCCGGCCCTGCCGGTGACGGACATGAAGTCGTTGATTGCTCATGGCAAGGCCCATCCTGGCCGTCTGAACTACGCCACGCCCGGCAGCGGCACACCGCACCACCTGGCAATGGAACTGCTGAAGTCCTCGCAGGGCGTTTCGTTTTCGCACGTGCCCTACAAAGGAATCGCGGGCGCGCTCACAGACCTGATGGGCGGCCACGTTGACCTGATGTTCGCTTCGTTGCCCTCGGTACGCACACAGGTACAGGCCGGCAGGATGCGGTTGCTGGCAGTGACCGGTGAACAACGCAGCAGCCAGGCGCCAGGGGTGCCAACATTTCGCGAACAGGGCTTCGGCGACGTGGACGCCATTGACGCCTGGTATGCGGTTCTGGCACCCGCACGTACACCGCCCGCGCTGGTGGCGCGCCTGAATGCCGACTTCGTGGCGGTAATGAATACCGACGAGGTTCGCTCCGAACTCTCGCGGCAGGGATTGCAGGTGAGAACCGGAACGCCGCAGCAACTCCAGAGCCTGATGCAAGGCGACCTGGCTCGGTGGAAGAAGGTGGTCAAGGCGGCCAACATCACCCCAGACTGAATCGATACCCCGGGGGATCCTCGCGCCATCGGCGTCCTTTCGGCATCTACTCCGGAAAGCGATCTCCGAAATCGAAGATGTCGTCGTGCTGAAAGCCTTCGTAGTGTTGGATCTCCCACCAGTTGTGGTCGATGTCCTGCAGATAGAACGCATACACGCCATGCTGGCTCTGGCGTTCGGTCACTGCCCGGATTCCGTAGGCATCCTTCATCGCCAATGTGGCTGTATAGGCCGCGTCGACGCTCTCCCGGCTACCGACGTCCAGACCCCAGTGGTTAAGCAGCCCCATGGGGTTGAGACGCTCGCCCACCTGCACGCAGATCACGTGAAAGCGCAGGCCGCAGCGCACCGCCATGGCTGACCGGGCATGACGCACGCACTCCAGCCCCAGAAAGTCTTCATAGAAGCGGCGTGATACGGCCAAGTCGGCGACTTCCAGCGTCCCGTGGGACATCACATAGGGCTGGATCACGGCGCGCTCGTTCGGAGGGGGGACGCTGGCGGGTTGTGGAATCTGCATAGGGTTGGTGTGATGAGAGTGGAAGGTCACTGTTGGATTTCGAAAGAGGCCTTCTCGATCGAAGAGAGAAAGGCATCCGCATGGAAGTCGCTGGCCGAGAGACCGCAGTGGTTGGAAAAATCGCGCCGGGCCGCGGCCACCATGGCCGGCGCACCGCATGCGTACACCTCGGCACCGGACAGGTCGAGCCAGTCCTCCATCACGGCCCTGTGGACCTGGCCGGTGCGGCCCGGCCAGTCGCCATCCGAAGATGCCGAAAGCACGGGTGTGTAGTGGATATGGCCGCAGTCCCGCGCCCACCTGCGCGCCATCTCGTCGCCATAGAGGTCGGCACGCTGGCGCCCCCCCCAGTAGATATGCAGGGGTCTTTGGTCCCCCCGGTGAATGGCATCCTCGACGATGGCCTTGATCGGAGCGAAGCCCGTTCCACTGGCCAACAGGATCGCGGGTCGGTTGGCGTCGCGCAGGAAGAAGGTGCCCCAGGGCGCTTCCAGACGCACCATGTCGCGCAGCTTGATGCCGCCACGAAAGAGACGGTCCGTGAAACTGCCGCCCGGCACATGGCGAATATGGAATTCCAGATGCGGCATCTCGTGCGCGTCCGGCCTGTTTGCGATGGAATAGCTGCGAGTGCAGCCATCTGGAAGCTGCAGTTGCACGTACTGGCCGGCCCGGAATGGCAAGACCTCATTCATCGGCATGCGCAGCGTCACGATCATCACATCGGGCCCCACGCGCCTCATGCCCACCACTCGCGCGGGATAGCTTCGCGGCTCCGCGGAGAGAAGGCCTTCGACTTCGCACGCCTCGATGACGAGGTCAGACGCGGCCCTCGCGAGGCATGGGAGCGTGAATCCGCTCTGGCGTTCTGGCGTGGGCAGGTGGGCCTCGGTGATCGATCCATGGTCGATCGTCCCGCTCGCCACACGCGATTTACAGGACGAGCAGATGCCGACACGGCAGCTGTACGGCAGATTGACGCCGGCCCGGATGGCTGCGCCGAGGATCGATTCGCCAGCCTGGGCTTGGAACGTACGCCCGCTCGGACGTATTTCGACAGTAAAACTCAAACGACTCTCCTCAGGATGAGACCAGCGATCAAGGACGTTGACGCGACATCCACGCCCTCCCGCTTCAGCGATCCTAGGAATACTGACCGCCCGGGAACAGATGAAAAAAACAGCGCCCCGATGCCACGGCAGCATCGCCGAGCGGTGCGCCAGGCAGGCGATGCGAATCGCGCAGCATTCGCGCATTTCTGTCATCTCCCGCTTGCTGCGATGCACTTCTACAGTTCCGGACGCAGCCACTCATCTTTCGCGATCACCCTGGAGTCCTATCCTTGAAGCAACCCCAGAACCCCGAGACCCCCATGGGCCAAGGCCGCTCACCGAGTTACATCGACCCGCAGCTGTCAAACTTGCTCGACCGTGCCGCCATGGTCCAGGTCGTGCAGGACTGGGGGCTGGCACGGGACACCGGCCGCTGGGATCGGCTGCGCGCCTGCTTCGCGCCCGGCGCGACGATGCGGACGACGTGGTTCGCGGGCAGCGCCACCGAATTCGTCGAGCGCTCCATCGCCGCGGCGGCGAGCGGCTCGCGCGCACAGCATTTCATCGGCGCCGCAAGCATCGAGATCGACGGCGACCGGGCGCTGGTGGAGACCCGCATGATCCTCATGGTGCGCGCGCGGCTGGATGGCATCGAGGTCGACGCGACCTGTCACGGGCGCTTCCACGATCAATTCGTCCGGCACCAGGGGCAGTGGCGCATCCTGCACCGCGTGCCCATCTACGAGAAGGACCGGCTCGACGTGCTGGATCCCGCACGCACGATCATGCTGGACCCGCGGCGGCTCGCGGCGCATCCGGAAGGCTATCGCCACCTGGCCTATCTGCAGGCCGCGAATGGCGCAAGCATCACACCGGACCTGCCCACACCGGGCAGCGCATCGCTGGAGCGTCTCCATGCGCAAGGCGCCGCCTGGCTGCATGCGCAGGCTGACGCATGACGACGTTTTCGCGCTAGGCCTTCTGCTCCGCGTTCGTGCACACGCGGTTGCGCCCGCCCGACTTGGCCACGTACAGCGCCTTGTCGGCACCGCGCACCAGCTCCTTGGGCTGCACGCTGCCGGCCTCGGGCCGCAGCGCGTCGACGCCCGCGCTCAGGGTGACGAAGCCGTCGGCGGTGCCGGCATGCTCGATCTCGAGCGCGCGCACCGCGGCGCGGATGCGCTCGGCCAGCAGCGCGGCCGCCTCGACGTCGGTGCCCGGCAGCAGCACCGCGAGCTCCTCGCCGCCGTAGCGCGCCGCGAGGTCGCCGGGCCGGCGCGCCGCCACGTTGGCGATGGTGCGGCAGATCTTCTGCAGGCATTCGTCGCCGGCCGTGTGGCCGTAGATGTCGTTGTATTCCTTGAAGCGGTCGACATCGAGCAGGATCAGCGCCAGCGTGCTGGCGTTGCGCACCGCGCGGCCGAACTCGGTGTCGAGCGTGACGTCGAACTGGCGCCGGTTCGCCAGGCCCGTCAGGCCGTCCTCCATCGCCAGCGTGTTGAGCGTCTTGTTGAGCGCCTCGAGCGCGTCGCGCGCGCGCAGCAGCTCGGCCTCGGTGCGCGTGCGCCGCTCGATCTGGCGCACCAGCCCCAGGCCGACGAAGGCGACCACGGCGCTGAGCGCCAGCACGCCGCCCGAATGCCAGAAGGTGTCCTTCCACCAGCCGGCGAGGATCTCGTCCTTGGACAGCGCCGCGCCCACGAACAGCGGGTAGTTGTCGAGGCGCCGGAAGCTGTTGAGCCGCAGCACGCCGTCCTGCGCCGACTTGATGTAGGCGGTGCCGACCGGGCCGTTGGCCTTGTAGGCGCGGAACAGTTCCGAGTCGCGCATGTCGCGCCCCACCATCTCGGGGCCGTAGGGCCGCCGGACCATCATCGTGCCGCTGTCGAGGATCAGCGCCGCGGCGCCGGCCTTGCCGATGTCGAGGCTGTCGTAGAAGCGGAGGAAGAAGTCGACGTCGATGCTCGCGAGCGCCACGCCCGCGAAGCTGCCGTCGGCATGGTCGATGCGGCGCGACACCGGGATCAGCAGCTTGCCGCTGGTGCGGCTCTTCACGGGAATGCCGATGTGCGGCCCGCGGTCGGCGTGCGTGCGGTGGAACACGAAGTACTCGCGGTCCGCGTTGTTGAGGTTCTGCGGCGGCACCGCGCGCGAGTTCGCGACCCAGTTGCCGTCCTGGTCGTAGACATGCAGCGCGTCGATCTGCGGCAGTTCGGCCGCCTGCGCGGCCAGCACCCGGCGCAGCCGCTCGACCTGGGCCGGGCCCGCGCCGTCGTTCTCGAGGCGCTCGACCACGCCGATCAGCACCGTGTCGGCCTGCTTGATCGTGTCGTCGGCCTGCTGCGCCAGCGCGCGCGAGAGGTTCGCCGTCGCCACGCCCATCTGCTCGAGCAGCGCCGTGCGCGACTCCCAGCTGTGCCAGACGTCGAGCGCCACGAGCGCGAGGCACACGGCGGCCACGAAGGCCATCGTGCGGACGGCAATGGAAAGGCGTTGGAACACGGGAACCTTGGCGGCAGTGAATGCGGCCGGATTCTCGCCGGTATCGGCCATTTCGGCGCGCCCGCGGGCGCGCTCGTCAGGCAGCGGTCAGGGCGCGAGACCCGCGGTCTTCACGACCGCCGCGTACTTGCCGGCCTCCTCGGCGACATAGGCGGTGAACTGCGCGGCATTGCGCGGATCGGGCTCGGCGCCGATGTCGCGCAGCCGCTGCGCCAGCGCCGGGTCTTCGAGCACCTTGGCCATGGCGGCCGAGAGCTGCTGGCGCACCGGCGGCGGCAGCTTCGCGGGCGCGAACACGCCGAACCAGGCGCTGACCTCGAAACCCGGCAGCCCGCTCTCGGCCACCGTGGGCACCTCGGGCAGCAGCGGGCTGCGCCGGCTGCCGGTCACGGCCAGCGGCTTGAGCTTGTGGGTCGCGATGTTGGGCAGCGAGGTGGTCTGCAGGTCGAACATCAGCGGCACGTGGCCCGCGAGCACGTCGGCCAGCGCCGGCGCGCTGCCGCGGTAGGGCACGTGCAGCAGCTTGAGCTTCGCGGCCGAGGCGAGCATCTCGCCGGCCAGGTGGTTCGAGGTGCCGGGCCCGGCCGATGCATAGCTGATCGATCCCGGCGCCTGCCGGGCCGCCGCGAGCAGCTCGGCCACGCTGCCGTAGGGCGCGCCCGGATGGGCCACCAGCACGAACGGGATCGACGCCAGCGCGCTGACCGGCACGAAGTCCTTCACCGGGTCGTAGCCGACCTTGGACATCGCCGGGTTGATGGCCTGCGAGCTCACCGTGCCGAGCAGCAGCGTGTAGCCGTCGGGCTTCGCTTCCGCGACGAAGCGCGCCCCGATCGCCGTGCCGGCGCCGCCCTTGTTCTCGATCACCACCGGCTGCCCGAGCTGCGCCGCCAGCTTCTGCCCCACCGTGCGCGCCAGGATGTCGGCCGAGCCGCCGGCCGGATAGGGCACGACCAGCGTCACCGGGCGATCGGGAAAGCCCTGGGCCAGGGCCGGCGCGGCGATGCCGGCGGCAAGGAGCAGCAGGCCCGCGAGCAGCGTGCGAGGGAGATTCATCGGGGGACTCCATGTTGGGAACCGCATGGTGCGAACGGGGGCGGCGGTCTGTCCAATACGTTCACTGGCCGGCGTTCATATATGAAATGAATCACCGGTGGCTATAGCCATCACGCCGGCGAAAGCCCGGCACCCGCCGCCGGGCCCGCGGTCACGGTCCTGCGGTAATCTGCCGGCAGGAGGGCCCCGCATTTGGACCAGGCACAGACCGCATATTTTCTCGACCGTTACGCCAGGATGAGCGACGAAGAACTCTCGTATCTGCTCGTCACCCGCGGCGACAGTCTCTCTGAAGAGGCCGGCCATGCGCTGCGCACCGTGCTGGGCGGCCGGGACCCGACGCTGCTTCGCCAGGAAGTGCAGGCCACCACCGCCGACCTCCATGCGCAGATCGAGCGCGCCGAGCACGAGGCGCGCAAGCAGCAGAAGGTGGCCCGGCTCCAGCACAACGGGATTCGCATCGTCTGCGCCGTGCTGCTGATCGTCGGGCTGATCGCGTGGATGTCCGGCCACGCCAACGAGGGCATAGGCTTCGCCATCGGCGGCATCGCCCTCTTCCTGCTCATCGAGATCCGCCGCCTCGTCTGGCGTTTCATCGCCGCGCTCTTCGATCCGAACGCGCGCTGAGCCGTCGCGAAAAATATTTGTCGCCCCATGTCGATGTGCCGCAGGCTCATCCGTCGTGTCAATGGAGGGCCGTCCTCCGCACCACTTCACCAGGAGAACACACCATGGCTACCCACACCGTCCGTCTGCACCGCGTGCTGCGCGCCCCGCCCGAGCGCCTCTACCGCGCCTTCACCGAGCCCGGCGCCTTCGAGCGCTGGCTGCCGCCCTTCGGCTTCACCGGCAAGGTCCACCAGATGGAGCCGGTGGTCGGCGGCAGCTGGCGCATGTCCTTCACCAACTTCAGCTCGGGCCATGGCCACTCGTTCGGCGGCAAGTACCTCGAGCTGGTGCCGGGCCAGCGCGTGGCCTACGACGCGACTTTCGACGACCCCAACCTGCCGGGCACGATGAAGACCACCGTCACGCTGACCGCCGTGTCCTGCGGCACCGACGTGGCCATCGTGCAGGAAGGCATTCCCGAGATGATTCCGGTCGAGATGTGCTACCTGGGCTGGCAGGAGTCGCTGGTGGCGCTGGCGCAATTGGTGGAGCCGGATATTCCGGGTTGAGGCGAACGGGCTCAGCGCCCCGCCCCCTCCACCGCCTTCTTCGCCACCGCCAGGAACGACTGCACCACCGGGTTGTCGTTGCCGCTCGCATGCGCGAACACCAGGCTGTAGGTCGGCGGCGGCCGCGAGCCCGCGATCTCGAGGAAGGCGACATCGGCCATCGCGAGCACGCGCATGGCGGCCGGCACCAGCGCGATGCCCAGGCCGCCCGCGACCAGCGTGAGGATCGACTGCATCTGCGCGGCCTCCTGCACCACCTTCGGCAGGAAGCCCGCCGACTGGCAGGCGCCGAGCAGCGCGGCGACGAAGCCCGCGCCTTCGGCGGCCGGGAATGAGATGAAGGATTCGGCCGCCAGCGCCGCGATCTTCACCGAGCGCTGCGCCGCCAGCGGATGGCTGCGCGGCACGGCGATCACGAACTTCTGCGCCTGCAGGTCCACCAGCACCAGCCCGCGCGATTCGTAGACCGGGCCCACCACCAGCGCGAGCTCGACCTCGCCCTTGCGCAGGTCCTCGAGCTGGCGTGCGGTGGTTTCGGCGGTGAGGCGCAGCTGCACGGTCGGGTAGTCGTGCTGGAAGCGCTTGAAGATCGCGGGCAGCACGTCGAGCGCGGCGCTCGGCACGAACGAGAGCCGCAGCGAACCTTCCAACCCCTGCGCCGCGCGGCGCGCGCGCTCGCCGGCCGCCTGGGCCTGCTGCAGCAGGCGCTGCGCGTCCTTGTGGAAGACCTGGCCCGCGGGCGTGAGCCGCACGTGGTGCCGGCTGCGGTCGAACAGCACCGCGCCGAGCTGCTCCTCGAGGTTGCGCATCGCCACGCTCAGCGGCGGCTGCGACATGTGGAGCCGGATCGCGGCGCGGCCGAAGTTCAGTTCCTCGGCCAGCACCACGAACTGGCGCAGTTGTCTGAATTCGAACATGGGCGTGGAGATAGCTGCGACGAATGACGAGCCACTTTAAACAGTATTGGATGTATGAGCGCGGGCTTCCTAGCATGGCCTTTCCCCCACCCACGACGGACACCGCCCATGCAAGCCTCGCTGCTCGAAGAGATCCCTTCCGTGCCGAACCCCTATCCCGTGGTCTCGAAGGTCGAATACCCCGAGGTCTGGCGCCTGTGCACCCAGGCGCGCGAACTGGCCTGGGACCCGGTGGCCGACATCGACTACAGCGACCTGCGCGAGGCCGAGCTGCCGCCCGAGGTGCGCCAGGCCGGCGCCGAATGGTGGAGCCTGCGCGCCTGGATGGAGCATGGCGCCACGCCCTATGGCGCCGAGCGGCTGCGCGAGGCGATCTTTGGCCACCAGCCCTTCGAGATCAAGCAGCACATCACGAACTTCATCGCCGAGGAGTTCCGCCACCACGAGGCCAGCTTCCGCATCGCCGAGCACCTCGCGGCCTACGAGCCCACGCCGCGGGCCGACTACTTCCGCGACATCATTCCGCGCTTCCACGACGAGAAGGACGAGAAGGCGATGAGCTTCTTCGCGGGCCTCTCGGTCAACACGCTGTTCGAGCAGCTCTCGGGCGAACTGCTGCAGGCGCGCTACGAGAACGCGCGCTTCGGCTCGATCCGCGAGGCCTGCCGGCTGATCCTGCGCGACGAGGCGCGCCACATCCAGTTCGGCCGCATCATCATGCGGCGCTTCTTCAGCGAGCTGCCGGCCGACGAGAAGCGCACCATCGGCGAGAAGGTGGCGAAGAAGCTGCGCGGCAGCCTGCTCAACGGCGTCTACGCGGTGGTCAACCTGCCCGAGGACGAACGCCGGCGCTCGGGCCGCAACCGCGCGCTGGCGGCCGACCACGGCCTGGGCGCCACCCATCCCGACGAGGAGATGGGCATCATCAAGCGCGGGGTCGACAAGATCCGCGAGGACATCGGCGCCTATGGCGTCGAGATCCCGTTCATTCCCGAACTCGACGGCGCGGTGCATTGATGACGCACACCGCCGCCACCCGCCTCGCACCCGGGGACGTCGCGCCGCCGGTCGGCGCCTACAGCCACGGCATCGTCACCCAGGGCCCCGGCCGCTGGCTGCACATCGCGGGCCAGATCGGCACCGCAGCCGACGGCACGCTGCCAGAGAGCTTCGAGGCGCAGGCCAGGCAGGCCTGGACCAACCTCGTGGCCGTGCTGCGCGCGGCCGGCATGGACGTGTCGCACCTGGTCAAGGTCACGACCTTCCTGACCGACGCCGCCGACCTGCCGCGGCTCGGCCCGGTGCGCGCCGGCTTCCTCGGCGAGGCGCGCCCGGCCTCGACCTTGCTCGTGGTGCAGGCGCTCGCGCAGCCGGCCTGGCGCATCGAGGTCGAGGCCTCGGCCTTCCGTGCCGACTGAAGACGGCATGCGCCCCGACGGACGCTCCGAAGCCATCGACCGGATGCTGCGCGAGACCGGCCCGGCCTGGCAGGCCGACATCCGCGCGGCCGGCGACCGCGTGAAGGCCGCCTACCTGCCGCTGCTGCTGGCCGCGCCCGCGGACGGCTGCGAGATCGTCCACGACCTGCCCTACGGCACGCATCCGCGGCAGGTGCTCGACGTCTACCGGCCGCGCGGCGCACGGGCCGCGCCGGTGATCGTGTTCGTGCACGGCGGCGCCTTCGTGCGCGGCGCCAAGGACATCAATGCCGCGATGTACGGCAACGTGCTGCGCTGGTTCGCGCGCCGGGGCTGCGTGGGCATCAACGTCGAATACCGGCTCGCGCCCGAGGCGATGCATCCGCAGGGCGCGTTCGACGTGGCAGCGGCCTGCGACTGGGTCGCGCGCCACGCGGCCGAGCACGGCGGCGATCCCCATGCGATCTGCCTGATCGGGCATTCGGCCGGCGGCACGCATGCGGCCAGCTATGCCTGCGATCCCTCGCTCGGCTTCATGGGCCGGCATCTGCGCGCGCTGGTGCTGGTGTCGGCGCGGCTGCGCGCCGACGCGCGGCCCGAGAACCCGAACGCGGCCGGCGTGCGCGCCTATTTCGGCGACGACACCGCGGCCTACGAGGGCCGGTCGCCGATGGCCCATGCCCACCGGCTGGCGCTGCCCACCTTCGTCGTGCATGCCGAGTACGAGAACCCGCTGCTCGACGTCTACGCGACGGAGTTCGCCTGGCGCATGGCCAAGGCCCAGGGCAGCGCGCCGCGCCACCTGAGCGTGCCCGGGCACAACCACGTCTCGGTCATGGCCCACTTCGACAGCGGCGAGCAATGGCTGGGCGAAGAGATCCTGGCCTTCCTCGCATCGGCACGCGGCTGACTATCTCTTTCGTGGAATCGATCGCGGCGCGCCGGTGCGGTACGCTGCCGGCCTTCGCCGCGCCGGCGCGCGGCGCCCCTCCACCGCATCGACCACGGAAAGACCTCCAGCCATGACCGCGTTCACCCTCGAAGAAGCCAGGGACGTCCTCGCCACCGCCTTGCCGGGCTGCGTGCGCAGCCTCGGCGTCAGCGTCGAATCGCTGGGCGAAGGCAAGGCCACGCTGCGCATGCCGGCCGGCGAGCAGGCCACGCGCGAGGGCAACATCTTCGGCGGCCAGGCGCTCTCGGTGCTGGCCGACAGCGCGATGTGCTTCGCGATCTGGACCGACGGTCGCGGGCGCCGCCCGATCGCCACGGTCGACCTGCACATGACCTTCATGCGCGCGGGCGGCGGCGAGGACGTGCTCGCCCATGCCGAGCTGGTGCGCTCCGGCCGCTCGCTGGCCTTCGCGCGCGTGACCATGGACCTGGCCTCCACCGGCCAGACGCTCGCGACCGCGGTCGCGACCTTCGCATTGCCGGCCTGAACCGGCTGGCGCACGGCGGCGCTCAGAGCTTGTAGGCCTCGACCGGTCCGTGCGAATAGAACAGGAAGTAGCCGGTCGAGGTCCGGAAGCCGTTCTTCTCCCAGCCCGGCGGCACCTTGAACAGCGCGAGCTGCTCGCTCTTCATGCCGACGAAGGCCGTCTGCGCGGTGTCGGTGGTGATGCGTTGCCAGTCGTCGCGCGTGGCCGGCGCGAGCTGCAGCTTCGGCTCGCTCCATTCGGGCGTGCGCACCTTGTCGCGCAGCACGTAGCGGCCGTCCTTGCGCTCGATCTTGATCAGTTCCTTGAGCGCCCCGCCCTGCTTCACGGCATAGATGCCGACCAGCTCGGCCTCGGGGCCGCCGCGCGCGCCGCAGGCGGCCAGCAGCAGCGCGCAGGCGATGCACGCGAGCGCGCGCAGTGCGTTGTTCCATGTCCTCATCGATGGTCTCCGGTGAAAGATGCGTGGCCCACCGGGCGCGTCGCCCGGTGGGTTCAGGCCGTCAGCGCTTCAGGTTCTCGCGCAGCTTCAGGCTGCCCTGGAAGCGCAGCGCATGCGGGTACTCCTCCTTGGCGCCCGCGTCCACCGCCGCCATCTTCTGCTGGCTCTCCTGCGTCTTGGCCAGCAGCGCGGTCGGCAGGTTCAGCACGCCCTTGATCTGGTCGTACTGCGCCTGCGTGATGCGGCCCACGCCGAGCAGCCGGAAGGCATCGCGCTCGATGTTCAGCAGCAGCGGCTTGTTGTCGGCGAAGTTCTGCGCCTGCGCGAGCAGCGCGCTCCACGAGGCGGCGCTGTAGTTGCTCACGTAGTAGTCCTGCCCGGTCGGCCCGGCCAGCACCGCGGTGCAGCCCGGCAGCTCGAGGTTGGTGCGGTTGTTGTCCATCACGAAGGTCTTGCGCTGCGCCATCGCGTCGCCATAGGCCAGCGTGACCGGCACGGTCCAGGTCGAGGCCGGGTACTGGTTCTGGTTCGGGAACGACTCCTGCGTGATCGACACGTAGGTGCGGTCGCCCGCGCACTGCGCGTCGACCGTGAGCAGCGGCACGCCGGTCTGGCGGATCAGGCTGTCGCCGATCGCACTCACCTTCTTGTCGGTCGCCTTCTCGAGCGAGCTCCACAGCCGCGAGGGCGTGACGTTGCCATAGGCATAGTCCTTCAGGTAGATCTGCAGGCCCTTCTGCATCGCCTCCTCGCCGATGTAGTTCTGGATCGTCTCGAGCACATGGCTGCCCTTGTTGTAGACGAAGATCGACGGGCTGATGAAGCCGAACGAACCCGCGTCGTTGAGGTTGCGCTGCACCGGCACCGCCGTGTTCTTGAGGTCGGCCACGATCACGCTGTGCTTGTCGAGCACGTAGTCCGAGAAGCTGTAGTACTCGGGGTGGAACTTGATCGTGGTGCGCCTTTCGAACCAGCGCGCGAACGACTCGTTGAGCCACACGTTGTCCCACCAGTCGAGCGTGACCAGGTCGCCGAACCACTGGTGCGCGACCTCGTGCGTGACCACCGTCACCGAATAGAGCGTGGGCGTGTCGCCGGGCTTGGTCAGCACCGAGTCGGCGAACTCGAAGATCGAGCCCCAGTTCTCCATGCCGCCGAAGCCGGTGTTGGGCTTGTTGTCGTAGCTGTCGTTGGCGGCCACGGTGTCGAACTTGTCGAAGGGCAGCGGGATGCCGGTGTACTTGTAGTAGTAGTCCATCGCGACCTTGGTCCACTCCATCGCGAAGGTGGCCCAGGTCGAGCGGCCCGGCGGCGTGAACCAGCGCAGCGGCATGGTCTTGCCGTCGAGCGGGCTCTTGAAGCTGTCCTCGAGGATGTCGAACTTGCCGCCGCCGAAGAAGGTCAGGTACATGGGCATCGAGGGCGTCTTCTCGAACGACACCAGCTGGTAGCCGTCGGGCAGCCGGGTCTGCGATTTCTGCGCGCCGTTCGACACCGTCTTCCAGTCGCCCGGCACCTCGGCCGAGATCTCGAAAGTGTGGCGGAACGCGGGCTCGTCCCAGCCCGGGAACCACTGGCGCGCGAAGTTGGTTTCGCCCTGCGTCACGATGGCATCGCTGCTCACGCCCTCGGGCGTGGAGAGGCCGACCTTGAACACGCCGGTGGCGGCCGAGCACAGCGGGTTCTTGATCATCTCGGCCGGCGGGCAGTACTCGGCGTCGGAGAACTGGATCTTGCCGTCCCACTCCATGTGCAGCAGGTACTTGCCCTTGGCGATCTGGCCGTCGTTGAGCCGCAGCTGCACGAAGTCGCCGCGCGTCTGCGGCGTGGGGATCAGCGCGATCGCCTCGCCCGGGCTCGAGAGCTTGCGCAGCGTGGTGCGCCCGTTGGCGAACTTGAGGTCGTGCGCCGCCACCACGATCGCATCGACCGGCTTCAGCACCTCGATCTCGACATCGCCACGGCCCGTGAAGGTCTTGAGCGCCGCATCGGGCCGGAACCACAGCTTGTAGTTCTTCGGCCATACCGTGTCGGGCAGCTCCATCGGCTGGGCCGAGCGATCGATGTTGTTGCTCGCGGCCGAGTCGGGCGCGGCCTGGGGATTGCCATCGTCGGGCGCGTCGGCATTGCCGTTCTGCGCCACCACGTTGCCGGTGTCGAGCGCGGCGCCGGTGCCACCGAACGATGGCGTGCCGCCACCGCCGCCACCGCAAGCCACGAGCGCGGCAAGGGTCACTGCACCGATGGCAAAGTACGGGACTGCGGGCTTGAGAAATTTCTTCATGATCGCCTCTTGTAGGGACATGCGCCGTCCTGCACCTGCCGGCGTGTGGCCGGCCATGCATGGAACGCGCGCGGGTTAAGGGGGTGAAAGACTCGCGCAGCGGCAAGACCCCGCCCTCCCGTCGAACCGATCGTTCGACAGGCAGGCAGCGCCAGCCATGAGCAGCGGTTTCAGTGGACGCGGCAAGCGCGTGCCGCGTGCGACCGCACCGGCGATCGATGCGGCGGGCCGAGGATCCGCGGCATCGGCGGATTCGGTGTGCGCAAGAGGATGTGCATACCCGACGATGCGCGGGGCAGCCAGAGGATGAATCGCACCAGGATCCGGGACGTTCGATTCAGCGCAGGGCGCGCGTGCGATGCACGCGACGGGCGAGGGCCGAGGCCGCGATCGGCATGGACCCATCGGCCGCCTTGCGTCTTCCCGCACCGGCCACGAGGCGATCGGCAGCGAGGACGCAACGGCGGGAGTGTGTGCGCTTGGTGTTCGATATCTTCACGCGTTCTCCCTCCATCGAGTGCGCACAGTTCTAACTGCCGCTCCCCCCGTGCGTCAACGAAGCGCGGAACTTTTCCCTCTCAAATTGTTCGCGCGTCATACGACGAATGGAGTCAAGACCGCGCGATGCTTCGTGGGGTACGAAGATGGACCCCACAACGCGGCGATGCGATGCGAGTGCATCGATGCGCGCAGCCAACACTTGCGATGCAGAATCGTTGCTGCAGCACAGTTGCATCAATGGCAAGACATGCGTTCTTTGGTTCGCGCATGAGCGCGGCGTGGCTTGCGATGCAGTCTTTCGACAGCGCGGATCGGTGCGGCAGAATTCGCGCGATCCGCGGACCTGGATGAGTCGAGGACCGCATACCGAACGGGAAGCACGATTCAGATGTTGCATTGGCTCAGGAAGGTGCTCGGCCAGCCCGCCGACGCCTCTTCGGAAACCGTCGCCGCCGCATGGCAGCGCGCCTATGCGCGTCAGCCGGGTGGAATGGCCGTGCTTCTGGCGCCCGGGTTCGACCGCGTCGAACATCTCGCGAAGAGCGCGCTGCCAGCGCTGGACGTGGAGCTCGATCTCGAGCTGGCGTTGATGCTCAAGTACGTCGCCAAGGAACCGCAGACCTGCGAGGCACTGCTGGACCGTGCGCTGCAGATCGCGCAGCGCGTGCGCATCGATGGCCTGTGCGATGCGAGGCCGCAGCCGGCCAGTTGCCACCTGCAGCTCGAACGCGCGGAGACCTATGCGCGCTGGCTGAAGACCGGCCACCTCGAGAAGGACCGGCTGCTGCTGGCCTGCGAGCTGGCGCTGCGAAGCGTGCGGGAGAACTCGAGCGACGCGTATTTCGCCGAAGGCTACGCGCTGGACGCGGCGCGCATCGCGCTGGTGGGCGAGGAGCCGGAACTGGCGCTCTCGGCGCTGCGCAGCCGCAAGCGCTGGCACCACGCCGCGACGATCGGGATGCACGACGTGCTGGCCAACGTCGCGCGACTGCAAGGCAACAAGGAACTCGAAGACCCGCGGGTTGCGCGCGATGAATTCGGCGCGCTCTTCGAGCTCTATCGCCATCCCCACCCCGACAAGGCATCGACCGAGCTCAGTGGCTCCAAGCCGGTGATCCGCTTCGAACTCGCGGTGCTGATGGCGAGGTTGCGGCTTGGCCGTGATGCGCCGGTCGATCCGGGCCGGGCCTGTGAACTGGTGGTTGCTCTCGACCTGCCATGAAGGACGACGCACATTCGATGCGGCAGAATTCATCCGACCCGCAGGCCCGATACGCCTGAGAAAACAAGAAGTCCCGAGGAGCCGTGTGACCTACATCATTGTCGACTTCGAGGCCACCTGCTCGGACCGGAACGAGGTGCCCCGCGAGGAAATGGAGATCATCGAGATCGGTGCAGTGGCCCTTTGGCAGAACGGGCCGGATCTGCGCGGCGAGTTCCAGTCGTTCGTCAAGCCCACCCGACACCCGGTCCTCACCGACTTCTGCAGACGCCTGACGAGCATCACGCAAAAGAAGGTGGAGGCCGCGGATCCATTCCCCGCGGTTCTCGAACGATTCGCGGCCTGGATCCAGGCTTTCGACTCGCCCGTGTTCTGCAGCTGGGGCGACTACGACCGATACCAGCTGCAACAGGATTGCTCGTACCACGACGTGCCCTACCCCTTCGGCGAAGAACACATCAACATCAAGACACGCTTTGCCAGCAGCCTCAACCTGCGAAAGGCCTGCGGACTCGAGCAGGCGCTGCGGCGCGTCGGTCTGCCTTTCGAAGGTACGCCGCACCGAGGCATCGACGATGCCCGGAACATGGCCAATCTGTCGGGGTATCTCTTCTTCTGAGACGGATGGGGTTGCGCCGTTGATTAGCGGCGACGGCCAGGCAGGGTCGCGACGGCGCCGGCGCTCTTCCTCGACCTACAGCACGTACCCCCGCCCCCGAAAGTGGTCGAGCAATATCTGCCCCACGCGCTGCGCCTGATCGAACTCGATCGCATGCCCCGCATCGGGCACCACCATCAGCTCCACGCGCGGCGCATTGACGCGCAACCTTCGGCTCGCGATGTCGATGGCATGCAGCGCATCGTCCTCGCCGAGCAGCACGCGGGTGCCGGCCGGCAGCAGCCGCATCTCGGCGTCGCTAAGGCCGGCGGCGCGCGGCAGTCCGGCGCCCTGGCTGCGCCAGCGCACGAGCAGGTCCTCGAGCGCCCATTCGGGCAGCGGGCAGGCGCGCGGCGACGAACTCAGTGCATGCAGGCGGCGCAGGTTGCCGTCGGTGGGACACAGCCGTGCCAGCAGCGCGCAGGCGGCGGGGACGACGCGCCGCGGGCCGATGCGCGGCGGTGCGAGCAGCGCGAGCTTCGAGACGCGGCGCAGCGAGCGCCGCATGTAGGCGGCGGCGAGCCAGGCACCGAAGGAGACGCCGCACAGCCCCACCTTGGGCCGGCCGACGCCGATCAGCACGTCCTCGAGCCAGTCGCAGTAGTCGTCCTCGCTGGCCGGCCGGCGGCCCTCGCTGCGGCCGGCATCGCCCACGATGTCGACCGCGTACACGCGCAGCGCGCCCGCGAGCACGCCGGCCATGTGGACCCAGGTGGTGGCATTGCCACCCTCGCCATGCAGCAGCAGCACCGGCACGCCATAGGCCGGGCCGCACACCAGCAGATGGGCGCGGCCGCGCCGCGTGTCGACATGGCGCGACTCCACCGGCACCGGCCAGTGCGCGAGCACGCGGTCGTACGACTGCGAGAGCGCCGCATGGGCCTGGGGCGAGCGGAAATGCGGCAGGAAGGAAGTGGCGTCGAGGGACATCGTCGGGAGGCGAAGGAAGACGGGGGGAATGCCATGCCGGCACGGGCCGGCCGGTGAGCAACGCGCGAGCCTGCGGCATCGTGGGCGGCGCAGATGAAGATCGGCTGAAGATTCGGCGTCTTGCAGCGCCTTGCACCTTTCGGGCCCGATCGAGAAGTATTAGGAATTCCTTCAGCTTCGCCGGTTAGATTGCATTCATGAAGATCCTTCTGGTGGAAGACGATTTCGACCTCGCGACCGGCATCCGGGTGGCGCTGCAGACGCAGGGCATGGAGGTGGTGTGGGTGCGCCGCATCGAGGACGCGCAGCGCATCCTCGATGGCGAGGGCTGCGACCTGCTGCTGCTCGACCTGGGCCTGCCCGACGGCGACGGCCTGGGCCTGCTGCAGCACGTGCGGCGCGCCGAATCGCGGCTGCCGGTGTTGATCCTCAGCGCGCGCGATGCGCTCGACGACCGCCTGCTCGGGCTCGACAACGGCGCCGACGACTACCTGGTGAAACCTTTCGTTCTCGCCGAGATGCTGTCGCGCGTGCGCGCGCTCGCGCGCCGCAGCTACGGCAGCGACGGCGTGACCTTCGAGGTGCGCGGCCTGTGGCTGCACGAGCCGACGCAGCGCGTGCAGGTCAACGGCCAGCCGGTCGACCTGTCGCGCAGCGAGTTCAAGCTGCTGAGCCTGCTGATCAAGCGCACCGACCGCGTGATCACGCGGCGCATGCTCGAGCAGCAGGTGCTGCCGGCCTGGCAGACCCATGGCAGCAACGTGCTCGAGGTCCACATCTCGAACCTGCGCCGCAAGATCGGCGACGGCTACATCCGCACCGTGCGCGGCATCGGCTACGTGATCGACCAGGCCGCGCTGAAGCTGCCGGGAACGCCGTCTTGACGGCCACGGCGGCGGCCTCCGACGCCCCGCGCGGCTGGCGTCGGCTGCTGCGGCCCACGCTGGTGCGCCGGCTGATGCTGGCGCAGGTGGCGATGCTCACGCTGCTGTGGAGCATCGCGGTGGGCCTGGTGCTCGGCACCTCGCTGACCGAGGACATGGGCATGGTCGACACCTCGCACCGCAGCGTGCTGTCGGTGGCGCACAACCTGGCCGACCGCCCCGCCGCGCTGGCCGAGAGCCTCCAGCGCATGGACATCGCGCTGCGCGAGACCATGGGCAGCGACAACGATCCCTCGCTCTCGCCGAGCCTGCTGGTGTGGCAGCACGGTCGGCTGGTCTACCACTCGGACGGCGTGCCGGCCGACATCGCCAACAGCCGCCTCGGCGTGCCCGAGGACGTGACCGCGCAGGGCAAGCAGTGGCGCACGCGCTCGCTGGAAAGCGAGGACGGCGCCACCCGGGTCGCGCTGGTGCTGCCGGCCGGCCCGCAGATGTGGCTGACCTTCCATTCGCGCGGCTACTACATCCTGCCGCTGGTGATCAGCGTGCCCTTCCTGCTGCTGCCGGCCTGGCTGTCGATCCGGCTCGCGCTGCGCCCCTGGCGCAAGGTGGCGCGCGAAATCGCGTCGCGCGACGTGCGCGAGCTCGCGCCGCTCGCCACGCAGACGCGCCACGACGAGCTGCGCCCGCTGGTCGACAACTTCAACGCGCTGATGCAGCGGCTGCGCGCGAGCATGGAGCGCGAGCAGAGCTTCATCGCCGATGCCGCGCACGAGCTGCGCACGCCGATCGCGGCGCTGCGCGTGAACGTGGAGGCGCTGCAGGGCCTGCAGGCGCAGCCCGGGACGGTGCCGCCCGCGCGCCAGCACGAGCTGATGGCGCGCATGGTCAGCGCCAGCGCGCGCGCCGAACGGCTGGTGAACCAGTTGCTGCACCTGATGCGCAGCGCGGCCCAGGTGTCGGCGCCGCGCCCCGCGCTGCTGCGCCTCGATGATCTGGTGCAGGAACGGCTGGCCACGCTGTCGGTGCTCGCGCGCACGCGCGGCGTGGAGGTCGAGCTGCTGAGCGACGACCCGGCACCGGTGGCCGGCGATCGCGACAGCCTGGTGTCCATGATCGACAACCTGATAGACAACGCCACCAAGTACGCGCCACCGGGATCGACCGTGACCGTGGGCATCCGGCGCGATGGCGCGCAGGCCGAGCTGAGCGTGGCCGACCATGGCCCGGGCATTCCGCCCGAGCTGCGCGAGCGCGTGTTCGACCGTTTCTTCCGCGACCCCGACCAGACCCAGACCGGCAGCGGCCTGGGCCTCGCGATCGTGCGCTCGGCCACCGAGGCGCACGGCGGCAGCATCGTGCTCGGCGAAACGCGGCCCGGCCCGGGCCTGCTCGTGACGGTGCGGCTACCGCTCGCGCGCGAAGGCATCGAGCCGGGCGCCACGGCCTCGGTGAAGACCCGCGCTGCGCTGACGGCGGATTGACAGGCAGGACTCCTACGATGGCGGGCGCGACATCGACACAGGAGACACCATGACCATCCAGCGCCCCCGCCTCGCGGCCTTCACGCGCCGCGCCCTGCTCGGCGCGGCCCTCGGGCTCGCGCTCGCGGGCTGCGGCAGCCCCGCCGGCCATGCCCCGGCACCGAAGCCCGAGCTCCACGTGATGACCTCGGGCGGCTTCACCGCCGCCTACAACGAACTGCGCCCCGGCTTCGAGCGCGCCAGCGGCCGCGCGGTGAAGACCGCCTACGGCGCCTCGATGGGCAATGCCAACGACTCCATCCCGAGCCGCCTCGCGCGCCAGGAGCCGGCCGACGTCGTGATCCTGGCGCGGCCCGCGCTCGATGCGCTGGTCGCGCAGGGCCAGGTGCGGGCCGGCAGCCAGGTCGACCTGGTGCGCTCCTCGATCGGCTTCGCGGTGCGCAAGGGCGCGCCCAGGCCCGACATCTCGAGCGTCGAGGCGCTCAAGCGCACCCTGCTCGCGGCGCCGTCGATCGCCTATTCGGCCAGTGCCAGCGGCACCTACTACGAGACCGAGCTGCTGAAGAAGCTCGGCCTCGAGGCCCAGGTCAAGCCCAAGAGCCGCCGCATCCTCAGCGAGCGCGTGGGCAGCGTGGTGGCGCGCGGCGACGCCGCGCTCGGACTGCAGCAGGTCAGCGAGCTGCTGCCGATCGAGGGCATCGACTACGTGGGCCCGCTGCCGGCCGAGGTGCAGCAGGTGACCGTGTTCTCGGCCGGCATCGCCACCGCGTCGACGCAGCCCGAGGCGGCACGCGAACTGATCCGCTACCTGAACTCGCCGGCCAGCGCGCCGACGATCGCGAAGACGGGACTGGAGCCGCTCGCTTCGCGTTGAGGCGCGCGCCGCGTCAGGCGCCGCCCGCCACGGCGAGCGGCGCATGCTTCGCCATCAGCTCGTCGACCCAGTCGATAAAGACGCGCAGCTTCGCGCTCTGGTGCCGGTTCGGCGGGAACACCAGGTACAGCGGCATCGAAGCCACCTCCCAGTCCTCGAACAGCGGCACCAGCTCGCCACCGGCGAGGTGCGGTGCGGCCATGTAGCGCGGCAGCCAGAGCACGCCCATGCCCGCGACGCCGGCCGCGGCATAGGCATTGCCGTCGTCGAGCGCGACCACGTAACGGCCCTGCGGCACGAACTGCTCGCCCGCGCGCGACAGCGCGATCGGCGCCAGCGTGCCGCTGCGCGAGCGCAGGAAGCCGACGATGCGGTGGTGCGAGTCCTCGAGTTCGCGTGGATGCACGGGCGTGCCCGCGCGCGCGAGGTAGCCGGGCGCCGCATAGACGCCGAGCCGAAGGTCGCCCACGCGGCGCGCCACCAGCGAGGAGTCGGTGAGCTCGCCGCCGCGCAGCACGCAGTCGACGTTGTCGCCGATCACGTCGACCACGCGGTCGCTCACGCCGAGGTCGAGCTGGATCTCGGGATGGCGCGCATGGAAGGCCGGCAGCGCCGGCACCAGGATCAGCCGCGCCAGCGGGGCCGGCACGTCGACGCGCAGCCGTCCCTTGGGTGAGGCCGAGGCGCTGGCCAGGCTGGTGTCGGCATCCTCGAGATCGGCCAGCAGGCGCACCACGCGCTCGTAGTAGAGCGCGCCATCGGCCGTGACCTTGACCTGCCGCGTCGTGCGGTGCAGCAGCTTCACGCGCAGCCGTGCCTCGAGCTGCTGCACCAGCTGGGTCACGGTGGTCTTGCTCATGTGCAGGGTCTGCGCCGCCTTGGTGAAGCTGCCGGCTTCCACCACGCGCGCAAAGGCCTGCATCGCATCGAAACGGTCCATGTCGTCGTTTGATTATTTGGGATTACCAAACAGTCATTGTGCGTCTTGCCCGTTTATCCGCAAAGAGCGAACACCTAGATTCACTGCATCCGCAACCATCGAAGAAAGTGAATCCCATGTCCTCCGCACGCGATGTCGTCTTCCCCGCCGGCCGCCAGGCGCTCTACGAGCGCCACCGCTACTCGCCGGCCGTGCGCGCCAACGGCCTGCTGTTCGTCTCGGGCCAGGTCGGCAGCCGGCCCGACGGTTCGCCCGAACCCGAGCTCGAGGCCCAGGTCCGGCTGGCCTTCCAGAACCTGAATGCCGTGCTCGCGGCGGCCGGCGCCAGCTTCGCCGACGTGATCGACGTGACGATCTTCATCGTCGATCCGGCCTCGAAGTTCGAGCGCATCTGGAACCTGGTGCTCGCCGAGTTCTGGGGCGAGGCGCCGCATCCCACGGCCACCGCGATCGGCGTGACCTGGCTCTACGGCTTCGACTTCGAGATCAAGGTGGTCGCGAAGCTGCCGGAGACGGCTGCGACCTGAGGCTCTACCGGGCGACGATCCGCTGCACGCCGAGCATGACCAGCATGCCGCCGGCCACGCCATCGACCCAGCGCTCCACGCGCAGGTAGCGCGCGCGGATCGCCTCGGCGCCGAACACCACGGTGATCCCGAAGTGCCACAGCAGCGAGAGCACGGCCACCATCACGATGGTGGCGGGATAGAACCAGCCCGCGGCCTGCGCGGGCACCAGGGTCGCGAACACGCTGGTCCAGAAGGCCGCGCCCTTGGGGTTGGTGATGCCGGTCAGCAGGCCGGCGCGGTAGGCGCTGCGTGCATCGCGGCGCGTGTCCGCGGGCGCGCGGCGGGCGCTCCCCGCCGCGGTCTTCGCGGGCGGCGACACGGCCCGCCATAGCAGGCTGCCGCCATACCAGACCAGGTAGCTCGCGCCGAGGAAGCGCACGGCCGAGGCCAGCCACGGGTGGTGCGCCATCAGGGTGGACATGCCCGCGAGCGAGAGCACGACCCAGAAGATCGAGCCGGTCGTGAGCCCCAGCACCACGTAGCGCGATTCGCGCTGCCGGCCGTCGAGCGCCATCTGGCTCAGGATGAAGAAGTTGGGGCCCGGACTCGCGAGCACGGCAAGGTAGACGCCGGCAATGAGCAGCAGGGGCGAGAGTTGGGTCATGGCGCCGAGGAGGATGCAGGAGGATGCGAGAAGGACCCGCCGATCCTAGCGGCGGGCGAACATCCCTGCCCTCAGCGCGATTCGATCAGCGTCTTGACCCGCTTGGCCAGCGCATCCATCTCGAAGGGCTTGGTCATCACGTGCATGCCGGGCGCCAGGTGGCCATGGCTCAGCACGGCGTTCTCGGCATAGCCGGTGATGAACAGCACCTTGAGGCCGGTGCGCAGGGTGCGCGCGGCATCGGCCACCTGGCGGCCGTTCATGCCGCCGGGCAGGCCGACGTCGGTCAGCAGCAGGTCGATGCGCTGGTTCGACTCGAGGATGCGCAGCGCATCGGCACCGTCGCCGGCCTCGAGCGTGGCATAGCCCAGGCCCTGCATCACCTCCACGATCAGCATGCGCAGCGAGGCCTCGTCGTCGACCACCAGCACGGTGTCGCCGCGGTCGGCGCGCGGCGCGGTCTCGACCTGTTCGGCCTCCGTGGTGTTCTCCTCCGTGCGGTCGTGGCGCGGCAGGTAGATGCTGACCGAGGTGCCCTGGCCGACCTCGGAATAGATGCGCACCTGCCCGCCCGACTGCTTGGCGAAGCCGTAGATCATCGACAGGCCGAGCCCCGTGCCCATGCCGATGGGCTTGGTGGTGAAGAAGGGATCGAAGGCGCGCGCGGCCACCTCCGCGCTCATGCCCACGCCGTTGTCGCTGACCGTGAGCGACACGTACTGGCCCTCGGGCAGGTCGCGGGCCGGCGCGGTGCGCGCGTCGACCCAGCGGTTGGCGGTCTCGACCACCAGCGTTCCGCCCTCGGGCATGGCGTCGCGCGCGTTGATGCACAGATTGAGCAGCGCGTTCTCGAGCTGGCTCGGGTCGGCATGCACGTTCCACAGGCCGACGGCGGCCACGTTCTCGAGCGCGATGCCCGGGCCCAGGGTCCGGCGCAGCAGGTCTTCCATG
Source organism: Variovorax sp. GW821-FHT10D07 (assembly GCF_059415325.1). Lineage (NCBI taxonomy): Bacteria > Pseudomonadati > Pseudomonadota > Betaproteobacteria > Burkholderiales > Comamonadaceae > Variovorax > Variovorax sp. GW821-FHT10D07. Next base: position 316,137 of record NZ_JBWKMZ010000003.1, on the reverse strand, counting down.
CCGTTCACGAGGCGGTTGAGGTTGACCGACTTGGGCTCCAGCGTCTGCCGGCGCGAGAAGGCCAGCAGCCGGTGCGTGAGCGCGGCCGCGCGCTTGACCGCGCCGTGCGCCACGCCGATGTAGCGCTCGAGGTCGGCCTGCCGCCCCTCGAGCCCGCGCCGGCGCATCAGCTCCAGGCTGCCGCCGATGGCGGCCAGCAGGTTGTTGAAGTCGTGCGCGAGGCCGCCCGTGAGCTGGCCCACGGCCTCGAGCTTCTGGCTCTGGCGCAGCTGCTCGCGCGCCGCGTCGAGTTCGGCGGCGCGCTCCTTCTGCTGCGTGATGTCGCGCGCGGCCGAGTAGTTGAGGCCACCCTCGGGCACCGCGGTCCACGACAGCCAGCGGTAGCTGCCGTCCTTGGCGCGGTAGCGGTTCTCGAAGCCGCGCGTGCGCTCGCCCTTGGCCAGCCGCGCGAGCTCGGCCTCGGTCGCGGCCAGGTCGTCGGGATGCACCAGCTGGCGGAACGGCATCGCCATCAGCTCCTGGCGGCTCCAGCCGAGCACCGCCTCCCAGGCGGGATTCACGCTCTCGAAGCTGCCCTGCCCGTTGGCCACGGCCAGCAGGTCCTGGCTCAGCTCCCAGGTGCGGTCGCGCTCGCGCGTGCGCACCTCGACCTCGCGCGCCAACGATTCGGCGAAGGCCTGCAGCTCGAGCTGCGCCTCGCGCCGCGCGATCGCCGAGCGGATGCGCTCGCCGACCTCGCGCGTGAAGTCGAGCTCGTCGCGCGACCAGGCGCGCGCGCTGCCGTGGTTGAGATAGAGCAGCCCGACCAGCCCGCCGCGCTCGGTCAGCGGCATGTTGACCACGGCGCGCGCGCCGATGCCGTCGAGCGCATGGGCGGTGGCGCGCGTGCGCGGGTCGTCGTGGGCATCGGCGAAGGCCACCGTCGTGCCCTGGCGCAGGTCGTCGATGTAGCTGCCGTAGTCGCGAAAGTGCAGCGTGCCGGCCAGGCTCTTGACGCCGGGCGCGGTCCAGTCGCGCTCGATCTCGATGGTCTCGGCCGCCTTGTTCACCACGCCGTAGCCCGCGCGGTCCACCTGCAGCTGCATGCCGAGCATCTGCGAGGCGGTGTAGGCGATCTCGCAGATGCCGTCCATGTCGCGGATGCGGTCGCTGAGCTCGATCAGCGCCAGCCGCCGCGACTCGGCGGCCCCGAAGATCTCGTGGGCCACGCGCAGCTTGGCCTCGGCCGCCTGCTTGGCCTCGCGGTCGGCCGCCTCCTTGAGCGCGCGCTCCATCACCACCGGCAGCCGCGCCAGCCGGCCCTTGCTCACGTAGTCGGTGGCGCCGCGCTTGAGCAGCTCGACCGCGTTGTCCTCGCCGATCACGCCCGAGACGAAGATGAAGGGCGTGAGCGGCGCCACCGCGCGCGCGATCTCGAGCGCATGCGCGCCCGAGAAGCCCGGCAGCTCGTAGTCCGACAGGATCAGCTGGTAGCGCGCGCTCTCCAGCGCGCCCGTGAAGCCCTCCTCGTCGCACACCACGGTCACGCGCGCCCCGGGGAGCGCGGCGACCAGCGCCTCGGTCAACAGTTCGACGTCGAAGCGCGAGTCCTCGAGGACGAGGATGTCGGGGGCCGTCGTGGAAGCCGTGCCGCTACTCATGGCGCCGGGTGGCCTTGAGCGACCCCGGCGGCGGTTCGTTGAGCACGGCCCAGAACACCCCGAGGTCGGCGATCGCCGAGACGAACCGGTCGAAAGCCACCGGCTTGACCACATAGGCGTTGACGCCGAGCTCGTAGCTGCGCAGCACGTCCGATTCCTCCTGCGACGAGGTCAGCATCACCACCGGGATGCTGCGCAGCGTCGCCGAGGCGCGCACTTCCTGCAGCACCTCCAGGCCGGTCACCTTGGGCAGCTTCAGGTCGAGCAGGATCACGGCCGGGTTGCCTTCGGCGCGATCGGCGTGCTCGCCCTCGCGCTTGAGGTAGTCGAGCGCCTGCGCGCCGTCGCGCAGCACGACCACGTCGTTCGCCAGTTGGCTGCGCTCCAGGGCCACCAGGGTCAGTTCCAGGTCGCGCTTGTCGTCCTCGACCAGCAGGATCGGCTTAAGCATCCTCTTCTCCGTCAGTTGCGTTGCTCGAATTCGTTCCATCCGCCTCCGCGCCCGGCAGCACGAAGCCGAAGCAGGCGCCCGCGCCCAGTTCGCCGCGCGCCCACACCGTGCCGCCATGCCGCTCCACGATCCGCTTCACGTTGGCCAGGCCGATGCCGGTACCCTCGAACTCCTCGGCCTGGTGCAGCCGCTGGAACACGCCGAACAGCTTGTCGACGTACTTCATCTGGAAGCCCACGCCGTTGTCCTCGACCTCGAGGCCGGTGCCGGCGTCGTTGCGCACCGCGCGCACCGTGATCACGGCGGGCTCGCGGGTGCGCGAGTACTTGACCGCGTTGGCCAGCAGGTTGCGCACCGTGACCTGCAGCAGCAGCGGGTCGGCGTACAGCGGCGGCAGGTTCGGCTCCACGCGCCATTCGATGGCGCGGGCCGGCTCGATGCGCACCAGCTCGCGCACCAGGCCCTCGACCAGCGAGGGCGTGTCGACCGTGCGCTTCTGCAGCGCGGCGCGACCCATGCGCGAGAAGTCGAGCAGCGCGTCGACCATCTGGCCCGCGAAGGCCGCCGCGTCCTTCACGTGGCCCAGGTAGCGCCGCGCGCGGTCGGTCAGTTGCTGGCCCTCGGTCTGGGTCACCAGGTCGACATAGCCCGCGATGTGGCGCATGGGCGCGCGCAGGTCGTGCGAGACGGTGTACGAGAAGGCCTCGAGCTCGCGGTTCACGCGGCCCAGTTCGGTCGCCACGGCCGCGAGTTCCTCGGCGCGCCGCAGCACGATGCCGATCAGCGCCTGGCGCAGCTCGACGGCCGCGCCCACCTCGGCCGCCGACCAGGGATTGGAGTGCCCGCGGATGTGCTCGACCCAGCTCTGGAAGCTCAGCCGCGGATGCATGCGCTGGCCATTCGGCACCATCGGCTTGCGCGGATCGCCGGCCCATTGCACCGTCTGCACGATCTCGGGCCGGAACCACAGGATCAGGTGGCGGTGCACCTGCGAGATCGAGATCGCCAGCACGCCGGCCGCGACCGCCTCGCAGTCGGCGAAGGGCTTGAAATGCCCGGCCAGCGAATCGCTGTCGTAGACCTCGACGCCGAGCCCGGCGATCCAATGCGCGAGCTCCTGGACCCGCGCTTCGTCGGGAACGTCGCCCACGGTCCAGACCGCGTCGTCGAGCACCACGGCCGCGCCGGTGGCGCGCGCCACGCGCAACAGCAGGGAGCCCTCCTCGACCAGCCGGCGCAGGGTGGCGTCGCTGTCGGCGAGCTGCGACACGGTCTGCAGCGTGAGCTGCCGCAGCTCGAGCCGGTCGGCCACCTCGCCGTGGGTCTGCTTGGCGTCGATCTGCATCGACAGCAGCTGGCCCATGTGCTCGCAGGCCAGCCGGGTCGCGGTGTCGAGGAAGCGCGGGTCGTGGTCGTGGCAGGAGATCAGGCCCCAGAGCTGGCCGCGCACCACGATCGACACCGACATCGAGGCCAGGGTGCCCATGTTGCGCATGTACTCGAGGTGAATCGGCGACACGCTGCGCAACTGCGCCTGCGAGAGGTCGATGCCGGTCGGCGCCAGCGCCGCGTCGCTCGAGACCAGCGGCACCGGGCGGTAGTTGGCGTCGGCGATCAGCCGGAAGTGGTTGACCAGGTAGAGCGCGCGCGCCTGCTGCGGAATGTCGGAGGCCGGGAAGTGGTGGCCGACGTAGCTGTCGTAGCCCGCGTCGGCCGCCTCGGCCAGCACCTCGCCGTGGCCCGCGGCATCGAAGCGGTAGACCAGGCAGCGGCCGAAGCCCGTGAGCTGCTTCATCGCGCGCGCGACCAGCCCGGTGAGTTCGTCCACGTCGCGCGCCTGCTGCAGCGCGGGCAGCAGGACGCGGCTCAGCGCATAGATCGGCGCCTCGTTGCCCGCGGCCGGCTTCGCGGCCTCGAACTCGGCGATCAGGTGCTGTTCGGTGCGGTGCACCGCCACGTCGAACAGGCGGCCGTCGATCTCGAACGCGCCCAGCGACACCGGCGAGGCGCCGGGCTGCAGCACCGGCAGCGCCATGCCGCGCAGGCTCTGCGCCGCGGCGGCGGCTTCGCCCTCGGGCCAGTTGTCGCTCCAGGCCAGCCGCTCCAGGCCCTCGGCCGCCAGCACCAGCATGCGGCCGTGCGGCTGGATCGAGCCCGGCACGCGGATCGGCTCGAGATCGCAGCTCGTCAGGTCGGCCGCGTCCGGCGAGCCGGAAACGGCAGCGGGCTGGTGAGGGTTCGAGGACGTGGGAAGTGCTGACACTTTCGAAGGGAAGGACGGGGCCGGATCGGCCGGCACGGGGTTGGAGGGGGATCAATCGGGGTCGGATCGATCATGCCAGCGGCCCCGGGGGCCGCTTCGTCGGCCGATTCCTACCCGGCATGCAGGCTGGCGGCGCGGCTTGGGGACGGCGCGGTTCCGCCGTCGCGCGCGAGGCCGAAGCACGGCATCAGCGCCTCGAAGCCCGCCACCGCGCCGCGCTGCGCCGACTGCACGGCCGCGCGGTCGCGCAGCGCCTCGCCGAGCTGGGCGACGAAGCGGCGCCAGTGCGCGGGCGTGCCGTCCTCGGCACCGACGGGCGCGAAGTAGCGCATCGGATGCGGCGCGAGCCGCGGCGCCAGCCGGCGGTGCATCACGCTGCCGCCGAGCCGCGAGCCTTCGACCACGTAGGCCAGGCCCCAGGCGAAGCCGGGGTCGGTGGCCTGCGCGGCGAGCGCCGCGCTGTCCGGCAGGGCGGGCGGCGTGGCCGGCCCGGCCGCCTGCGCATCGCGCAGATCGCGCAGGTCGAGTTCGAGCGCCTCGAGGCGCAGCGCGAGCTGCCGCGCCACCGCCTCGAGCGCCGCGACGCCCGAGGCCGCCAGCGCGCTCCGCACGGCCCCCAGCCAGGGCCGCAGCGCGCGCAGGTGCTCGGCATAGTCGGCCAGCGTGGCGTCCTCGCCGCCGATGCGCAGCCGGCTGTCGAGCGCGTGGTGCAGTTCGCGCGTGGCCTCGCGCAGCGGCTGCAGCGCGACGGAGGCCGCCGGTCCGGGCGCCGCCATCAGCGCGCGCCCGGGGCCTCGGCCCCGAGTCCGGCGCAGAAGGAGAAGAAGTCGTCGAGCCCGGCCGACTTGTCGAACACCGCGTCGGCGCCGAGCTCGCGCGCCCAGCCCGCGATGTCGTCGGTGCCGTAGTTGGTCAGCACCACCACGCGCTGGCCGGCGCGGCGCTCGCGGTAGCGCTTGACGATCCCGAGGCCCGAGCCTTCCTCGAGGAACAGGTCGACCACCAGCAGCTCCCAGGGCGGATCGCAGGCGTCGAGCCGCTCTATGGCCTCGGCCTCGGTGGCGGCCGTGCCCACCAGCAGGATGTCGGCTTCGTCCTCCATGGCGGCGATCAGGTTGTGGCGGATGAGGGGGTTGTCTTCGACGAGAAAGGTGGAGATCGGCACGATGGGCGACAGCCTCGGTATTTTTTTCGGATGCAGCGAGCCTACGCGATAGGGCTGAACATCCGGTGAGCGAGAACCTTCAGCCCAAGTAGGAATTTCGGCCGCCCGGGCGCGCCGGACGGCAGGCGACCGGCGGGCCCGGCGCCGCGCCCGTAAACTCCAGGGCCGCGCCGGCCGCTCGCGCGCCTCCCTCCGACGGACTGCCATGACCCAGATCTCCCCCGCCCTCGTCACCGCCTTCGCGCCCAGCGGCACGCTGCGCGCCTCGATCAACCTCGGCAACCCGATCCTCGCCAACAAGCACCCGGTGAGCTACCAGCCGGTCGGCGTGTCGATCGACCTGGCCCACGAGTTCGCGCGCCGCCTCGGCGTGGGCGTCGAGCTGGTGGTGTTCGACAAGGCCGCGGCCTCGGTCGACGCGGTCCGGGCCGAGCGCGCCGACATCGGCTTCTTCGCGATCGACCCGGCGCGCAGCGAGGGCCTGCGCTTCACCGCGCCCTACGTGCTGATCGAGGGCAGCTACCTGGTGCGCGACGGCTCCGAGCTGCAGGACAACGCCGAGGTCGACACGCCCGGCCACCGCATCGCGGTCGGAGCGGGCAGCGCCTACGACCTGTTCCTCACGCGCGAGATCCACCAGGCCGAGCTGGTGCGCGTGCAGGGCGCGCAGGCCGTGCTCTCGGCGCTGCGCGCGGGCCAGGTCGACGTGGCGGCCGGCATCCGCCAGTTGCTCGAGACCGAGGCGCAGCGCTCCTCGGGCGTGCGCCTGCTGCCGGGCCGCTTCATGGTGATCCAGCAGGCCATGGGCACGCCGGCCAGCCGCGGCGCCGAGGCCCAGGCCCTGCTCGCGGCCTTCGTCGAGGAGATGAAGGCCAGCGGCTTCGTGGCCGAGGCGCTGCAGCGCCACGGCATCGAGGGCGCGAGCGTCGCGCCCTGATCCCGGTCCGGGCTAGGACGCCCGGGAGACGGCTTCGGCGCGGCCGGCCACGGCCGGTGCGCGGTCGCGCCGCCACAGCGCCAGCCCGCAGCCGAACACCACCACCTGGGTGCCGATCAGCAGCGCGAAGCCCGCGAAGAAGCCCGCCGCCGATCCACCGCCGGCGCCATGGCCCGCCGCGCCGGCCGACGACAGCGCGCCGATCACCCCGCCCATCAGCACCGGCATGAAACCCGCCACCAGGCTGCCCACGCCGTTGGTCACGCCGAAGGCGCTGGCCGTGTGCTCGGGCCGCGCGCAGTGCTGCACCGTGCTCGGGATCGCCGGGCTCTGCAGGCCCCAGAAGAAGTTCGCCGCCACCAGGCAGCAGGCCGCCACGTAGGGATCGTGCGCGCTGATCGCCAGCAGCACCGACAGCGCCACGCCCGCGCTGGCGCCCATGAAGATGAAGGGCACGCGCGCGCGGCCCAGCCGGTCGACCAGCACGCCGCCCACGAACACCGCGAGCACGGTCGCGTACTGCGGCAGCGAGGCCAGCCAGCCCATCTCGCGCAGCGAGAAGCCGCGTGCCTCGCGCAGGTAGGTCGGCAGCCAGTTGCTGCTGCCCCAGAGGTAGGCCAGCGCGGCCGAGGTCAGCAGCGTGATCAGGAACAGGTGGCGCGTCTGCAGCGCGCCCTTCACGATGCCGCCCACGCGCGCCATCGCGTCGCCGAAGGACTTCGGAGCTATCGCATCGCCCTGCCCCGCCGGCATGCGCACGAAGGCCAGCACCAGCGGAATGCCCAGCACGATGTTGAGCACGCCCAGCACGTGGAATGAGGTGTCCCAGGCGTACTGCGCGAGCAGCCAGCCCACGAGCGGAAAGCCCAGCGCCAGCCCGAGCCCGGTGCCCATGTTGACGATCGCGTTGGGCTTGCCGTTCTCGTCGCCGCGGAAATGCGCCTTGATGTACGACGAGGCCAGCGAGAACAGCGGCCCCTCCGACACGCCCAGCAGCACGCGCGAGGCCAGCAGCAGCCCGTAGCTGTGGAACAGCGGCGAGGCCCAGGTCACCACGCCCCAGAGCACCAGCCCGAAGATCAGGCTGCGCCGCACGCCGAACAGCGCCGAGCAGAACGGCGTGAGCACGAAGGCCGAGATGCCGTAGCCCAGCATGAAGGCCGTCGCGAGGAAGCCCTGGCGCACCCGGTCGTCCGGCGCGATGCCCACGTGGCGCAGGAAGTCGGCGTCGGTGATCAGCACCGCGATGTTGATGCGGTCCACGTAGGAGATCGCGACGATCAGGAACAGCGTGATCACGCCGTACCAGCGGAGGTTCTTGCTCTGGCTTCGCATGGGACTTTCCGGGCGCGCGATGCGGCCCTCAGAACATGTGGCGCATGCCGAACTCGGTGCCGCTCGAGGACCGGTTCGGCGCCGTGATCGCGCCCGTGAGGGCCGCGGCCGCGCCGTTGCTGTTGCTGATGCGCGCCACCGTGGCGTAGAGCGCGGTGCGCTTCGACAGGTTGTGCACGTAGCCCAGCGCGAGCTTCGACGAGGTGGGGTTGCGCAGCGCGCCGAAGGGCTCGAGCCGGTAGCGCGCATACGAGCCCTTGATCTCGCCGGGCCCGATCGGCAGGTGGAAGCCGATCAGCGCGCCCTTGGCATCGGTGCTGCCCTTCGATTCGCCGTAGAGCTCGCCCGTGAGCTTGAAATTCATCAGCGACGGGCCGAAGGTGTAGGAGGCGCCGAGGTTGGTCACGCGCAGGTCGCCGCTCGCGTAGCGCGTTTTGCCGGTCGCCAACGCGATGTTGAAGCCGCCGTCGGCATAGCCCACGCGCAGGCCGGCGTGGTTGCCGTCGCGCTTGTTCGACACCAGCGTGCCCGGCAGCACCGAGGTCGACTCGTTCTCGCCCATCGCGTACATCACCTGGCCGTAGAAGCCGCCGAGGCCGCCCGGCAGCAGGTAGCCCACGCTGTTGGAGGCGCGCGTGCCGGTCGGCGCCGTGAGGCCGCCCAGGCCCGAGAAGTAGAGCTGGTTGGCGCCGATGCCGCCGCCGGTGCCGAAGGGGTCGTAGATCGCGGTGTTCCAGAACGCCGGCACGTAGTCGCGGCCCAGGCGGATCTCGCCGAAGGGTCCCGCGAAGCTCACGGTGGCGCGGCGGTTGAAGCTCAGCACGCCGGGCGTGCCGTTGCCGCTGGCCTGGTTGTTCGAGTTCGACGGAAAGCCCAGCGCGCTGTCGTTCTGCAGCCCCATCTCGAGCCAGAAGCCCGCCGACAGCCCGCCGCCGAGGTCCTCGGTGCCGCGGAATCCGAGCCGGCTGAACATGTTGCCGCTGTTCGTGAGCTGCGTCTTGCTGCCCGCGCCGGGCCCGCTGCCGCGCGTGTAGGTGACGGCGGCGTCGACCACGCCGAAGATCGTGAGGGAGGATTGGGCCAGCGCTCCGCCAGCCGCGCTGATCGAAACCAGCGTGAGCAAGTACTTTTTCATGGAATGTCTCGGGTGGTTTTTCTTCTGGCCTGAGGCCTGGGAGGGGAATCAGATATCGAGCACCAGGCGCGCGCCCTTGCAGCGCGACACGCAGATCATCATGGTCTTGTTGGCCGCGCGTTCGGCCTTGGTGAGGATGCCGTCGTGGTGGTCGATCTCGCCTTCGAGCACGGCCGTCTCGCAGGCGCCGCACACGCCTTCCTTGCAGCTGTGGTCGGGGTCGAGGCCGGCATCGATCAGGCTGTCGAGGATCGACTTGCCCGCGGGCACCTCGACCTCGCGCCCGCTCTTCGCGCAGGCCACCACGCAGCTTTGCGTGGCGGCCGGTGCCTCCACGTGGACCGCAGCGAAACGCTCGATGTGCACGTTGGCATAGCCCAGCTGCTCGCAGTTGCGCTCGAAGGCATCGAGCATCGGCGTGGGTCCGCAGCAGTAGTAATGGCTGTCGGTGCCGCGCCCTGCCAGCAGCTGCGCGAGATCGGGCGGCGCGCCCTGCTCGTCGTCGAAGTGCCAGCTCAGTTCGATGGCCTTCTCGCGCGCCAGCGCCTCGATGGCCTCGACGAAGGCCGCTTCCTTGCGGCTGCGCGCGCAATAGACCAGCTCGACCGGCCGCCCGAGCGACGCGAGCCGCTGCAGCATGCACCAGATGGGAGTGACGCCGATGCCGCCGGCCACCAGCACCGAGCGCCGAGCGTCCTCCTCGAGCGCGAAGTTGTTGCGCGGCGCCGAGATCGGCAGGGTCATGCCCACGCGCAATTGCTGGTGCACATAGCGCGAGCCGCCGCGGCTCTTGCGGTCGTTGAGCACGCCCACCACGTAGCGCTGGCGATCGCTGGCCGGGTTGCACAGCGAGTAGCTGCGCACCAGGCCGTTGGGCAGGTGCAGGTCGATGTGCGAGCCGGCCTCGAAAGCGGGAAAGTCCACCGTGGGCGTGGCCGGCCGGAACTCGACGCTCACGATGCCGTCGGCCTCGTAGCGCATCGTGTGCACGAGGGCGTTCAGCGTGGGAGAAGACATGGCGATCGCTTCCTCGCTCAGGCGGTGACCGGCTCGGCCGCTTGCGCGAGCTGCGCCACCGCCAGGTTGCGCATGTGGCGGCGCAGTCGCACGATGCCCAGGTCGTGCTGGTAGAGGTTCTCGTGCTGGTTGGCGTCGGCCTCCATCTCCTCGAGCATCACGCGGTCCTGCTCGAGCACGTGCCAGTGGCGCGCCTCGAGCCGGTTGCGGTAGAGGAAGCGCCAGGTGTCGCGCTGCCAGCCCGGCGCCAGCTTGCGCACGCGCCAGAAGAAGGTGGCGGTCATGCCCTTCACGATCGGCGAGAAGGCGCCGACGATGATGAAGTTGCCGCCGGGGCCGCCGGTCTTCGGGTACGGGATCTCCAGCCGCATCCAGTGGATGCCGGTGTCGGCCCATTCCGTCCAGTCGAAGTTGACGTTGCGCTGGCCTTCCTTCTCGAACACGAAGCCGATGTCGGTCGGCCGGATGCCGAACTTGGCGCTCGAGTCGCCCTCGGCCATCGAGTGCGACTGCTTGTGCAGGTAGGTGCCGTGCATCGGGTCCATCACGTTGTCGAGCACGTAGCGGTAGTCGCCCTTCCACTCGGTGTAGCAGAGGAAGCTCGAATACTCGGCGTCGTCGGTCAGCTGCTCGGGCAGCACCAGCGGCGGCGGCACGTCGACCGGCTCCTTCGCGTTGTAGAGGAACACCGCGCCCGCGCGCTCCTGCACGTGGAAGTGGCGCGTGGCCTTCGAGCCCTCGAGCTTGCAGCCCGGGCTGCCGGGCACGCGCGTGACCACGCCGTCGTGCCGCACCTCCACGCCGTGGTAGGGGCAGGAGAGCCGGTCGCCGAGCACCACGCCCTGCGACAGCGGCGCGCCGCGGTGCGGGCAGCGGTCCTCGAGCGCATGCAGCACGCCCTCGCCGTCGCGCCACAGCGCGAGCTTGCGGCCCAGGCGGCGCAGCGAGACGGGGTTCTCCTTGATGAAGTGCGAGGGGCAGATCGGATACCAGAGGTCCTTGAGGCCGATCTCGAGCAGGTGGTCGACCGGGTCTGCGGAAACGGGTTGGATGGCGATGCTCATGGGTGTCTCCTCAGCCGGCCAGCGTGGCCATTTCCTTGCGGTACAGCGCCTCGGTCCAGGCCAGGCCGCCGGGCGTGGCCAGGCCGCTGTCGTTGAGCCGCTGCACCAGGCCCGGCAGGTCGTGGATGCCGTCGGCGAAGGCGCGTTCGATCACGTCGCCCAGCAGGTCTTCGTAGGTGGTGGCCGGGCGCTGGCGCGCCTGGTGCGGTTGCAGGTAGCGGTCTTGTGGCATGGGGTCCTCCGTGGGTGAGGTGGAATTCTTCAAACGGTCGCGGCCATCGAGGCCATCGCGGGCGTCGCCAGCGGCGCGGTCCAGGCGTCGTAGCCGTAGACCCAGTCGGCGTTGTCGCCCTCGCGCAGCCAGTTGTTGCCGCGCGAGCCGAGCTGCACCTGGCTCGCGCGCTCGATGCGGGCGGTCTCGAAGTCGGCCAGCGCGGCGGCGATGCCGTCCATGGCCACGCCCTCGAGATGGCGCGCGAGCACCACCGCGTCCTCGATCGCCATGCCCGCGCCCTGCGCCATGAACGGCAGCATCGGATGCGCGGCATCGCCGATCAGCGCCATGCGGCCGCGCGCCCAGGCGGGCATCGGGTCGCGTTCGTAGAGCGCGGTCTTGAGCACCGTGTCGCAGGCATCGAGCAGCGCGCGCGCCTCGGGGTGGTAGGCCGTGTACTGCGCGCGCAGCTCGTCCACGTCGCCGGGCGCGGTCCAGGATTCGAGCTGCCAGCTGTCCTGCGGCGTGGTCGCGAAGATGAAGATGTCCTTGCCGCGGTTGAGCGGGAAGGTGACGATCTGGCTCTGCGGATTCGGCCCCCACCACTTGGTGAAGGCGCCGAGGTTCGGCAGGCCGGCCACGCGTTCGGCCGGCACCACGGCGCGGTAGGCCACGATGCCGGTGAAGCGCGGGCTCTCGGCGCCGAACATCGCGTTGCGCACGCAGGAGTGGATGCCGTCGGCGCCGATCAGCGCGCCCACGCGGGCCTCGCTGCCGTCGGTGAAGGAGATCGTCACGCCGCCCTCGTCGGCCGCGATGCGCTCGGCGCGCCTGGCCAGTGCCACGCGCTCGGCCGGGAACATCTGGGCCAGCGCGGCCAGCAGGTCGGCGCGGTGGATCGTGAGCTGCGGCGCGCCGTAGCGTGCCTCGGCCGATTCGGCCATCTCGAGGCGCGAGGTCTCCTCGCCGCTGTCGTAGGTGCGGCTGATGCGATGCGAGGGCCGCGCGGCGGTCACGCGGGCCGCCTCGCCGGCGCCGAGGCCGTCGAGCGCGCGCACCGCGTTGGGCGTGAGGTTGATGTCGGCGCCGACGCGCGCGAACTGCTTCGCCTGCTCGAACACGACCACGTCGTGGCCGGCGCGGCGCAGCGCGATGGCGGCGGCCAGGCCGCCGATGCCGGCGCCGACGATGCCGATGGTGGATTCGCTGGTGTTCATGGGTGTGTGTCTCTTCCTTCTTGTTCGCGGCTCATTCGGCCACGATGTTTCGCGCCTTGACGATGCGGGCCCAGACGGCCGTCTCGTCGCGGATGTGCGCGGCGAACTCGGCCGGCTTCATCGCGGCGCCGGTCATGCCCTGCGCCTTCAGGCGCTCGCGCACCTCGGGCTGGGCCAGCATCTCGGCCGCGTCCTTCGCGAGCTGGTCGACCACCGCCGCCGGCGTGCCGCGCGGTGCCATCAGGCCGTACCACGAGGTCACGGCCACGCCCTGGATGCCCTGCTCCGCCAGGGTGGGGATGTCGGGCGCGGCGGGGCTGCGCACGGCCTCGGTCACGCCGAGCGCGATCAGCTTGCCGTTGCCGATGAACGGCAGGGTCGCGGGCAGGTTGCTGAACATCAGCGGCACCGAGCCGCCGAGCACGTCGTTGAGCGCGGGCGGCGTGCCCTTGTAGGGCACGTGCAGCAGGTCGATGCCGGCCTGCTGTTTGAACAGCTCGCCCGCCAGGTGCAGCCCGCTGCCCACGCCCGGCGAGGCATACGACAGCGTGCCCGGCTTGGCCTTGGCCTGCGCCACCAGCTCCTTCACGCTCTTGATGCCCGAGGCCGGCGATGCCACCAGCACGTTGGGCGCCTTCGCCAGCATGGTGATCGGCACGAAGTCCTTCTGCATGTCGAACGGGAAGTTCGGCATCAGCGTGGGATTGATCGTGACGTTGCCGGCCGGGATCACCAGCAGCGTGTGGCCGTCGCCCTTGGCGCGCTTGACCTTCTCCATGCCGATGTTGCCGGCCGCGCCGACCTGGTTGTCGACCACGGCCGCCTGGCCATAGCGCTTGGCGAGGCCGTCGGACAGCATGCGCGCCAGCGTGTCGACCGGCCCACCGGGCGGAAACGGCGAGACGATGGTGAAGCGCTCGGCGGCCAGTTGCTTGTGCACATCGCTTTGCGCAGCCGCGGGCAAGGCGATGGTAGCCAGCGCCGCGAACAGGAGGGAGAGGGAGAAGCGTCGTTGCATGGTGATCGGAACCGTCATTTCTTCTCGGTGAGGAAGGCGCCCTTCGGCCCCTCCGCGTTCTTCTGGCGCCGCGTGTGGCCGTCGAGGCCGCCATCGACCGCCCATTCGGCGAACACCGTCGGGCCCGGCTCGAACTCGCGCGGCTGCCAGTCGGCCGTGAGCTGGTCCTCGTCGGCGTAGTACTCGATCAGGCCGCCGGCCGGGTTTTTGAAATACCAGAAGTAGGCCGAGGAGACCGGGTGCCGGCCCGGGCCGAGCTGCGTGTCCCAGCCCTGACGCGAGAAGTGCAGCCCGCCGCCGAACACCTCGTGGATGTCGCGCACGGTGAACGCCACATGGTTGAGCCCGCGCTTGCCCGAGGGAATCTGCAGCAGGAACAGGTCGTGGTGGCCGCCGTCGGGCGCGCAGCGCATGAAGGCGCCGCGGTTCGGATAGCTGTCGGAGCCGACGAAGCCGAAGCGCTCGGCATAGAAGGCGCTCGTGGCCTTCACGTCGCCGACGAAGAACACCACATGGCCGACCTCGATCGGCGTGGCGCGCTCGTAGATCGGCGCCGGCTGGTTGAGGCGCGGCTTGGTGTTCCAGGTGTTCATCGCGCCGCAGTCGACCTCGACGGCATGCTTGCGGCTCACCTGCAGGCGCACGGCCAGGCCGTTGGGATCGATGCAGCCGATGCGGCGCGCGCCGTCGATGCTGGCGTCGAGGAAGCCCGGATCGTTCGCGATGGCGGCGGCGTAGCGCTCGAGGTCGGCCTCGCTCTCCACGCCCCACACCACCTCGCGCAGGGTCGGGCCCTCTTCCATCGCGGGCGGCAGGTTCACGTCACTCGACGCCGCAACGACGACCCGGCAGCCGTTGAGGCACTCGAAGACGAGTTCGCCGGGCGCCTCGGACTTCAGCGCGAGGCCCCAGTCCTCGAAGAAGCGGCGGCAGGTGGGCAGGTCGTCCGCCCCGTAGGTGATCTGGTCGATGCCTAGAACGCTCATGGTGTGGCCTCTGTTCAGTTCGCCCACGCGAGCGGTTGTTCGTTGGTGCCCCAGTACATGCTCTTCTGCTCCATGTACTGGAAGATGCCTTCGCGGCCCTTCTCGCGGCCCAGGCCGCTGTCGCGCCAGCCGCCGAAGGGCGTGGAGACCGAGAACTGCTTGTAGGTGTTGACCCAGACCGTGCCGGCCTGTACCGCGCGGCCGAGCTTCCAGGCGCGCTTGAAGTCGCGGCTCCACACGCCCGCAGCCAGCGCATAGACGCTGTCGTTGGCCTGCGCGATCAGCGAGGCCTCGTCGTCGAAGGGCATCGCGACCAGCACCGGGCCGAAGATCTCCTCCTGGCTGGTGCGCGCGTGGTTGTCCAGGCCTTCGATGATGGTCGGCCGGTAGAAGTAGCCGCTGTCGTAGCCGGCGCCCTGCGGACGCACGCCGCCGGTGCGGATGCGGCCGCCCTCGGACACGCCGAGTTCCACGTAGCGCTCGATGCCCTCGCGGTGCTTCGCCGTGATCAGCGGGCCCATCTGCGTGCGCTCCGAGGCCGGGTCGCCCACGCGCAACGCGTTCGCGCCCTCGGCCAGCCGCGTGAGGAACTCGTCGTAGATGCCGCGCGCCACGAACAGCCGCGAGCCCGCGATGCACGATTCGCCCGACGAGCTGAAGATGCCGTAGAGCACGCCGTTGACGGCATGGTCGAGGTCCGCGTCCTCGAGCACCATGGTCGGCGACTTGCCGCCGAGCTCGAGCGACACCGGCATCATCTTGTCGGCCGCGATGTGGGCGATGTGCTTGCCGGTGGTGGTGCCGCCGGTGAAGGACACGCGCTTGACCAGCGGATGCTTGGTGATCGCATCGCCGATCACCGAGCCCCGGCCCGGCAGCACGCTGACGATGCCCCTGGGCACGCCGGCCTGTTCGCAGATGCGCGCCAGCTCGAGCGCCATCAGCGGCGTGACCTCGGCGGGTTTCACCACCACCGCATTGCCGGCCGCCAGCGCGGGCGCGAGCTTCTGCGCCTCGCTCGCGATCGGCGAGTTCCATGGCGTGATCGCCGCGACCACGCCCATGGGCTCGTGCACGCTCATCGTGACGAAGGCGCCGCGCGACGGGGTGATGCTTTCCTCGAGCGTCTCGAGCGCGGCCGCGAAGAACTGGAAGGTGCCCGCGGCGCTCGCCACGAGGTTGCGCGTCTCGTTGATCGGCTTGCCGTTGTCGAGGCGCTGCTTCTGCGCCAGCGACTCGGCCTCGTCGCGGATCAGCTGCGCCACGCGGTGCAGCACGGTGGCGCGCTCGTGCGGCAGGCGCTGGGCCCAGCCGCTGGTGCGGAAGGCACGGTCGGCGCCCGCGATGGCCTCCTCGACGTCGGCCAGGCTCGCGGCGCGCAGGCGCGCGATCGGTTCGCCGGTGGCGGGGTAAAGGCTCTCGTAAATGTCGCCGCCGCCCAGGCGCCATTCGCCGGCGATGCAGATCGGAAGAAGTTCGGAAGAAATCATGGGATGGCTCAGATGGCGAGCGCCGCGACGCGGTTGCGCAGCGCGCGCACGGCGCTGTAGACGGTCAGCGCGGAGGTCTTGGGATTGGCCGCGAGCGGCTTGTTGCGCATGGTCAGCTCGAAGCTGCCGAAGGCGCCCTCGGCTTCGACGGTGTGCACGTTCTCGGCGGTGGCCGGGTCGGCGATCAGCCGCACCTGCGTGCGGTCGAGCCCCAGCCCCGCGAGCGAGACGGTGGCCGCGACGTTGGCATTCTTCGGATAGAGCAAGGCCGCCTCGCGCGCGCTGCCCTCGAAGATGACGGTGGCCTGCGCCAGCGCATCGAGGTCGAGCCCCTGCTCGGCCGGCGTACCCTTCCAGGCCTTCGGCGGCTTGCGGCCGGTGTAGCGCACGCTGGCCAGGCCGCCGATGCGGGCCGCGGCCAGCGCGTCGATCGCGCCGATGGCGCCCGGAATCAGCTGCACCTGGGTGCGGCCCGCGACCGCCGCGGCCTCGAGCCGTTCGGCGAAGCCGGCCGCCGACAGCGCGCCCACCGAGGCGACCACGCAGGGCGTGCCGCGTTCCAGCGCCGGCAGCACGTGCTGCTCGATGGCCGCATGGCCCGCGGTCTCGACCACGAGGTCGATGCCTTCGGCCGGCACCGCGGCGAGCACCTGCGCGCCGGGCGCGGCCTGGCGCGCGGTTTCGGCGCCGTCGGCGGGCACGACGATCGTCGTCACCTTCAGGGCCGGGTCGTCGCGCAGCAGTTCGAGCACCGCGGTGCCGATGGCGCCGCAGCCGACCAGGGCGATGCGCGTGGGGGCGGTCATGGATCGGGCCTCGCTCGCTGTCACTTCTACTGTCACTTGGCCGTGCCGAGCGCGGGAATCTGCGTGACCGTGTTGGTCGGCGGGCCCGCGAAGCTGGTCTTGAAGCCGCCGATCGACAGCATGTCGATCTCGAGCAGGAAGGGGCCGTCGGTGGACAGCGCCTCGTCGAGCCGCGCCGGCAGCTCGGCCAGGTCCTTCACGCGCGCATGCGGCAGCGCGATCGACCGGCACAGCAGTTCGTAGTCGGGCGTGTGCAGCTCGGCATAGCACTGGCGGCCGCCGTACTGCGCGTCCTGGATGTTCTTGATCACGCCGTAGCTCTGGTCGTTCATCAGCACGATGGCCATCGGCGCCTTCTCCTGCACCATGCAGGCCAGCTCGCCGAGGTTGAGGATGAAGCCGCCGTCGCCGGCCAGGCAGAAGGTCTTGCGGCCCGAACCGGTGACCGCGGCACCGATGGCCGCGCCGATCGCCATCGGCATGCCCTGCCCGATACCGCCGCCCGTGGCGTGCACGCCGGCGCTCGGTTCGAAGATGCGCAGCTCGCGGTTGCCCCAGGTGCTGTTGGAGACCGTCACGTCGCGCACCCAGTTGAACTGGCGGCCGGCCGCCGACTGCAGGCGGCGCACGAGTTCGGCGTAAGGGCCGAGGCCGTCGCGCAGCGTCGCCACCGCCTGCTCGTGCGCGACGCGCAGGTCGACCAGCAGTTGCGGATCGGCGCGGTAGCCCGCCGCCTCGAGGCGATCGGCCAGGCCCTCGAGCGCGAGCGCCGAGTCGCCGCAGACGAAGGCCTCGGAGGCATAGCAGCGGCCTTCGGCGGCCGCGTCGGCATCGATGCGGTAGAGCGGGCGCGGCAGCTTGAGTTCGTACTTGAGCGTCTCGTTGCCGCGCAGCCGCGAGCCGACGACCAGCAGCGCATCGCAGCTCTGGTAGAAGGCCTCGACCGGCTTCTGGATGTTGTAGGCGCCGAGCGAGCCGGCATCGTCCTCGGGCACGGTGCCGCGGCCCTGCGTGGTCGTGACCACGCCGAAGCCCAGCTTCTGCAGCCGCTGGATCGCGGCGCGGGCATGGCGCGCGCCGCCGCCGATCCACAGCAGCGGACGCTTCGCGGCGGCGAGCCGCGCGGCCAGCGCGTCGAGCCCGGCCGCCGAGGGAACGGGCCGCTCGATGGGCAGCGGCGACAGGTCGGCCGGCATGGTGGTCAGCGCCGACTGGATGTCGATCGGGATCTCCACGCTGACCGGGCCGGTGGGCGCGGTCAGCGCGAGCTGCACCGCGCGCTTGAGCGTGCCGAGCACGGTCTCGACGCTGCGCACGCGCAGCGCCGCCTTCGACACCGCCTTGAGCATGGTGAGCTGGTCGGGCGCCTCGTGGATGTACGACATGCCCTTGTCGAGGTAGGGCGTCTCGATCTGCCCGGTGATGTGCAGCAGCGGCGCGCCGGCGGTCAGCGCCTCGACCAGGCTGCCCGCGATGTTGCCCGCGGCCGGGCCGGTGCTGGTGATGCACACGCCCAGGCTCGCGGTGGAGCGTGCATAGGCGTCGGCCATGTTGCCCGCGCCGGCCTCGCCGCGCGCCGAGACGAAGCGGATCGTGCCGCGCTGCGCGAAGGCATCGAGGATCGGCATGTTGTGGATCGAGATCACGCCGAAGGCGGCCTTGACGCCGCACTGCTCGAGGAAGGCGGCGACGACCGCGCCCACGGTCACGGGGCTGTTGTTGTTCTGGGGGTTATGCATGGCGGGAGTGGCCTCCGGAGATGTCGATGTGGCTGCCCGTCGTGTAGGAAGCGAGGGGGGAAGCAAGGAACAGGATCGCGCGCGCGGCTTCGGTCGGAAGCCCCAGGCGACCCAGCGGGATGTGTTTGGTCTTCGCGAGCTGGCCGCTCCAGGCGGCCCAGTCCAGCGACTTGTCTTCGCGCGCCTCGAAGCGGCGGCGCCACTGGCCCGACTCGACCAGGCCGATCAGGATGCCGTTGACGCGCACGCCCTGCGGCGCGAACTCGGTCGCCATCGAGCGCACCAGGTTCAAGAGGCCCGCGCGCGCGGCCGAGGTCGCGACCATGTGCGGCTCGGGCTGGCGCGCCAGCAGCGAGTTGGCGCAGACGATGGCGGCGTCGCCGAGCACGGCGCGCTGCGCCGCGAGCTGCGGCAGGAAGGCGCGCGTGGGATGGATCACCGAGAAGAACTTCAGGTGCAGCTCCTGCGTCCATGCCTCGTCGTCGGTGTCGGCGAAGGTCGAGACCCGGCCCTGCCCCGCGTTGTTGACCAACATCGAGGCCGGGCCGAGTGCGGCCTCGCTGGCGGCCGCGAAGGCGCGCACCGCGGCGGCGTCGAGCACGTCGCAGGACTGCGCGAACAGCCGCGCCTCGGGAAAGCGCGCGCGCAGGCCGGCCACGGCGCCATCGAGCCGCTCGGCATTGCGGCCACACAGCGCGACCGCGGCGCCGCAGGCCAGCAGCAGCTCGACCGTGGCCAGGCCGATGCCCGACGACCCGCCCGTGACCACGGCCACGCGGCCGGCCAGCGCATCGGTGGCGAAGAAGAAGGAGGAGGAAGAAGAAGCGGCCATGGGTCTCAGGCGCTGCGCAGCGGCACCACCTTGGCGGCGCGCGCGGGCGAGTAGTTGAGCAGGCCCGAGATCTCGTCGGCCGTGCCGCGCACGCGCTGCACCATCTCGTCCATGCGGTTCTCGTCGATGTGGCCCGAGGTGATGGTGGCGCCCAGCGCCGCCACGATGTGGCCGCCGTGGTCGCGCACCGGCGCGGCGATGGTCGAGATGTTCGATTCGAAGAAGCCTTCGCCGAGCACGTAGCCACGTTGGCGGTCGGCCTGCACCATGTCGAACAGCTCGTTGACGGTCTTCGGCGTGCTCGGCGAGAAGGTCTCGAGCTTGTCCTCGGGATAGAGGGCGCGCAGCTGCGGCAGGGTCAGGTCCTCCAGCAGGATGCGGCCCAGCACCGTGGCATGGGCCGGCAGCCGCGTGCCCACGGTGACCGAGCTCGCGAAGGGAGTGGGCGGCGCGACCTTGGCGACGTAGACGATCGAGCGGCCGTCGCGCACCACCAGGTTGCAGGGCGTGCGCAGCTCCTCGCACAGGCGGTTGAGCAGCGGCGTGCCGAGCTGCGTGAGCTCGAGCGAGGCCAGGTATTCGAAGCCCAGGCGCAGCACGGCCAGGCCCAGGCGGTAGTCGCGCCCGCCCTCGGCGCGCTCGAGGAAGCCCATGTTCTCGAGCGTGGTGAGCAGGCGGAACACGGTCGAGCGCGGCAGGTCGAAGCGGCGCGCCAGCTCGGGCGCCGAGAGCGTGCGGCTCTCGCGGCTGAACTCGCACAGCACGCGCAGTCCGCGCTCGAGCGCGGGCACGTTGTAGCGGTCCGCGCCTTCGTCCATCGCGTCGTTGTCGTTGGTGGCCATGTCTCTTGATTTCCTTGGTTGGATAGGGGGTGATGGCGCTCAGTGCGCGAGCGATTCGCGCAGCAGCGCGGCGACGGCCCGCGGTTGCTCCACATAGCCGGCGTGGCCCGCATCGTCCACCAATTCGAGCGCCACGCCGCAGCGCCGCGCCACTTCCTCGCAGGCCGCCGGCGGCGTGACCGCATCGAGCGCGCCGCAGGCCACGCGCACCGGCATCGGCGGCGGCAGCTCGGCCAGCAGGTCGGCGTTGCACAGCAGCTCGACGGCCTGGCGGTAGCCGCGGTCGTTCAGGCGCGCCATGTTCCAGCGCACCCATTGGCGCGCGAGCTCGCTGGCCTGGTCGGACACCAGCCGGCCCGCGCGCTGCGCGGCCATGCCGGCGATGCCGAGCTGCTCGAGCGTGGCGAGCCGCTCGGCGCGGACCTTGGCGCGCGCCTCCGCGCGCTGCGCGGCGCCGTAGCCGATGGCGGGGCTGACCAGCAGCAGCCGGCGGATGCGCGCATCGCGGCGCGCGGTCGCGGCGGCGACGATCGCGCCGAGCGAATGGCCGAGCAGCACGCATGACTCGATGCGCAGCGCATCGAGCAAGGCGCCCAGGCGCGCCGCGTAGTCGGCGGCCACCGGTGCATCGGCCTCGAGCGGCGTCGATGCGCCGTAGCCCGGTGCATCCCAGGCGATCAGGCGCGCTTCGGGTGCGAGCAACTCGGCGACCTCGAGCCACGAGGCCGCGCCCGAGCCGATGCCATGCAGGCAGACGATCGCCGGGCCCTGCCCGCGTTCGCGCACCGACACCAGGGCACCGCCCGCGACCGCGACCTCGCGGGCCGCGAAGCGCGCATCAAGCCGCGCCAGCTCGGCGGCGGGCGGCATCGAGGCCTGGATGTCGATGGTCTGCATGGCCGTCGCGCTCAACGCTTGATCCTGGCCAGCGGGTGGTCGGCCGGATAGGTCGGCGTCACCGGCTTCTTGGCGCCGAGCATCACGCACATCAGCGCGTCCTCGTCGCCGATGTTGATCTCCTCGCGGTAGACGCCGGGCGGCACCGAGATCAGGTCGCGGTCGGTCATGATGGTCTCGAAGCGCTCGCCGTCCTTCTCGATCACCACCTTGAGCTTGCCGCGGATCAGGAAGAACACTTCCTCCACGTCGGTGTGCAGGTGCGGCGGGCCTTCGTGGCCGGCGGGGATCACCATGGTCGAGAAGGTGAAGTGCTCGGCCGGCACGGTGTTGACGTCCTTGGCGACGCCGGTGCCGCCCGTGCCCACGTAGCGCATCTGGGCGCGGCGGAACTTGGGATCGAAATCGGCCTGGAACTTCAGCGCGTCCCAGTCGTACTTGCGGGTCGAATAGCGCGCGATGCGGCTGTCCATCCACTCGGCGAGGCTGCTGCCTGCGGGCTGCGCCAGGCTGTTGCTGCCGGCATCGTTGATCTTTTGCTGTTCGGACAGATCGCTCATGGTGTGGGACTCCTGGGTCGAAGAGGAAGGGATTCAGTGCATCGCGAAGCCGCCGTTGACGGCCAGCAACTGGCCGGTCACGAAGCGCGCGAGGCCGGAGAGCAGGAACACGGTGGCGCCGCAGACGTCGGCCGCCTGCTGTTCGCGCGGGATGGCGCGGCCCTCGAGGTATTTCTGGTGGCGCGCCATCGGCACGTACTCGGTGGCCTCGACCAGCGTGAGGCCGGGCGCCACGGCGTTGACCGTGATGCCGTCGCTGCCCCATTCGCGCGCCAGCGAGCGCGTCATGGAGATCACCGCGCCCTTGCTCGAGGCATAGGCCAGCAGGTTCGGCGCGCCCCACAGCGCGGTGTCGGAGGCGAGGTTGACGACGGCGCCGCGTCCGCTGTCGGCCAGCGCCGCGCGGCAGGCGCGGCCCATGAGCCAGCTGCCGCGCACGTTGACGGCCATCACGCGGTCCCACATGTCGATCTCGAGCTGGTGCGCGTCGCGGCCACCCGAGTTGGTGATGGCGGCGTTGTTGACCAGGCCGTCGAGCCCGCCGAGCAGCCGGATCGCCTCGGCGGCGCCGGCCTCGATCGAGGCGGGGTCCGCGAGGTCGATGGCCAGCGCATGCGCCTGGCGGCCGGCGTCGCGCAGCGCCTTGGCCTCCGTTTCGGCCTGCTCGCCGAGGATGTCGGCCAGCACCACGCCGGCACCGGCCGCGGCGATGCATTGCGCGAACGCGAGGCCGAGGCCGCGCGCGCCGCCGGTGACGAGCACGCGGCGGCCGGCCAGCAGGTTGGCCGGCAGTTCGGCCAGCAGCGCCTGCAGGCTGGCGGGATCGGCAGTGGTCTTGAGTTCGGTCATGGCGGGTTCAGTCGGCCTGGATGCCGAGCTCCTTGATGACCTTGCCGAAGCGCGCGTAGTCGGCGGCATTGGTCTTGCCGAGCACCTCGGCCTCGCCGCCCACCGGCGTGGTGCCGAGCACGGCCATGCGCGAGACGATCTCGGGCATGCGGAGGATCTCGTTGAAGTGGCCGTTGAGCGTCTTCACGATCTCCGGCGGCAGGTTGCGCGGGCCCCAGAGGCCGTTCCAGGCGGTCACCTCGACGTCCTTGTAGCCCTGCTCCGCCAGCGTGGGCACGTTGGGCGCGAGCGGCGTGCGCTGGGCCGAGGCCACGGCCAGCGCGCGCAGCTTGCCGTTGGCGAAGTACGGCGCCACCGGGCCCAGCGTGATGAAGGTGACGGGCACGTGGCCGCCGAGCACGTCGTTGACCGCCGGCGCCACGCCCTTGTAGGGCACGTGCGCGAGGCTGGCGCCCGAGGCGCGCGCGAACATCTCGCCGAGGATGTGCATCGGCGAGCCGCTGCCCGGGCTCGCGTAGCCGAGCGGCTTGCCCGGCCTGGCCGCGGCCACCGCGTCCTTCAGGCTCGCGAAGCCGCTGCCGGCACCGGCCACCAGGAACAGCGGCTGGCTACCGGTCTGCACGATCGGCGTGAAGCCCGCGAGCACGTCGTAGCCCGAGGTGCCGCCGGTCTTGAGCACCAGCTGTGCGATCGAGAAGGTGCTGGGCGCGAGCAGCAGCGTGTAGCCGTCGGGCGCGGCCTTCGACACGAAGGCGCTGCCGATGATGCCGCTGGCGCCGGGCCGGTTGTCGACCAGCACCGGCTGGCCGACGCGCGTGGCGAGCTTCTCGGCGAACAGCCGCGCGAGCGCGTCGGTGTCGCCGCCGGCCGGGTAGGCGACCACCAGCGTGATCGGCTTGGCCGGATAGGCATCGGCCCAGGCGGACCCGGTGGCGCTGGCGGCGGCCGCGCAGACGGCGGCGGCAAGGGCGTGGCGGCGAGTGAGGGGCATGGGTTCGTGGGGTTCGGGTGAATCGCTGTTTGTTTTACTAATGAAACAACGATTTATTAATGGAACGCCACGAAGGATAACGAACGAGACAACTTCAGAACTAGGTAGAAACCCTAGTCGGCTTTGCCCATGCGAAAACAGGGCGGCTCCTTCCGGAACCGCCCTGCCCGTGCGTCGTACCGGCGCCGCTCAGCCGCCGTAGCGCGCGACCGTCAGGCCTTCCATGTCGATCGCCGGCGCGCGCCCTCCGACCAGGTCGGCCATCACGCGGCCGGTGCCGGCCGCCATGGTCCAGCCCAGCGTGCCGTGGCCCGTGCTCAGCAGCAGGTTCGGCAGGCGGCAGGCGCCGATCACGGGCGTGCCGTCGGGCGTCATCGGGCGCAGGCCGGTCCAGAAGCTGGCCGTGCCCACGTCGCCGCCGCGCGGGAAGAGATCGGTCACCACGTGCTCGAGCGTGTCGCGCCGGCCGGCATCGAGGCGCAGGTCGAAGCCCGAAAGCTGGGCCGTGCCGCCGACACGGATGCGCTCGCCGAGCCGGGTCACGGCGACCTTGAAGGTCTCGTCCATCACGGTGGATTCGGGCGCGCCCGCCGGATCGGCGATCGGCACCGTGATCGAGAAGCCCTTGACCGGATACACCGGCAGGTCGATGCCCAGCGGCCTGGCGAGCGCGGGCGAGTAGCTGCCGAGCGCGAGCACGTAGCGGTCGGCGACGAAGCGCCCGGCGTCGGTGCGTACCGCGGTCACGCCGCCGCCGTCGTGCTCGATGGCCTCGATGTTCACGCCGAAGCGGAAGCTGGCGCCATGGCCCTCGGCCAGCACCGCGAGCGCCTGCGTGAACTTGAAGCAGTCGCCGGTCTCGTCGCCCGGCAGCCGCAGGCCGCCGACGAACTTCTCGCGCACCGCGGCCAGCGCGGGCTCGTACGCCACGCAGCCGTCGCGGTCGAGCAGCTGGTAGGGCACGCCCGAGGCCTTCAGCACCTCGACGTCCTTGGCGCTGCCGTCGAGCTGCTGCTGGCTGCGAAACAGCTGCAGCGTGCCCTGCATGCGCTCGTCGTAGGCGATGCCGGTGTCGGCGCGCAGCGCCTTCAGGCAGTCGCGGCTGTATTCGGCCAGCCGCACCATGCGCGCCTTGTTGACCTCGTAGCGCGCCTGCGTGCAGTTGCGCAGCATCGCGAGCCCCCAGCGCCACATGGCGGGATCGAGCATCGGCTTGATGACCAGCGGGCTGTGCTGCATCAGCATCCACTTGACGGCCTTGAGCGGCACGCCGGGCCCGGCCCAGGGCGCCGAATAGCCGGGCGAGACCTCGCCCGCATTGGCGAAGCTGGTTTCGAGCGCCGGCGCCGGCTGGCGTTCGAGCACCGTCACCTCGTGGCCGTCGCGCGCCAGGTAATACGCCACCGAGGTGCCGATGACACCACTGCCCAGGACCAGAACCCGCATCGAAGACCTCCCGCTGCCGAAGCCGGCATGCCGCGAGGGTACAGCGGCCGACTTACAGCTTCAAAGCGTCTTGCAACTGCCGTGCCGAGAAGCGCTGGCGCGCCTCGGGCCAGGCCTCGAGCAGCTCGACCATGCGCGCGTTGCGCGGCGCCTCGAGCCCGCAGGCCTCGGCCAGCCGCACGATCTCGCCGCTGAGCGCATCGATCTCGGTGCGCCGTCCGAGCGCGAGGTCGTCGGCCATGCTGGAGCGCGCCTTGGCGTCGATGCGCAGCATGCGCGCGGCGACGATGCGGAACAGCCAGTCGGGCAGCCGCAGCAGGCCCGGCAGCCGGCGCGGCGGCACGGCCGTGACCTGGGCCGGCGCGATGCCGGCCTGGCGCAGCACGCGCAGGCCCTCGTCCATCAGCGCCGCGAAGCAGCGCCGGTAGCCGCGCTGCATCAGCTGCTCGCGCAGCGGCAGGCCCGACAGCGCATTGACCGGGTTGTTGAGGTTGATCAGCAGCTTGCCCCACTGGATCGGCCGCAGGTCGGCATGCAGGTCGAGCGGCACACCGGCACGCTCGAACACCGGCAGCCAGGGCCGCAGCGCCGCGTCGTCGCGCGCCGCGAGCCGGCCCGGCGTGCCGCGGTGGAAGGCACCGGGGCCGAGCTCGGCGACGTTGTAGGGCACCATCGCCGGCACCACGTTGAGCGTGGGACCGGCCTCGGACGCGACCGCCGCATTCGACACGCCGTTCTGCAGCGAGACCACCAGCGTGCCCGCGGGCAGCGCGAAGGCCAGCTCGGCCGCCGCCTCGGCGGTGGCGCCGCTCTTCACGCTGAGCAGCACCAGCGCGGGCTTGATGCCGCTGGGGACGCGGTCGATCAGGTGCAGGCCGGCAGCCGGCAATCGGTGGCTGCGGCCTTCGAGATCGGTCAGGGCCAGGCCCTGCGCGGCCAGCGCCTGCAGGACGCGCGGACGACCGACGAAGGTGACCGGCACGCCGGCCGCCGCGAGGCTGCCGCCGACGAAGCAGCCGATGGTGCCCGCACCCATCACGAGGACTTCGCCGGGCACCGTGTCGTTCATCGCGAGAGCGCCGGGGTCAGAGGCGTTCGCTCACCCAGGCCTGCACCGACTGCAGCGCCGCGGGCAGCGCCGCGGCATCGGTGCCGCCGGCCATCGCCAGGTCGGGCTTGCCGCCGCCCTTGCCGCCCACCTGCTGGGCCACGAAGTTGACCAGCTCGCCGGCCTTGACCTTGCCCATCGCGTCGGCCGTGACGCCGGCCGCGAGCTGCACCTTGGCACCGTCGACCGCGGCCAGCACGATGGCGGCGCTCTTGAGCTTGTCCTTGAGCTTGTCCATGGTGTCGCGCAGCGTCTTGGCGTCGGCGCCGTCGAGCTTGGCGGCCAGCACCTTCACGCCCTTGACCTCGATGGCCTGCGCCAGCAGCTCGTCGCCCTTGGAGGAAGCGAGCTTGCCCTTGAGCGAACCGACCTCGCGCTCGAGCGCGCGGATCTGCTCGAGCACCTGGCCGAGGCGGCCCTGCAGCTCGGCGGCCGGCGCCTTGAGCGTGGCGGCCGCGCTGTGCACGGTGGATTCGAGGTCCTGCAGGTAGGCCAGCGCATTGGCGCCGGTGATGGCTTCCACGCGGCGCACGCCGGCGGCCACGCCGCCTTCGCTCACGATCTTGAACAGGCCGATGTCGCCGGTGCGCGTCACGTGCGTACCGCCGCAGAGTTCGCGGCTCGAGCCGATGTCGAGCACGCGCACGGTCTCGCCGTACTTCTCGCCGAACAGCATCGTCGCGCCGGTCTTCTGGGCCGATTCCATGTCCATCACGCGCGCCTGCGTGGCGGCGTTGGCGAGGATCTCGGCATTCACGCGCTGCTCGATCTCGAGGATCTGCTCGCGCGTGACCGGCGCGTTGTGCGCGAAGTCGAAGCGCGTCTTGTCGGCATCGACCAGCGAGCCCTTCTGCTGCACGTGGCCGCCGAGCACCTCGCGCAACGCCTTGTGCATCAGGTGGGTGACCGAGTGGTTGCGCATGGTGGCGGCACGGCGCGCGCCGTCGACCGCGGCCTTGACGCTGTCGCCGACCTTGAGCGTGCCCTGGGTCTGCGTGCCGTGGTGGCCGTAGACGTCGGCCTTGATCTTGAGCGTGTCTTTGACACCAAATTGCACGCCTTCGGCCGAGATGAAGCCCTGGTCACCAATCTGACCGCCGCTCTCGGCGTAGAACGGAGTGGTGTCGAGCACCACGATGCCGGGTTGGCCTTCCTTGAGTTCCTGGACGGAGGAGCCTTCGAAGTACAAGGCGAGGACCTTCGCGCTTTCTTCCAGATGTTCGTAGCCAGTAAAGACATTGCCAGCACCGGTGTACTCAACCTTGCGCTCTTGTACCCAGTCCCCGCCTTCACGCGACTTCTTCCTCTGCTTCTCCATCTCTTCCCAGAAGCCCGCTTCATCCACGGACACGTTGCGCTCGCGACAAACGTCCTGAGTCAAATCCAACGGGAAGCCGAAGGTGTCATGCAAGGTGAAAGCCAACTCGCCTGAAAGCGTCGTCACACCTTGGTGCAGTTCGCCCTCCAAGATCGCCATGCCGTTGGCAATGGTTCGGAAGAATCCCTCCTCCTCGGCCTTCAATGTCTCTGCGATCTTGGCTTCGTCAACCACCAGCTTGGGGTACGCCTCGCCCATCAACTTCACGAGGTCGGGCACCAGCTTGTGGAAGAAGGGCTTCTTCTGCCCCAGCTTGTAGCCATGGCGGATCGCGCGGCGGATGATGCGCCGCTGCACGTAGCCGCGGCCCTCGTTCGACGGGATCACGCCGTCGGCCACCAGGAAGGCGGTGGCGCGGATGTGGTCGGCGATCACCTTGAGCGAGTTGTTCGCGAGGTCCTTCTCGCCGGTCTCGCGCGCGGCGGCCTTGATCAGCGCGTCGAAGATGTCGATCTCGTAGTTGCTGTGCACGTGCTGCAGGATCGCCGCCAGGCGTTCGAGGCCCATGCCGGTGTCGACGCAGGGCGCGGGCAGCTTGACGACGCTGCCGTCGGGCTGCATGTCGAACTGCATGAACACGTGGTTCCAGATCTCGATGAAGCGGTCGCCGTCTTCCTCGGGGCTGCCCGGGGGGCCGCCGGGGATGTGCGGGCCATGGTCGTAGAAGATCTCGGAGCACGGGCCGCAGGGGCCGGTGTCGGCCATCATCCAGAAGTTGTCGGACTTGTACTTGCCGCCCTTGTTGTCGCCGATGCGGATCACGCGCTCGGGCGGCAGGCCGATTTCCTTGGTCCAGATGTCGAAGGCCTCGTCGTCCTCGTGGTAGACGGTGGCCAGCAGGCGCTCGGGCGGCAGCTTGAAGACCTGCGTGAGCAGCTCCCAGCCCCAGTGCAGCGATTCGCGCTTGAAGTAGTCGCCGAAGCTCCAGTTGCCCAGCATCTCGAAGAAGGTGTGGTGGCGCGCGGTGTAGCCCACGTTCTCGAGGTCGTTGTGCTTGCCGCCGGCGCGCAGGCAGGCCTGGACCGAGGCGGCGCGCACGTAGGGGCGCTTGTCTTCGCCGAGGAACACGTCCTTGAACTGCACCATGCCCGAGTTGGTGAACATCAGCGTCGGGTCGTTGCCCGGCACCAGCGGGCTCGAGGCCACCACCGTGTGGCCCTTGGAGGCGAAGAAATCGAGAAAGGTCTTGCGGATGTCCGCGACAGTGAATGTGGGCTGGCTCATCTTTGGATTCGTCTTCTGTCGAGGGCGGCGCGGCGATGGCGACCCTCATGTCGAACCCACTGCGGCGAACCGGCCTAACTGCTTGATTTGCTTGAACAATCGATTATAGGTTTGGCGCCCGCCGGGCGGCCCGCCCGGATGCAATCCCCCGCGGCCGGCCCCCACGCCCCCGGACGGCCCGCCCTGCACGCTCCCGGACACGGGGCTAATATGCGCCCTGACGCGAATCCGGCGACCGACGAGAACCAAAACCGGCCGGGCTCCTCCTATTCATCTGGACATGAATCAAGGAACACGCATGGCAAGCCACGAGGTGGAAGCGCACTGGACGATCGAAGACCTCGACTTCTCGCGCATCGCGCTCGACAGAGTGCGCTCCGACGAGAACCTCTTCTACCTGGTGGCCGCCGCCTCCTTCATCGAAAGCGGGTCGGACCTCTACACCCACAACCTGGTCGATTTCTTTCGTGGCGATGAGGAAGTCACCGCCTGGCTCAGCACCCAGTGGGAACAGGAGGAGCTGCAGCACGGCAAGGCACTGCGCGCCTACGTCGAGTACGTCTGGCCCGAGTTTCCCTGGGAGCAGGCCTACCGCGGCTTCCTCGAGGAGTACGCCACCTACTGCAAGGTCGAGCTGCTGGCGCCCACGCGCGGCCTCGAGATGAGCGCGCGCTGCGTGGTCGAGACCGGCACCGCCACCTACTACAAGGCCATGGCGCGCAGCACCGACGAGCCCGTGCTGCACGACCTCGCGACGCGCATCGCGACCGACGAGGTCAACCACTACAAGCACTTCTACCGCTTCTTCCGCCGCTACCGCGAGCAGGAGCGGCTGGGCCGCTTCCGCGTGCTCGGCACCATCGGCCGGCGCACGCTGGAGCTCAAGAGCGAGGACGCCGACTGCGCGATCCGCCACGTGGTGCGCGCGCGCTCGCCCGAGCGCGCCGACGATGCCGCCTACGTGCGCGGCCTCGGCGCCACCATGAACCGCACCATCCGCACCCACCTGAGCCCGGGCGCCACGCTCAAGATGCTGATGCGTCCGCTCGAGCTGCCCGCGCGCGTGCAGACGGTGGTGCAGTACCCGATCCAGCAGTTCATGCAGCACGTGTTCCTGCGCTGAGGCGAAGCGCATGCATGCGCGCGCGGCGATCCATTCACGACAGCGAATAAGGGAGAACGAGCATGCCGCCATCGGCATGAAATTGACGCACGTCAAGAGTTTTTGAGGCGAACGCTCCGACAGTGGAAACCGTTTCGGAAGCCCTCCACGCGAAGGCTCCGAGCACCTTCCATAACTACAGACTCGCCCAGAGACAAAGGACAGGTTCGTCATGACCACTCCCTCGCCCATCGCCGTCGAGAGCAGCAGCGCGCCGCGCTCCGCCTCGGCATCCACCCCCAACACCCGCAATCCCGCGACGCGCTGGATCCAGCTCTCGCTGGGCATCGTCTGCATGGCGATGATCGCCAACGTCCAGTACGGCTGGACCCTGTTCGTCGCGCCGATGGAGGCCAAGCACCACTGGGGGCTGGCCGCGATCCAGATCGCGTTCTCGGTCTTCGTCGTGGTCGAGACCTGGCTGGTGCCGATCGAAGGCTGGCTGGTCGACCGCTTCGGCCCGCGGCCGGTGATCGCCGGCGGCGCGATCCTCGCGGCCTGCGGCTGGATCATCAACGCCTACGCCGACAGCCTGAGCGCGCTCTACGTCGCGGCCGTGGTCTCGGGCATCGGCGCCGGCTGCGTCTACGGCACCTGCGTGGGCAACGCGCTCAAGTGGTTCCCCGACCGTCGCGGCCTGGCCGCGGGCCTCACGGCCGCCGGCTTCGGCGCCGGCGCGGCGCTCACCGTGATCCCGATCGCCAACATGATCCAGACCTCGGGCTACGAGCACACCTTCCTGTACTTCGGCATCCTGCAGGGCGCCTGCATCTTCGTGATGGCGATGTTCATGGTGAAGCCCTTCGTGCCCAAGGGCGTGGTGGCGCAGACCCGGCTGGTGATGACCAAGGTCGACTACACGCCGGCCGGCATGGTGAAGACGCCCGTCTTCTGGCTCACCTACCTGCTGTTCGTGCTGGTGGCCGCGGGCGGCCTGATGGCCACGGCCGAGATCGGCCCGATCGCCAAGGACTACCACATCGACAAGCTGCCGATGCACTTCCTCGGCCTGTCGATGCCGCTGCTGACCATGACGCTGGCCATCGACAACCTGGCCAACGGCTTCACGCGGCCGCTGTGCGGCTTCGTGTCGGACAAGATCGGCCGCGAGAACACCATGCTGATCGTCTTCATCGGCGAGGGCCTGGCCCTGCTGGGCCTGCGCCAGTACGGCCACGAGCCGGTGGCCTTCATGACCTTCGCGGCGCTGGTGTTCCTGTTCTGGGGCGAGATCTACTCGATCTTCCCGGCGCTGGTGGCCGACACCTTCGGCATCAAGAACGCCGCCGGCAACGCCGGCACCATGTACACCGCCAAGGGCACCGCCTCGCTGTTCGTGCCGCTGGGCACCGTGCTGGCCGCGGGCGGCAACTGGGACCGCGTGTTCCTGCTCGTCGCGGTGGTGTCGATCGGCTCGGGCATCGCGGCCAAGCTGGTGCTGGCGCCGCTGCGCCGGCGCACCATCGAGGCCGCGAACGCGGCGGCGGCGCGCAACTGAAGACGTTCCCGCCCCCCAAGAAAAACGGCCGCATCAGCGGCCGTTTTGTCGTCGACGCGCAGTGTCAGCTCGCCGAGGTCGCGCCGGCACGCCGGCTGGCATCGAGCGAGTAGAGCTGCGGCTGCGGACGCTCGTCGGACACCTTGGGCGCGTCGGCGCCGACGGGCTGCTGCGGCCGGTAGAGCTCGCTCTCGAGGCGGCGCACCCGCTCGGCGTACATGCGCGCCAGCGCGCTGTGGTGCTCGGCCGCGGCCTGATGCTCGATGCGCGCCATCTGCGCTTCCTCGAGCAGCGTGGCTGCGCGCTTCAGGTAGGCGGTCGGGCTCGAACGAAGGAAGTCGAACATCATGGATGCTCCTTTCGGATGTGATGCGATGGAGCCATCCTTCGCCGATGGGCGGCGGCGGTCTGTAGTCTCATGCGCCACGCGGGCGTAGACACGAGGAAATCGTTCACGGAATCGCGGCCGGATCCGGGCCGGATCGCCGCTGTCGCCCACGCGGCACGAAGGCAGGGAAAGTACCGACGTTGAACTTTTGTTTTCATCGGAAACTTCGCTCGAATCCTCCCTCCCCCTGAGCTACATGCTCACCTCACCCGCTTCGGCGGGTGTTTTTTTGGGGCCTTCGATCCGCGTTCCGCGCGCCTCAGGCGCGCCGCGCCCGGCTCGCCAGGAAGGCGGCGACGGCCGCGCCGATCAGCAGCCCGATCGCGTCCGCCAGCAGGTCCTCGAATTCCGCCGAGCGATCGGGCGTGAAGGACTGCAGCACCTCGATCAATCCGCCATAGGCCAGCAGCGCGGGCAGCACGAGGCGCAGCCGCCCGGGCCACGACCAGCACCCGAGCCCGCCGAGCGTCGCGAAGGCCAGCAGGTGGTTGGACTTGTCCCAGCCGGTGCTCGGCATCGGCACGTTCTGGGGCAGCAGGCTCAGCACGAGCACCGCGACCATCGTGATGGCCAGCAGCCAGCGCCACTTGCGCGGGCCGGCGAGGGCCGCATGCGAAAAGATCTCCGGTCGGCTCACGCCATCTCCTGTAGCAAAGCTTCCGATTGTGCCGCCCGAGCCCGATGCGGCTTGCCGCCGCGCACGACGCACTTGCAGAATGGCGCGTGCCCGCACCCGCGCGCATTCGCCCCCAAGAAAAATACGAGGAGACAACCGATGCCGAAGCGCCTTCTGGCCCTTGCCGTTCTCGCCGCCGCGCTCGCGGGCTGCACCACGGCGCCCCCCGTTCCACCCAATGCCGGCAAGCTGCCCAAGGGCGCGAAGGTGGGCCTGCTCGTCAACATGCCGGCGCCCGCGCAGCACATGCACGTGGGCACCACCGTCTTCAACAACTTCTCGACCGGCTACCAGTTTCCGTGGAACCCCACGTCGCGCACCTACGACGTCTTCACGGCCGATCTCGAGAAGGCGGGCTTCCAGGTCGTGCGGCTCACGAGCTACGCCACCACCACCGTCAACGCGCTCGCGGTCTCGCAGAACGACGGCTGGCGCGCCAATCCGGCCCAGGCCTGGGCGACGCAGAAGCTCAAGGAAGAGCAGATCGCGGCGGTCGTCGTCATCGAGGGCAAGCGCACCCTGACGCGCATGGAGTGCAGCGGCGGTCCCTGCGCCGAGAGCTACATGGCCAATTCGGGACTCTTCACCCGCAGCATGTTCGGCTCGACGCGCTATTCCGCCGTGCCCGCGATGGAGGCCAAGGTCTTCGCCCTCGCCCCGCCGATCGAGCTCTCGGCCTACGAGCCCTTGAAGACGCTGCAGGCGGGCCGCGTGCGGCAGCTCAAGGACTTCGCGGAACCGAAGGACTTCAACCAGTTGAGCAAGGCCGAGTTCCAGCCGGTGGTGACGGCGATTGACGCGCACATCGCCGCGATCTCGCGCGCGACGGTGCAGACGCTGGTCAGCGGCGCGAAGTAGCGCGGCGCATGCACGTCCAACCGCTGTTCGCCATGACCGGGCGCGAGGAGCTGCACCGGCTCATGCGCGACTACCCGCTCGCCACCGTCATCGTCGCCCGGTCGGGCAAGATGGACGCGAACCTGCTGCCCCTGCACCTCGCGGACCGCGGCGCGCATGGCCTGCTGTCGGGCCACGTGGCGCGAAGCCATTCGCTGTGGGCGGAGGATCCGAAAGAGACCGAAGTCACCGCCGTCTTCCAAAGCCCCAACGCCTACATTTCCCCGCGCTGGTACGTCAACGGACAGCGCAGCGGCCGCAATGCGCCGAGCTGGAACTACGTGGTGGTGCAGGCGCAAGGGCGGCTGCGCTTCATCGACGACGCCGACTGGATGCGCGCCCACCTTGCCGCGCTGACCGCGGCGCAGGAGGCGGGCCGGCCGCAACCCTGGTCGGTGGAGGATGCATCGCACGAATTCCTCAGCGAGACGGCACGGCGGCTCGTGGGTTTCGAGATCGAGATCCAGGCCCTGACCGGCAAGCGCTTTCTTTCCCAGCAGCGGACCGAGGCGGATCGGGAGAGCCTGGTGCGGAACCTCGAAGGGGAGGTGTCGTGGGGGGCGCGGGCGGTGGGTGGGCTCATCAGGCCATGATCTCTTGAAACGTCCACGCCCGCGACTTTTCATCGGCGTCACTCTCTGTACGGGATTGACTAGTTGCTGCAGCAGTTATTGACGCAACTCTCCCGAAACATCCAACTAGATTTCCTTGATATCCCTAACTCTCCAAACAACGCTTCGATTGCAAAGCTGTCAGAACGAAAGCATCGACGATTCGTCGACCACGATCTCCAGTCGCGTTCAAGCACAGCCACGCCCAATCCAGAGTACGCGTCAGTCAGCGATCGAAATCTTATTGTTCGAGCGGCAGCACAGATCGCCATCAAAGATCACTTCGCCCGATCTTCTGATCGAAGTCAATCTTGCTCGAACACGACACCAGTGGATAAAGACTCGCATAGAGAGCCAGCAACTTTAGCCATTCCATTTTTCGTCGACTTCGAATGCATCTAGGCGCATCATCTGGTCATTTTTTCGTAACCTTTTCAGCCAACCCAAGAATGTCATTCGGCAATAAAAATGGCCGCCCGCCACTATCCAAACCGTCTTCCAGATAAAGCTCAAACTGCATATCTTTTTGCACCCAATTCAATTTCCACAATGCTCTCGATGGGGCATCAACACTCTTCGCAATAGATAAAACACCTTTAAACCCATTTACGTCAGCATTTAGAAACTCTTGAAATCGAACCAAGCGCACCCCAGCGGACTTCAAATCCCAAACCGTAAGCATTCCAAGACCGGCATTGAATGAAAAGAAAAAATTTGCTCTATCTACCGATTCAACTACTTCGCCACGATACAAATTATAAAAATTCAAACCGGCAAACAATCGACTCTTGGCCTCAAATGTTAATCCACTTTCTAATTTTCGCTTTGAGGCAAAAAGAGAAATCGTATTCAAATATTGGACGGGCACCTCAACCGACAAAAATCCATTCGAATTGACTTCTGTTCCCTCCCAATACAGCTTGCGCTCAGCTTCCGTCGAAAGAGGCAAGTCAAGTGCCGCAACCGCTTCTGGCGTTCGTGAAATTGAGTACTTCAGCGTTTCATCCACCTCTGAAGCAAATGCTGAAATCCATCCCAGCAAGATCACCAGTAGAAAAATCCGCTTATCTCGCCTCAAGCCCCCACTCCCGCAAATTGCAATCTTCGGCCATGCTTGAGCCTAAATAGGCAATCACTTTAGAAACAGGGTCATAGTAATAGTGCTGCCCCATTACCTTCCAAAAATCTTTATAAAGAGGTGATGAACCAGGGGCCAAAGGTGTACGCTCCCAACGCTGAACGATATTTTTATGTCCGGCCCGCCCGCTATACATGAATCCTCGATTTTTGAAAAAAATCTGAAACCTAGAGTCAGATAGCGTATCGTCGTTAAGGGACATTGCCACCCAACCCGGGCTTTTGTAGCCGCCCTCAAGAAAATATGCGTTCTTGTAGTCGTTATATCTGTATATTTTATTCTCTGCAAATAAATAATAACGAAGACTCGCCCAGTCTACGGTGAGAGACTCTAAAACCCACCAGTTGTACTGCTCGTTATTGTTAAAATTATTGATTTTTATCAGCGATCCCATCTCAGCATCCCCAATCGCTTCAAACAACATCAGGGCTGGCAATTTCAATGGCGAAGGAATGTCAGCGATAGGACACGCGCGACTAAACATTCCAAGCGCAAACGCATTTCCAGAAAATAGCTGCAATAAAGACACGCCCGCAATCAGCACAATCCTTTTCAACATTTTATTGTCGGCATCCATAGGCATTGCAAGTCAAGAACGTCGAGTTCGGCAGCGTTCTCGGTGGTGGGCCTCCGGGGGGCGTAAGCACAACGAGTGGCTGCTTCCCGCCAGAAGATCCGGGTGGAGCTGGTGTGCTTGGTGGATTCGAGGGATTTGGATTACTGACCACAATTCTTCGCGCCAACACGATGGAGCGCATTGTTTCTTCTTCAAGAAGATTCTCGGTCATCGTCTGCGCAAATGTCCACACGCATTGGGTCAAAAAAACACCAGCGACAATAGCTCGAATAAAAAAATTCCCCATACCCCTCCACAATTATCAGCAAGCAAAAAGAAAAACGCTCCACCCCAGCATCACCATCAATTTTTCAGCCATTATCAGAAATATTAAATTATTGCTCTGGAACACCGAAGCTGATAATTGGACAACGAGAGTCACCATTGTCGTAGAGAATGAATACTCGCGTATTTGCATTTTTTGCCGCCACTATGGTGGCGTAAAGCCTACTGTGATCGAGCAACGACGCAGTTGACGGAAGAGTCAGTTGACCAGTCGCACACGAAGAACCGGAATACCATACGGTAACCTGATTCCCTCCGATATAGTTTTCAATTCGCCATGAGGCGGGATTGCCGATCAATGTAACAACGGCCGCATTGGCAGAACACATTCCCAAAAGAAAAATTAGGACTCCAGCAAGTTTTTTCATAACACCCTCAAAAAAAAGGAAAACAAGTATCGCCGCCGGCTTCGCATCGATACCAAAAGATGCATAAATTTACACCATATTCATACGGCATACATGATTCGACGGGTGAATTCGATAAGAGATGGAGGAACTCGACAACAGAAGAGTCGCATCAAGGCGCGGACGTGACCCTACAGTTGCATCTATAGCCGGCCGATGGCATCTCCCCTCGTACCCAGCGACTTGTAGCGATAGGCTAAGGCTGCTTCGAGGCGGTCGCCACGAAGCGCAGGCCATCGCAGCCGTCGACAATGTTGCGCTCGCCAAGCTTGGGGGCTTGGCATCGCGAGCATCAACAAAGATGCAGGATCTATACTTCGGACTCTCGTTGGCGCGCAGGCATGCGCTCGACGGGGAGAGGTCCGGCGTAGTTCTCCCTGTAAGAGCTACACCGGAACCTACGCTGATGAGCTAAGGCAGGACGGCTAGGTTGATGTAGAGAATCCGGTCGCCGTCGAGAGAGACTCTCTCGATAGATCAAGCAATTTGGCGAAAGAACTCGTTGCTATCAACGAGTTGGCAAACGCGGGTGTAGTTCAATGGTAGAACGGCAGCTTCCCAAGCTTCATACGAGGGTTCGATTCCCTTCACCCGCTCCACACACCTGACCACGGGCCGCGCAACGCGGCCCGTCGTGCTTCTGGCAAGCACTCTTGCGCCCCCTCTCCTCCCCGCCCGACACTGTCGGCCAGCCGCCACACGAGCGGCACGCCACTGCACGAAGAGATGGAGACAAATCCCGCATGGAGAACTCGCCCACGCCCGAGCGCATGAGCCTGCCCGCGATGGAACCGCTGTCGCCCGGGCTGCGCGGACTGGTCCGCGAACTGCGCCGCGACAGCCCGAACCTCTCGACGCACATGCTCGACACGCTGCGCGGCAGCATTCCCGAATACGGCGCGCTGGGCCAGGCGCTCGCGCATGACGTCTACCGCGTGGGCCTGCGCAACGCGGAGCTCTGGTACGACGCGCTGCTGATCCGCGACAAGCCGCACGACGACGACCTGCAGTGGATCGGCCGCTTCAGCCAGCGCCGCCATGCGCAGGCACTCTCGCTGTCGGCGCTGCTGCAGGCTTACCGCACCGGCACGCGCGTCTATATGGACGCGCTGCTCGCGCACGTGCGGCCCCATCCCGCGCTGTGCGACGAGGTGCTGTTCCGCGTCTCGCCCTTCCTGCTGTACTACAGCGACCTGCTGAGCCGCACGGTGAGCGATGCCTACCTGGCCGAGCACACGCGCGAGATGCGCTGGAAGGCACAGATGCAGGCGCGGCTAGCCGCGGCGGTGTTCGATCCGACCTGGGTCGGCGCCTTCGACGACGCGGCGCAAGCGCTGGGCATCCAGGCCGACCAGCCGCACGTGGCGCTGGCGCTGCGGCCGATGCCGCTCGAACCGACCACGCCCGAGGCCGGCGAGCGGGTGCTCGAGGCAGTGGCGGCGGCGGTGCGCGAGGACCTGGGGCCGGTCGCGCTGGCGCTGCATCGCGGCCACTGGGTGGCTTGGCTGCCGGCACCTCCCGGCGAAGCAGCCGACGCCCGCGAGCGCCGCCTGCTCGCGAGCATCGAGCAGGCGATGCGGCTGCGCCCGAGCATCGAGGCGGCGGGCCTGGGGCTGCCGTCGCAGGGCGCCGCGGGCTGGCGCGGCAGTGCCGAACAGGCGCTGGCCGCGATCGAGATGGGGCAGCGCCTGCGCCGCAACGACGCCAGCTTCTGCTACTCCGAATTCGCGCTCGACACGCTGATGCGCCAGTCGACCGAGGTCTCGGCGCTGTGCAACGAGATGATCGCGGCTCTCGCGGCCGAGCCGCCGCTGCTCGAGACGCTCGAGAGCTATTTCGACCACCGGCAGAACCACAAGGCGACCGCGGCCGCGCTCGGCATCCATCGCAACACGCTGCTGCACCGGCTCGCGCACATCGAGTCGCTGCTCGGCGCGCGGCTGGACGACATGGCCTGGCTCTCGCGCATGTACCTCGCGCTGCGCCAGCGCCGCCTGGGCCGCGGCGGGACCTCGGCGCTGCACTGAGGCCATCGCGCCGAGGGCACGCGCCCTTGTGCAGATGCACAGCCCGGCAGGGCACCTTGCCAATGGCGCGCGCGGCAGCGCGTCCGTAGAGTGCGGGAGCCCGCGGATGGCCGCGCCATGTGGCGGTCCGGGCCTTCGAGAAGACACAACAGGAGACAACGACCCATGCCGATGCCCGATCGCGCGCAGGCCCCTGCGCGCCCCGACCTGCTTCACATCAGGACCACGACCTCCCGCCGGCCACGCCGCTGGCGCCTGCTCGCCGGCACGGCGTTGCTGGCCACGATGGCGGCGCTGTCCGGCTGCGGCGGCGGCGGTGGAGGCTCCAGCTTCGGCTTCGCCGGCTTCCCGCCTCCGTCGGGCCCCGGCACCGGCAACCCGCCGCCTAGCGACCCGCCGATGCTCGCGAGCATCGACAGCCAGTTGCCCGCCGACACGGCCACCACGGCGCAGCGCTGCGACTTCCTCGATCCCGCGCACTGCATGCTGCCGTTTCCCAACGACTACTACACGGTGGCCGATGCCAGCACCGACACCGGCCGCCGGCTGAACCTGCAGACGGCCTCGATGCCGCGCAGCGAGGTGGTGCGCAACAAGCCGATCGACACCACCGAATGGAACCGCAACGACGGCTTCTCGCCGGGCGCGATGATCGTGACGCGCGTGCCGGGCGTGGACCTCGCGCGCACCGGCGCGCCGGGCATCGGCGATCTGTCGGCCTCGCTCAAGGCCGACGCGCCCGTGGTGCTGATCGATGCCGACACGCTCGAGCAGAAGCTGATCTGGGTCGAGCTCGACAAGAACAACGTCAGCGCGCCCGACCGCCAGAGCCTCAACATCCGCGTGGCGAAGAACCTCGAGTGGGGCCATCGCTACATCGTGGCGATGCGCAACATGAAGGATGCCGCCGGCAAGACCATCGAGGCCGGGCCCGCGTTCCGCATCTACCGCGACCGCCACGAGAGCACGCTGGGCTTCGTGAACGATCGCCGAGCGCACATGGAGAGCATCCTCTCGACGCTGCAGCGCGCGGGCGTGACTCGTGAGCCTCTGTACCTGGCCTGGGACTTCACGGTCGGTTCGCAGCGCAGCATCACGGGCCGCATGCTCGCGATCCGCGATGCCGGCTTCGCGGCACTCACCGACAACACGCCCAGCTTCAAGGTGACGACGGTGCAGGACCTGACGCCCGCGCAGGACGCACGCATCGCGCGCCACATCGAGGGCACGCTCACGGTGCCGAGCTTCGTGGCGGCCCCCACGGCCGGCACGGCCGACATCACGCCGGTGATCGCCGCGGTGGCGCCCTACCTGGGCGGCGGCGCGCTGTCGGTGCCGGCCGTCAAGGCCGCCTTCGACACGCTGGGCGACAAGCCGCTGCCGCTGGAGACCTTCCGCTACGCCTCGGCCACGCCGGGCGTGTACGACACGCCGGTGTGGGACGGCCACTCGACGCTCACCGTGCCCTTCATCTGCAACATCCCGCGCGCGGCGCTCAACCCCGACGGCAGCATCAACCCCGCGCGCATCTCGCTGTACGGCCACGGCCTGTTCGGCAAGCCGACCGAGGTCAACGCCAGCAACGTGAAGGACATGAGCAACGAGCACAACTTCGTGTTCTGCGCGACCAACTGGTACGGCTTCTCGCAGACCGAGATCGTGCCCTCGGTGTTCGGCTTCTTCGACCTCTCGAACGCGCGCGTGCCCTTCGACACCACGCAGCAGGGCGTGCTCAACATGCTGATGCTGGGCCGCGCGATGCAAAGCGCCAAGGGCTTCGGCAGCAATGCCGCCTTCCAGATGGGCACCACGCCGCGCAGCGTGCTCGACACCAGCGAGCTGTTCTACGACGGCAACAGCCAGGGCGGCATCCTCGGCGGCATGCTGATGAGCGTGGCGCAGGACATCCACCGCGGCGTGCTCGGCGTGCCCGGCATGAACTACTCGCTGCTGCTCGAGCGCAGCGCGGACTTCCCCGAGTTCGCGACCATGGTCTATGCCGCCTATCCCGACAGCCTCGACCAGCAGTTCATCTTCTCGCTGTGGCAGACGCTGTGGGACCGCGCCGAGGCCAACGGCTATGCACAGGCGATGACCGACAAGCCGCTGCCCGGCACGCCGGCGCACAAGGTGCTGATGCACGTGGCCTTCGGCGACCACCAGGTCACGATGTGGTCGGCCGAGGTCGAGGCGCGCACCATCGGCGCCAAGCTCTATTGCCCGGCCACGGCCAGCGGCCGCCATCCCGACGCAGTGCCCTACTTCCAGCTCTCGTGCATGGACCTGGCGGCCGGCGGCTACGACGGTTCCGCGATGGTGGTGTGGGACAGCGGCCCGGGCCGCCTGCCGCCCCCGCCGCAGGACAACCTCGCGCCCACGGCCGGCAGCGATCCGCACGAGGATCCGCGCGCCACGCCGGCCGCGCGGCAGCAGAAGTCGGAGTTCCTGCGCAGCACCGGCAAGGTGGTCGACGTCTGCGGCGGCGCGCCCTGCCGCTCGGCGGCCTACGCGCTCTGAGCTCGTGGCGAGGACGCGGCGCGCTCAGGCCGCCGCCCCCTCGCGGTACGCGCCCGCGAGCTTCGCGGGCCTCGCCTCGCGCGCGAAGCTGCGCTCCATCGCTTCGCCGCCTTCGCGGTAGTCGCCCGGCGTGCCGCCGGTCCAGCGCCGGAACGCGCGATGGAAGGCGGCCACGCTCGAGAAGCCGAGGTCCGAGGCGATCGAGATCAGCGGCTCGGAACCGCGCGTGAGCCGCTCGATGGCGACGTCGCGGCGCAGCGCGTCCTTGATGTCCTGGAAGGTCGCGCCCTCGGCCTGCAGATGCCGCACGAGCGTGCGCGCCGACAGGCCGAACGCACCCGCCACGTGGGCGATGTCGCAGTCCTCGCCGAGCCGTGCCTGCAGCCAGCCGCGCACACGGTGCGCGGCGCTGTCGGCGCTCGGCGGCACGAACAGCCAGTCGAGCGGTGCGCGGTGCAGCAGGTCGCGCAGCTCGAGGCCGGAGCGGCGGCGCACCGGTCGGTCGAGGTACTTCGGGTCGAAGACCATGGCGGTCACGGGCTGCCCGAAGCGCGCGGGGCCGGGGAACATGAAGAGATAGTCGGCGGCATCGTCGGGCCGCGCGAAGCCGAAGTCGATGCGCTCGAGTTCGATGCGCGCGCCGATGATCCACGAGCACAGGCCGTGCACCAGCTTCATGTGCAGCTCCTGCACCAGGCGCGCGCTGCGGGCCTGGCGCGGATAGGCATCGATGCGGATCACGGCCTCGCGTTCGTCGCGGTGCAGGGTGAACACCGAGCCGTCGTCGAGCACGCGGTTGAACTGCATCCATCGCTTGATGGCGACCTGCAAGGTGGGCGCATCGAGCATCAGGATGCTCAGCACCTTGAGCGTGCCGCAGCGCAGCGGCCGCGCATAGAGGCCGGGCATCTCGTCGTCCATGTGCAGCGCCACGCTGCGGAACAGCTCGGCGAACTGTTCCTCGGTGACGCGGCCATGCCGCTGCGCGAGCAAGGTGGGCGAGATCGTGGCCAGGTGCAGCATGCCGTGCAGAGTCGGCGCATCGATCGGCAGTCCCGCGAGGAAATCCCTGACGTAGGAGATCGGCAAGGTGGGCCGGCCCGCGAAGGCCGTTGAAGCGGATCCCGCGGCGGAAGGCATGGGCATGGCGTGAGACATGGCGTGATTGGCAAATGAAGTTGGCGCGATCGGAGAACACGGGACCGCATGCGCTGCATAGAGTGAAGCCGACGCCGTGCGGCGAGGGCTCGATCAGGCCGTGCGCGTCGACATCATCCGTCCCACGAAAGAAGAACACCATGAGACAAACGCTCGGTTCGACGCGAACCGCGCCGCCGCTTGCGCGGCCGGCACGCATCCTTTCCCTCGGTATCGCCTGCGCGGCGCTGCTGGCCGCCTGCGGCGGCGATGGCGGCAGCGGGGGCTTCATCCCCGTCGTGCCGGCCTCGCCGCCGCCCTCGGCGCCGGCGGCGCTCGACCAGGCCTCGATCACGGTGCTGTCGTCCAAGCCGCAGTTCGTGAGCGGGGGCGATGCGCTGGTCGAGGTGAAGGCGCCCGCGGGCGCGACGGCCTCGGGACTGGAGCTCACGCTGAACGGCAAGCCGGTGACGGCCCAGTTCGCGCGCGATGCGAACGGCAGCCTGCGCGGCATGGTCAAGGGCCTGGCCACGGGCGCCAACACGCTGGCGGTGAAGGCGAGCGCCGAGGGCCGCGCGTCCTCGAATGCCGAACTGGTGCTCACCAACTACCCCGACACCGGCCCGATCCTCGCGGGCGCGCTGCTCACGCCCTACGAATGCCGCACCGTCGAATCGAACATGGGCACGCCGCTCGATGCGAACTGCTCGGCGACGCGGCGCAACGACTACTTCTACCGCACGCCGGCCGGCAGCTTCAAGCCGCTGGCCGATCCGCTCGCGCGTCCGTCCGACCTGGCGCAGACCACGACCATCGAGGGCAAGACGGTGCCCTACATCGTGCGCGTGGACTCGGGCACGGTGGGCCGCACGATCTACCGCATCGCGCTGCTCGACGATCCCACGGCCGAGACCGCGGTACCCACCGGCTACAAGCCCGCCGCGGGCTGGAACGGCCGGCTGGTGGTGAGCTTCGGCGGCGGCGCGGGCACGCAGTACAACCAGGGCGTGAACCAGGCCACCGATGCGTTGAGCGACCTGCACCTGTCGCGCGGCTTCGCCTACATGATCTCGACCGAACTCGTGAACGGCCAGCGCGGCAACGCGGTGCTGCAGGGCGAGACGCTGATGATGCTGAAGGAGCGCTTCATCGAGACCTACGGCGTGCCGCGCTGGACGGCCGGCTCAGGCGGTTCGGGCGGCGCGATCCAGCAGCTGGTGATCACGCAGATCTACCCGGGCCTGCTCGACGGCCTGCAGCCCTCGCTGACCTTCCCCGACGGCAGCCTGCACGTGGCCGACTGCCGCCTGCTGGAGAACGTCTACAAGGCCGACACCGCGACCTGGACCAATGCCAAGCGCACGGCCGTGGACGGCTTCACCAACGGCACCTGCCGCGCCTGGGACCTGAGCTTCGTCAACACCATCGTCGCGACCAACGCGGCCGGCTGCGCGCTCAAGGACGTCTCGAAGGTCTACGACCCGATCAACAACCCGACCGGCGCGCGCTGCACCACCTCCGACATGCGCACCAACATCATGGGCCGCGACCCGATCACCGGCTTCGCGCGCAGCCCGCTCGACAACGTCGGCGTGCAGTACGGGCTCGAGGCCTTCAACAAGGGGGCGATCAGCGCCGAGGAGTTCGTGACGCTCAACGAGAAGGTCGGCGGCTACGACAAGGACGGCAAGCCGGTAGCGCAGCGCACCGTGGGCGATGCGCTCGCGCTCGAGCGCGCCTACGCGAGCGGCCTGGTCAACTCGGGCGGCGGCGGCCTGGCCTTCGTGCCGATCCTGCATTCGCGCACCTACAACGACGCCTCGGGCGACATCCATTCGCACGAGCGCGACCTGGTGGTGCGCGCGCGGCTGCAGCGCGCCAACGGCCGCATCGACAACCAGGTGATCTGGGTCGGCCCGCGCACCGGCTATCCGCTGGCCGCGCTGTCGCTCGACGTGATGACGCAGTGGCTCGACGGCATCGCCGCCGACCCGGCGCCGCTGACCACCGACAAGGTGGTGGCGCACAAGCCCCGGGCCGCGGTGGACGCCTGCTTCGACGGCAGCGGCACCAAGTACGAGGAATCGCCGGCCTACGGCGCCACCGGCACCTGCGCCACGATGTACCCGCTGCATGGCGAGCCGCGCCAGCAGGCCGGCGCGCCGCTGACGAACGACATCAACAAGTGCCAGCTGAAGCCGGTGCTGGCGTCGGACTACACCCAGACCCTCACGCCCACGCAGCTCGCCCGGCTGCGGACCGTGTTCTCCAGCGGCGTGTGCGACTGGACCAAGCCGGGTGTCGGGCAGGTGCCGCTGAAGGGCACCTTCCAGAGCTACGCGGTCGCGCCGGGCTGATCGGGCCGCAGCTACGAGGCGGCGTCGATCGGGTCCGCGGGCCCGGTCAGCCGCCCTCGCCCTGCGCCGCCGCGCGCAGCACGGGGTCCGACAGCAGGCGCCCGGCCTGCTGCAGCCGCTCGAACTGGGCCTCGCTGAGACTCTGGCGCACCAGGTCGAAGTGGCACAGCGT
This sequence comes from Variovorax sp. GW821-FHT10D07, assembly GCF_059415325.1. NCBI lineage: Bacteria > Pseudomonadati > Pseudomonadota > Betaproteobacteria > Burkholderiales > Comamonadaceae > Variovorax > Variovorax sp. GW821-FHT10D07. The sequence continues at coordinate 271,645 of NZ_JBWKMZ010000003.1, read as the reverse complement.
GCCGGCCAGCCGGCCGTCGCCATGGGTCAGCGGCACGCCGTGGTAGGCGATCACCATGCCCTGGTAGGGACTGCCGTCGAGCAGCCGCTCCTCGCGCGAATCCTCGGTGCACAGGCGGCCGTCGCGCAGCACGAACTGGCAGAAGCTGCTGCCCAGCGGCACGACGGCAAGCTGTTCGGGGCGCGCCTCGCCGAGCTTGTCGACCATGTAGAGGTTGCGCAGCAGGTCGCCGTCGAGCACGAAGACCGCCGTGTAGCGGTGCGGCACCTCCGCGTTGAGGCAGCGCAGCGCCTCCTGCACGCCGCGCTGGCGAAGCACCTCGCCCAGGTCCTGGTACGGGGCGGCCGCGGCGTCTGTCGTGAGATTCATCGACGGACTGTAGCAAAAAGAATTCATTTTCAACCGCCAACCAAGGGGTCGGGCGGCGCCGGAAGCGCTTCAGGCGCGGCGTGCCGAGGCCGCGTCCTCGGCCAGCGCGGGGCCGTCGTAGGACACGCGGTAGTTGCTCAGGCCCGTGAGGTCGAGCACGGTGAGCCCGCGCTTCTCGAGCCGGATCAGCCCCAGCGCCTGCAGCCGCTGCAGCGCGACGTTCACGCGCTGGCGCGAGACGTTGGCGAGCAGGCCGATCTCGGTCTGCCCCACCTGCAGGTGGCGCGGCGCATCGGGATAGAGCTCGGGGTTGAACAGGCTCGCGAGGCAGTTGGCCACGCGCGCGTCGGTGTCGAGCAGGCGCTCGTGCGCGAGCGCGCCGATGAACAGGCTCAGCCGCGCGTTGAGCAGCTCCTGCAGGTAGTGGTTGAAGGGCACGCTGGTCTCGCGCAGCCAGTCGAAGGTGCGGCGCGGCATCAGCGCCACGCGCGTGGGCCGCAGCGCGAACACGTCGTAGCGGCGCGCCTCGTGCTTGAACAGCGAACCCTCGCCGAACCACACGCCCGCCGACACGCCCGTGAGCGTCGACACGCGGCCGTCCTCGGAGGCCACCGACATCTTCGCGAAGCCGTCGATCAGCGCCATCCAGTGCTCGACCACCTGGCCCGCGCCCGCGATGCAGGCACCGCGCGCGTACTGGCGCTCCTGCATGCCGCCCAGCACGCGCTCGAGATCGGAAGAAGAAAGACCGGCCGCCCACCGGGAGCGCCGCACCATGCCTTCGAGGCACGCCGCGGGCTGCGGGGTATCAGGGATTACCTGTAGCAATTCACGCCTCATCTGTCGTCGCAACGACCGTGGTGCCGCGTGCCGCTCCTTAATCTTTGTGGAGATCGACACCAACACAGGAGACATCATGTTCGCCATCCCCCACGCACCGCGCAAGCGGGTTTCTCCGTGGCCGGCCCTTCGCGCCGGCTCCGTCGCGGCACTGGCCATCGCCGCGGCCGCGCTGCTCGCCAGTTGCGGTGGCAGCTCGGACAGCGGCGCGGTGTTCCTGCCGGTCGCGCCGCCACCGCCCGCGCCGCCGCCCGCCCCGGCCGCCTTCGACGTGCGCACGCTGTCGTCCAGGCCCGAGATGGTGAGCGGCGGCGACACGCTGCTCGAGGTGCGCGCGCCCGAGGGCGTGGCCACCGACAAGGTGCGCGTGAGCCTCAACGGCAAGGACGTGAGCGCGCAACTGAGCACGCGCGATACCGCCACGCGCACGCTGCGCGGCCTGGTCACGGGCCTCGCCGAAGACCCGGCCTCGGCCACCGGCAAGGAGAACCTGATCGTCGTGACCAACGCCGACAAGCCCAAGCAGCGCACCGAGCTCAAGCTGGTCAACTACCCGATCACCGGCCCGATCCTCTCGGGCCCGCACATCACGCCCTACGAATGCCGCACGGTGCAGAACGGCCTGGGCGTGGCGCTCGACGCCAACTGCTCGGCCACCACGCAGGTGGTCTGGTACTACCGCAGCAAGGCCGGCAGTTTCAAGCCGCTGGCCGACCCGACCGGCACGCGCCCGGCCGACCTGGCCGACACCACCACCAACGACGGCGTCACCGTGCCCTACATCGTGCGCGTGGAGTCGGGCACCATCAACCGTGGCGTGTACCGCCTCGCGGTGCTCGACAACCCGGCGAAGGACGCGCCCGCCACCTGGAAGCCCGGCAAGGGCTGGAACAGGAAGCTGGTGCCCTACTTCGACTGCTGCGGCTCGGCCCAATACAACCAGGGCGTGCACCCGATCGAGTCGATCCTCGACCCGATCGCCGACATCTACCTGTCGCGCGGCTTCGCCTTCTTCAACTCGACCGAGCTGTGGAACAACCAGCACGCGAACCCGCACCTACAGGGCGAGACGCTGATGATGATCAAGGAGCACGTGATCGAGGAATTCGGCGAGGTGCCGAAGTGGACCGCGGGCATCGGCGGCTCGGGCGGCGCGATCCAGCAGTACCTGATCGCGCAGCTCTACCCGGGCCTGCTCGACGGCATCCAGCCGATCGTCTCGTTCCCCGAGACGCTGATGCCCGAGGTGATGGAGTGCCGGCTGCTCAACAACGTCTACGGACTCGACATGGCGACCTGGACGCCGGCCAAGCAGGTCGCGGTCAATGGCTTCAACCAGGGCACCTGTGGGGCCTGGGACGCGTCTTTCGCAAGCATCATCAAGTCCGACAACGCGGTGGGCTGCGGCTTCCTCGAGCCCGGCAATGCCGCCAACGTGTTCAACCGCGCGACCAACCCGAACGGCGTGCGCTGCGACCTGTTCCAGACCAACGTCAACCTGCTGGGCAAGCGTCCCGGCACGCAGGAAGCGCGCCGCCCGATCGACAACATCGGCGTGCAGTACGGCCTGGCCGCGCTCAACAAGGGCACGATCTCGGTGAAGGAGTTCCTCGACCTCAACGAGAAGGTCGGCGGCTACGACCGCGACGGCAACGTTCAGGCGGCACGCTCGCAGGCCGATGCCGGGGCGCTCGAGGCGACCTATTCGGGCGGCTTCAAGAACAGCTTCACCGGCCCGGGCCTCGCGAACATCCCGATCATCACGCAGCGCGGCAATGCCGATGCGACCGGCGACATCCACGACACGCTGCAGGACCTGATCATCCGCGCGCGGCTGCAGCGCGCCAACGGCCGCAGCGACAACCAGATCATCTGGACGCTGGGCTCGTCGACCTCGATCCTCAGCTACGTGGGCGATTCCATCGACCTGATGAACAAGTGGCTCGACAACATGGCGGCCGACAGCGCCGCGGCCTCGACCGACAAGGTGGTGCGCAACAAGCCCCCGGGCGCCAACGACGCCTGCTGGGACAAGAGCAACAAGCGCATCGACGAGGTCGCGTCGCAAGACCCGGCCGCGAAGTGCAACGTGGTCTATCCGCGCTTCAGCACGCCGCGCATCGTGGCCGGTTCGCCGCTCGTGAACGACGTGCTCAAGTGCCAGCTCAAGCCGGTCGCGATGGCCGACTACACGGCGACCTTCAGCGGTGCCGAGGAGACGCGGCTCAAGACCATCTTCCCGGCCGGCGTGTGCGACTGGAGCAAGCCGGGCGCGGGGCAGCAGCCGCTGAAGGGAAGCTACCTGCGCCTGCCGCTGGGCTGAGGGTTGGGTGATGGGGATTTCGGGGCTCTTCGGAGCCCCTTTTTCGTGGTGCGGCCCGAAGCTTTCGCGCGATAGGAAATCCCCATCCGCGACGGGTTCGGGCAAGGACTTTTAACTGTACGTCCATACAGCACTCCTCTAGAATGCATCGTCTCCAAGAACAACTTCGAGGCGACCGCATGACCACCGCCAATCCGCCCGCAGCCGCTGCGCGCATCCTCTTCTTCTCACGCCCCACGCAGCCGCAGCCCGCCCCGCGGCTGCGTGCCACGGGACGCCTCTCGACCTGGCCGTTCCGCGTGCTGCGGCACAACGAACAGGGCGATCCGCACGACATCAAGGCGCAGGCTGCGCGGGTGTTGCGGACGACGGCGCAGCAGTGGTGGCCGAAGGTGGACTGAATCACTCATCGTTCGAAAGTGCCAGATGACATTCGACATGACCCAGGATCACGCAACGAGCGACAACCGACTGCTGGTCGGACTGTTTCCGAACGGAGCCGTGTCAACGGCCATCGAATTGCACCGCAGGCAATGGTGGTGGCCGAAGGGCTGCCACTTTCCGCCGCTGAGCCGATTGCATCTCACGTTGGGCTATCTCGACGAGCACGAAGAGCGCTGCGAGGAACGACTGCTCGAGGCACTGTCGCAAGTGCGGATGAAGGCATTCGGTCTGATGCTCGATCAGTCCGGCACATGGTCCAACGGTGTCTCCGTGATTCAGCCTGCTCCACACGGACAGTTGTTCGAATTGCGAGAAAGAATCTGGTCGGCTCTCCAACAGGCGGACCTGATGGATCTCGCCAAGACCTCGGGATGGAAACCCCACATCACGATCGCCCGCGCTTCCGAACGCGCCGCCTGCCCGACGATGTCGCCCATTCCATGGGCCGTGAGCGAAATCCGCGTCGTCCGCTCGCACTTCACGACACCGTTCCGTCACGAGCACCTGGCATCGATCTCCGCACGCCACGGGCTGCGCCGCCTGACTGCTTCACTCCACTGAACCGGCAACCATCGCGACGGCCCCGCAGGCCTCACACCAGCAAGTCCTGCACGTCCTCATCGAACCCCGCCATCGGCTGCGCCTTCGCGAGCGCGAGCCACACCGCGAACGGAATCCGCTCGAAGCTGCGATGCACCGCGGCACGCGCGACCACGAGGCGTTCGCCCTCGAGCACCATCACGCCGCATTCGGCCGGCACCTCCTCGGGCGTGGCGATGCAGCGGCCGCGCGCGTCGTTGCCCAGCACGTACCAGCACTCGCCGCCGAGGTCGAGGTAGGCCGCGCGCTTGTCGGGCTTGCGCAGGTCGCCCAGCAGGTCGGCGCGGCTCACCTTCACCTCGTGCACGATCGGGTGCGCATAGGCCTCGACGCTGGTGTTGCGGATCGAGAAGACATCGGGCCTGGCCATGCACCAGCGTGCCTTGCCGCCCTCTTCCGCCGGCGGCAGCTTCGCGCGCAGGCTCAGGCCGCGCCAGGCGATGCGGCCGCCGCGCGTCATCTCGCGCGCCACGCGTTCCACCAGCGCCTCGTGCGGCGACAGCGCGGCGCGGTTGATCGTGAGCGTGGTGGCGATGCGCGCGAGGCCGGCATCGGTCACGCGCAGGGTCTCGTGGCCCTGCGCCGACCGCACGCGCTCGAGGAAGCCGCCCGCGAGCAGCTCGACCTCGATCGCGTCGCAGCAGGGCCAGCCGGCCGATCGGTACATCTCGCGCAGGCGCCGCGCATGCAACTTGCCGAAGGGCACGCCGCCCGACGCCGATGCGATGGCCAGCGAGGCCGCGAGCGACACCGCGGTCTGCATCGGCGGTTCCTGCACCGGCGGCGGAAAGCCGGGGTCGGTCACCGGCGGCATCGCGGGCGGCGGGTCGCCCTCGGGCAATGGCCCCGGCGGCATGACGGGCGGTGGCGGCACCACGGGCACGTCGGGCGCGGGTGGCGGCGGGCCGATGGGCATATCGACGATGGGATCGAGGGCGAGTGCGGACATGGTGAGGAACAGGTTAGCGAAATCCGGTGGATGAGGCGAGGACTCGAACGAACGGTTGCGATCGGTTGCACAGACGGACAGAACGCGCGGAGGCCGTCATCGCGTCAGTGGAAATCCCGGCTGCTGTTGCTCTGCGCGAGCCGGCCCATCAGCGGCGTCAGGTCCTTGAAGCCGGTGGCGATCAGGTGCTGCACCTTGCCGCCGCTGTCGTCGTCGCGCTGCCAGGTGCCCTGCACCGCGAGCAGGTGCGATTTCAGCAGCGGCTCGCGCCAGGCCTCGATCACGTGGTTCCAGACGATCACGTTGACGTTGCCGGTCTCGTCCTCGAGCGTGACGAAGATGGTGCCGTTGGCGGTCTGCGGCCGCTGCCGGCCCTTGACGATGCCGCAGGCGCGCACCACGCGGCCGCTGGGCATGCCGCGCAGCTGCTCGGCGCTCAGCAGGTTCATGCGCGCCAGCCGCGGGCGCAGCAGCGCGAGCGGATGGCGCCGCAGCGTGAGGCGCATCGACGCATAGTCGCCGACGATCTCCTCGCCCTCGGGCGCCGCGGGCAGCGCCAGCGCCTCCTCGTGGATCGGCACGCCCTTGAGCAGCCCCGGCGCGCGCCGCTGCGCCGTCGCATCCCACATCTGCTGGCGCCGATGGCCCGACAGCGAGATCAGCGCATCGGCCGCGGCCAGCGCCGCCATGTCCTTGCCGTCGAGCTCGGCGCGCAGCGCGAGGTCTTCGGTGCTGGTGAAGGGCGACTGCGCGCGGGCCTCGAGCAGGCGCTTCGCGCCGCCCTTGCTGAGGCTCGCGATGCGGTTCAGGCCCAGGCGCACCGCGGGCTGGTCGTCATGGCCCAGGCGCTCGGCATAGCGTGCGTCGGTGCCCGGCGGCACGCGCGGCGCATCGGCCGCGCGCGGCTCGAGCGTGGTGTCGATCTCGCTGCAGGTCACGTCGACCGGCCGCACCTCCACGCCATGCCGGCGCGCGTCCTGCACCAGCTGCGAGGGGCTGTAGAAGCCCATCGGCTGCGAGTCGAGCAAGGCGGCGAGGAAGCAGGCGGGCTCGTGGCACTTGAGCCAGCTGCTGACCGTGACCAGCAGCGCGAAGCTGGCGGCGTGGCTTTCGGGGAAGCCGTAGTCGCCGAAGCCAAGGATCTGCTTGAAGATGGCTTCGGCGAACTCGGCCTTGTATCCGTTTCCAGTCATGCCCTGCACGAGCTTGTCATGGAAGCCCTCGAGTCCCCCTTTGCGCTTCCACGCGGCCATGGCACGGCGCAACTGGTCGGCTTCGTCGGCGGAGAAGTCGGCCGCGATCATCGCGATCTGCATCACCTGTTCCTGGAAGATCGGGATGCCCAGCGTGCGCTCCAGCGCGGGCCTGAGCGCCTCTTTCTCGTAGACGATGGGCAGACCTTTGGCGACGCGTTCACGTTGCTTGAGGTACGGATGCACCATGCCCCCCTGGATCGGCCCGGGCCGTACGATCGCGACCTCGATCACCAGGTCTTCGTAAGTGCGCGGCTTCAGGCGCGGCAGCATCGACATCTGCGCGCGGCTCTCGATCTGGAACACGCCCACGGTGTCGGCGTCGCAGATCATGTTGAAGACGTCCGGGTCGTCGTTCGGGACCTGATGCATCTGCGTGGAACAGCCCCGCCAGCGGTTCATGTGGTCGAGCCCCCGCCTGATCGCGCTGAGCATGCCCAGCGCGAGCACGTCGACCTTGAGCATGCCCATCGCCTCGAGGTCATCCTTCTCCCACTGGATCACCGAGCGATCCTTCATCGAGGCTTTCTCGACCGGCACCAGCCGCGTGAGCTTGGTGTGCGTCAGCACGAAACCGCCGACGTGCTGGCTCAGATGGCGCGGAAAGCCTCGCAGGCGCCGCGTCATCTCTATCCACTGCACGAGCTTCAACTCGTCTTCCTGCACACCCACGCGCGCGCAGGCGGCATTCAACTGTTCGCCGAGCACGGTCTCATCGAACCAGTAGTGGTCCTTGGCGAATTCGTCGACCAGCCGTTCGTCGATGCCGATGGCCTTGCCCACATCGCGCAGCGCGCTGCGTGCGCGGTAGCAGATGACGACAGCGGCGATGGCGGCGCGCTCGCGGCCGTACTTCTCGTAGATGTACTGGATGACTTCCTCGCGCCGCTGGTGCTCGAAGTCGACATCGATGTCGGGCGGCTCGTTGCGGTGCCGGCTCAGGAAGCGCTCGAACAGCAGCGTGCCCTTTTCGGGGTTGATCGCGGTGATGCCGAGGCAGAAGCACACCGCGGAGTTGGCTGACGAGCCGCGGCCCTGGCAGAGGATCTCCTGCGACTTCGCGAACTTCACGATGTCTTCCACCGTGAGGAAGAACATCTCGTACTCCAGCTCGATGATCAGTGCCAGCTCTTTTTCGACCTGCTCACGCACCTTGTCCGGAACGCCATCGGGATAGCGCAGCGCGGCGCCTTCCCAGGTCTTGCGCCTCAGCGTTTGAACGGGCGTTTCGCTGGAGCCCAGGGTCTCGAGCGGGTACTTGTAGTTGTCCCTGATCACTCCCGGATCGAAGCGGCACCGCCCCGCCACCACCAGCGTGTTCGCCAGCATGTCCCGCAGATAAATCTCCGCCAGCCGCATGCGTTGCCTCAGGTGCCGCTCGGCATTCGACTGCAGCGCAAAGCCGCACTCGGCCACGGGCCTGCCTACGCGCACGGCCGTCAGCACGTCATGCAACGGCTTGCACGACCGCGCATGCATGTGCACGTCGCCAGCAGCCACCAGCGGCACGCCGGCCTGCTCGCTCGCCTGGATCAGCCCGACGAACCACAGGTCATCGTCGAGCTCGTTGAACAGCTCCAGTGCCAGCCAGAGGTTGTCGGCATAGAGCGCCTTCGCGGCCATCAGGTCTTCATGCAGCGTGGCCGCATCCAGGTCCTTGCCGGGATAACGGTGCGGCACGAACAGGATCTGGCAATGCTGCAGCGATGCCACGTCGCTCTCTTCCCAGCTCACGCGGTACTCGCCCTTGGGCAGTTCGGTGTTGCGCGCGGCGGTGATGAATTCGCAGAGATTGCCCCAGCCTTCGGTGTCGTTCGCGATCACCACGAGCTTGAAGCGCTCGAAGTGGAACTCGCTGCCGTACAGCAACCGGAAATCGGGGTTGCGCGGGATCGGCGGCTCTTCGGGATGCTTCTTCTCGTACTCGGTGAGCTTGCGCTCCATGTCGCGCAGGCAGACGAAGGCCCGCACGATGCCGGCCACCGAGCATTCATCGGTGATGGCCAATGCCGAATAGCCGAGCTGATAGGCCCGGTCCACCACCTCCTCGGGCGTCGACGCCCCGCGCTGGAAGCTGAAGTTCGTGAGGCAGTGCAGCTCGGCATAGCCCGGCAGCGCCGATACCGGCGCGGTTCTCGAGGGCGCCGGCAGCGCATGCACCTTCGCCGGCTGGCGATTGCGCATCTGCCTGTCGCTGAGTTCAGGCATAGAACCCCTGCAGGTACCAGCGCACCTCGCCCGCGGAAAAGCGCGCCAGGGGCCGCTCGCGGAAGATCCACAGCAAGCCGGCCTCGGCGCTTTCGGCCACGTAGTAGTCGCGCATCGCGGGCTGACCGCCATCCTCCTTGCCGCCCCACCAGCCCGCCTCGACGCGCTGCGGTCCGATCAGCCTGCTCAGCGGACCGCCATAGCAGGGGCGTTCGCCGTCCATCTCGAGCAACAGGGGCTGGGGCAGCAGCCAGGGCGGATAGATGGCATCGGGCTGGGAAGCCTCGGCCTGCGCTTCCTTGCGGGCCTTGGGCGGCGCGGCGCGGTCAGGCTGCACGGTGCGCAGCGCCGGCTGCCAGGCTTGCGTGTGTCCCGCACGATGATCCGCCCGCGCCCGCGGCACCAGCACCTGCATCGCCCCCAGCCGCACGCTCAGCCGCTCGACCATCTCGTGCAACTTGTCCCCCTTGCGGTTGTCCTCCGGCAGAAAACTCGTGCTCGCCCCGGCCCACGGATCGGTCTCGAGCGAGCGCAGCTTGAGCCAGCTCGCGGGCGCGGCGAGCGTGGCCAGGGCGAGCTTTTCGGACAGCAGGCGGCGCAGGTGCGCGAGGTCCTGCGTGGGCTCGGCGGTGCGCACCGCGATCTGCTGGGTCGGCGGCAGGTTCACGCCGTTGAAGCGCTTGAGGTCGAGCGTCCATTCCAGCTCGAGCGCGCGCGCGCCGCGCTGGCGTGCGCGCAGCCAGATCTGCAGCGCCGACAACAACCGGTTGGCCGACCACATCAGCTCGGGCGCGGTCTCGGCCAGCGCGGGCAGCTCGAGCTTCTGCTCGAACACGTCGGGCAGCGTGAGCCAGGCATGGCTTTCGGGGCGCAGGCCCCAGGCGATGTCGAGCGCGGCACGCAGCTCGGCACCGAAGCGCCGCGAGAGCCCGCCGCGCGGCAGCGCCGCCACCTCGCCCCAGCTGCGGCAACCCAGCCGCGCGAGCGCATCGAGGTGCTCGCGCGCGGCGCTCAGGGTGTCGAGCGGCAGGCCGGCGGGAATCTCGGGCGGCCGCTTCTCCTCGCGCACGAACAGCCGCAGCCGCGCCAGCGCCTCGAGGCTGGTGGCGCCCTGCGCGCCGCGCAGCACGGCGGCGGCAGGCACGGGGTTTTCGTTGAGCAACTGACGCATCAGCGAGGAACGCCCGCCCCACAGGCGCTCGCAGGCCGAGACCTCGAGCATCAGCGCCTCGTCGAGCCAGCAGACGTGCGGCGTGTAGCGCAGCGCCCACCAGCCCAGCGCCTCGGGGGTGGGCATGGCATCGGCGGCGGCCGCGGCGGCACCGGCCTCGGCCTGCGCCTCAAGCGACCACTGCAAGGCGATCCAGTGCATTGGCGCCTCCTGCCTTCCATGCGTCGATGCGCACCACGTTGGCGGCCGGCGGTGCGTCGACGACCGCCTCCACCGCAACCACGCCCTGCTGCTGCGCGCGCAGCTTGCGCCGCAGCCGCGCGGCCGCGAGCAGCGCCGCCATGCGTTCGCCGCGCGCCGGCAGCAGCACCGGCGCGGCCAGCGGCGGGCCGCGGCGCTTGAGGATGTGCAGCTCGATCTGCGCCGGGTCGGCCTCGCAGCGCGCGATGCGCAGCCGCAGCCGCGCGGGCGAGGCCGACTGCGCCACCGACTCGGGCCGGCAGACGAACAGCAGCGCCTCGTGCTGCGCGGCCGCGAGCTGCAGCCGCCGCAGCTCGCCCACGCGCGCCTGCGGCAACCAGGCCAGCACGGCGCCCACCTCGGCGCAGCGCAGCGCCTGCTCGCAGGCCCACAGCCGCGCAGCCGCGGCCTCGCTGCGCACCCACATCAGCGCCTCGGGCCGCAGGCCATGGGCCGCGAGCGAGGCGCCGAAGGGTTCGCGCGGCGGACCGATCAGCACCACGGGGCCGCCGCGCGCCGCCACCGACTGCACCAGCGCGGGCAGCAGCAGCCGCCAGACATGGTCCTCGGGCGCGGCCTGCAGCAGCTCGCTCATGGCGCCGACCGGCCAGCCTCCCCCCGGCAGCTGCGCGTCGAGCGCGGCATGGCCGGTGCCGACGACCTGCGCGTCGGCGCTGCCGAGCTCGTCGGCATGCCAGACGCCGCGGCCGGCGGCGGGAGAGAGGGAGGCGAGGGAAGGAAGGCCCATGATGGAACTGTTAACTGTATTTTTATCCAGTATTTCCAGGGTTCGCAATCGGGGCGGCAAATTTCTTTGCGGGGCACTCCCTCCCATTCCAACCACTCATGCGTTGGCGCCAAGATCTCGTTTGAAGCCCCGCGCCGAAGCCGCTTCAATGAGGCCACGAAGAATGGTCCTCGTGGCCGCGGCGGATGGGCCGCCGCGGCCAGCAGCGGGCCATGTCCCAGGAGCCCCAGGAATGCACGCCACCCTTTCCCATTCCCCACCCGCCGGCTCGGCCATCGCCGCGGCGGCGCTGCCCGCCAGCGGCGACATCGAGGCGGGCCTCAACTATCTGCGGCCGACCGCGCTGCGGCCCTACAGCTACGCCTTCACGCCGCCGCCCGGCCTGCCCTGGGAAAGCGGCGAGTACGAGCGGATCGCGATGCCGATCGCCGATGCCCGCGGCCGGCCGACCCATATCGAGCGCGAGGGCTTCGAGCTGCGCGAGGCGCCCACGGCGGTCGCCGACTTCCTCGACGATGCCGAGGTCCGGGCCGTCTACTACCCCGAGCTGGCCGCGCTCGCGCTCGCGGTCACCGGCGGCGCGCGCGCCCACGTGTTCGACCACCTGGTGCGACAGCGCGAGCCCGAGCGCACCGCGCTGAACTTCGGCCGCGGCAAGACCGACGGCAAGGCCGCCGCCAACGGCCGCATCCACAACGACTACACCGAGGAATCGGGCCGTCGCCGGCTGGCCCTGGTGCTCGCGAGCGCGGCCGAGGCCGCGGCCGTGCGGCGCTACTGCATCGTCAACATCTGGCGCTCGATCGCCGGTCCGGTGCTCGACACCCCGCTGGCCGTCTGCGATGCACGCACGGTGATGGCGCGCGACCTGGTGAATGCCGAGGTGCGCTATCCGAAGCGCACCGGCGAGATCTACCTCGCCACCCATGCCGCCACCCACCGCTGGTCGTACTTCTCGCGCATGGACCGGCACGAGGCGCTGGTGTTCAAGCAGTACGACGCGCAGCTCGGCGGCGTCGCGCGCTTCACGCCGCACGCGGCCTTCGACCATCCGCGGGCGCCGGCCGATGCCCCGCTGCGCGAGAGCATCGAGGCGCGCTGCCTGGTGGTGTTCGAGTGAGAAAGGCCATGGCCATGAACGCACCCACGCTCGATTTCTGGTTCGACTTCGGCAGCAACTACAGCTACCTCAGCGCGATGCGCATCGAGGAAGCCGCCGCCGCGCACGGCGTCGCGCTGCGCTGGCAGCCCTTCCTGCTCGGGCCGGTGTTCCGCGCGCTGGGCTGGGAGACCTCGCCTTTCGTGCTGCAGAAGGAAAAGGGCGACTACGTCTGGAAGGACATGGTGCGCCAGTGCAGAAAATACGGCCTGCCCTGGCAGCGGCCCAGCAATTTCCCGCGGGCCGCCGTGCTGCCGCTGCGCATCGCGCTGGCCGGCGCCGGCCAGCCGTGGATCGGCGAGTTCTGCCGCCGCACGATGCGGCTGAACTTCGCCGAGGACCGCGACATCGACGCGCCCGAGACCATGGCCCGGCTGCTCGCCGGCATGGACCTGCCCGCGCACCGCGTGATCGACGAGGCGCTGTCGGACGCCAACAAGCTGCGCCTGCGCCGCCAGACCGAGACCGCGATGGAGAAAGGCATCTTCGGCGCGCCCACCTTCTTCGTGGGCGAGGAGATGTTCTGGGGCAACGACCGGCTCGACGATGCGCTGGCGTTCGCCCGCGCGCAGGCCGGCGCCTGAACCCACGGGCTCAGCGCGGCGCGGAACCCTTCGCTTCGGCCACCAGCCACTCGGCCACGTGCCGCACTTCCTCGCGCGGCTGCGGCTCGGCCTGGATCAGCCAGTAGGCATGGCCCGAGGGCTGGGCCGGCAGCGTGGCCTCCACGCGCACCAGCCGCCGGTCGTCGAGCAGCGGCTGGATCAGCTCGAGCCGCCCGAGCGCCACGCCCTGCCCCGCCATCGCGGCCTGGATCAGTTGGTCGTACTGGTTGAAGCGCAGCATGCCGCGCGGCTTCGCGTCGGCCCAGCCGGCCGCGGCCAGCCAGTCGCGCCACTGCAGCCAGGGCCGCTGCGCATCGTCGAACTCGAGCAGGTTCAGCACCGCGATCGACTCGGCCGAGGCCAGCGGCGGCAGCGCCAGCGAGGGATGCGCCACCGGCGCCACCGTTTCGCCGAACAGCCGCACCGCGCCCGCCGGCGCCAGCGCGGGCGTGGTGTAGCGGATCGCGAGGTCGATGCCCTCGTTGCGCAGGTCGGCCACGCGGTTGTTGGCCGACACCCGCACGTCCACGCCCGGATGGATGTCCTGCACCCGGCTGAGCCGCGGCAGCAGCCACAGCCCCGTGACGCCGATGCTCGCGCTCAGCGTCACCGGCCGCTGCGCGCCGGTGCGGCCGATCTCGCCCATCACCTCCTGCAGCTGCTGCACCACCGCATCGGCGCTGCGGAACAGCCGCTCGCCCTCGGGCGTGAACGAGATCGAGCGATGGCCGCGCACCAGCAGCTTCACGCCGAGCTGCGCCTCGAGCGCATGCACCTGCTTGCTGACCGCCGACTGCGTCACGCACAGGTCCTGCGCCGCCAGCGAGATGCTCATGCGCCGCCCCACCGCGACGAAGCCGCGCACGAGGTCGAGCGAGGACAGGCGGACGAGCGGGAGCGGCAAGCCCATGGCGGATGCGGCGGGATGGCGAGGGTGGAATGGGATTGGAGCACAGGCACCGCCGCGTGTCTTCGCGCGGAATGAGCCGGCCGGCTACCGCCCGGCCGCCGACACCCCGTCCGCCACCGCCTTCAACGACTGCGAGAACGCCCGCGCCGCCGGCGTGAGCGCCGCGGGATCGCGCATCAGCAGCGACACCCGCACCTGGGGCAGCCTGTCCGCGACCTGCAGCGCGACCAGCCCGCGCGCCGCCACGGCGTGCTTGAACAGCGAGGCCGCGGCCAGGGTCAGCGCGCCGGATTTCTTCACCAGCGTGATGCCGAGCTGCCACGAATGGCAGATCACGATGTCGCGCGGCGGCGGCAGGCCGGCCGCGGCGAAGTGGCGGCGCAGCAGCTCGACGCCGTACCAGGGCACCACCCACATGGCCTCGTGCAGCTTCGCCATCGAACGCACGCGCGCCAGCGGATGCTTCGCGCCGGCCACCACCGCGAGCGGGAACTCGAGCAGCGTCTCGCGATGCACGCCGTCGCCGGCATCGGGCTCGAGTTCGCCGAGGATCGCGAAGTCGAAATCGCCGCGGCTCCAGAGGCCCTTCACGTCGGCGCCGCTGAGCTCCTGCAGCTCGAGCGCGACGCCCGGCCACTTGCGGCGGAAGTCCTGCAGCGCGTCGGGCAGCAGCCGCTCGACCGCGAACGAGCTGAAGGCGACGCGCAGCAGGCCGCCGGCGCCGTCGCGCAGCTGCGCGATCTCGTCCTCGGCGCGGCGCACCTCGTTGGCCAGCAGCCGCGCGCGCTGGAGCAGGGCCTCGCCGATCACGGTGAGCGACACGCCCTGGGCGCTGCGCACCAGCAGCTGCGCGCCCACGCTCTGCTCGAGCTCGCGCATCGCATAGGTCATGGCAGGCTGCGTGAGGCCGGCCACGCGCGCCGCGGCGCGGATGCTGCCGGCCTCGGCGATCGCTTCGAAGATCTTCAGATGGCGCAGGTTCATGGGAGGACGAGGAAATGGGGTGATCAGGGATTTTGATCGCCCTGGAGTTTTTCGAGTCTTTTCCGATGCGCCGGCTTTCGCTAAGGTCGACCCGCCTCGACACCTCCCTTTCATCCCTCCTTTTTCAGCCACCCATGAAACTCCGCTCCCGCTTCGCCCTGCTGATGCTCTCCGGCAGCCTCTTCCACGTCGCGGCCTCGGCCCAGACCGCGCCGGCGCCCGATGCCGGCAATGCGCTGACGGCGCGCGCGCTGGCGCTCGCCGATGCTTCCGAGGCGCAGGTGATCGAATGGCGCCGCCATGTGCACCAGCATCCGGAGCTGTCGTACCAGGAGGTGCAGACGGCCGCCTATATCGCGGCGGCGCTCGCGAAGATGCCCGGCATCGAGGTCCAGACCGGCGTCGCCAAGACCGGCATCAAGGCGGTGCTGCGCGGCGGCAAGCCGGGTCCGGTGGTGGCGCTGCGCGCCGACATGGACGCGCTGCCGGTGGCCGAACGCAACGAGCTGCCGTTCCGCTCGACCGTGAAGGCGCCCTGGCTCAACAGCGACGTGCCGGTCTCGCACGCCTGCGGCCACGACACGCACGTGGCGATGCTGCTGGGCGCGGCGCAGGCGCTGTCGAAGGTGCGCGACGAGCTGCCGGGCACGGTGGTGTTCCTGTTCCAGCCCGCCGAGGAACAGGGCCCGGGCCCGGTGGCCAGCGGCGCGCCCGCGATGGTCAAGGCCGGCGTGCTCGACAACCCGAAGGTCGACGTGGTGATGGGCCAGCACATCAGTGCGCGCGCGCCCTCGGGCACCATCAGCTACCGGCGCGGCAGCCTGATGGCCAGCGGCGACGTGTTCAAGATCGCGCTCAAGGGCAAGGGCGGCCACGGCTCCTCGCCCTGGACCGCGAAGGACCCCACGCTGGCCGCGGCCGAGATCGCGCTGGCGCTGCAGAACATCGTGAGCCACCAGATCGATCCGCTCGACGGCCCGACCGTGGTGACCGTGGGCCTGCTGCAGAGCGGCAACCGCGTCAACATCCTGCCCGACACGGCCGAGATCGCCGGCACCGTGCGCTCGCTGTCGCAGAAGAACCAGAAGACCGCGCACGACGCCATCCGGCTCAAGGCGCAGAAGATCGCCGAGAGCCACGGCCTCACGGCCGAGGTCACGATCGACACGGGCTACGAGGTGCTGGTCAGCGATCCGGCCGCCACGCAGGCCGTGACGCAGGCGCTCGAGACCGCGGCCGGCCCCGGCAAGGCGCGCGAGTCGCAGCCGAGCATGGGCTCGGAGGACTTCGGCTCCTTCGGCAAGAACATCCCGATCGTGTTCTGGCACCTCAATGCCTCGCCCTTCGCCGACCGCAACGGCGCGCCCAACCACTCGTCCGAGTTCGTGATCGACGAATCGGCGCTGCGCGTGGGCGTGCGCGCGCTGGTGGGCAGCACGCTGGCGTACATGAACCGGCCGGCCGGCGGGGCCGCGGGGGTCAAGGTCTCGCAAGCGCAGTGAGGACTGCGCCGCGCTTCAGTTGTCCTTGACGATCTTCCAGCTCTTGCCCTCGTCCGCGGAACGCAGGATCAGGTTGTCGGGCAGGAAGGCGATCAGGGAGCCGTCGGAGCGGTCCACCATCATCTGGCGCACGGCCTGCGGCCCCGTGATGCTCGGCGAGCCGCCGGTGTGGGTCCAGCTCTTGCCGCCGTCGCGCGTGGTCATCAGCCCCATCGCTCCGGGCATCAGCCCCGGTGCGATCGGCGCCACCGCATAGGCCGTCTGGCGGTCCTTGAAGGCGATGGTCACGACGAAGCGGCTGGTGTTGAGATCGGTCCAGGTCTGCCCCCAGTCGGGCGACAGCATGGTGGACTTGGTGAAGATCGCCGTCTGCGACACCAGGGTGCCGTCGGGCAGCGCGTTCACGTCGAGGGTGGACTGGCCATTGCTCGAGCGCGTCAGCGTGCGGCCGTCGGTGGCGTGGAGGTCGCCGTTCGGCATCATCACGCCCACCCGGTCGGGCGTGCCGAAGGCCATGCTGCGCATCCACGGCATGTTGATCGAACGGCTGTCGGAGAACTCGCCGAGCTTGCGCCACCCGACGCCCGGATCGGCCGACGCGTAGACGCTCCAGAGGCTGTCGCTGCGCGAGACCACCACCAGGCTGCCGTCGCGCATCGGCTGCGCCACCTGGATCAGGCCGTCGTCGGGCGGCAGCAGGTCCTTCCAGGTATCGCCCTCGTCGGTCGACAGGCGCAGCAGGCCTTCCTCGCCGGCCACCAGCAGGCCGCCGCGGTACGGCCGCACCGACAGCACCTCGCGCCAGGTCTTCGCGTCGATCTCGCGCCAGCGGCTCTCGCCGCTCTTGCGCCACAGCACCTTGCCGAGCTTGGCGCCGGCCATGAACTCGCCGTCGGCGGTCTGTGCCAGGCCATGCCAGGCGGAAGCGAGCCGCTTGAGCTGCGGCGCCAGCGCGGCGCGGCGATGCAGGTCGGGCGTGAAGATGAAACCGTGCTGCGGACGATCGCGCGTCTGCGCCGCCAGCGCGGGATAGAGGGTCTCGAAGGTCTTCTGCAGTTCTTCCTCCGGCCGCACGTAGGCGACGACGAAGCGCGAGCCCCCGCGCGGCTGGATCAGCAAGGTGCCGAGCAGCGTGACCTCGTCGCGCACCACGTCGAAGCTGCCGAACTTCGCATCGATGGGGAAGGTGTAGCTCATGTTGCCCGAGCCGCCCGCCGCGTGCTTGATGATGTAGCGGCCCGGCGCGACCATGCCGCTGAAGACGGCCGTGGTGTAGGTGGAACGGCGCGTGCGCTGCAGCACCACCATGTCCTGGCCGGTCTGCTTCTCGCCGGGCCCGAGCACGCGCTGGAGATGCAGGGTCCACAGCGTTTCGGCCGGGTCGTTCTCACCGGGGCTGTTGGTGATCAGCTTCATCACCACGGCGCCTTCATGGCCCGTCAGGGTCTGCTCTGGCGCGATCGGCGGCGCGACGCAGGCGGCCAGCAGGGCCGCGGCCAGCAGCAGCGCGAACCCGCGCAGCAGGCGGACGATGGGTCGGGGAAACGGGGTCACGGTCGTGGCTCTCTTGTTGGAATGGTTTTGCGGGATGGCTCCGGCGGATCGCTCGACGGCCGGACGGCAGGCCCTCCGCCTGCGGACGCGCACGATACATTCGGGAACATCCGCGGGCAATCCACCGGACGAAGGTGTTGCATCGGCGCCAACCCGCGGCCCGCCCCCGCGAGCCGCTGCGCGATGAAGGGGCCGGTGCTATCGTCGATTCCACCCTTCCCATGAAGACCCCCGGCCCGACGCCCTCCTCCCGGCCCGCGCTTGCGGCGCCGATGCATCGCGCGCAGTTCCTGCGGCTCGCAGCGGCCCTGCCCGCGAGCGCCGCGCTGAGCGCGTTCGTGCAGCGGCCGGCCGGGTCCACGCCTGCGCCGACCATGAACACCCGCCCCATCCCCTCCACCCAGGAAGCGCTGCCCGTGATCGGCTGCGGCACCTGGATCGGTTTCGACCAGCGTCCCGGCAGCGAGGAATACCAGCGCCTCGCGGGCGTGCTCGAGGCGCTGTTCGCCGCGGGCGGCACGGTGATCGACAGCTCGCCGATGTACGGCCGCTCCGAGGAGAGCACCGGCGAGCTGCTGGCCGCCACGGCGGCGGCTCGCGGTACTCGGCGCCCCTTCCTCGCGACCAAGGTCTGGACCTCGGGCCGCGAGGCCGGCATCGCGCAGATGGAGCAGTCCTTCGCGCGGCTGCGCACCGAGCGCGTGGACCTGATGCAGATCCACAACCTGGTCGACTGGCGCACCCAGCTCGCGACCTTGCGCGAATGGAAGACGCAGGGCCGCGTGCGCTACCTGGGCATCACGCACTACACGGCCTCGGCCTACGACGAGGTCGAGGCGGTGCTGCGCGCGCAGCCGCTCGACTTCCTGCAGATCAACTACTCGCTCGATGCGCGCGCCGCGGGCGAACGGCTGCTGCCGCTGGCGGCCGAGCGCGGCGTGGCGATGATCGTCAACATGCCCTTCGGCGGCGGCGGCCTGCTGCGCCGGCTGCGCGAGCGCGCGCTGCCGGGCTGGGCCGCGGAGATCGGCTGCGCGAGCTGGGCCCAGGTGCTGCTGAAGTTCGTGCTGAGCCATCCGGCCGTGACCTGCACCATCCCCGGCACCAGCCGCGCGGCCCACATGGCCGAGAACGCCGCGGCCGGCGCGGGCCCGGTGCCCGACGCGGCGTTCTGGAAGCGGCACGCGGCCGAGGTGCTGAGCTGAATCCGCTCAGCGGTCGAGGAAGTCGGCCACGCGCCGATTGAATTCCTCGGCGCGCTCGTACTGCACCCAATGCCCCGCGCCATCGACCACGGCGCCTTCGCGCTGCGGTCCCTCGGCCACGAGCCGCGCCACCAGCGCGCGCGAATCGGCGGTCACGTCGAACTCGCCCCAGAGAAAGAGCTTGGGCCCGGGGATCTCGGCCAGCGCCGCCTGCAGGCCGCCGCGGCGCGACACCTCCTTGCTGCGAAAGCGCGTGCCGTGGCAGGCGATGTCGTGGATCTCGAAGGCCAGCGGATCGGCGCGCGACATGTCGTGCAGCATCAGCGCGCCGAGGTTGTGAAGCAGCGCGGCGCGCTCCGCCTCGCGGTCCTGCGCAAGGCGCCAGTTGATCATCTCGACCGCCATGCGCCGCATCGTGCCGTGGCCGCCGCTGCCCACCAGCAGCATGCGGCGCACCGCCCGCCGGTGCAGCGCGAACTGCGAGGCCACCACGCCGCCGAAGGAGAAGCCGCCGAGGTCGATCGGCGTGCCGGCGCCGATCAGCGCATCGAGCGAGCCGGCCAGTGCCGCGAGCGAGGGCGTGAGCGGATGCTCGTCGGGCGCCGGCGGGGGCGGCGTGCCCGAATCGTTGAAGCCCGGCATGTCGGGCAGCCACAGCGCGCGCTCGGCCGACAGGGCCTCGGCATTGCGCAGCCAGTGCATCCAGCTGCCGTGGCCGCCATGCAGCAGCACCAGCGGCGGATGGGCGCCGCCGTCGGCGGGACCGAAGCGGCGCCAGCGGACGCGCACGCCGGCCTGCTCGATGTCGTGATGGGTGGACAGCGCATCGACGCGCGCGATGACGGCGCGGGCTTCGTCCTCGGTCGCGGCCGAGAGTCCAGACAGGCCCGCGCTCATGGCAGCATCCTCTGCAACTCGGCCTCGCCATCGAGGAACTGGTGCTTGAGCGCACCGATCAGGTGCAGCGCGAACAGCACGTAGAGCACGTAGCCGGCCCAGGTGTGCACGCCGCCCAGCACGGTGTGGAGGTTCTCCTTGGCGGCGGCCTCGATGTCCATGATCCAGCCGATGCGCGGCCATTCGAACAGACCGAACAGCTGCATCGGGTGCGTGGCCGCGTCCTTCCAGGCCGAGTCGTGCATCCAGCCCGAGAGCGGCAGCGCGATCATCACGAGGTACAGCGCGCCGTGGGCCGCATGCGCGCCGATGCGTTCGAGCCGGCCGTAGCTGCCGGGCATGGCCGGCGGCCGGTGGGTGGCGCGCCACAGGATGCGCAGGATCACCAGCCCCAGCACGGTGATGCCGATCGACTTGTGGGTGTCGATGGCCGGGCGCACCCAGTCGTCGGGAAAGCGGTCGATCGAGAGGATCAGCGCGATGTTGACGATCATCAGCAGTGCGATGATCCAGTGCAGCGCGATGGCGGTGCGTGTGTAGCGATGGTGAGGGGGCATGCGGGAATTTTCGGCGGGAGTCCGACTCAGCCTGTCAGGCGCGCGATTGTCCGGTCTTCGGCCTCGGACATTCGAAACCGCCGGCCCGTTCCGTGCGTACACCTTCCCATCGCCCTGGCGCCCCTGTCTTGAACGACCTGCTCCGCTCCGCCTTCGTCGCCGCGTCACCGCGACTCTCGCCCCCCGCCACGCCGCTGCGAAGCTGGCTCATCCATGGCGGCGTGCTGCTGCTGTGGGGGCTGCTGTTCGCCATGGCCTTCCGCCTGGGCAACGTGCAGGCCTGGTCGGTGGGCGTGGTCTACGTGCTCTACGACACGGTGCTGCTGCTGTTCGTCGGCTGGCAGACGCTCGCGATCCTGCGCCCGCGCGGCATCGCGCTGTCCTCGGCGCCGCTGCCGCATCCCGCCGTGGCACCGCACCGCGCCACGCTGGGCGTGATCGTCGCCGCGCACGACGAGGCCGCGGTGCTGCCCGTGACGCTGGCCGCGCTGCTGGGCCAGACCGATGCGCCCGACCGCATCGTGATCGCCGACGACGGCTCGACCGACGGCACGGCCGAACTGCTGACCACGCGCTACGGGCTCGAGGCGCCCGAGCCGGGGCAGCTCAGCGCCGCGAGCACCCTGCATCCCAACCTGCACTGGCTGCGGCTGCCGCACGGCGGCAAGGCGGTGGCGCTGAACGTCGCGGTGCTGTGCATAGACACCGAAACCGTGCTCACCGTCGACGGCGACACCCTGCTCGACGCACACGCCATCGCCGCGGTACGCCGCGCCTTCTCGGACGAACCCGCGCTGGTGGCGGCCACCGGCGTCATCACGCCGGTGTGCAGCCGCACGCTGGGCGGTCGCCTGCTGCAGTGGTTCCAGACCTACGAGTACATCCGCAACTTCCTCTCGCGCTATGCCTGGATGCGGGTCGACGGCCTGCTGCTGATCTCGGGCGCCTTCGCGGGCTTCCGGCGCGACGCGGTGCGCGCGGTGGGCGGCTTCGACACCGACTGCCTGGTCGAGGACTACGAGCTCATCCACCGGCTGCACCGCCATGCCCAGGCGCACGGCCTCGACTGGCGCGTGCGCGTGCTCGGCGACGCGCACGCGCGCACCGATGCGCCCAGCAGCGTGGGCGCCTTCCTGCGCCAGCGCCGGCGCTGGTTCGGCGGCTTCCTGCAGACCCAGTACTGGTACCGCGCGATGGTGGGCGATCGCCGCTACGGCTGGCTCGGCATCGCGATGCTGCCGGTCAAGGCCATCGACACCCTGCAGCCGCTGTACGGCCTCGCGGCCTTCGGCCTGCTCGTGATGTACCTGGTGCGCGGCGACTTCGGCGTGCTGCTGCCCGCGGCCGGCGTGATCGCCGCCAAGATCGTGCTCGACCTCGTCTTCCACCTGTGGTCGGTGCACCTGTACCGGCGCTGGGTCGGCCACGGCGGCGAGGCCGGCATGCTGCAGGCCTTCGCGGCGGCGCTGATCGAGCCCTTCACCTTCCAGCTGCTGCGCCACACGGGCGCGGCCTGGGGTTGGTGGACCTTCCTGACCGGGCGCGGCACCTGGGGCCGGCAGCAGCGCGTCGGGCTGGTCGATTCAGACGGCACCGAGCGCCGGGTCGATCAGAAGTAGCCGGCGCCGCCGAAACGGTAGCTCGACACCACGAGGCCGCCCATGAAGGCCTCCTCGTGATAAACGCGCTCGCCCGCCTCCTGCTCGGCCGCGCCCACCGCCACCATCAGCGGAATCAGGTGCTCCTCGCGCGGATGCGCCATGCGCGCCGAGGGCGCGGCGGCCCAGTCCCGCAGGCGCTGCACGCGTTCCGCCGGCGCGGCCTCGACCGAGGTGGCGTCGAGCCAGTCGCCGAAGGCCTTCGACACGCCATGCGCCTGCGGCCCGAAGTTGCGCAGGTTGTGATAGCTCAGGCCGCTGCCGACGATCAGCACGTCCTCGTCGCGCAGCGGCGCGAGCGCGCGGCCCAGCGCGATGTGCTCGGCCGGATCGAGGCCGCGGCGCAGCGACAGCTGCACCACCGGCACCTCGGCCTGCGGATAGATCGCGGCCATCGGCGAGAACATGCCGTGGTCGTAGCCGCGCTCGGGATCGACGGCCGCCGGCAGGCCGGCCGCGGCGATCAGCGCCTGCACGCGCTGCGCGAGCTCGGGCGAGCCGGGCGCGTCGTAGTGCACCTCGTAGGTGTGGGCCGGGAAGCCGCCGTAGTCGTAGATCATCGGCGGACGCGGATTGCCCTGCACCGTGAACACCGGTGCCTCCCAGTGGGCCGACACCATGAGGATGGCCTTGGGCGTGCGGCCGAGCTGGCGCGGCATGTCGGCCAGCGCGGCGGCGAGCCGGTCGTAGGTGGCGCCCATCTCGCGCTTCATCCAGGGCCAGGGGCCGCCGCCGTGCGAGATGAAGTAGGTGGGCAGGCGATTCGGGTTGTCGTGGGTCATGTCGTTGCTTCCTTGAAGGCGTTGCGTCGACTGTAGATATTTCCTGCGAGGAAATCGACAGGCTACGATTCATCGAATCGTTTCTCCAGAGGAAATCATCGATGGACCGCATGACCAGCCTGCGCGTGTTCCGCGAGGTCGTCGAATCGGGCAGCTTCGTGGCCGCCGCCGAGCGGCTCGGGCTGTCGGCGCCGATGGCCAGCAAGCACGTGGCGCAGCTCGAGAAGTCGCTGGGCGCGCGCCTCTTGCACCGCTCGAGCCGCCACCTGAGCCTGACCGAGGCCGGCACCGCCTGGTACGAGCAGAGCCGGCGCGCGCTCGACCTGCTCGACGCCGCCGAGGCCGCGATCGGCCAGACCCGCGAGGCGCCGCGCGGCCAGCTCAAGCTCAGCGCGCCCGTGTGGTGCGCCACCGCGCGCTTCGCGCAGGTGCTGGCCGACTACCGCGCGCGCTATCCCGAGGTGCTGCTCGACATCCACCTCGAAAACCGCAAGGTCGACCTCGCGGCCGATGGCTACGACCTCGCGCTGCGCGCCACGCAGGAGCCCTCGCCCGCGCTGATCGCGCGGCCGCTGTGCCGCGTGCCCTTCTTCCTCGCGGGCACGCCCGAGTACCTCGCGCGCATGGGCGGCAGCCCCGCGGTGCCGGCCGAGGTGGCGCGGCTCGGCGCGATCGTGCCGAGCTACGTGGCGCTCGACCACCTGGCGCTCACCGGGCCGGGCGGGCGCCTGTTCCCGCTGCGGCTCACGCCGGTCATGCGCTCGGACGACACCACGCTCACGCTGCATGCGGTGCGCGCGGGCATGGGCGTGGCGTTCATGCCGGGCTGGCTGCTCGAGGACGATCTCGCGCAGGGCCGGCTGGTGCGCCTGTTGCCCGACCACGAACCGCACCCGGTGACGCTGTTCGCGGTCTACACCAGCCGCCAGTACATGGCGCCCAAGCTGCGTACTTTCATCGACTTCCTCGGCGAGCGGCTCGCGGCGCTCGAACCAAAGACCGCGCCCGTTCCCGCCAGTTCGTCGCGCAAACCACGCAGAAGCTGAAGAAACGCACCTTTTCAGGGCAAGGTCATGCGCTCGCGGCTACAGTCTTCGGCTCTTCGGGAGAGTCAGTCCTTGTTCCGTTTCTTCGAAAAACTTCTACACCCCTACCCCGCCGCCGAACCTCCGCTTCCGCCGCAAGGCTTCTTCGCCTTCCTCTGGGCCTGCACGCAGGGCGTGCGCGGCAAGATCCTCGCGATGGCGGTGCTCACCGCCGTGATGTCGACCTTCGAGGCGCTGCTGTTCGCGCTGCTCGGACGCGTGGTCGACTGGCTCGGCGGCCAGGCGCCCTCGCGCCTGTGGGAAGACCGCGGCACCACGCTCGCGTGGATGGCCGGACTGCTGGTCGCCAGCATCGCGGTGGTCGCGCTGCAGACCATCGTCAAGCACCAGACGCTCGCGATCAACCTGCCGATGCGGCTGCGCTGGAACTTCCACCGCCTGATGCTGGGCCAGAGCATGGCCTTCTACCAGGACGAGTTCGCGGGCCGCATCACGGCCAAGGTGATGCAGACCGCGCTCGCGGTGCGCGAGACCGTGTTCGTGCTGGCCGACGTGCTGGTGGCGATGGGCGTGTATGTCGCCACCATGATCGTGCTGGTGGGCGTGCTCGACGCGCAGCTGATCTGGCCGTTCGTGATCTGGCTGGCCTTCTACATCGGCGCGCTGATCTACTTCGTGCCGCGCCTGGGCGCGGTCGGCAAGGCCCAGGCCGATGCGCGCGCGCTGATGACCGGCCGCGTGACCGATGCCTACACCAACATCGCGACGGTGAAGCTGTTCTCGCACACGCAGCGCGAGGCCGGTTTCGCGCGCGACGCGATGCGCGAGTTCATGCACACGGGCTACGGCCAGATGCGGCTGGTGAGCGCCTTCGAGATCGTCAACCACACGCTGAGCATGGGCCTGACCGCCGGCATGGCGGGCACGGCGCTGTGGCTGTGGTCCACCGGCGCGGTCGGCGTGGGCGCGGTGGCCGCGGCCACCGCCATGGCGCTGCGGCTGCAGGGCATGTCGCACTGGATCATGTGGGAGATGACCAGCCTGTTCGAGAACATCGGCACGGTGCAGGACGGCATGAAGACGCTGTCGCGCCCGCGCGCCGTGCTCGATGCGCCGGGCGCCAAGCCGCTCGAGGTGCCGCGCGGCGAGGTGCGCTTCGAACATGCGAGCTTCCGCTACGGCGCGGCCGGCGGCCGGCGCGTGATCGAGGACCTCACGCTGACGGTGGCGCCCGGCGAGAAGATCGGCCTGGTGGGCCGCTCGGGCGCCGGCAAGTCGACGCTGGTGAACCTGCTGCTGCGCTTCCACGACCTGGAGAGCGGCCGCATCCTGATCGACGGCCAGGACATCGCGCTGGCCACGCAGGATTCGCTGCGCAGCCACATCGGCATGGTGACGCAGGACACCTCGCTGATGCACCGCTCGGTGGCCGACAACATCGCCTACGGCCGTCCCGACGCGACGCCGGCGCAGATCGAGGCGGCCGCGCGCCGCGCCGAGGCGCACGACTTCATCGGCACGCTGGGCGACGCCAGCGGGCGCCACGGCTACGAGGCCCACGTGGGCGAGCGCGGCGTGAAGCTCTCGGGCGGCCAGCGCCAGCGCATCGCGATCGCGCGCGTGATGCTCAAGGACGCGCCGATCCTGCTGCTCGACGAGGCCACCAGCGCGCTCGACTCCGAGGTCGAGGCCGCGATCCAGCAGAGCCTCTACACGCTGATGGAAGGCAAGACCGTGATCGCGATCGCGCACCGGCTGTCGACCATCGCGGCGATGGACCGGCTGATCGTGCTCGACGAGGGCCGCGTGGTGGAGGAAGGCGACCACCGCACGCTGATGGCCAAGGGCGGGCTCTATGCGCGGCTGTGGGCGCACCAGAGTGGCGGCTTCCTGGGCGACGCGCTCGACGAGGAAGAGGCGGCGCTGGCCTGAGCCTCGCAACCGCCCGGCCTGACCGATCAGGTCGGCAGCGCGCCCGCCTCGTACTGCGCCACGAACTCCCCGCTCGGCGGGATCGGCTTGATGATGTCGATCAGCACCCCATTCGGGTCGCTGGTGATGAAGTGGCGCTGGCCGAAGGCCTCGTCGCGCAGCGGCAGCAGCACCGGCAGGCCGGCCGCGGCCAGGCGGTCGTGCACCGCGTCGGGATCGTCCACCTCGAAGTTCAACAGCAGCCCGCCCGCCACCTTGCCGCGGCCCGCGGCGGGAATGGTCTCGTGCCGGCCGTCGAGCACCGCGAGGTTGACCGAGGGCTCGCCTTCCAGTTGCAGGTGCACGTACCAGTCGCTCGTGAACAGCGGCGCAAAGCCGAAGTGGCGCTGGTAGAAGTCCGCCGTGCCGGCGACGTCGTTGGTCATGATGACCGGGTAGTAGCTCGTGACTTTCATGAGGGCTCCTTGGGATGGCTGAAACTGACATACAGTCTGTATGTTTGATTGAATATACATACATACAGTCTGCATGTAAATGACCTCCAAGATCATCCGGACCAACAAGGAGCGCACCGAGACCACGCGGCAGGCGCTGACCGAGGCGGCGCGCGCCCTCTTCGTCGACCAGGGCTATGGCCAGACCTCCACGCCCGACATCGTGGCCGCGGCCGGCATCACGCGCGGTGCGCTCTATCACCACTACGCCGACAAGCGCGACCTGTTCCGCCATGTGCTCGAGCAGGAGTCGCGCGCGGTGGCCGCCGAGATCGCGGCCGCCACGCCCGAGGCGCTGGCGCCGCGCGAGGCGCTGCTGATCGGCAGCGATGCCTACCTGCGCGCGATGACGGTGCCGGGCCGCACCCGGCTGCTGCTGATCGACGGGCCGGCCGTGCTCGGCATGGCGGAGATCATGGCGATGGACGATGCGAACGCCGCCCGTTCGCTGCGCCAGGGACTGGCCGAGGCCGGCATGGGCCGCGGCGAGGTCTCGCTCGATGCGCTCTCGCAGCTGCTGTCGGCCGCCTTCGACCGCGCCGCGCTCGAGATCGAGGCGGGCGCCGATGCCGCCGAGGTGCGTGCCGCGATGCGCTGGCTGCTGCAGCAGGCGCTCGGGCCCGAGGCGCCCTCGAAGCCGGCGCGCAAGACGAAGTCTTAGGCCGACCCGGGCAGCGGAAGGTATGTCACGACCGGCCCTGCAAGTCCTACAGAACCCGCCGCCCCCCGCCGACACCCTGGGTACCCCCTGCGCCGTGATGCTGGGACCATCGTCAACAACGTGGAGTGCTCGCGGTGAATTCCATCATTTACATCGTCGGTCTGGTCGTCGTGGTCGTGGCCGTGCTTTCGTTCTTCGGCCTGCGCTGAAAGACGTCAGTCCCCCTCGAACCATCCACACGCCAGAGAGGAACGGGGCCGCGCTGCGGCCCCGTTTTGCTTTGGGGGCGCCGGGCATAATCCGCGCGCTGAGCCGCCCTCGGCCGAGGGCTCATCGTCGGCTTTCCGCCGGCCCTGCCTCTGTTCGCGAAGGGACGCTGTTGACCACCACCGCACTGCGCGAGAACCCCGACTTTTCCGATGCGGTGATCACCGAGGCGATCCGATGGGCCGAGCAGAACGGTCCGCTCGACGACGCGCAGGCCATGCGCATCGCCGCGCAGGCGCCGCACACGCCGGCACGCATCGCCGAACGCGCGCGCCAGCTCGGCGAACGACTCGGATTGCAGGCCGAACTGCGGCGCGCGCGCCAATGGTCGCCCTGGGTGCTGCTCGGGCTCGTGGCCCTCATCGTCATGGCCGGCCTCGGGCTCGCGGGCAACGTGGTGGGCGGCGGCGAGCGTCACATCAACGTGATCGTCGCGCTCGTGAGCCTGCTCGGCGTGCACCTGCTGACGCTGCTGCTGTGGCTGCTCGGGCTGTGGCTGCCGCTGGCGTCGTTCAGCGCGGCCTCGCTGGGCTGGATCTGGCTCTCGCTGACCGCGCGCGTGGCCGGCGGCCGGCATGGCCAGGCGCCGCTGCTCGTGCGCGCCACCACCGGCCTGCTGGGCCGCGCGAAGCTGCTGCCCTGGGCCTTCGGCATCGTGAGCCACGGCATCTGGTCGCTGTCCTTCGCGGTGGTGCTCGCGGCGATGCTGTTCGCGCTGGCCTTTCGCAGCTACACGCTGAGCTGGGAAACCACCATCCTCGATCCCGCCTTCTTCGTGCGCGCGGTCGATGCGCTGGGCTGGGCGCCGTCGCGTCTGGGCTTCCCGGTGCCCGACGCCGCCACCGTGCTGGCCGCCACGCCACCGGCCTCGGGCCAGCGCACCTGGGCGCTGTGGCTCACGGGCTGCATCCTCACCTACGGGCTGCTGCCGCGCCTCGTGCTGCTGCTCTGGAGCACCGCCGTGTGGCGCCATCGGCGCCAGGCGCTGCAGCCCGCGCTCGACGCGCCCTACTACCGCCAGCTCGCGGCCCGCTTCGCGGCGCTCGCACCCAGCGCCATCGTCGATGCCGATCCGGGCCGCCGCGCGCGCGAGGCGCCCGTGGGCCTCGCGCCCGCGGACCTGCGCGACCTGCGCGTGCTGGTCGGCTTCGAACTGCCGCCCGACATCGGCTGGCCGCCCGAGGGCCTGCCCGCGGACCTGCAGCTCGAGCGCATCGACGGCAGCGCGCCCGAGCGCCGCGCGCTGCTCGACCGGCTCGCGCTCGCGCGGCCGTGCAGCGTGGTGCTGGCCTGCCGCGCGGCCGCCAGCCCCGACCGCGGCACCGAGCGCTTCGTGCGCGACCTGCTCGCGCACAGTGGCGAATGCCGCCTGTGGCTGATCGCCGAGGGCGGCAACGAGGGCCCGGCGATCGCGCGCTGGTTCGCATGGCTGCGCGACGCCGGCCTCGAACGCGTGGCCGCGAGCACCGTGCTCGCCGAGCTGCTGGGCTCCACCGACACCGTTGCGCCATGAGCGAACCGATCCGCATCGCCGTCGTCGGCCACACCAATGCCGGCAAGACCTCGCTGCTGCGCACGCTCACGCGGCGCATCGATTTCGGCGCGGTGTCCGACCGCCCCGGCACCACGCGCCATGTCGAGTCGGTCGACCTCGAGAGCGACGGCCGCCCCGCCGTGCGCTTCTACGACACGCCGGGCCTCGAGGATGCGGTGGCCTTGCGCGAGCACCTCGCGCGCGTCGATCCCGCGGGCCAGGCCACGCCGCCCGAGCGCATCCGCCGCTTCCTGCAGGGCCCCGAGGCGCACGGCGCCTTCGAGCAGGAGGCCAAGGTATTGCGCGCCATGCTCGACATCGATGCCGCCTTCCTCGTGATCGACGTGCGCGAACCGGTGCTGCCCAAGTTCCGCGACGAGATCGAGCTGCTCAATGCCTGCGCGCGGCCGGTGCTGCCGGTGCTCAACTTCGTGCGCGACGCGGCCAGCCGCGAAGCCGCGTGGAAGGAACTGCTCTCGGCCTACGGCCTGCACGTGCAGGTGCGCTTCGACGCGGCTGCGCCCTTCGTGGGCGCCGAGCGCGATCTCTACGGCGACCTCGCGACGCTGCTGCGCGACCGGCGCGAGCTGCTGCGCGGCGTGGCCGATGCGCTCGAGGCCGAGGCCGCGGCGCGCCGCCGCGCGGCCGCCACGCGCGTGGCCGAGTTGCTGGTCGACGCCACCGCGCTGCGGCGCAGCGTGCCGGCCACCGAGTTCGCCGATCCCGCGCGCCGCGATGCGCTGGTCGCCGCGCTGCGCAAGACCGTGTTCGACAAGGCGCAGCGCTGCGCCGACGACCTGCTCGCGCTCTACGGCTTCCGCCAGGGCGATGCGGCCGAGGCGCCGCTGCCGATGATCGAGGGCCGCTGGGCGCTCGACTTCTTCAATCCCGAGGCGATGAAGGACGCCGGCCTGCGCCTGGGCAAGGGCGCGGCCATCGGCGCCGCGGTCGGCGCGGTGGCCGATCTCGCGGTGGCCGGCCTCTCGCTCGGCGCCGGCGTGGCGCTGGGCGGCGCGATCGGCAGCGCGGTCTCGCAGGGCTGGGGTCCGCTGGGCCGCAAGCTCGCGAACAAGCTGCGCGACGTGCACGAGCTCACGGTGGAGGACGGCGTGCTGTTCACGCTCGCGGCCTGGCAGCTGCAGCTCGCGCGCGCGCTCGAGCGCCGCGGCCATGCGGCCACGCAGCGCATCGAGGCGGTGGACGGTGGCGTCGAGGCGGCCGGCGAGGCCATCGCCGCCGCGCTGCGAGCCGCGCAGCCGGCGCGCAGCCATCCCGAATGGGAGAGCGGCCAGGGCGCGGCCGGCGCGCTGCAGGCGGTGCGCGCGCTATGGCGGCCCGCGCCGCAGCGCGAGGCGCTGGTGGCCACGCTCGCCGGGCTGCTGCAGGCCGGCTTCGACGTCTGAGCCTCGCCCGGCACGCGCCGTCGCCTCCTTCCTACGCGGGGCGCCGCGCGGCCGGTCCAGGGTTTCCGATCGATGACACGAAAGGAGAACCCATGACCGTCGAATGCAAGCTGCTCGAAACCCCGCTGATCGGGCGCATCTGGGAAGGCCGCACGCCGATCGCGCGGGCCGACGACTACCTGCACTACAGCATGGAGCACGGCATCCGCGAGATCGCGCGCAAGCCCGACTGCCTCGGCGTGCAGTACTTCCGGCGCCTGCGCGGCAACGTGGCGGAGTTCCGCACCGTGTCGTTCTGGCGCTCGGTCGAGGACATGCACACCATGCACGACAAGCGCGGCGATCCGCTGCGTGTGGCACCGCTGGCGCGCGACCCCGAGTTCCTGCTCGAGCTGCCGGAGTTCGTGGACCTGGTCGAGGTCCACGTCAACAGCTTCGACCGACGCTAATCGAGCAGGTCCTCCAGCCGCAGCGGCAACCGCCGCAGCCGCTTGCCCGTGGCATGGAACACCGCGTTCACGATCGCGGGTGCCACGCCCACCATCGCGACCTCGCCGAGCCCCTTCACGCCGAGCGCGTTGAAGCGCGTGTCGGGCTTGCCGACGAAGCCGACCTCGATGCGGCCGATGTCGGCCGCCACCGGCAGCAGGTACTCGGCCAGGTCGGCGTTGAGGAAGCCGCCATGGCGCGGATCGACCTCGCTGGCCTCGCGCAGCGCGGCGCCGATGCCCCAGACCACGCCGCCCTCGACCTGGCTGCGCGCGGTGCGCGGACTCGCGACCGCGCCGCAGTCGGCCACGCTCACCACGCGCGGCACGCGGATTCGGCGCGTGGTCGGCTCGATGCGCACCTCCACGAAGTGCGCGATGAAGCTGAAGCCCACGTAGTCGGGATAGACCGGCCCGGCCGCGGCCGGCAGCCCGCCCGTGAGCCGGCCGTAGACCTGCTCGGGCTGGCCGGGCGCGCGACGCCGGCTCTCGGCCTCGGCCTGCGCGCGGCCCGAGGCGCGCAGCAGCTCGAGCGCGGTGGCGTTCGCACCCGCGCCGGGGGCGTGGATGCGCAGGTCTTCCATCAGCCGCTGCGCCGCCTCCTGCACCGGCGGCAGCGCGGTCGCGGTGCCCCAGGAGCCGGCGGTCAGGTGCTGCGGCGCGGCGCCGGTGTCGCCGAGCGCGATCTCCACCGCGGCCACCGGCGCGCCGAGCACGCGCGACACGGTGAGCGCGATCGCGGTGCGCATGCCCTGCCCCATCTCGTGCCCGCCCACGGCCACGCGCACGCGGCCGTCGCCGGCCAGACGCACGGTGGCGAAGGCCGGCGCCATCGCGGCCTTGTAGGCGCCCACGGCCACGCCCCAGCCGATGCGGCTGCCGTCGCTCACGCGCATCGAGCCCGGCGCCATGTCGCGCCGCGCCCAGCCGAAGGCCTCGCTGCCCTGCACCAGGCACTCGGCCAGGTGGCGCGAGGAGAAGGGCTTGCCGCTCAGCGGATCGACCGCGGTGTCGTTGGCGAGCCGGAAGGCCACCGGGTCGCGGCCCAGCAGGTAGGCCATCTCGTCGACCGCGCTCTCGAAGGCGAAGGCCGCCGGATGCTCGAAGGGCGCGCGCATGTAGCCCGGCGTCTGCACGTCGGTGCGCACCAGCCGGTCGCGGCCGAGGAAGTGCCTGACGCCGTACAGCCGCGAGGTGATCTCGCTGCCGCTCGAGGGAAAGAGGTCGTGGCGCGAGGTCTGCTGGTCGATGTCGTGCACCGCCGCGACCAGCCGGCCCTCGCGGTCCGCGCCCAGGCGCACGTGGTGCCGGCTCGCGGGCCGGAAGCTAGCGTTGTGGAACAGCTGCGCGCGCGTCAGCACCAGCTTGACCGGCCGGCCGAGCTCGCGCGCGGCGATCGCCACCGCCGCGGTGTGCGACTGCAGCGAGTTCTTCTGGCCGAAGCCGCCGCCCAGCGTGGGCGAGAGCACGCGCACGCGCGCCGGCTCGATGCCGAGCTGCTTCGCGAGGCCGTGGCGCACGCCCTCGGCGTTCTGCGTCGGCTCGCGCACGGTCAGCACGCCCTCGTTCCATTCGGCCACGGTCGCGATCATCTCCATCGGGTTCTGGTGCTGGATCGGCAGCTCGTAGCGCGCCTCCACGGTGAAGGCCGCCTCGGCCAGCGCGGCCTCGGCATCGCCCACGCGGCGGTCGGCGAACATCGGCTGCGGCAGCAGCGCGGACTGGGCCTGCGGCTGCGCGTCGGGCGCGTCGATGCCCGCGACGAAGGGCTGGGCCTCGTAGCGCACCTCCACCAGCGCCGCCGCCTCGCGCGCGGCCTCGAGCGTGTCGGCGACCACCATCGCGACGGTCTGGCCGCGGTAGGCGATCTGCGCCGAGCGCAGCGGATAGAAGCTCTGGAAGCCGAAGCCGCCACCCATCAGGAAGCCGCCCGATTCGAAGGCGCCGATGTTCTGGTGCGTGTAGACCTTGCGCACGCCGCGCACGCGCTCGGCGGCGCCGGTGTCGATGCGCGCCACGCTGCCGCGCGCGATGCGCGACGGCACCAGCGCGGCATGCAGCAGGCCGGCGCGCGCATCGTCGGCCGCATAGCGGGTGACGCCGCGCACCTTGTCGTGCGCATCGACGCGCTCGGCGCCGGGCCGCGCGCCGCGTTGGGGGTTCTGGATCGTGGTTGCCATCGTTCAGCTCCTGTCCCGGGCCAGCATCAGCGCGTCGGTCACCGTCTCGATGCCGAGCGCCACCTTGAAGCCGTTGTGTTCGAGCGGCCTGGCCTGCGCGAACGCGATCTCGGCCGCGCGCCGCGCCGCGGCCTGCGTGAAAGGCCGCCCGATCAGGCTGCGCTCGGCCTCGAGCGCGCGCCACGGGTGCGTGGCCACGCCGCCGAGCGCGATGCGCGCATCGACCACGCGGTTGGCACGCAGGTGCAGGCCCACGGCCGCCGAGGCCAGCGCGAAGGCATAGGACTCGCGGTCGCGGATCTTGTGGTACGTGGAGGCCCTGCCCGCCGGCGTGCGCGGCACGCGGATGCGCACGATCAGCTCGTCGGCCGCGAGCACGGTCTCGAGGTGCGGCGTGGCACCGGGCGCGCGGTGCAGCTCGCGCACGGCCACCGTGCGTTCGCCGCGCGGGCTCAGCGTGTCGACCTGCGCATCGAAGGCCGCGAGCGCCACCGCCCAGTCGCCCGGATAGACTGCCACGCAGGCCTCGCTGCCGCCGAGCACCGCATGGCCGCGGTTCACGCCCGCCAGCGCCGCGCAGCCGCTGCCGGGCACGCGCTTGTTGCAGGCGAACTCGGGGCCGCCGCGGAAATAGGCGCAGCGCGTGCGCTGCAGCAGGTTGCCGCCCACGCTCGCCATGTTGCGCAGCTGCTGCGAGGCGGCCTTCCACAGCGACTCCGACAGCGCGGTGAACTCGCGCTGCACCACGGGATGCTCGGCCACGTCGCTCATCGCGGCGAGCGCGCCGATGCGCAGCTCGGCCCGGTCGCTGGCGTCGATCTCGCGCAGGCCCTCGATGCGGCCGATGTCGATGACGGTGGCCGGCGCTTCCACGCCGAGCTTCATCAGGTCGAACAGGGTGGTGCCGCCCGCGAAGTAGCGCGCGCCGGGCTGGCTGCGTGCCAGCAGTTGCACGGCCTCGGCGCTGCTGCGCGGCCGGTGGTAGGCGAAGTCATGCATGGCGGCGGCCCTCCATGCCTTCGGTCTCGGCGCGCATGCGCGGAGCGGCATCGCGGATCGCCTCGAGGATGCCGGCGTAGGCACCGCAGCGACAGAGGTTGCCGCTCATGTACTCGCGGATCTGCGCCTCGCTGGTGGCATGGCCCTCGCGCACGCAGGCGATGGCGGCCATCACCTGGCCCGGCGTGCAGTAGCCGCACTGCAGCGCGTCGTGGTCGACGAAGGCCTGCTGCATCGGATGCAGCGTGCCGTCGGGCGCGGCGATGCCCTCGATGGTGGTGACGGCGCAGCCGTCGGTCTTCACGCCCAGCGTGAGGCAGGAGGCGACGCGCCGGCCGTCGAGGTGCACGGTGCAGGCGCCGCACTGGCCGTGGTCGCAGCCCTTCTTGGCGCCCGTGAGGCCGAGCTGCTCGCGCAGCACGTCGAGCAGCGAGGCGCGCGGCTCGAGCTGCAGCGCATGCGGCTGGCCGTTGATGACGACGCGGGTGTCGATGCGCGGCGGCGCGGGCGCGGGTTCCTGCGCGTTCGCGAGGCCAGTGCTCGCGGCACCAGCGGCGCCGGCCGCGGTGCTCATCATGAAGGTGCGGCGGCTCAGCGCGGGCGCGCCGATGCCGGGGGATGGGGTGGGGTTCATCGTGGCGTCCTTTCTTTCTTGTTCTTCTGTTCAGACCTCGCGCCCGATGCGCGCATCGAGCGACAGCCGGCCACCGCCGCGCGCCAGCAGGCACAGCGCGATGAAGAACAGCATCAGCGGGTATTCGAAGCCGCGGTCGATCCACGGGAAGGTCGGGCCCATCACGTAGCAGATGACGAGCATCTGCACCGCGACCATCGCGGCGACCACGCGCGTGAACAGGCCGGCCGCGAGCATCAGCCCGCCCACGCCCTCGAGGATGGCGACGAACCAGCCGAGCAGCTCGGCGCCCGGCAGGTGCAGCACGTTGGCGATCAGGTTGACCGAGCCCTTCATCGAGTCGGCCATGCTGCCGTGGCTGCGGCCCAGCAGCTTGGGCAGGCCGTGGGTCACGAGCATCAGGCCGAAAGCCAGGCGCAGCAGCGCGTAGCTCAGCGGCTCGAAGCGGTCATAGGTGCCGCGCAGGCGCGGAAAGATCAACTGCATGGGGGTCGCTCCTCGGGGGGAAAAGGTGACGAGGCGCGGCGGGATGGCCGCGCGCTAGCAGTCTCTCTGTTCTGCATTGGCGAATAAATATGCGAATTTCGTCAATACAATTCAACACAGGCCAACAATTCGCCGAGCTCATTCCATGGACCGCTTCGATGCCATGCGCCTGTTCACCCGCATCGTGGAGCTCGGCAGCTTCACGCAGGCCGCGGCCGCGCTCGAGCTGCCGCGCGCCACGGCCACCCATGCGATCAAGGAACTCGAGGCCCGGCTGCAGGTGCGCCTGCTCGAGCGCACCACGCGCCAGGTGCGCACCACGGTCGATGGCCAGGCCTACTACGAGCGCTGCCGCCACCTGCTGCTCGAACTCGAGGACGCCGAGTCCTCGCTCGCGCAGCTCGCGGTCAATCCGCGCGGGCGGCTGCGCATCGACATCCATGGCGCGGCCGCCAACGACATCGTGCTGCCGCGCATCGGCGACTTCCATGCGCGCTATCCGAACATCGTGCTCGCCGTGGGCAGCGGCGACCGGCTCGTGGAGCTGGTGCGCGAAGGCGTGGATTGCGTGGTGCGCGCGGGCGAGCCCAAGGACTCCTCGCTGGTCACGCGCCGGCTCGCGCTGCTGCCGCAAGTGACCTGCGCGAGCCCAGCCTACCTGGCCGAACGCGGCACGCCGCTGACACCGGCCGACCTGCTGAGCCAGCAGCACCTGGCGGTGAACTTCTTCTCGTCCTCGCGGCCCGACCACTTCCCCTATCTGTTCGAGGTCAACGGGCGCGTCGAGCAGGTCGTGCTGCCCGACTGGATCAGCGTGAACAACGCCGACAGCTACAAGACCTGCGCCGAGCAGGGCTGCGGGATCATCCAGGTGCCGCGCTATCACATCGAGCGCCA
Organism: Variovorax sp. GW821-FHT10D07; assembly: GCF_059415325.1. Lineage (NCBI taxonomy): Bacteria > Pseudomonadati > Pseudomonadota > Betaproteobacteria > Burkholderiales > Comamonadaceae > Variovorax > Variovorax sp. GW821-FHT10D07. The sequence goes on along the minus strand of NZ_JBWKMZ010000003.1, from coordinate 235,666 downwards.
GCTGCGCGCCGGCACGCTGGTCGAGATCCTCGCCGGCACGCCCTGCCCGCCGATGGTCTATTCGGTGCTCTACCCGCAGCACCGGCTGCTGTCGCCGCGGGTGCGCGTGTTCGTGGACTGGGTGACGGCGCTCTATGCCGAGCGCTTCGGCGCGCTCAGGTAGCGGCGCCCTCGCGCGCCTACACGACCGGCACCGTGCCGCCGTCGATCACGTACTCGCTGCCATGGATCGAGGCCGCGCGCCGCGACACCAGGAAGGCCACGAGCTCGGCCACCTCCTCGGGCAGGCCGGGCCGGCCGATCGGGATGCCGCCGAGCGCATCCATCACGCCCTGGCGCGCGCTCGTGTAGTCGCTGCCCGCGCCCGCCGCGAGCCGCTCGACGAAGGCGCGCGCGGCACCGGTCTCGATGTAGCCCGGTGCCACCGTGTTCACGCGCACGCCGCGCGGGCCGAACTCCTTCGACAGGCCCTTGCTGTAGGTGGTGAGCGCCGCCTTGGCCGCGGCATAGGCGAGCGTGGATTCGTACAGCGGCAGCCGGCGCTGGATCGAGGAGATGTGCACGATGCTGCCCTCGCCCTGCGCGAGCATCGAAGGCAGGAAGGCGCGGTCGAGCCGCACGGCCGCGAGCAGGTTGGTGTCGAGCGCCGCCTGCCATTGCGCATCGTCGAGCGCGAGCGCGCCGCCGGGCGAGGCGCCCGAGCCGCCGACGTTGTTGACGAGGATGTCGAGCCCGCCGAAGGCCGCGAGCGTGCGCTCGGCGACCCGCGCCACGCCCGCGGGCGTGGCGATGTCGGCCGCGACGAAGAGCTCGGCGCCGTCGCTGTCGGCCGCATCGGGGGCGCTGCGCGCGGTGGCGGCGACGCGCGCGCCGCTCGCGGCGAGACGGCGCACGATGGCCTGGCCCATGCCCTTGGTGCCGCCCGTGACGAGCACGCGGCGGCCCGCGAACTCCGCGGGGTCGAACGAGAAAGGCAGGGAGGAAGGCTGATGCATGTCGGTCATGGGAAAGGTCCTTGTTGGCGATGCATCGAGGCTAGGGATACCCTCGGGCCATGACAAGAACGCACGAAGAAGTAAGGCCCGTACTCGCAGGTAACCCCGTCGCCTACACGCCGGCCAGCGCGGCCGCGCAGGTCGAGCGCACCTTGGGCTGGATCGAGGGCCGCTGGAAGCTGGTGATCCTGTTCCAGCTCTTCGGCGGCAAGGTGCTGCGCTTCTCCGAACTCGAGCAGGCGATACCGGCCGTGTCGCAGAAGATGCTGACGCAGCAGCTGCGCCAGCTCGAGGCCGACGGCCTGGTGCTGCGCACCGTGCATTCGCAGGTGCCGCCGAAGGTCGAATACCGCCTGAGCGACTGGGGCCAGTCGCTGTGCCCGGTGCTCGACGGGCTGCTCCAGTGGTCCGAGGCGCGACCGCGCTTCGACTAGGACACAAAGTCTTCGATGACGCCGCGGTGACGCTCGATGTCACCGCGCTTCGGGCGCATGGACGCCCGTGTTGCTTGCGCGCCCACGGTCACCGTACCGTCATCCGCCAAACCTAGCATCCGCCGGCCTTCGGCACCCCTCAACGCAACGCAACGCGAAACTCCAACATGAAGAAAACAGCCGTTCCTGCACCCGCACCCCGTCCCCTGCGTGCCGCCTTCGTCGCGCTCGGCGGCAGCCTCGTCATCGCCGCCTGCGGCGGTGGTGGTGGCGGCAGCGCCTTCGTTCCCGTCATTCCGCCCGCTCCGGCGCCGGCACCCGCCCCGGCACCGACCCCGCTGGGCACGCTCGACGGCTCGGTGCCCCTGGTGATCGGCCACCGCGGCCTGCCCGGCCTGTTCCCGGAGGAAACCCAGAAGGCCTACGAAGCGGCCGCCGATGCCGGCGCCGATTCGCTCGAGACCGACCTGCACCTGACCAAGGACTGCGTGCTGGTCGCGCGCCACAACCCCTGGCTCAGCGACAACACCGACATCACCGAGGTCGCCAAGACCAACGCCACCGTGGCCGCGCGCAAGCGCACCGTGCCCGGCGTGCGTGTCGACGTGACCTACCCGGCGATTCCCGCCAACGGCCCGGCGAAGTACCTGAGCGACCTGACCGATCCCAAGGATCCGAAGTCGGTGCTCAAGTCGCTGGTCGTCGACGGCGAGGACCACACCGGCGACTGGTCGATCACCGACTTCACGCTGGCCGAGCTCAAGCAGTGGATCCATGGCACCACCTTCGACGCGAAGGACGAGCGCCCGACCGATCTCAACGGCAAGCTGCCGATCCTGAGCTTCCAGGAAGTGATCGACATCATGCGCGCCAAGGCCAAGGCCACCGGCCGCACGATCACCGTGTATCCGGAAACCAAGAACCCGATCTGGAACAACGCCCAGGCGATCGCCAACGGCTGCGGCCCGGCCGGCAGCCACCCGCTCGAAGACGCGCTGCTCAAGGCGATGAACGCCAACGACCTGAACCGCAAGGACGCACCGATCTTCGTGCAGAGCTTCGACCCGGTGAGCCTGAAGTACCTGCGCTCGGCCGGCCTGAAGGCGCGCGCGGTGCAGCTGGTCGACGGCAACGACATCGACTTCAAGACCGGCGAGATGATCTACGTCACCACCGACGACTACACCTTCGTCGACGGCCGTCCCTACAGCTGGACCCTCGCGGGCGACCCGCGCTGGTTCGGCGCGATGCTCACCCCGGCCGGCCTGGCCGAGGTCAAGACCTATGCCGACGGCATCGGCCCGTGGAAGCCGCAGGTGATGGCGCACACGATCGTTCCGTTCAAGACGCCCAACAAGGGCATGGTCGAAGCCAACACGATCAAGCCCACCAGCCTGATCGCCGACGCCCACAAGGCCGGCCTGTTCGTTCACAGCTACACATTCCGCAACGAGTCGCGCTACCTGGCCGCCGTCTACAAGGGCGACCCGAAGGCCGAGTACCTCGCGTACTTCCGCGCCGGCATCGACGGCGTGTTCTCGGACTTCGCGAACACGGCCTTCGCCGCGCGCCAGGACTACCTGAAGGAAACCGGCCGCTGAGCCGGCACGCGGCAGACTGACCGAAGCAGGCAGGCGGCACACCATGTACCCGGGCGAACGACTCAACGGGTACAGCCACCTGCTCGGCCTGCTGCTCGCCTTGCCGGCGGCCGTGCTGCTGCTGGCCAAGACCCTGCCCACGGGCGACCCGGCGAAGATCGCCGGCTCGCTCGTGTTCTCGCTTTCGGCGGTCGCGCTCTACGCGGCCTCCACCCTGTTCCACAGCACGCGCGGCCGGCTCAAACGTCTGTGGGAATGCGCCGACCACTGCGCGATCTACCTGCTGATCGCCGGCACCTACACCCCGTTCGCGCTGGTGATGCTCGAAGGCGCCTGGGCCTGGGTGCCGCTGCTGGCGATGTGGGGCGCGGCCGCGGTCGGCATCCGGCGCGAGCTGATGGCCGCGCGCGGCGCGCCCGTGAAGCCCTCGCTGCCGCTGTACATCGGCATGGGCTGGCTCGCGATCGCCGCGGCCGTGCCGCTGGCGATGCAGCTCGAGGGCGGCGGCCTCGCATGGCTCTTGATCGGCGCCGTGCTCTACACCGCGGGCACGGTCTTCTACCGCAACCGCCGCGGCTTCCGGCATGCGCATGCGGTGTGGCACCTGTTCGTGCTCGCGGGCACGGTGAGCCATTACGTGGCGGTGGGCTGGTTCGTGCTGTAGCGCGGTCGCGAGGCGCGCGCGGCTTCGTCAATGACCGCGGCGGTCATCGCGCCGCGCGAGCTCGCGGCGACACACTGGTCGCCCGCCGTTGCGCTTCACGAGCCCGCATGACCTCCACCACCCCTTCCTCGGCGAGCGAGGGCCTTCGCGCCAGCTTCCTCGCATTCCGCCACACGGTGTTCGAACGCCACGAATTCGACGCGATCGCCCGCTTCCTGCATCCCGACTTCAGCAGCAGCTCGCCGATGCTGCGTGGCCGCGGCCCGGCGATGTACGCGGACTTCGCGCGCCTGCTGCTCGCGGGCCTGCCCGACCTGCGGCCGCTCGAGCAGGTGGTGCTGGTCGAGGGCACGCAATTGATGGCGATGACCCGATGGGCCGGCACCCACACCGGCAACTTCCTCGGCGCGCCGCCCACCGGCCGCGCGCTGCGCTTCGCGACCGCGGACCGCTATGACACGAAGGACGGGCTGCTGCTGCGCCACTGGGACGTGGTCGACCGGATCGAGGCCTCGATCGAGGCCGGGCTGCTGCGGCGCGCGGCGCCGTGAAACACGGCGGCCGGAACGCTCACAAGGTGTGAAGAAACCGTAGCGAGCGCCCCGAGGTCGCGCCGAGGACCGCAGCCGTACTCACGTACGGTGAGGACCGCAGGTGCGAGATCGGGGCGCGCAGTAGGTTGATTCACACCTTGTCACTCCTCGCTGGTCCACTCCACCTGCACGCCGAGGCTGCGCAGGTTCTCGACGAAGCGCGGGTGCGCGCGGCGGATCGGCGTGGCGTTGCGGATCTCGGAGCGGCCCTCGATGCTCGAGGCCACCATGAACAGCGCGATCGCCACGCGGATGATGTAGGGGCTCTCGACCACCGCGGGCACCAGCGGGGCACCGCCGAAGGTGATGAGCCGGTGCGGGTCGGACGAGAACACGTGAGCGCCGAACTTCGAGAGCTCGCCGGTCCAGCCCAGCGCGCCGTCGTAGACCTTGTTCCAGAACATCGCGTTGCCCTGCGCGCGCACGCCCAGCGCGATGAAGATCGGCAGCAGGTCGACCGGGAAGTACGGCCAGGGCGCGGCCTCGACCTTGGTCAGCACGTTGGCGGTGAACGGCGTCTGCACCTTGAGCGGCCCCGAGCGCACGGCGCGCGACCAGCCATCCTCGTGCACGATCTGCACGCCGAACTTGGCGAAGGTGCGGTCGATCAGCGGGAAGTTGGCCGGCGCGCTGTTGCGCACCACCACGTCGCCGCCGGTGATGGCGCCGAGCGCGAGGAAGGTGGTGATCTCGTGGAAATCCTCGTCGAAGCGGAACTCGCCACCGCCCAGCGCATGACCGCCATGCACCGTGAGGCGCGAGGTGCCGATGCCGTCGATACGCGCGCCGATCATGGCCATGAAGCGGCAGAACTCCTGCACGTGCGGCTCGGAGGCGGCGTTGGTCAGGGTCGAGGTGCCTTCGGCACCGACCGCGCACAGCACGAAGTTCTCGGTGGTGGTGACCGAGGCGTAGTCGAGCCAGTGGTCGGTGGGCACCAGGCGCCCGTCGGTGCGCACCAGCAGCGAGCCCTCGGCGCGCTCGACCTGGCCGCCGAAGCTGCGGAACACCTCCACGTGCGGATCGATCTCGCGCACGCCCAGGGTGCAGCCCTTGACGTTGTCCTCGAGCCGCGCCACGCCGAAGCGCGCCAGCAGAGGCGGCACCAGCATGATCGAGGAGCGCATCTCCTCGGGCAGCCGGTGGGCGGCGGCGTCGAACACGGTGTCGCGGTGGTGCAGCGCGAGCGTGCCGGTGGCGTGGTCGAGCTGCACCTCGCTGCCCAGCGTGCGGAAGATGTCGAGGATCTTGCGCACGTCGGTGATGTCGGGCACGCCGTGCAGACGCAGCGGCTCGCGCGTGAGCAGGGTGGCGCAGAGGATCGGCAGCACCGCGTTCTTGTTGGCCGACGGCGTGATGCGGCCGCGCAGCGGCGTGCCGCCGTGGACGATGAGATTGGACATGTGTGTGTGGGACCCCTGTGTGGGGTGAATGATAGGCGGCGACAGCCTTCGCTAGGCCTCGTGGCCCGGCGTGCGGCGCGGAATCCAGTGGGCCAGCACGCCGGCCGCGGCGAAGGCGAGGCCGCCCGTGACGGCAATGCCCGCGGCCAGCGAGAGGCTGCCCGCGAGGAAGGACAGCAGCGCCGGCCCGCAGGAGGCGCCGATGTCGGACATCAGCCGCCACACGCCGAGGAAGTGCGCACGGCCATGGCGCGGCGAATGGTCGGCGCCCAGGGTCATGATCATTCCCGAGCCGATGCCGTTGCCGAAGCCGATCGCCAGCGCCGCGACCAGCAGCGTGGCGGCACCCGTGGTCAGCGGCATCAGCAGCATCGCGAGCCCCATGATCAGCATCGAGGGCACCGCGACCCAGCGCCGGCCCTTCTGGTCCATCACCTTGCCGGCCGGGTAGAACACCAGCATGTCGATGCCGCCGGCCATGCCGTAGATCAGCGAGGCCACCGAGGGCGCCAGCGCGAGGTGGTCGGCCCACAGCGGGATCACGGCCTGGCGCGAGGCGCGCACCGCGCTGACCAGGGTCACGGCGATGCCCAGCGTGAGGAACACGCGGCGATGGTCGCGCAGGGTCGAGACGATGGTGGGCTTCGCGGGCGCGGCCTGGCCCGGCGGCGCGGGCGGCAGCTCGAGGTCGGGAATGCGCGCGCCCAGGATGGCCGCGCCGGCCACCGCCACGATGCCGAGCACATAGGCCGCCATCAGGCCGAAGAAATGCACCGCGCCGGCCGCCAGGAAGGGGCCGATGAACATGCCGATGCGCATCACGCCGCCCAGCGTGGACAGCGCCCGCGCGCGGTACTCGACCGGCACCGCCTCGCTCATGTAGCTCTGGCGCGCGAGGTTGTAGACCGCCTGCGACATGCCGACCATGAAGCAGCCGAGCGCGAACAGGCCCAGGTGCGAGGTCCACACGCACAGTGCCATGCCGAGTGCGCTCCAGGCGCCGGCCGCGACGATGGCCCAGCGCTCGCCCCAGCGCATGGTGATCATCGAGGCCGGGATGTTGTTGAGCAGCGAGCCGATGCCGATCAGCGCCATCACCAGCGCCGCCATCGGCACCGAGGCGCCGAGCTCGCGCGCCGTGAGCGGCACGATCGGCAGGATCGCACCCTCCCCGATGCCGAACAGCAGCGAGGGCCCGAAGGCCGGCACCGCGATGCGCCACAGCGAGAACGAGGCCTGGGGGGTGGACGAGGAGGTGGAGACGGCGGGCGGGGACGACATGCGGCGAGGGCTCTGGCTGGATGCCCTGGCCGCGCGGGGCGCGCAAGGCGCGGCCATTGTCCCGCCGATGGCCCCAGGCCGCAGGCGCGCCGCGCAGTGCCCGATGGGGCGGGTACGGCATTGCGGCCCCGGGGCAGCGCGGGCGCTCAGCCCCGCATCGCGTTCGCCACGATGCGCACCGCCGAGGCCACCACGTCGTTGCGCGTCTTGGCGCCCTTGTCGCCGGGGAAGGTCAGGTACACCGCGAGCACCAGCGGCGCGCCCGAAGCCGGCCACAGCACGCCGACGTCGTTGTTGGTGCCGTAGTCGCCCGCGCCGGTCTTGTCGCCCACGGCCCAGCCGGCCGGTACGCCGGCCAGGAAGCGCTCCTTGCTGGTGGTGTTGCCGCGCAGCCAGGCCTCGAGCCGCGCGCGCTGCGGCGCGGCCAGCGCATCGCCGAGCACCAGCCGCTGCACGCTGGCGGCCATCGCGGCCGGGCTGGTGGTGTCGCGCGGATCGCCGGGGATGGCGCTGTTGAGCTCGGTCTCCCAGCGGTCGAGGCGGAACACCGTGTCGCCGATGGAGCGCGCATAGGCCGTGACGCCGGCCGGCCCGCCGAGCTGGTGCATCAGCAGGTTGGCGGCGGCGTTGTCGCTGTACTGCAGCGTGGCGGCGCACAGCTCGGCCACGGTCATGCCGTCGGCCAGGTGCTTCTCGGTGATCGGCGAGTTCGGCAGCAGGTGGGCGCGGGTGTAGCTCAGGCGGCGCTCGAGCAGCGCCGGTTCCTGCGCGGCGCCGCGCTGCAGGATCGCGGCCGCGAGCATCAGCTTGAAGGTGCTGCACATTGGAAACAGCTCGTTGCCGCGGTGCGCGATGCGCGCGCCGCTGCCGGTATCGAGCGCGTGCACGCCCAGGCGGCCGCCGCAGTCGCGTTCGAGCGCCGCGAGCCGGGCCTCGGCGTCCGGGCCGGCGGCGGACCAGGCGGCGCAGGCGCTCGCGAGCGGCACCGCGCTGGCGGCGGCGAGGAGCGTACGGCGTCGGATGGGTGTGTTCATGGGTGTCTTGGTGCGAAGAGAGTGGTTGGATGAGACCGCATCGTAGGAACGGGGGCCCCGCGCCACCAGCGCGAAGGGGGCGCGGGGCGTCCCGGCTGTATCGGGTGTAACGGCGCTTGCCCCTTTCAAATTCAACCAAAGGGTTGAACGAAATCCGGAACCGGCCTATATTCAACCTCATGGTTGAACTTGAACTACCCACCGAGCGCCAGGACCAGCGGCTCGACGCCATCTTCCACGCGCTGGCCGACAGCACGCGGCGCACCATGCTGCAGCTGCTGGCCCAGGGCGACTGCAGCGTGGGCGAGCTCGGCGCGCCGTTCCGCATGAGCTTCGCCGGCGCTTCCAAGCACGTGAAGACGCTGGAGCGCGCGGGCCTGGTGTCGCGCACGGTGCAGGGCCGCGCCCACGTGTGCCGGCTCGAACCCACGGCGCTGGCCACGGCCGACGCCTGGCTGCGCTACTACGAGGGCTTCTGGGGCGGCCGCCTCGATGCGCTCGAGCAGGCGCTGCGCGAGGACGCCGGCTGATTTCTTTCCCCACCCGATACAAGGAGCAACACCCATGACCACCACCGAACGATTCGGCCGGCTCGTCGAGCCCGGCACCCTGCGCATCGAGCGCCTGCTGGCCGCGCCCGTGGAGCGCGTCTGGTCCCACCTGGTCGATCCCGAGAAGCGCGCGCGCTGGCTCGCGGGCGGCACCATGGCGCCGCAGCCCGGCGCGGTGTTCGAGCTGCGCTTCGAGCACACCACCCTCTCGGGCGAGGCCGCGCCCGAGCGCTACGCGGCCTACCGCGCGCCGCACCTGCAGAAGTCGCGGCTGCTGCGCATCGAGGCGCCGAGGCTGCTGGTCATCAGCTGGGGCAGCGAGGCGGACGACGCCTCCGAGGTCACTTTCGAACTCGCGCCGCAGGGCGATGCGACCCGTCTCGTGCTCACGCATCGGCGCCTGCCCGATCGCAAGGAAACCGTCAGCGTGGCCAGCGGCTGGCATGCGCACCTCGAGGTGCTCGAGGCGCTGCTCGAAGGCCGCGCGCCCGCGGGCTTCTGGACCTCGCTGGCGGCGATCGAGCAGCACTACGAGGCGCAGATCCGCTGAAGCGCACGCGCTCGACCACCACGGGGGCCTTCGGGCCCCTTTTCTTTTTCGGCCGGCGCTGTCGCGGCGCTGTCATGCAGCTCGCGCAGCATTCGAGGCATTGGTTGTATTTGTGGATTTTGTTGTAAATCACATTCATCTGCCCAAGTGCACATGAATGCATCGATCGCCGGCAAGCCACGCATGACCAGGAATGCCTTCGTGCCGGGGCGGGTTGAGTGCCCGCCCCGGCGTTCTTGACCTGCCGGAGTTCCCCGATGACAACGCCGAGAGGCCGCCTCGCGCGCGCCGCCCTGTGCCTGACCCCCGTGCTACTGCTGGCCGCCTGCGGCGGCGGTGGCGGTGGTTCGACCCCCTTCCTTCCCGTTCCACCGCCCGCGCCGGCCCCCGCACCCGCGCCCTCCCCCGCGCCGGCACCCCGCCCCAAGGCGCTGGTCATCGGCGTCGACGGCGTGCAATACGCGGCCCTGCAGCAGGCGCTCGGCGATGCGCGCATGCCCGCGCTGCAAGGCCTGGGCACCTTGCTGCCTTCCTACACCGGCGGCGTGCTCGGCCAGCGCACGCAGCAGCAGGCCACCGACGGGCCGTCGTGGGCCACGCTGCTGACCGGCGGCTGGGCCGACCGGCACGAGATCCGCTCCAACTACGAAGGCCAGGCCTTCGGCGCCGACACCGTCTTCAAGCTGCTCAAGCAACGCCGCGCCGACACCCGCAGCGCGGTGGTCGCGAGCTGGAGCGGCCTGCCGCAACTGCTGCGCACCGACAAGGCCGCGGGCTACCTCGAGCTCGCGAAGGACTGCGACGGCAGCGACGACTGCGTCTCGACCGAGGCCGCGGGCGCGCTCGAGAGCGGCGGCTACGACCTCGTGGTGGCCGACTACCAGGGCCCGGCGCAGGTCGCCGACGTGGCGGGCTACGGCACCGACTACCAGAACGCGCTCGCGCAGGTCGACAAGCAGATCGCCACGCTGCGCTCCGCGCTGGCGCGGCGCCGCGCGGCCCAGCCGCAGGAGGACTGGCTGGTGGTCGTCGCCACCACCCACGGCCTGGGCGCCACCGGCGTGGCCGACGGCATCCCGGTGCCGTCGAACCTCGCGACCGCGCTGGTGCTCGACCGTCGCGCCAACCTCGACGCAGCAGCGCCCGCCGGGCTGCCCGCGGACATCGCCGACTGGTACGGCTACGCCTCCACGGCCGACATCGCGCCCACCTTGCTGACCCACCTGTCGGCCCTGCCCACGGCCGACAAGTACGCGATCGACGGCGCGCCGCTGTTGGGCGCGCCCGGCGTGCGCCGGCTCGCCGCGGTGGCCAACGACAAGCGCAACGGCATCCGCCTGAGCTGGACACTGCCGGCCGCCGTGGCCTCGATCACGGTGCTGCGTGACGGCGCGGCCGTGGCCACGCTGCCCGGCACGGCCCTGGGCTTCGAGGACACCACCATGCCCTTCGACGCCAGCGGCACCTATGCCTACGACTACACGGTGGTGGCCGACAAGACGCCGGTCTCGCTGCGCGCCTCGCTCGACTACGTGAAGCCGATCGTGCTGCTGCCCAGCGTGGCCAACGGCCTCACGCACCTGTTCCCGCTGAACGGCGCGCTCGGCGATCGCATCGCCGGCGGCCAGGTCTTCGCGCCCTGGGTCAAGGGCGCCACCGCGGTCTACGCGACGGCCGGCGACGGACCGCTGGGCAGCGGCACGCGCGCACTGCTGTCGACCGACTACACGGGCGCCACGGTCTGCGCAGCCTGCGACGGCGGCTACTCGATCCCGACCGCCAGCGTGACGAGCACCAGCGCGCCCTTCAGCTTCGGCTTCTGGTTCCGCTCCGACGCCACGCGCTCGGGCATGCCGGTGATCTCGAACAAGGACTGGGGCAGCGGCAACAACCCGGGCCTCGCGATCGGCCAGTACGGCAGCGCCCTGCGCTTCAACATCGGCCGCGGCGGCGCGCGCCTGGGCGACAAGGACCTGGGCTTCAGCGCCAACACCTGGGCCTATGTCGCGATGACGGTCGACGTGCCGGCGCTGAAGGTGAGCTACTACGTCTTCGATCCGGCGCTGGGCCTGCAGAGCAGCTCGGCCACGCTGACCAGCGCCTTCGCGGCCGCGCTCAACGGCCTCAACAAGGGCTTCTCGCTCAACGAGGACGGCGACGGCGGCTACGGCCCGAACTATCGCAACGGCAATGCGAGCAACACCATCGCCGGGCGCTTCGACTTCGCCGAGTTCGCGACCTGGAACCGCGTGCTGAGCGCGGCCGAGATCGAGTCGATCGCGCGCTCGCGCGGTTCGCTGACCACGCTGGTGCCCTGAGGAGAGACACGCATGCGCAACCCAACGATGCAACGCGCGGCCTGCGCCCTGGCGCTGCTCGCCGCCACCGTGCTCACGGCCTGCGGCGGCGGCGGAGGGGGTGGCGGCGCCATCGCCCTGCCGCCGGCCACCAGCCTCGTGCCCAACGACCCGGCCACCGCCGGTCCGCCGATCGAGGCGCTGACCCCGCCGGGCGGCACGCCCGATTCTCAACTGCCGCCGCGCCGTCCCGAGTCGGTGCGCTGCGCGCCCTGAGCCCGAACACCATGAGCGACAAGCAAGCATCCCCTTCCCGCCGCGGCTTCCTGCGCGGCGCCGCCACCACCGCGGGCGCGGCCGCCGCGCTCGGCCTGCTGCCGCCCGGCATCCGCCGCGCGCTGGCGATTCCCGCCACGCAGGAGACCGGCACCATCAGCGACGTCAAGCACGTCGTGATCTTCATGCAGGAGAACCGCTCCTTCGACCACTACTTCGGCACCCTGCGCGGCGTGCGCGGCTTCGGCGACCGCTTCCCGGTGCCGCTGGCCAACGGCAAGCCGGTGTGGCAGCAGCCGCCGACCTCGGGCAGCGGCACCTGCGTGCCCTTCCGCTACGACACCACCGCCACCAGCGCGCAGCGCACCACCGGCATGGCCCACAGCTGGTCCGACGGCCAGCAGGCCTGGAACGGCGGGCGCATGAACCAGTGGGTGGCGGCCAAGACGGCGCGCGCGCTCGGCTACTACACGCAGAGCGACATCGCCTACCAGTTCGCGCTGGCCGATGCCTTCACGCTGTGCGATGCCTACCACTGCAGCGAACTCACCGGCACCAACTCGAACCGCCTGTTCCTCTGGAGCGGCACCAACGACCCGCTGGGACAGGGCGGCGGTCCCGCGATCGACAACTCGAACGACGACCTCGCGAACGCGCCCGGCTACGACTGGACCACCTACCCCGAGCGCCTGGAACAGGCCGGCGTGAGCTGGCAGATCTACCAGGACATGGCCGACAACTACACCGACAACCCGCTCGAAGGCTTCACCAGCTTCCGCAAGGCCTACTACGCGGCCGAGCCGACCGAGGCGCAGCGCTCGCTCAAGGCGCGCGGCCTGTCCACGCGCTCGCTCGACGCCCTGGCCGATGACGTGAAGGCCGGCCGCCTGCCGCAGGTGAGCTGGATCGTGGCGCCCGAGAAGTACTCGGAGCATCCCGGCCCCTCATCGCCGCTGTGGGGCGCCGAGTACACCGAGCGCGTGCTGAACGCCCTCACGGCCGATCCCGCGGTCTGGAGCCAGACCGTGCTGTTCATCATGTTCGACGAGAACGACGGCTACTTCGACCACATGCCGCCGCCCTCGATCCCCTCGCTGAACGCCGACGGCAGCGAGGCCGGCATGAGCACGGTGTCGACGCTGGGCGAGCGCAACGACCTCAAGGCGCCCTACCGCGGCTCGCCCTTCGGCATGGGCTGGCGCGTGCCGATGTACGTGGTGTCGCCCTGGAGTCGCGGCGGCTGGGTCAACTCGCAGGTGGCCGACCACACCTCGGTGGTGCGCTTCCTCGAGACCCGCTTCGGCGTGATGGAACCCAACATCAGCCCCTGGCGGCGCGCGGTCGCGGGCGACCTCAGCACCTGCTTCGACTTCGCCACGCCCAATGCGGCGCTGCCCGCGCTGCCGCACATCGACGGCAAGGCGGCCGACGATGCCATCGCGAAGCAGCTGCTGCTGCCCACCCCGGTCGCGCCCGCGCCGGGCACCGGCACCCTGCCGCAGCAGGCTACCGGCGTGCGCTACTCGCGCGCCCTGCCCTACGAGCTGCACACCAGCGGCCGGCCCGACGTGGCGCAGCAGAAGTTCTGGCTGGTGTTCGGCAACACCGGCGGCGCGGGCGCGGTGTTCCATGTCTACGACCATCTCGCGCTCGACAAGGTGCCGCGCCGCTACACGGTGGAGCCCGGCAAGCTGCTCAACGACGCCTGGGCGGTGGCGGCCGGCGGGCGCTACGACCTCTCGGTGTTCGGCCCCAACGGCTACTTCCGGCGCTTCGGCGGCAAGCTGCCGGCCGCGCTCGCGGGCGGCACGGCGCTGCCCGAGGTGCGCGTCTGCTACGACGCCGCCAACGGCGACGTGCACCTGGAAATGCACAACCTCGGCAACATCAGCTGCACCGTCACGGTGGCGCCGAATGCCTACCGCACCGACGGTCCGTGGACCTTCGCGCTCGCGCCGGGCCAGGTGGTGGTGCAGAAGTGGGACCTGGCACCCGCGAAGCACTGGTACGACTTCAGCGTGACGGCCAACGTGGACGACGGCACCAGCTACCTGCGCCGCTTCGCGGGCCGCGTGGAGAACGGCAGCCACGGCATCAGCGATCCGGCGATGGGCCAAGCGGGCTGAGCGTCACGCGCCGCCCGCACGCCTCCCGCACAATGGCGCCGGTCCGCCACCGGCGCCATCGCTCCCTCTCCCATCGGCATCCCATGCTCCAAGAAGAACGATTCCTGCGCATCCGCAGCCTGCTGGCCACCTTCTCGCGCCTGAGCGTCGAGCGGATCATGCAGGACCTCGCGGTCTCGCGCGAAACCGTGCGCCGCGACCTGCTCGAGCTCGAGGGCCTGGGCGAGCTGCGGCGGGTGCATGGCGGCGCCGTGGCCACGGGCGCGGAACCCGAGCCGCCGCTGGCGGTGCGGCTGGTGGCGCGGCAGCGCGAGAAGCGCGCCATCGCCCGGGCCGCGATCGCGCTGCTCGAACCGGGCCAGACCGTGTTCCTCGACACCGGCAGCACCACCGCGCTGCTGGCCGAGGCGCTGGCCACGCTCAGCGGCATGACGGTCATCACCAACTCGCTGAGCATCGCGCTCAAGCTCGCGGGCGCGGCCGAGGGCCGCGACACCGGCGGGCGCACCGTGCTGCTCGGCGGCGAGATCGACGTCAAGACCCAGGCCACCTGCGGCGCCGGCACGGTCGAGGAGATCCGCCGCTACCGCGCCGACGTGGCGCTGCTGTCGCCGGTGGCGATGCATCCCAAGCACGGCGCGATGAGCTTCGAGCACCACGAGGCGGCGATCGCGCGCGCCATGGCCGAGCAGGCGCAGCAGCTCGTGATCCTGGCCGACCACGCCAAGATCGGCCAGGCCAGCCGCGTCACCTATGCGCGCAGCGCCGACATCGACGTGGTCGTCACCGATGCGGCATCGCGCGACATGCCGGCGCTGCCGGCGCTGCGCCGCGCCTGCGAGCGCGTGGTGCTGGCCTGAGGCTTTGGCATCATCGCGGGATGGAAATCCATCCCCGTCCCCTGGTCATCGTCAAGCTCGGCGACACCTTCGACGCCCTGCGCGAGACGCACGGCGACTTCGAGCACTGGATCGCCGACGGCCTGGCCAGCGACACGCTGCCGATTGCCGTGATCGATCCGCGCCGCGGCGACACGCTGCCCGATCCCGCCGCCATCGCGGGCGCGGTGCTGACCGGCTCGCATGCGATGGTGTCGCACCGCGAGGACTGGAGCGAACACACCGCCGGCTGGCTCGCGCGCGCCGTGGCGCAGGGCACGCCGGTGCTTGGCATCTGCTATGGCCACCAGTTGCTCGCGCATGCGCTCGGCGGCGAGGCCGGCGACCATCCGCGCGGCCCGGAGATCGGCACGGTCAGCGTGGTGCTCGAGGAGGCCGCCGCCACCGACCCGCTGCTGGGCGGCCTGCCGGCACACTTCGCGGCCCACGCGGTGCACTGGCAGAGCGCGCTGCGCCTGCCCGAAGGCGCGGTGCGACTGGCCGGCAGCGCGCACGACCCGGTGCATGCCTTCCGCGTCGGCGACAGCGCCTGGGGCGTGCAGTTCCATCCCGAGTTCGATGCCCACGCGATGCGCGACTACATCGATCGCCTGGCCGGCCCGCTGAAGACGGCCGGGCTCGACCCCGAGGCGCTGCGCGAGCGCGTGCAGGCCACCGGCGATTCCGCGCAACTGCTCGGCCGCTTCGCACGCATCGCCGAGGCGCGCCAGGGGCTCTGAGCCTCCTGCCGCTTCAGTACTGCACGCGCAGCGACAGCGTCGCGTTGCGCGGCGACCCGTACCAGCCCTGGTTGAAGAAGGCCACCTGCGAGTAGTACTTGCGGTCGGTCAGGTTGTTGATGTTCAGGGTGGCCGAGACGTTCTTGCGGATCTCGTAGCGCGCCATCAGGCTCACCAGCGCATAGCCCGACTGCGCGACCACGGTGGAGCGGTTGGCCGGCGGCGCCATGACGGTCTCGTAGGCGCGGCCCTGCCAGTTCACGCCCGCGCCCACGGTCAGCGCGCTCCAGTCGCCCGGCAGCCGGTAGCTGCTGAAGATCTTGAGCTGGCTGCGCGGATGCCCGGTGTTGATCGGCGTGCCGTTCGCGGCGCGGGCGCGGAAGTGGGTGTAGCCGGCCGCGAGGTTCCAGCCGCGCGCGATCTCGCCGCTGAGTTCGAGGTCCACGCCCTCCACCTTCGCGCCGGCCACCGCGCGGTAGGCCTGGGTGTTGGGCACGCCGCCCGCGGTCTGGCCGGCGATGGCCTCGGCCAGGTTGTCCTGGCGCGTCTGGAACAGCGCGAACGCGCCGTTGAGCCTGCCGTCCGCGTAGGCCGCCTTGAGGCCCAGCTCGAAGCTCTTGCCGGTCACCGGGTCGAGGATCTCGCCGGCCGCGTCGCGGTTGTTCTGCGGCTTGAAGATGCTGGTGTAGCTGGCGTAGGCCGTGTAGGTGTCGTCGATGTCGTAGAGCAGGCCCGCATAGGGCGTGATGCGGTCGCGGTGCTCGTACCTGCGGATGGCGCCGAAGTAGTTCTGATCGGTCTTCCAGTTGCTCACGCGCGCGCCCACGATCAGGTGCAGCGGATCGGCCAGCGAGAAGCGCCCCAACGCATAGGCGCCGTCCTGGCGCGCGCGCATGGTGTCGGCCTGCGAGGGCACGCTCGACCACAGCGGCTCGGCGATGCGGTCGACGCGCCAGTCGAAGAAGCTGCCGATCGGCGGCTGGTTCAGCGCGCGGTACTGCGGCAGGTCGAGCCGGTCGTCGAAGCGCATCCAGCCGAGAGAGAACTCGTGGTCGCGGCCCAGCAGGCGGAACGGGCCGCCGAGCGTGGCGTGGACGGCGCGGCGCTTCAGTTCGCCGTCGTAGTAGATGTACGACGGCGCCACGCTCATCGCGCCGGTGAAGGCATTGACGGCGCCGCCGCGGTAGAGGTGCTTCATCATCATGTCGGTGCTGGCGTGGCTGTAGGCCAGGCGCGCGGTCCAGCGGTTGGCGAAGCGGTGCGTGAGGTCGAGGAAGGCGGTGGTGGTGTCGGTCTCGGCCCGGGTCCATGTCGTGTTGCTGGCCACGGAGCGGTCGAAGTCGGTGCGCCGGCCGTCGGTATAGAACAGCGGGAAGCCGGCACCGAAGCCGCGCGTCACGGTGTCCTGCTTGCTCAAGCCCAGCGTGAGCTCTGTGGCCGGCGTCAGGTCGGCGCTGAGCACGCCGTAGAAGGTGTTCGAGCGGTTGCCTAGAAAGGTGGTGTAGCTGTCGCCGTCCGAATGGGCCGCCACCAGGCGCGAGCGGATGCGCCCGTCCTGCGTGAGCGGCGCCGAGATGTCGACCTCGGCGCGCCGGAAATTCCAGCTGCCCACCGACACGCCGGCCGAGGCCGCGAACTCGCGCAGCGGCCGCTTGCGCACGAAGTTGATCGCGGCCGACGGATTGCCCGCGCCGGTCATCAGGCCGGTGGCGCCGCGCACCACCTCGAGCCGGTCGTAGATGGCGGTGTCGAGGTTGCTCTCGCCGAAGGACCAGGGCGACAGCACCGGGCTCACGAGGCCGTCGAACTGGTAGCTGTCGATCGCGAAGCCGCGCGCCGACACCGAGAGCCGGTTGGCGTCGCTGCGCGTGATCGAGATGCCGGTGACGCTGTTCAGCATGTCGCCCGTGGTCTGCAGGCCCTGGTCCTCGACGATCTGGCGCGTGACCACGCTGACCGATTGCGGCGTCTCGCGCGGCGAGAGCTGCAGGCCGGTCGCGGTGCGCGCGGCCTTCGTGGTGTACGACTGCGTGCCCTCGGTGGTGGGCCTGACGGCCGTGCCGGTCACCTCGATGGCGGGCAGCGCGGCGCTCGATCCGGCATCGGGTGCCTGCGCCAGCGCGGACATCGAGGGCAGCGCCGCGCCGAACAGCAGGTGCAGGGAATGGCGCCGGAACGGCGCGGTAGAACGGAAGGCAGTCGGCATGGCGGCGGTGAGGACAAAGGGTTTAGCGACAAATGAGAATTGTTACTATCTGGCGATGCACCGACCTATGCCGAAGCGCGGCAAACGTATGCCGGGCGCCGAAAGCGAAGCGGCCCTCGCGCCCGGCGTTTCGCCGCGCCGCTTCAGCGCCGCCGACTTCGACCGGCTCGGCCGCGACGCGGGCTTCCGCTACCGCCTGCCCTATCTGTCGGGCGCACCGCGCGACCCCGAGGCGCTGTGCATCGCCGAGGGCCGCGTCGAGACGCATGCGCTGGGCCCGGGCCTGACGCTGGCCGCCTCCGACATCGTGGTGCACCACCACTACGAAGCCACCTCGCAGGCGAGCCCGCGGTTCTCGGCCATCGTGGTGCTGCAGGGCCAGGCGCAGGCCGCGCTGGGCCGCGGCGACAGCGTGCCGATGCGCACGCACGGCGGCCTCAGCGCCGCCTATGGCGACGGGCTGTCGATGACCGGCATCCACCCGGCACGCCAGCGGCTGCGCAGCATCAACGTGTCGGCCGCCGCGCCGCTCGGCACGGGCGACGCGCAGCTCGACGAGCTGATCGCCGCCGCGCTGCGCTCGCCGGCCGGGCGACCGCGCCACTGGGCGGTGCCGCCGCACCTCGTGCAGGCCATCGAGCAGGTGCTCGGCGGCCAGTGGCAGGGCCCGCTGCAGGCGCTGCTGTGCCAGGGCGTGGGCCTGCAGCTGCTCGCGCATGCGCTGGCCGATGCATCGCCGATGGCGCCACCGCTGCCGTCGTCGCGCGAGCGTCAGCTGCTCGAGCGCGTGCGCCAACGGCTGCACGACGCGCCCGAGGAACACCACACGCTCGAGGCGCTGGCCCGCCTCGCCTGCATGAGCCAGAGCACGCTGCGCCTGAAGTTCCGCGCCGCCTACCAGTGCTCGGTCTTCGAATGGCTGCACGAGCGGCGCATGGCGCTCGCGCGCGAACGGCTGGCGCAGGGCCTGAGCGTGCAGGAGGCCGCGCAGCTCGTGGGCTACCGCCACGCGACGAACTTCGCGACCGCCTTCCGCAAGCGCTTCGGCGTGGCGCCGAGCGGCCGCGAACGCCGCTGACGCCGTCCGCGCCCGCGCGTCGGAGCGCGACTACATCGGGGCCCCGGCGCTTCGGTTAAGGTTCGGCGCATTTCCGCAGTTCCAGAAGGCTCCATGAACCGCCCCGCTCCCGTGCGCAAGCACTTCTCGATGATCCGCGGCTTCCACCTCGCCGACGTGTTCACGCTCGGCAACGCGGCCTGCGGCGTGGGCGGCGTGTTCCTCGCGATGGCCTACATGGCGAGCCAGTCGCTCACCCACTTCTACTGGGCCGCCGCGCTCGCGCCCGCGGCCTTCGTGTTCGACGTGTTCGACGGCCGCATCGCGCGCTGGCGCCAGACCCATTCGGCGCTCGGACGCGAGCTCGATTCGCTGGCCGACATCATCTCCTTCGGCGTGGCGCCGGCCGCGCTGGGCTTCGCGGCCGGGCTCGACGGCGGCTGGGACTGCGTGGCGCTGGTCTATTTCGTCTGCTGCGGCGTGAGCCGGCTCGCGCGCTTCAACGTCACGGCCGAATCGCTCTCGGCCGGCGGCGACAAGGTCAAGTACTTCGAGGGCACGCCGATCCCGACCAGCGTGGTGCTGGTCGGCGTGCTCGCGTGGGCCGCCTCGCAGGGCCGCCTGGGCGACGCGCTGTGGGGCGGCGCCTGGAGCGTGGGCCCGTGGCAGCTGCATCCGATGGCGCTGCTGTTCGCGCTCTCGGGCACGCTGATGATCAGCAAGACGCTGCGCATCCCGAAGTTCTGAGCCAGCACCAACCCAAGGAAAACACCCTCATGACCATGAAGCTGTATTTCGACCCGCACAGCCGCGCGCAGGTCGCCAAGTGGATGCTCGACGAGGCCGGCGTGGACTACGAGATCGTGCCCACGCTGCTGCGCGAGAAGGCGCACAAGACGCCCGAGTTCCGCAAGATCAACCCCGCCGGCAAGCTGCCCGCGCTGGTCGACGGCCCCACGCGGCTGTTCGAGAACGCGGCCATCTGCCTCTACATCGCCGAGAAGTACCCCGCGAAGAAGCTGGCCCCGCCCGTGGGCACGCCCGAGCGCGGCCGCTTCCTGTCGCTGATGGTCTATTCGACCGCGCAGCTCGAGCCCGCGATGGGCGACAGCATGCTCAAGCTGCGCAGCAACAACAGCGCGCGCGGCTGGACCGACTTCGAGGAGGCCAAGGACGCGGTCGAGCGCGAGCTCGGCGACGGCCCCTACCTGTTCGGCGCGCAGTTCACCGCGGCCGACGTGATGATCGGCTCGATGTTCATCTACCTGCGCGCCTTCGGCGGCCGTTCCAACCGGCCCCGGATCGACGCCTACGTCGAGCGGCTGCAGGCACGCCCGAAGGGCATGCGCTTCGGCTGAAGCGAGACGTTCCGGCGCCGGCTGCCGCGCCGGCGACAGGTGGCGCGGCAGAGGCGGGCCTACGCTCGGTCCCCCGCTGTTTTCCAACGAAGGCTTCGCGCCGCACCACCATGCACAACACCAAGAGACAGGCAGCCACCCTTCCCCTTTCCCTGCTCGCCGCCGCCCTGCTGCTCGCGGGCTGCGCCAGCGCCCCGCCACCCTCGGGGCGCGCGGTCACGATCGAGCGCACCACCTACGGCATCGCCCACGTCACCGCGCCCGACTACGAGGGCCTGGCCTTCGGCGCCGCCTACGCGCATGCGCAGGACAACGTCTGCCAGACCGCCGAGCACCTGGTGACGATGCGCGGCGAGCGTTCGCGCTTCTTCGGCGCGCAGGAGCGCGGCGCCTTCGGCCTGGGCCTGATGCCCAACGCGCAGATCGACCTGTTCGTGCGCTACCACATGGACGACGCCGCGCTCGCGCGCGCCGGTGCCACCACCGGCACCGAGGTGCAGACCATGATGCGCGGCTACGTGGCCGGCTACAACCGCTACCTGCAGGACGCCGGCCCCAACGGCCTGCCCGCGGCCTGCCGCGGCAAGCCCTGGGTGCGGCCGATGACCGCGGCCGACCTGGCGCGCGCCACCGAGCAATCGATGATCCAGGGCGGCCTGGGCGCGCTCGCGGGCGCGGTGCTGGAGGCGGTGCCGCCCGCGCCGGGCGCGCGCACGGGCGCGGCGCCGGTGCCGCTCGACCAGGCCGTGGCCGAGATCGGCCGCCACAGCTTCAACGCCAACCCCGAGGGCGGCGAGCTCGGCTCCAACGGCTGGGCCTTCGGGCGCAACGCCACGCCCGACGGCCGCGGCCTGCTGCTGGGCAACCCGCACTTCCCATGGACCGGCACCAACCGCTTCTGGCAGCTGCACCTGACGATCCCCGGCCGCGTCGACGTGATGGGCGCCACCGGCGGCCTGAGCCCGGTGGTGGCGATCGGCTTCAACAAGGACGTGGCCTGGACCCACACCGTGTCGACCGGCAAGCGCTTCACGCTCTACGAGCTGCAGCTCGATCCGGCCGACCCGACCGTCTACATCGTCGACGGCCAGCGCCGCCGCATGACAGCGCGCACCGTGAGCCTGCCGGCGAGCGATGGCGCGCCGGCGCTGCAGCACACCTTCTACGAGAGCGAATGGGGCCCGCTGATCGCGCTGCCCAAGGCCGGCCTGGGCTGGACCGCGCAGCGCGCCTATGCGATCCGCGATGCCAACACGCTCAACGTGCGCTCGGCCGAGGCCTGGATGGGCATGGCGCAAGCGCGCAACGTGGCCGAGCTGCGCGCCGCGATGGGCAACCAGGGCATGCCGTGGATCAACACCATCGCGGCCGACCGCGACGGCAACGCGATGTACGCCGACCTGTCGGTGGTGCCCGACGTCTCGGCCGAGCAGCTGCGCGCCTGCGCGCCCTCGCCGGGCGCCGCGGCGCTGCTCAACGCGGCCGGCCTCGCCGTGCTCGACGGCTCGCGCGCCGCCTGCGCCTGGCAGCGCGATGCCACGGCCGCGTCGCCGGGCCTCATCGCGCCCGTGCGCATGCCCGTCGTGGTCACGCCCGACTGGGTGCAGAACAGCAACGACAGCTACTGGCTCAGCAATCCGCGCATCGCGCCGATGGCGGGCGTGTCGCCGCTGGTCGGGCCGGTGGGCGTGCCGCAGCGGCTGCGCACGCGCAGCGGCATCCTCGAGATCGAGGGCCGGCTCGCGGGCGCCGACGGCCTGCCCGGCAACCGCATGGGCGCGGCCGAGCTGCGCAGCGTGATCTTCCGCGACCGCAACCTCGCGGGCCTCTTGGTGATGGACGACCTGCAGGCCGCCTGCGCGGCCGCCGGCGGCGCGCTCGACGTCGACCAGGCGCTGGGCTGCCGCGTGCTCGCGGCCTGGGACCGCACCAGCAACGCCGACGCGAAGGGCGCGGCGCTGTTCCGCGAGTTCTGGCGCAAGGCCAAGGACATCCCGAAGGTCTGGCGCCTGCCCTTCGACCCGGCGCAGCCCGTGACCACGCCGGCCGGCCTCGACATGGCCGCGCCCGCCACCCGCGCCGCAGTCTTCAAGGCCCTGGGCGACGCGGTCGGCATCCTGCGCACCGCGGGCTTCGCGGCCGACGTGCCGCTGGGCGTGCCGCAGTCGCGCGAGGTGCGCGGCCAGCGCATCGCGCTGCATGGCGGCGACGAGTTCGAGGGCGTGCTCAACAAGCTCGAGTCGCAAGGTCAGTCGCTGATCGACCCGAAGGGCTACCAGGTCAACTACGGCAGCAGCTACATCCAGGTGGTGGGCTTCGACGAGCGCGGGCCGGTGGCGCAGGGCTTGCTGACCTACGGCCAGAGCAGCGACCTCGCTTCGCCGCGCGCCTACGACCAGCTGCCGCTGTTCGCGGCCAAGCAGTGGCACGCGCTGCCCTTCCACCGCGCCGACGTCGAGGCGCAGCGCGAGGGACGGCCGCTGCAGTTCGCGTACTGAGTCCGGCGGCGCTCAGCGCCAGGCGAGCACGCGCCAGCCCGGCGTGCCCTTGCGGTCCTTCGCGAGGCAGGCGATGCCAGTGGCCTGTGGCGTGCTCGTCTGTGCGAGCAGGGCCGGCGGCACGAACGCCCGTTCGCCGCGCTCGGTGAGCAGGAAGCCGAAAGCCTGTCCCTCGCGCTGCTCGATGCTGCCCGACAGCGCGCGGCAGAAGCCCGCGATCGCCGGCTGCGCCGATAGCCGGAAACGGCTGGGCCGCCGCTCGCTGCCGAGATAGCCGAGCTCGACGATCGCCCCGGGCTGCAGCTGCTCGACGCCCTCGAAGGCATCGAAGTGCAGCACCGTACCCTCCGCCATCGAGAACGCGACATGCACCAGTGCCTTGGGCGCGTTCCGGTTGTCGACCACGCCCGCGCGCCAGGACAGCGGCCGCTCGTCGAGCGCCTGCAGGATCGCGGCCGCCTGGCCCGGCGCCACGGCCTCGTCGGCCAGCGCCGCGAGGTCGCCGCGCCGGGCAAACCAGCGCGAACCCGCAAGCTGCTGCAGCGCGGGCGGGATCCGGAAGCCGTGGTCGACGCGGTAGGCGAGCGCGTGATGCACCTGGATCGCAGCGGCGTCGAAACGCCCCTGCTGCGCCAGCAGGTCGGCCAGCGACACGCGGGTGTTGGCCACCTCCATCGGCTTCACGGCCAGCCGCACCGCCTCGGCATGGCAGGCGATCGCCTCGTTCGGCGACTGCGTCTCGAAGGTCTGGCCCAGCAGCGTCCAGGCCCATGCGGCCTTGCGCTGGCGCCGGACCACCGGCGCGAGGCAGCGCCGCGCCTCCTCGACGAGTCCTTCGTCGAGCAGCCGCTTGCTGCGGTAGTAGTGGAGCCAGGGGTCGTCGGGATGGCGTTCGAGCGCTGCGCGCTGCTGCGTCTCTGCCCAGTCCAGCAGCTCGCGGTCGCCGTCCGTCGACGGGCTCGACAGCGCCCGCCCGATCGCGTAATGCAGCCGCATTTCGAGGCTCGGTGCCTGCCTGCCGTCGGGCAGCGTGAAGGGCTTCTCGTCGTCGGCCGTGAGATGGCGCGGCTCCCACCAGCGCGCGAAAGCGAGGAAGCCCGGGCAGGCCCGGCTCGCCTTGACCGCCTGGTTCAGCACCTGCGAATACAGCAGGTTCGGCCGCTCGTTCGCACCGAAGACGCGGTATTCGTCGAGCCAGCCTTCGAAGCGCCGCGCGAACTGCGGCGCGGGCACGCGCTGGCGCTCGAAATCCTCGATCTCCTGCTTGAGGAAGGCGTGCAGCACCCAGCCATAGGCGCGCTGGACGTGGATGTCGCCGGGCGCGGCGGCGTGGCCGGCGCGCGCCTGCGCCAGCGCCTCGTTCAGCCGGCCTTCCTTGCGCAGCCGGGTGATCTCGGGGCCGCTGCTCACCGCGCCGCGTCCACGGCGCCGCTCACCTGCTGGAAGATGCCCCGGCTGCCGCCGGGTCCGCCGACCTCGGTGGCACGCGTCCAGCGCTTCTTGCCGTCGTAGTGGAAGTCGACCTGGCCGCGCCGCCCGTCGCCCTCGAAGGTGATGCGCAGGCGATAGCTGCCAGGCTCCGCGCTCAGGATGCGCAGCCCGTCGGCCGCCACGGCGCGCTCGAGTTCGCGCCTGAAGTCGTCGAGGAAAGCATCGGGCGCGGCCTGCGGTGCCATCGACAGCGCGCCCTGCACGGCCTCCAGGCACTCGCTCAGCAGTGCGGCATCGCAGGGCGCGCCGGGCATCGCGACGATGCTGCCCACGCGCTGGTCGCCCTTGTAGAAATACTGAAGGGCGGCACGCGCACCGCCGCGCTCGAGCCAGTACTTCTGGCAGTACTGCGCATGCTGCTGGCGGACGATGCCCACGCCCGCGGCCGACAGCGCGGCGCGCAGCCGCAGATGGTGGGCGAACAGCAGCTCCTGCCCCGGGTTGAAGGAGTAGCGGTCCCAGTCGGGATCGTCCTGCGGGTCCGGCGCTTCGGCCTGCGCGCCCGTGACGGGTGGCGGCGCCGCGACGGCTTCGCCGAAGTCGATGCCAAGGCGGCTGAAGCGCGGCGGATCGACCAGCAGCAAGCTGCCGCGCGCGCGCGTGATCGCCGTGTAGGCCCAGCGGAAGAAGGCCTCGTTGCGCCCCGCATTGGCGTCCGGGAAGTGCACGACCACCGTGTCCCACTCGCCGCCCTGCGCCTTGTGGCAGGTGACCGCATAGCCGTACTTAATCTGCACCGCATTGAAGTACGGATCCTGGCGGATCGTCGCGCGGAACTCCGCGCTCTTCGGCTGCAGTTGCGGATGGCGCTGGCGGAAGTCCACCAGCAGCGCACGCAGTTCGAGCGGCGACAACTCCCGGTCGCGCGACTCGAGCAGGTTCTCCAGCACGACCTCCTCGACCTGCACCACCGCGCCGTCGGCGTTGCGATAGGCCATCGTCATGCGCCGGAACCGCAGCGCCACCGGTTGCGTCTCGCCGCGGATCGGCACCTGGCGCACTTCCGGTTCGGCGTCGGTGGCCAGCAGCTTGACGAGGTCGCCATTCATCAACTGCGCCATCGGCGCGTTGCGGTTGACCATCAGCAGGTCGCCGGCCCGCGGCGCGGCATGCTCGTCGCCCCACAGCCGCGCGCGGACCGCGCGGTTCAGCTCGAGCGCCATCGCGTTGGTGCCGGTGACCAGCACCGAGTTCGCGCGGCTGCGGAACGCCTGCGCCACGTGGTCCAGGGCCTCGGCGAGCGGCAGGTGCCGGATCTCGCGCGCCGCACCGTCACCGGCTTCGGCGAGATCGAAGGCGTTGAAATCCTGGCGGGCGATCGCATCGCGCAGCGCCGTCGCGCGCTCGAGGATGGCGCTGCCCGAGGACTGGCGCATGACCTCGGTCAGCTCGTGCGACTCGCAGCGCAGGCCGAAGGTCTCGCGCAGGTAGTCCGACGACAGCGCTGGCGAACGGTTGTCGCCCACGGGGGCGAGCTGCGCCGGGTCGCCCACGAACACGATCCGCGCGCCGCGCGCCGGGTCGCGTCCCGGGCGGCTCAGCCGCGCGAACTCGACCAGGTCGGCCAGCAGCCGGCCCGAGCCGAAGCGCAGCACGTCGCCCTCCGCGGCCTTGTCGCCGACCATGGAGGATTCGTCCACGATGAACACCGTGTCGGCGGGATCGTCGGTGCGCAGCGGATAGAGGAAGCGGATGCCCGGGTCATTGCGCGTCTGCGCGTCCTCGAAGACCTCCACCGTCTCGAGGCGATAGATGCCGCGATGCAGCGTGCCGGCCGCCGAGCCGGTCCGGGCGCCGAGGATGCGCGCCGCGCGGCCCGTGGGTGCCAGCGAAGCGTGGGGACGCTGGGAGGCATCGAGGTGGGCCAGCAGCGCGCTCACCATCGTCGTCTTGCCGGTGCCGGCGCTGCCTCGGAGCAGGAAGCACGACGAATCGCCGCGCAGGAAGTCCTTCAGGCGCTGCAGCGCCGTCGCCTGCGACGGCGTCAACGAGATCTCATGCATGCGGGGATCGCCAGGAAAAGTAAGAAAAACCGCGTATGTTATTGAATCCACCGCCACGGCCCGTTCGGGGCGAGAGCCCGACTCTTCCAGTGCGGCACCTTTCATCCACAGAATCGACCCATGTCCCTCTCCAGCACCGCCTCTCCCACCGCCACGGCCCACCGGCCCTCGGGCCTCGACCAGCTGATCGCCCTCGCCGCCGCCCAGCCGCTGGCGCCGGCCTGCGACCACTTCTACTTCCTGCGCCACGGCCAGACCGGCCGCAACGCGCAGCGCATCTTCCAGGCCACCGACGAGCCGCTGAGCGAGCTCGGCCTGCAGCAGGCCGCGCGCGCGGCCGAACTGCTGGCGGGCGAGCCGATCCGCACCATCGTCTGCTCCGATGCGCGGCGCGCCTTCGACACCGCGCACGCCGTGGGCAGCGCGCTCAAGCTGGTGCCCACGGCGCAGGCCGTGCTGCGCGAGCGCAACTTCGGCGCGCTGATCGGCACCTCCTCGGCCAACATCGACTGGGCCTGCGAGCCCGAGGGCGGCGAGACCCTGGCCCAGTTCGTCGCGCGCAAGCGCGCCGCGCTGGCCGAGGCCCTGGCCCAGCCCGCGCCGGTGCTGGTGGTGGCGCACGGCGGCACGCTCTATGCGCTGGCCGCGCTGCTGGGCGTGCCGGTCGACCTGGGGCTGCTGGGCAACGCGCAGCCATTGCGTTTCGACCGCAGCGGCCCCACATGGGCCGTGACGCCGCTGCTGCGGCATGCCGACGGCGACGCCGCGCTGGCCTAGGGTTCTCCGAGCGCCGCGCGCGAGCCGTCCCCACACCCCACACCAAGACCATGGAATTCAAGGACTACTACAGCGCCCTGGGCATCGAGCGCACCGCGTCGGACGACGAGGTGCGCAAGGCCTACCGCAAGCTCGCGCGCAAGTACCACCCCGACGTCAGCAAGGAGCCCGACGCCGAGCAGCGCATGCGCGACATCAACGAAGCCAAGGACGTGCTCGGCGACAAGGAGAAGCGCGCCGCCTACGACGCCCTGGCCGACCGCGTGGCGCGCGGCGGCCGCCCCGACGGCGACTTCCAGCCGCCGCCGGGCTGGGACGCCGGCTTCGAGTTCCACCGCGGACCGCGCCAGGGCCCGGCCGACCATGCCGACTTCAGCGAGTTCTTCTCCTCGATGTTCGGCGAGGCCGAGCGCCGCGGCGCCGCGCGGCAGAACTTCCGCGCCCGCGGCGAGGACCACCATGCGGCGATCGAGATCACGCTGGAAGACGCCATCGGCGGCGCCGAGCGCGAGATCAGCTTGCGCTCGCAGGTGCTCGACGCGCAGGGCCAGCCGCGCTGGGAAACGCGCACCCTGAGCGTGAAGATCCCGCCCGGCGTGCATCCGGGCCAGTTCATCCGCCTCGCGGGCCAGGGCCTGCCGGGCCATGGCGGCGAGCCGGCCGGCGATCTCTACCTCGAGGTGCGCATCGCGCCGCACAAGCTCTACCGCGTCGAGGCGCGCGACCTCTACATGACCCTGCCGGTCACGCCCACCGAGGCCGCGCTCGGCGCGCAGGTCGAGGTGCCGCTGCCCGGCGGCGGCGCGGTCGAGGTCACGGTGCCGAAGCAGGCCAAGAGCGGCCTCAAGCTGCGCCTCAAGGGCCGCGGCCTCGCGGGCAAGACGCCCGGCGACCTCTACCTGCTGCTCGACATCGCGCTGCCGCCCGCCGACAGCGAGGCCGCGCGCAACGCCTACGAGGCGCTCGCGAAGGCCTCGGCCTCGTTCAACCCACGCCAGCACCTGGGAGTCTGAGATGGCGACCGTTTCCATCACCACCACCGCCGTCGGCCAGCTGCATCCGCTGGCCGCGAGCGAACTCGCGCATGCCTGCGGTGCCGACACCGCCTGGGTCGTGCAACTGGTCGAGGTCGGCATCGTGCGCATCGAGACCGAGGAGGCGCAGCCCGAGCGCTGGCGCTTCTCGAGCGCCGACCTGCAGCATGCGCTGGAGGCACGGCGGCTCGAGCGCGACTTCGGTGTCGGCCTCGATGCCGCGGCGCTGATCCTCGACCTGCAGCACGAGGTGCGCAGGCTCAAGACGGTGCTGCAGGCGCACGGCCTGCGATAGGCCCACGCGCCGCAAGGAAAAGCCGCGCCGCGGCTTGACCTTGACACCGTGCGAGACCGAAGACTTCGGGCCTCTTCCACAGGAGGCCGCATGACCCCTCGCACCCTTCCATCGCCCGTCCACGCCGACACCGCGCCGCGGTTCGACCTCGAGGCCGCGCTCGCGCGCGCCGGCGTTTCGCAACGGCTGCTGCGCCAGTGCGAGGCGCGCGGCCTGATCGCCGCGGCCGAGCCCCGCTACACGCACGCCCACGTCGCCGTGCTGCGCTTCGCGCGCCGTGCGCTGGCGCTGGGCTTCGCCATGGACGAGATCGAACGGCTGGTGGCGCTGTGGCGCGACGAGGAACGCACGAGCGCCGAGGTCAAGCGCCTCACGCTGTGCCGCGCCGAAGCGCTCGATTCGCGCATCGAGGAACTGCAGGCGACGAAGCGCGTGCTCGAACGGCTCGCGGACCTGTGCCTGGGCGACCACCGGCCGGCGTGTCCGATCCTCGACGAGCTGATCGAGCTCCGGGGCTTTGCCGCGCAGTGGCAGGGCGACTCGGCCCCTTCGATCAACGAGCGGGCCGGACCGGCGCAGGAGAGAAATCCGGCGCCAGGGCATTGATCTCCCGCGCCAGCTGTCGCATGAGCTCGTCGCTCGCGTGCTCGTTGATCACGACGCCGTGAAGCTGTGCCCTCAGCTCCTCCCAGCGCTCGCGCAACACCCGCCAGTTCTCCTCGTCGTAGCTTCCCTTGAAAACCACGGGCCGGATCTCGATGCGAGGCGGGCCGTCGCCGGCCAGGTCGGGGGCGGCCTTCTCCCATGCCTGGAACTTCGATTGCCACAGGCTCCCGATGCGGTCCACGCGGCCGATCTGCTGCTCCACGACACCCGGATTCCACTCCGGATGAAGCAGGACGACCGTCCGGCACGCGGTGTGAAGGTTCAGCCCCTCGCGGCCCACGACCGACTGGACCACGAGCACCTTCGGGTGGCTGTGCTCGCGATTGAATGCGAGCTGGAGCATCCGGCGCGTGTGGGGCCGGGTGTCTCCGTGCATCAGGCGCGCGAAAGCACCCTCCGCCAGATTGAACTCACCCCTGAGCCGCTCTTCGAGCGCTTCCCATCGTTGCACTGCCTGTGCCTGCCCGCCCTGGCCCTCCGCATCGGAGCGGTCTTCCTGGTCGCTGGCCGCGTCGACCAGCTCGACGAAGGCTGCCGCGATACGCCCCGCGTCCACGGCGGCATCGCCGTGCCCCATGAGGTCCTGGATCGCGCGCGCCACCAGCGCCAGCACACCCGCATGACGGGGGGTCTCGCGTCCGGCCTCGTGTTCCACGCGTTCTGCAAACGCCTCGTAGATCGACCGGATCCGATGTCCGACCTCGATCGATCCGAACCCCTGCGCGATCGACGCCACCAGATGGGTCCTGAACGTTTCCCGCTGCTGTTCCAGCGCCGCGTATTGGGTTTTCAGTCGACTGTCGATGTCATCCAGCGAATCGCGCCGGCCCGATTGGCGCAGCGCGGCGAGCACGGCGGCCCGCTCGGTATCGGCCAGCTTCTCCTGCGGCCAGAGCACGCCGCTGTCGAGGCTGCGCAGCAACGCGCGGGCATTGAGCAGCCGGACCAGCGAACGCATCGGCCGCGTGAATCGACCGAAGACCAGCACCTTTTCGTTGGCAGCAGGTCCGCAGGTGGCTTCGATCGCCTCGACGGCCGCCGCGATGGCCGGATGCTCGTAGAGGGCCGCATCGCTCGACGGCGTCGCCCCCTCGCGGAACGCGTCGGCCATCCTTTGCTTCCACCAGTCGGCACGCTGCTCCCGCTTGTTCCTGGGTGCTGCAATCACGGGGTCTTCGGCTTCGACCGGGCCCGCACCATCCGCCTCGGCCTGCGTCTTGTCTTCCTCGGCATCCTGCAGCAGTTGATCCATCAGTGCGGCGATTCCATGTCCATTGCCCAGCGTCAATCGCAAGCGCTTGGCGACCGCGTCGTCGCTGCCCCGCGTCGCGAACGACAGGGCTTCGGCGGCACAGACCGCCTGCCGCCACGCTGGCGGCAGGCTTGCCGCGTCGATCGCGATGGCTCGCTCGCGCCTGTAGGCATGGTGGCTCTCGCCCGACAGCTCGGCGAAGCGCCTGACCCAGGGGTCGTCCCGCTTGTCTCGACGCACCAGGACCGAACCGAAGGTGCTCTTGAAGCTCTGGGCCGCCTCGCCGAACGCGGCTCGCGTTTCCGCATCGGTGGGGCTGGCGCGCACCTGCTTGACCGCGGCCGCATAGGCATCGATCAACCGCTGGGCGCGGGGCAGGTCCGTTCCCAGGCGCCGAAGCGTCGAGGTCCATTGCTTCGCGTCCAGTTCGATCGGCGTTGCCGTCATCGCAAGCCGCCTCGCATCGGCGCCGGGCTGCACGACGAAATCCAGCAGGCGGTTGAGATTGCTTTCCTCGCCCCGGCTCTTGTGCGCCTCGTCGACGATCACGAGATCGAAGCGCCCGAGCCCGAGGCCCACCACCTGTTCGAGCGCGCTCCTGAATACCGTGCGCTTGAGGTAGTTGCCGGGCTTAAACAACGGCGACTCCGCACCCCAGCGATTCAGTTCAGGGTGAAAGGCCAGTGCATCGAGCAAGGCCTCGTCCGAATTCTGGAGAATCCACTCCGCCGCAGCTGCGACGCGGGCGTCGTTCATCTTTCCATCGCCCTTGTAGCCACGCGGACGCTGCCCCCTCACCGAACTCCGCTTCCGGGCCAAGATCAGGGTGGCCGGCAGCAGCGTCCACTTCCAGTTGGTCTTGGTATTGCCCTTGATCGACCAGTTGCAAAAGGCATGCGAGATCAGCAACGCCGGGTGATCTCCCCAGGGTTCCTCTGCGCCGGCCCCTTGCTTCCACGCATCCAGGTACGCGTCCAGGCTTCGAATGATCAGGGGCGTGTTCTCGATGTGCGCTTTGCGCTGCAGTTCTTCGCGCCACTGGTAGCCCAGCACCGGCGGAACGATGATGGCGACGCGTCCTCCGGCGTCGATCACGCCACGCGCGACGGCCGCGGCGATGCGCGTCTTGCCCAGTCCGACCTCGTCCGCGATGAGCACGCCGTTGCCCGGCAGGCGTTCGGCGATGGCAACGAGGCTGGCACGCTGCCCCGCGTTGAGTTCGATGGCGTGACCAGCGGCGATCTCCTGCAGATTCCGCCCGACGGCCTCCCAGCCTGCAAATGACCGGCTCATCGCAGTTCCCCCATCGACACCATCTCGTCCACGCCCCAGCTGAGCTCGATGCGCCGGAGCGCCTCCTCGTAGAGCCGCCCCTCGGAGGTTTCCGCGGTTTCGGCGAAGGTCGGGCGAAAGGGAGCGCACCGCAGAGGACTCAAGGGATTCAACTTCGGCGCCTGCTGCATCTGGAAATAGGCCACCGGTCCGCTGTCCTTCATGCGAACCAGCGTCTGTTCGAGCCGTCGGCACCAGGGCTCCCAATCGCGCCTGTCAATGGCCGTCTGCTTTTCGGCGATGTTCTCGACCAGCTCCATCATCTGGCGGATCGAATAGCTCGACACCAGCGTGCGACCGCCTTCCCCGCCCGGTTCGGCCGGGTGGTCGTCCTGTGAATCGGGATCATCATTGGAGGTCTCCTCGATCGGCACCAGCGGAAAGTCCGCCAACTGCCACCAGCCCTCGTCGATCCCCAGAGGCATCAGCTTGGCTGCCGCAATGCGTCCGAACTCGTCGATCACGGGGATGTCCGCTTCCTTCTGCGTGCCATCGGCATTCCACCTGCAGCGCACGACCCGAGGGCGGCGCCCCGTCCACGGGATGGTGCCCCCGCTCACGACGCCCGGGATGCCTTCGGGTGTCAGCACCTGGAAGGCGAGTTCGTGGTCCAGCACTTCGGCGGGCAGCGAAAGGGATCCGCCATCGCCTGTCTCGCACCACGCGAGCCAGGCCACCGGCGGCGCCGTATGCAAGGTCTCGGGCCGTTCGAAGGGATCGCCGGCCGACAGGACCGTGGAACCATCGAAGGCCTCGGTCCACTGGATCGGCAGCAGATTGCCGACGACATGATGGGCCTCGATTCCCCGGTCCGCATGCCAGTACAGAGGACCGGGCGCGAAGACGACCCCGGCCTCGAGATTTCCCGATGAAGGGCTCATCGCGTTCGCGAACCCCGGCCCCGTGAGATTGCCCGAGCCCAGATAGATCCAGGCGCCATTGCATCGGGGGGAGTTGTTGGCGTACTTCGCACTGAACAGGAACTTGGCGTGCAGCGTACGCGCGCTGTTGTCGCCGAAAAGCGATGACGGGGCCGCAGCCGGTCTCACTTTCATGCCCTGTTTTTCCAGGGCCTGCACCGAGGACGCCACCGCCTGGCACGCCAGCCGGTTGACGAAGAGATCCACCTCCGCGGCCCGGGTCAGCAACGAGGCCTCCTTCAGTGCGCGGATCGCCGCGACGGGCACCGAAGGCGCTTCCGACGGGCGGGTCCCCGATTCGTAGAAACCGGAGCCCATGGCCAGATAGTTCCGGGCGCCGGATTCGCTTTCGGCCTTCACCTTGGTCGGCAGCTGGCTCAGCAAGGAGGCATTCCTGTTGTCGAAGAACCGCGGTTCGCCCGCTGCCGCCGCCGCGCACCGTGCCATCCAGGCATCGAGCAGTTGGACATGCTCGGAGCCCGACGGCGATGCGTCCAGCAGCCGGGTGTCGAACCACGCCCGGATGGCACCCAGCAGCCCCTGGGCGGCACCGATGTCCGCGCACGCCCGGCGATCGTCGGCCGCGGGCTGTGCCAACGAATCGCTGTCGACCTCGACGCGCCACGCCAGATCGAGGCTGTCCTCGAGCGTCTGGCGTGTCCAGTTTCCCGTCGCGACGACCAATCGCAGACGCCAGCGATCGCGCTGCTCCAGATGGCGATAGCCCAGCAGCGCGACCTTGGCGTGCAGCAGCCGAAAGGGCTTGTTCCGCGCCTCCAGGATCGCCAGGTGAGCGATGCCTGGCGCGTCGATGAAGCCGATCGGCGGATGGCCAGGGTCGACGATCAGGGCCAGCGCGACCTGACCCTGGCTGGCGCGCTGGTCCTTGGTGAGCGCCGTGAACCGCTCGGCCGCGTCGTTCAGGAACGGGGCATCGGCCGAATACCCGCAGATCCAGCCGAAATGGCCAACGTAGCCTTCGGGCGCATCGAAATGCTGAGCCAGCGAAGGCAGGCTCAGACGACCACGATCACTGCTCATGCGCCGCCTCCGATCGATTCCTTTGAAGCCATTCGCCGAGACGGCCTTGCATGTCGAGGTTCAGCAGGTACAGGTTGCGCACGCGATAGGAAATTCCGGCGGGAACGCGAACGTCGCCCGTCGGACCATCGTCGTCTTCGTCCGCCTGCGAGGATTCCTCGACGGCCGTGCCACGAAATGCCGCGCCGGCCGGCCGTACCTCGCTGCCGGCCAGCCGAAGCACCCTGCCGTCGCGCTCGACCAGGCCCCGGAGAACCTGCGCCGGACTGTCGGCCGCGCACAGGCGGGAGAAATCGAGGGCTTCCGCGTCTCGATGCCCGAGCGCGAGGAATTCGTTCGCGGCCCGCCGCAGCGCATCGATGGAATGCTCGGTGCGTCGCGCTGCGTCATCGATGGCGGTCGGCCGTCCTTCGGGGCCCATGGCGCCCTCCACGGCATCGAGCGTCGAGATGGCCGCATCTCGAACGGCAAAGAACGCGGCGCCTGCCTGCAGGTCGTGCCAATGCCTGTTGTCCGAAATCTCGGCGGGCCTGCGCCAGTCCGTCGTCGGGTCGGCGTCGAGACTGGCGACCCAGTTCAATGCGCTGCGTCGACGCAGGCGACTGTCGGGCTCCTCGTTCTTTCCACCGAGTTCGAGCCGTGCCCGGATCTGCGTGCAGGCGGAACCCGGCAACGCCAGCAACGGAGACAACGCGTCGCTCAAGGAGGCCGTGTCGGTGCGGTTTTCCTCTCCGCGCACCCACTTCACGAGATGGTCGACCACGGACCGGTTGTAGGGCGAGTAAGGCCGGCATGCATCTTCGACGAATGCCTCTCCTTCGTCCGAGGCACGAAAGGCATTGAAGCGTGTGGCGCCGTTCTCGGCGAATCCCAGTGCGGGCAATGCCCGTACCGCCGCCATGCGCATCGGCTGGCTCACGTAGAAGCCGCGCCGCCCGACCTTCCTGAAAGAAAGATCGGCGGTCTGTCCCTGCAGCTTGGTGCGGCCTCGCAGGCGGGCATCGGGCTGCCACCCCTGGCCCTTGAAAGCCAGGCAGCATGCCAATGCCTCGACGGCATTCGCGACCTCGATGTTCTGCACCTTGCCCCCGCGCAGTCGCACGCGCTCGGCCACCACGATGCCCAGGGTCGCCAGCAGGAAGCGCTTGCCGTACCAGACACCGCCCATGCCGGGAACGGCAAGCTCATTGAACCGTCGGATGGTCGCAGCGAGCCCCAGGCTTCGGGTGCGACGAGAAATCGGAAGCTGCTCAGGCCCCAATAGTCCCCAGACTCCTCCCATTCATACCTCGCTTTTTTTTGGTTGAGCGCTCCCCGCGTTCCATTCCACCGGTCATTCGCGCGGGAACGAGCTTCAGTCTATCCGTCGGGCGTTACGCATGGCGCAGCCCGTGGCGAACTCGATGCTCGCCGGAATCACTGCATCTGCTGCAGATTCCCGATCCGCACCAGCATCTCTGTGAACATCTGCATGTCCGCGTCGAGGTCGGGCACTTCCTTGTATTCCTTGGCGTTGTGCGCGGTGTACTTCTTGCCGGGCATCGCGGGGCCGAAGTTGATCGCGTTGGGCATCAGCTTGGCAGTGGTGCTGCCGGCCGTGGGCACGGGCTTGGCCTCCAGCCCCGTGGTGTCGCCGTAGATGTTCAGCAGCGTCGAGAGCCAGGCGCCCTTGGGGTCGCGCGCCATCCAGTTGCCCTGGTCGTACTGGATCTCGGGCTTGACCTTGGCCGCATCGGCCCAGGCCTGCACCTTCGCGGTGACCTGGGCCTTGAGTTCGTCGGGCGTGCGGCCGCGCGGCATGCGCACGTTGACCGTGACCTCGACGCGGCCGTCGGCGCCCGCGCGCACCAGGTTCGGCGAGAAGGTCAGCGGGCCCATGAAGTCGTCGGCATAGCCCAGGCCCAGCTTCTCGCCGAGGTAGCCGGTGCCATAGAGCGCATCGAGGTAGTCGACGGCCTGGCGAAAGCCGTTGGGCGCGAGCGCCAGGCCCGATTCCTTGAGGAACAACGCGAGGCGCGGCACCGGGTTCACGCCCTCCTCGGGCCGCGAGCCGTGGGCCGAGACGCCGGTCAGCTTGAGCTCGATGCTGTCGGCGCCGCGCACGATGTCGATCGCGAACTTGCCGCCCTGGGCTTCGTACTTGCGCAGGAAGCCGGCCTTCGCGGCCTCGAGCGTTTCGGCCGCGGCGCCGAGGTCGCCGCCCTTGAGCATGGCGGTGGCGGTCTGCGCGATCGCATTGGCCGAGGCGGCACCGGCCATCGCGACGATGGCGGTGACCGCGGGGTCGGCGGGCTGCGCGGGGAAGAACACCTTGAGCGCGCCCGAGCCCTTCTCGGCCACCACCGCCGGGTACTTGCTGTCGAGCACGATGTTGTAGGCCGGCAGCGCAGTCTTGTTGCGGTAGTAGAGCATCGCGTCGCCACCGGTCTCCTCGGTGGTCTCGATCATCAGGCGGATGCTGCGCTCGATCGGCAGGCCGCTGTCCTTGACCGCCTTCATCGCATAGAGCACGGCGGCGATCGAGCCCTTGTCGCCGATGGTGCCGCGGCCGTAGAGGAAGTCGCCCACGCGGGTCATGGTGAAGGGATCGAGCCGGGTGCCGTCGTCGAGCACCCATTCGGACAGCACCGCGGGCACCACGTCGGCATGCGTGAGGATGCCGAACTCCTCGCTGCCGCGGCCCTCGAGGCTGACCTCGAAGATGCGGTTGTCGACGTTGCGCCAGGCCAGGCCGAAGTCCTTCGCCATTGTCTCGACCAGCCGGCCGAAGTCGAGGATCGCGGGGCTCTCGTGCGGCGGCACCTGCACGTTGCGCACGGTCGGGATCGCGACCATGGCGCCGATGCTCGCAATCGCCGCCTGCTGGTTCCGCAGCCGGTTGTACAGGCCGAGCAGGCGCGCGATGTCGACCAGTGCATCGCCCGCGAGCGGCTGGCGCTGGCCATACGCGGACACGGCAGTGGCCAGTTCCTTGTTGGCCGGGTTCGCGGCCACGGCCTGGGCCAGGAAGGCATTGAAGTCCTTCGCGGTCTGGCCGGCCTGCCAGCGCGCGGCGAGCTGGTCGAGGGCGGGCTTCTTGAGCGTGTCGGCAAAGGCCGTGCCGCCGAGGGCGAGCACGGCGCAGCCGATGGAAAGCACGGGCAGCGAAAGACGGTGGGGCATGGAGGATCTCCCTCGAAGAGCGAACATCCTCCGACGATAGCCGAGCCCGCGGCGCTACCAGCGGTAGGTGGCGGTGGCCACGAGCGAACGCCGCTCGCCGTAGCCGCAGCTGTAGGCGTCGCAGTTGCGCCCGAGGTAGATCCGGTCGGTGAGGTTGCGCGCATTGAGCGCCAGCGCCCAGTGCTCGAAGTCGTAGCCCAGCATCGCGTCGAACACGGTGTACGACGGGATCTTCGCGGGCGCCGTGCCGTTCGCGCCGTGCGTCGAGCCCATGAAGCGCACGCCCAGGCCGGCCTTCACGCCGTTGCCGAAGCGGTAGTCGGCCCAGGCCGAGACCTGGTTGCGCGGCGTGCCCACGAGCTGCTTGCCGATGCGGTCGGGGTTGCTGTCGCTGACGACCTTGGCGGACGGCGTCCAGCTGTAGGCCAGCACGACGTTGAAGCGCGGCATCGGCTCGAAGGCCGCCTCGAGTTCGAGCCCGCGCACGCGCGCCTCGCCGGTCTGGCGCGGCACGAAGTCGCGGTCGAAGGTCACGATGTTCTGCCGCCGCAGGTCGAACACGGCCGCGCTGTAGCTGTCGCGCGTGCCCACGGGCTGGTAGCGCAGGCCGAGCTCGTACTGCTTGCCGGTCTCGGGCTTGAAGGGCTGGCGCGTGTCGGGATCGATGGTGGTCGAGGGCGAGAACGACTCCGAGTAGCTGACATAGGGCGCGAGGCCGCCGGGCGCCAGGTAGACCAGTCCCGCGCGGCCGGTGAACTTGTGGTCGGACTGGCGCGTCGTGCTCTCGTCGAGGTGGTTGTCGGTGTCGACGCGCGCACGGTCGTAGCGGCCGCCGAGCGTGGCGACCCAGCGCTCGTTCCATTTGATCTGGTCCTGCAGGTAGATGCCGGTCTGGGACAGCCGCACCCGCGAGTCGGTGTTGGGCGCGGGCAGCGAGAACGGCTGCCCGTAGACGGGCGCGAAGACCTCGAGCTGCGGCGCCTCGCCGAAGTACATCACCTGGTCGAACACGCTGCGCTGGTAGTCCAGGCCCAGCAGCACGGTGTGCTGCCAGTCGCCCGAACGAAGCTTGGCCTGCACCTGGTTGTCGAGCGTGAAGGTCTTGCCGCGCTCGGGGCTGCTGGCGAACAGCGAGCGGTTGATGGTGTGGAAGTTCGACGGATCGAAGACGTTGTCGGGATCGTTGGTGACGAAGCCGTTGGCGTAGATCTGGCGGTAGTCGGTCTTGATGCGGCCGTAGCGCGCGTTCTGCCGCACGGTCCAGGTGTCGTCGAAGCGGTGCTCGAACAGGTAGCCGAGGTCCCACTGGTTCTGGTTGTAGCGGTCGAAGCCGGGCTCGCCGACGAAGGTCGAGCTCGGGATGCGGCCGTAGGGCGTGCTCAGCAGCGTGCCGGTCACGGGCAGGAAGCCGTAGGCATTGCCGGCGCGGATGCTCGCGTAATGGGCCAGCACCGTCAGCGAGGTGTCGCCCGAGGGCCGCCAGGTCAGCGAGGGCGCGAGGAACTGGCGCCGGTCGCCCACGCGGTCGACCTGGGTCTGGCTGTCCTGCGACATCGCCGTGAGGCGGTAGAGCCACTGGCCCTGCGCATCGAGCGGCCCCGAGAAGTCGGCCGCCACGCGCTTGAGCGAGCGGTTGCCGGCCTGCACCTGCACTTCGCGCAACGGCTCCTCGGTCGGCCGCTTGCTGACGACATTGACCATGCCGCCCGGGCCGGTCTGGCCATAGAGCACCGACGAGGGACCGCGCAGCACCTCGATGCGCTCGGCGCCGTAGCTCTCCATGCGCCAGACCGCGTAGCCCGCGTTGTTGCGCATCTGCATGCCGTCGAGGTAGAAGCCCGGCGAGTAGGCGTCGAAGCCGCGCAGCGAGAGCCAGTCGTAGCGGCTGTCGTAGCCGTCGAAGGCCTTCACGCCGGGCGTGTAGGCCAGCGCGTCGGGCAGGCGCGCGGCGCCCATGGCCGCGACGCGATCGGCCGTGACGACCGAGATCGACTGCGGCGTCTCGATCAGCGGCGTGTCGGTCTTGGTGCCGGTGGCGCTGCGCCTGGCCACGTAGCCTTCGACATGGCTGCTCGCGGTCTCGGGCTGCGTGCCGGCGGTCACGGTCACCGGCGGCAGGCTGCCGCTGCCGGCCTGCGGCGCCGCGGCGCGCCGCTGCAGGATGAAGCTGCCATTGGGCTGGCGCGCCGCCTGCAGACCGCTGCCCGCCAGCAGGCTGTCGAGCCCGCCCTGCACCGTGTAGCTGCCGCGCAGGCCGTTGCTGCGCAGCCCGGCGGTCAGCTCGGTCGGAAAGGACAGCAGGATGCCCGCCTCGCGGCCAAAGCGGTTGAGCGCGTTCTCCAGCGTGTCGGCGGGAATGTCGTAGCCGTGGGCCGGCGCCGCGGCCTGGGCGCGGACCGGCAGGGGCGCGACGGCGCCGAGAGCGAGCGCGGCGGCGAGCGCCACCGGGCCGAGGGCGAGCCGCAGCGGCGCCCGTTGTTGTGTCTGACTCATGGAAATTCGACCTTTCGCGGCCATGGAAGATGGCTGTTCACCTTCCATGTCCCGCGAGAAAGCGAAACGGACCAGGTCGCGGCAACTTTTTTTTCGCCCGCGCGTTTTTTCAACGCTGCGGCGCGCGCGCCGTGCTGCTCCGGGGCACCAGCAGCACCTCGGTGGCGCGCAGGCCCCAGAAGCGCGTGACGGTCTGGATCTCGAGCGACAGGGTGGCGCTCAGCGTGTCGAGCACCTTGTCGACGTCGGCCAGCGGATAGGTGCCGGAGATGCGCAGGCCCGCGATCGCCGGGTCGCAGCGGATCGGCTGCGCGGCATGGCGGCTCAGCTCGGCCAGGAAGTCGGCCAGCCGCATCCCGCGCGCCACGATCAGGCCCTCGGTCCAGGCCGCGCTGCCGGTCTCGAGCGCATGCGGCGCATCGACCCCGGTGGCCGTGAAGCGCGTGGCCTCGCCGGCCTGCAGCACGCGCGTGTCGCCGGCGGACTGCCGCGGCCGCAGCGCGACCGCGCCCTCGAACACCGCGAGCAGGCTGGCCTCGGGCAGCCGGCGCACCGAGAAGATCGTGCCCAGCGCGCGCGCCTCGCCATGCGCGGTCTCGACCAGCAGCGGGCGGGCGGCCGCGTCCTTGGCGCTGGTCACCAGCACCTCGCCCGCGATCAGGCGGATGCGCCGCTCGGCCGCGCCATAGCGGATGTCGACCGCGCTGCCGCTGTTGAGCACCAGCGCCGTGCCGTCGTCGAGCACGATGCGCCGGCGCTCGCCGGTGCCGGTGCGGTGGTCGGCGGTCCATTCGCGCCAGGGGGTCTGCTCGGCGGCGAGCCAGGCGCCGCCCCCGGCGAACAGCAGCGCGGTCAGCGCGCGCACCGCCTGGCGGCGGCGCAGCGGCGCGGCCGCTTCCAGCGTGGCACGCGCGAGCGCGGCATGGCCGGGCGCGGCCAGCGGGCCCAGGGCGGCGTCGACCGACTCGATGCGGCGCCAGGCGCGCTCGTGCTCGGGGTGCGCCGCGCGCCAGCGCCGCCACTCGTCGCGCACGCGCGCGGGCACGGAGTCCCCTTGGAGTTCGAGCATCCACTCGACCGCACGGCGCGCGACCTCGGCCGAGACGGGCGGCTCGGCAATGCCGGGAGGGGGAAAGCTGCTCACCGGCCCGCCGGCAGCGCGTCCGGGAAGTAGCACTGCAGGGCGGCCTTGAGCACGTAGCGCTTCACCGTGGTGACCGACAGGCCCAGCGCCTGCGCGACCTCGTCATGGTTCAGGCCATCGAGCCGTGTCATCAGGAAGGCGCGCTTCACGGCCAGCGGCAGGCCGTCGAGCAGGCGGTCGATCTCGGCGAGCGCCTCGAGCAGCAGCGCGCGCTCCTCGGGCGAAGGCGCCAGTTCGGCCGGCACGAGGGTCAGCGCCTCGAGGTAGGCCTGCTCGAGCTGCTGGCGCCGCCAGTGGTTGGCCAGCACGCGCTGCGCCACGGTCGTGAGGAAGGCGCGCGGCTCCTGGATCGCCAGCAGTTCCTCGCGCGCGAGCAGCCGCACGAACACGTCGTGCGCGAGGTCGGCGGCGCGGTGGCCGTCGCCGAGCCGGCGCTGCAGCCAGCGCCACAGCCAGCCGTGGTGGTGGCTGTACAGGGCTTCAACCTGCGTCTGCAGCGGAAGGTCGGCGAGCGGGAGGGACACGGTCACTGACGGGCGCGGGCCCGCGCGGCTTGAAGATGGGAATGATTCTTATCTTACAAGCTGCGCCGCGTTTTCCCCCTGCTTTACGTCCGCCCCAACGAAAAACCGGGCCACGCTCGTCGCGTGGCCCGGTTTTTCTAACCAATTCTCTTCAGCGGGAAGCGGCTTGCGCCGCCTGGCATCACAGGCCGGCTTGACGCGTCAGCGTGCGGGCTTGCGCGGGGATCACGCTGCCCGGGAACGATTCGCGGCGCAGGTTCTGGCCGGGAGCGTGGGCGGCTGCCAC
Source organism: Variovorax sp. GW821-FHT10D07 (assembly GCF_059415325.1). Lineage (NCBI taxonomy): Bacteria > Pseudomonadati > Pseudomonadota > Betaproteobacteria > Burkholderiales > Comamonadaceae > Variovorax > Variovorax sp. GW821-FHT10D07. The sequence goes on along the minus strand of NZ_JBWKMZ010000003.1, from coordinate 194,704 downwards.
GGCTTCGCCACGGACCACGGCGCGGTCGGTGTTGCCGGCCACGACGGGTGCCAGGTTGGCGGTCGCGCCGTCGGCGTAGATGTTGCCTTCACGGGCAGCGGCGGCGGCCTGGGGCGCCACGTCGGCGCGGCTGTAGCCGGAGGTCACCGAATGCACGCCTTCATAGGTTTCCGCGTGGGCGCCGGCAACGGCGATCAGCGACAGGGCGGCGGCAGCGAGGATGTTCGAGGTCTTCATGAGTGTCTTTCCTTTGGATGGTCTTCTTTTGGGTGAGGCGGAGTTTGCCTCATCAAACCAGGGAAAACCCTTGCTCCAATGAATCACGGTGTTCACGAAATTGAAACAATGGCCGGGAACTTTCGGACGACGACGCCCAAATAGCTACATTCGGCGCCGAATCGCCGGGCTTTCCGCCCGCGCGCCGAATACCTTCCGCCTAGCGCGGCCAGGCGCGCAGCACCGCGCGGATCGCGCGCATATCGCCGGCCTTGACCTCGGCGCGGTAGCTGCCGACCAGCGCCTCGCGCTCGCCATCGGCCTGCGCATCGCCGCGCCAGGCGGCCAGCGCGGCGATCTCCTCGTCGCCGAGCGCCGACAGCCAGACCAGCGTGAGCTGCCGCTCGAGCTCGCGCGCGACGATCAGCAGGTTGCGCTGGCGCGTCGAGGTCACGCCGCGCGACCACAGCGAGTCGATGGCGCCCTCGAGCGTGGCCTCGGGCAGCGAAGTGAACTGGGCCGCGTTGCCGCGCGCCAGCTGCTTGACCACGGCGCTCATCAGCAGCTCGCTCGAGAAGTCGACCTCGCGCAGCTCGGCCACCGCCATGCGATCGAGCAGCCCGGTGCGTGCCGGCCCCGGCGGGTTGGCCTGCTGGCGCTTGATGAAGTCGGCGCGCGCCGCGTCGTCCATCGCGCCATAGTCGGCGCGGACCTTCGCGAGGTGCGCGACCGCGCCCAGCACCGCGGGCGACGGCGCCGCGCCGCCCTGCCCGGCCGCCGCCACGGCCGCCTGCACCGCGGCCAGCGCGGCATGGGCGTCGAAGGCATGGGCCGAGGCGGCATCGAGCGCCTTGAGCGCGCCGCCCGCGATGGCCTCGTCGGCCGGATCGAGCTGCTGCTTCGCGCCGCGTGCCACGGCGCCGGGTGCGTAGGCGGCCTGGTAGCGCGCCGGCACGCCCTCGAATTGCAGCAGCGCCTGCGCGCGGTCCTGGGCCGCGGCGGGCGCGGCGGCCAGCAGCAGCGAGAGCGAGAGGCCGAGGGCCAGGGCGTACAGGCGACGGGAGCGAAGGAACGACAGCATGGCGCGATTATTGGCGCCCACCCGGTCGAGCCGCGTCGGACGAGCGCCAGCCGGGCGCGCCGGAAAAATCGCGCCGCGCGCAGAACCGAACGCGGCCGCGAGGATCGCAATCCATCGCCGGTCACCGCGGCCCGCTAAAGTCCGCCCCGCTCCCGCTCAATGCCCACCGCGCCATGCGAACCCTCTTCCTCCTCCCGCTCCTGCTGACCACCCTGCTCGCCCTCCCCGGCCATGCCCAGCCGCGCGCCGAGGCCGCGCCGCGCCCGATCGCCGCGCGCGGCGCGCTCGGGGCCGACGAGCAGAACAACATCGCCGTGTTCAAGGCCGCCTCGCCCGCGGTGGTCAACATCACCTCGATCGGGCTGGAGCGCGGCCTGTTCTCGCTCAACGTGCAGCAGGTGCCGCAAGGCACGGGCACCGGCTTCGTCTGGGACACGCAGGGCCACATCGTCACCAACTACCACGTGATCCAGAGCGCGGCCGCCGCGCGCGTGACGCTGGCCGACCAGAGCAGCTACCGCGCGCAGCTGGTGGGCGTGTTCCCCGACCGCGACCTCGCGGTGCTGCGCATCGATGCGCCCGCGGCCAAGCTGCGGCCGCTGCCGCTGGGCACCAGCGCCGACCTGCAGGTGGGCCAGAAGGTCTACGCCATCGGCAATCCCTTCGGGCTCGACCAGACGCTGACCACCGGCATCGTGAGCGCGCTCAACCGCGAGATCGATTCGGTCAACCGGCGCACCATCCGCGGCGCGATCCAGACCGACGCCGCGATCAACCCCGGCAACTCGGGCGGCCCGCTGCTCGATTCGGCGGGCCGGCTGATCGGGGTCAACACCGCCATCTTCAGCCCCTCGGGCGCGAGCGCGGGCATCGGCTTCTCGATCCCCGTGGACGAGGTCAACCGCATCGTGCCGCGGCTGATCCGCGACGGCCGCTTCGTGCGGCCCGCGCTGGGCCTGACCTACGCGCCCAAGGAACTCAACAGCGCGCTCGACCTGCCGCGCGGCGTGGCGATCCTGCGCGTGCAGCCCGACAGCCCGGCCGCGCGCGCGGGGCTGCGTGCCTTCGCCCGCGGCGAGCGCGGCATCGTGCCGGGCGACGTGATCACCGCGATCGACGGCGCGGCCGTCAGCAGCGCCGACGACGTGCTGACCGTGCTCGAGCGCCTGCAGCCCGGCGACGCGGTCGAGCTCACGCTGTGGCGCGCGGGCGCGACGCGGCGCCAGAAGGCCACGCTCGCGACCTCGGAGGAATGAGCGCGAACGAGTGCTACGGCGTGGCGATGCGCTGCAGCAGCTGCACGGTCGGATAGCCGTCGGCCGGCTCGCCCACGCTGCGCTGCCAGCGCCGGATCGCATCGCGCGTGGCCGGGCCCAGCAGCCCGTCGGCCGTGCCCGCGCCGAAGCCGCGCGCATTGAGCGCCTGCTGCAGCGCGATCGTCTCGGCGCGCGACAGCGGCTGCAGGTCGCGCGGCCAGTCGGCGCGCACGCCGGACCCGCCCGCGAGGCGCTGCGCCAGCAGGCCCACGCCCAGCGCATAGCTGGTCGCATTGTTGTAGCGCAGGATGGTGCGGAAGTTCGGCCCAACCAGGAAGGCCGGCCCGCGCGCGCCGGCCGGCAGCAGGATCGAGGCATCGGCCAGCGCGGGCAGCGGCGTGCCCTCGTCCATGGCGCGCACGCCCTCGGCGGCCCATTGGCTCGCGGACTGGCGCTGCTGCCCGTCGGCGCGCGCGAGGTCGAAGCCCGGCGGCAGCCGCACCTCCACGCCCCAGGGCTGGCCGGCCTGCCAGCCCGAATGCTGGAGGAAGTTCGCGGTCGAGGCCGTGACGTCGGCCATGCTGTCCCAGATGTCGCGCCGGCCGTCGCCGTCGGCATCGACCGCATGCGCGAGGAACACGGTCGGCAGGAACTGCGTCTGGCCCATCGCACCGGCCCAGGAGCCGATCATGCGGTCGCGCGGGATGTCGCCGCGCTGCAGGATCTTGAGCGCCGCCATCAGCTGCTCGCGTGCCCAGCCGGCGCGCCGGCCCTCGAAGCCCAGCGTGGCGAGCGCGTCGATGGTCGAGATGTCGCCGTAGTTGGCGCCGTAGTTGCTCTCCATGCCCCAGATCGCGACCACGATCTCGCCCGGCACGCCGTAGCGCGCGGCCACGGCATCGAGCTGGGGTCGCAGCGCCTGCAGCCGCTCCTGGCCGCGCGTCACGCGCTGGGCCGACACCGCCGTGTCGAGGTAGTCCCAGACCGCGCGCACGAACTCGGCCTGGCTGCGGTCGCGCTCCACCACCTGCGGCAGGTAGCTCGCGCCGTCGAAGGCGCTGTGCAAGGTGGCCTCGTCGATGCCGGCGGCGCGCGCCTGGGTGCGGAACTGCGCGACCCAGCGTTCGAAGTCCTGCTGGATGCGGGCGTCGTCGACGGCGGGTGCGACCGGTGTGGTGGGCGCAGGCGCGGCGGTGCGTGGCGAGACGGGTGCGGGCTGGGTCTGCGTGCGCGCGGGCGGCGCGGCGCAGCCCGCGACGAAGGCGGCGAGCAGCAGGCTCGCCGATGCGCGGTACGACAGGCGATGCGGTAGACGTGAAGTGGCATGGGGCATGCCCCCATTCTGACGATGCGCGCAAAGGCCCCGCGCCCGGCTGCGGCAACGACGTGCCGCGCGACATGTCCTACGCTGCGACGCGGCCTGCGCGTGCCAGGCGAGCCATGCACGGTGGCCACGCTGCCAGCACCGAATCAAGGAGCCAGCGATGCCGACCCGAAAGACCAAGGGCCTCTACGCCAACATCCACGCCAAGCAGGAGCGCATCAAGCACGGCAGCGGCGAGCACATGCGCAAGCCTGGCAGCGAGGGCGCGCCCAGCGACGAGGCCTTCGAGAAGGCCGAGAAGACCGCCCACAAGCCGAAACAGCGGCACTAAGGCCGCTGTTCTCGTCGAGCCAAGCCCGCTCAGGGCTTCTGGAACAGCTTCAGCACGCTCGAGAAATCGAGCGCGCCATGCCCCGCGAGACTGTGCGCCGCATAGAGGTTGCGCGCGATGCCGCCGAGCGGCGTCGAGGCGCGCACGGCGGTCGCGTTCTCCTGCGCCAGGCCCAGGTCCTTGAGCATCAGATCGGTGCCGAAGCCGCCCGCGTAGTTCTTCGAGGCCGGCGCGGTCTCCATCACGCCGGGCATCGGGTTGTACTTCTCGAGCGCCCAGTTGCCGCCCGAGCTGCGGCGCATGATCTCCGACAACACCTTGGGATCGAGCCCGTTGGCCACGCCGAGCGCGAGCGCCTCCGAGGTGCCGATCATCAGGATGCCGAGCAGCATGTTGTTGCAGATCTTGGCGGTCTGGCCAGCGCCCGCGGCGCCCGCGTGGAAGATGTTGGCGCCCATCTTCTCGAGCACCGGCCGCGCGCGCTCGAGGTCCTTCGTCTCGCCGCCGACCATGAAGGTCAGCGTGCCCGCGATCGCACCGCCCGTGCCGCCCGACACCGGCGCATCGATCATCGCGATGCCCTTGGCGGCGGCGGCCTCGGCCACCTTGCGCGAGGTGGCGGCGGCGATGGTGCTGCTGTCGATCACGAGCGCGCCCGGCTGAATGCTATCGAGCAGCCCGGGCTTGCCCGCGCCGCCGAGGAACAGGCCCTCGACGTGCGCGCTGGCCGGCAGCATGCTGATCACGACCTCGGCAGCGGCCACGCTCTCGGCCGCCGACTTCGCGATCGGCAGGCCCTCGCCCGCGAACTTCTTGCAGGCGTCGGCCGAGAGGTCGAAGGCGCTGAGCGTGTGGCCGGCCTTGAGCAGGTTGAGGGCCATCGGGCCGCCCATGTTGCCGAGGCCGATGAATGCGATCTTCATGTGTCGTCTCCGTTGTCTGTGTGTGTGTCTGTCTGTCGTCTGGATGGAATCAGACCAGCGATGCCAGCTCCGCCGGCATCTCGCCGCGCGGGCGCAGGTGGTCGTCGATGAAAGCCTGGGTGATCTCCTCGATGCTCGCGGGCGACCACTTGGGGTTGCGGTCCTTGTCGATCAGCACCGCGCGGATGCCCTCGGCGAAGTCCTTGTGCGCGCAGAAGCCCAGCGAGGCCCAGTACTCGAGGCGGAACACCTCGGCCAGCGACATGCGGTGCACGCGCTGCCAGAGCTCGAAGCTCAATGCGGCCGAGCTCGGCGCGCCCTTCATGAAGGTCTTGGCGGCGCTCTGCAGCCAGGCGTCGTCGCTCTGCAACGCGCGCAGGCGCTGCGCGATGTCGAGCAGGTCGTCGCCGGCCATCAGCGCATTGATGGTGTCGTAGTGCTCGCGCACCTTCGAGGCCGGCAGCTCGGCGCCCTCGCCGGCCTTGGCGAGGATGCGCGACAGCGTGGCACGGTCGGCCTTGCCCTCGCCGGCCCAGGTCGCAGCGGCGATGGCCTCGAGCACCTGGCCCTTGTGCTCCTGCGGCACCAGCACGTCGGCCAGGCCGCAGAAGATTGCGTCGGCGGCGTTGAGGTTCGCGGCCGTGAGCGCGAGGAACAGGCCGGTGCGGCCCGGCGTGCGGCGCAGGAACCAGCTGCCGCCCACGTCGGGGTACAGGCCGATGCTGATCTCGGGCATGGCGATGCGGCTCTGCGCCGTCACCACGCGGTGCGAGCAGCCCGACATCAGGCCCACGCCGCCGCCCATCACGATGCCGTGGCCCCAGCAGAGGAAGGGCTTCGGGAAGGTGTGGATCAGGTGGTCGAGCTCGTACTCCTCGCGGAAGAAGTCCTCGGCGTAGGTGTTGCGCTCGGGGCCGCATTCGAGCAGCGTCTGGTAGAGCTGACGCAGGTCGCCGCCCGCGCAGAAGGCCTTCTCGCCCGCGGCCTGCAGCAGCACGCCGACGATGCCGTCGTCCTTCGCCCATTTGCGCAGCTGGGGCGTGAGCAGGCGCACCATGTCCACCGACAGCGCGTTGAGCGAGGCGGGTGCGTTGAGCGTGGCGACGCCGAAGCGCTGGCCGCCGGCGGTCTTGATTTCGTCGAAGAGAACTACGGAGTCGGTCATTGTCTTGAGGGGTTCCGGATACGGGGCGTCAGCGGATATCGCTGTCCCCTTCCAGCAATTTTCGCGCAACGATCACGCGCATGATCTCGTTGGTGCCCTCGAGGATCTGGTGCACGCGGGTGTCGCGCACCAGCCGCTCGAGCGGAAACTCGCTGAGGTAGCCGTAGCCGCCGTGCAGCTGCAGCGCGTCGTTGCAGACATTGAAGCCCGCATCGGTCGCGAAGCGCTTGGCCATCGCGCAATAGGTGCTGGCGTCGGCATGGCCGGCGTCGAGCTTGCTCGCGGCCAGCCGCACCATCTGGCGCGCGGCCACCAGCTCGGTCGCCATGTCGGCCAGCTTGAACTGCAGCGCCTGGAAGCTCGCGATCGGCTTGCCGAACTGCTGGCGCTCGTGCAGGTAGCGGCGCGCCGCGTCGAGCGCGCCCTGCGCCGCGCCCACCGAGCAGGTCGCGATGTTGATGCGCCCGCCGTCGAGCCCCTTCATCGCGATGCGGAAGCCCTCGCCTTCCTTGCCCAGCAGGTTCTCGGCCGGGATGCGCACGTTGTCGAAATTGATGGTGCGCGTGGGCTGGCTGTTCCAGCCCATCTTGTGCTCCTTCTTGCCGTAGCTCACGCCGGGCGCATCGGCCGGCACCGCGAAGGCCGAGATGCCGCTGGCGCCCGCGCCGCCGGTGCGCGCCATCAGCACCAGCACGTCGGTGGAACCGGCGCCCGAGATGAAGGCCTTGCCGCCGTTGATCACGTACTCGGCGCCCTGCAGCTCGGCGCGCGTCTTGAGCGAGCCCGCGTCCGAGCCGGCGCCCGGCTCGGTGAGGCAGTACGAGGCCAGCTTGCGCCCGCTCGTGAGCTCCTCGCCCCACTGCTGCGCCACCGCATCGGTGGCCCAGGTGCCGAGCATCCAGGTCGCCATGTTGTGGATGGTGATGAAGGCCGTGGTCGACGGGTCGACCGCGGCCATCTCCTCGAACACCAGCGCCGCATCGAGCCGCGGCAGGCCGAGGCCGCCGATGCGCTCGGGCGCGTAGAGGCCGCAGAAGCCCAGCTCGCCGGCCTTGGCGATGGCCTCCTTCGGAAAGAAGGCCTCGGCGTCCCACTGCGCCGCATGCGGCGCGAATTCGGCCTGCGCGAAATCGCGCGCGGTCTGCGCAAAGGCGTTCTGCTCTTCGGACAGTTCGAAGTTCATTGTTCGCGACCCTTCCAGCGATCCAGTTCGGCGGTCCGTTTCCGGGTCGATTTCTCCAGGCATGAATTGAATACCAGCGGCCACATGGAGCCGCCCTCGTTGGCCTTCGAGGCGCGCTTGCAGGCCGGGTCACGGCCCTTGAGCCAGGCGCGCTGCTCGTTGCGCAGCGCGGTGCGCATCTGCGGCGACAGCGTCTTCATCACCTCGCCATAGCGGATGTTGAGCGCCGCGTCGGCGGCGCGGAAATCGCGCGCCGCGCAGGCGTTCATCTGCTGCTGGTTCCCGTTGGGATCGCAGTCGTCCGCGCCGGCGTCGGCGGCCGCCCGCGCGCCGCCGGCGAGCAGCGCGAGCGTCGCCACCACGCCCCAGGCCGCGACGCGAAGGCGCTTCCTCACTTGAGGCTGATGGTGGTGTTGACGCCGTGCGAGACGGTGCTGTCGTCGAACCAGCGTGCCGTCACGGTCTTGGTCTGCGTGTAGAACATGATGACCTGCTTGCCGTACGGGCCCAGGTCGCCGAGCTTGGAGGCGCGCGAACCGGTGAACGAGAACATCGGGACCGGCACCGGGATCGGCACGTTGATGCCGACCTGGCCCACGTCGATGTCTTCCTGGAAGCGGCGCGCCGCGGCGCCCGACTGCGTGAAGATCGCGGTGCCGTTGCCGTTCGGGTTGCTGTTGATCAGCTCGATGGCCTCGTCGATGGTCTCGGCGTCGGCCACGCACAGCACCGGTCCGAAGATCTCCTGGTCATAGATGGTCATGCCGGGCTTCACGCCGGTGAAGATCGTCGGGCCGACGAAGTTGCCCTTCTCGTAGCCGGGCACGCTGGGCTTGCGGCCGTCGAGCACGAGCTCGGCGCCATCGGCCAGGCCGCGTTCGATCAGGCTGCTGACGCGGTCGTGCGCCGCGCACGAGACCAGCGGGCCCACGTCCACGCCCTTCTCGGTGCCGGCACCGATCTTCAGGGTCTTGGCCTTCTCGATCAGCTCGGGCACCCACTTGCGCGCGTCGCCCACCAGCACCGCCACCGACACCGCCATGCAGCGTTGGCCCGCGGCACCGAAGCTCGCGCCGGCCAGCGCGTTGAGCGTCTGTTCCTTGTTGGCGTCGGGCATCACGATGGCGTGGTTCTTCGCGCCCATCATGCATTGCACGCGCTTGCCGGCCAGGGTGGCGCGGTTGTAGACGTGGGTGCCGACCTTGGTCGAGCCGACGAAGCTGATCGCCTTGATGTCCTTGTGGTCGCAGATGCCGTTGACCACGGCCTCGCCGCCATGGACCACGTTGAGCACGCCGGCCGGGATGCCGGCCTCGAGCGCGAGCTCGCACAGGCGCATCGTGACCATCGGGTCCTGCTCGGAGGGCTTGAGCACGAAGGTGTTGCCGGTGACGATGGCCATCGGGAACATCCACAGCGGGATCATGGCCGGGAAGTTGAAGGGCGTGATGCCCGCGCACACGCCCAGCGGCTGCAGCAGGGTGTAGGTGTCGACGCCGTTGGCCACGTTGTTGGCCAGTTCGCCGAGCTGCAGGTTGCCGATGTTCGAGGCGTGCTCGACCACCTCGAGGCCGCGGAACACGTCGCCCTCGGCATCGGGCAGGGTCTTGCCCTGCTCGGCCGTGAGGATCGCGGCCAGCTCGGCCATGTTCTCGCGGATCAGCTGCTGGTACTTGAGGAAGATGCGCGCGCGCGCGCCGAGCGGGGTCTTGCGCCAGGTCTTGAAGGCGTCCTTGGCCGAAGCGACGGCGGCGTCGAGTTCATCCTGCGTGGCGAAGGGCACGCGGGCCAGCACCTGCTGCGTGGCCGGGTTGACGATGTCGCGCCACTCGGTGGTCTTCGACTCGACGAACTTGCCGCCGATCAAGAGCTTGACGGTGGCGATCTGGGTCGAGGGCTGGGTGCTGGCGTCCATGTGCTTGTCTCCTGTGAATGCGGTGCCGAAGGCGGCGGAACAGCGGGCATCGTAGCTTTGCAGTTTTGCTATGACAATAGACAAAATTGCGCTGGGGTTTTGCATAAATGCAGATCGCCCGCAGCACGGCGCCGCCCGGAGGAACACATGGACTGGGACAACCTTCGCTTCTTTCTCGAACTCGCGCGCTCGGGCACGCTGATGAGCGCGGCGCGCCGGCTCGAGGTCGACCACACGACGGTGGCGCGCCGCATCCAGGCACTCGAGAAGGAGGTGGGCGCACCGCTGTTCGCGCGCGAGGCCGGCGGGCACCGGCTCACCGAGGCCGGCCGGCGGTTGCAGCCGCAGGTGGAGGCGATGGAAGGCGCCTTCCTCGCGGTGGAGAGCACGGCACCGGCCTCGCAGGAAGGGCTGTCGGGGCTGGTGCGCATCGGCGCCACCGAGGGCTTCGGCACCGCGGTGCTGGCGCCGCAGCTCGCGCTGTTCGCGCGCCAGCATCCGCGGCTGACCATCGACCTGCTGGCGATGCCGCGGCTGGTGCACCTGTCGCGGCGCGAGGCCGACATCGTGATCTCGCTCGAGCGGCCGGCGCGCGGGCCGGTGCTGGTCACCAAGCTCAGCGACTACACGCTGCGCCTCTACGCCTCGAAGCCCTACCTCGCGGCGCACAAGCCGATCGCCACGCGCGAGGACCTGCGCGGCCACACCTTCATCAGCTATGTCGACGACCTGCTGTTCAGCAAGGAGCTGCAGTACCTCGACGAGCTGCACCGCCCCGACAGCTTCGCGCTGCGCAGCACCAGCGTGCTGGCGCAGCACCGCGCGGTGGCCGCGGGCGCGGGCATCGCGGTGCTGCCGGCCTTCCTGGCCGAGGGCGACGGCAGCCTGCAGCCGGTGCTCGCGGGCCAGGCGAACTTCACGCGCACCTTCTGGATGTCGATGCCGGCCGAGACCAAGCACCTCGCGCGCATGAAGGCGACCTGGGAGTTCCTGCAGCAGACCGCGCAGGCACAGCGCGATCTGCTGCTGCCCGATGCGGGCGCCTAAGCCACGCCCTCGAGGACCGGCTCGCCCCGTGCGGGCGCTTCGGCCCGCACCAGCTCGCCCAGATGGCGCCACAACCGCTCGGCCTGCTCGGCCAGCGGCGCGCTCCGGCGCATCAGCATGAAGCGCAGCGGCACCTCGAGCGAAGTACCGCCGGCCCGCACGAGCCGCCCGGCATCGAGGTCCTCGCGCACCAGCGCCTGCGGCAGCCAGGCCACGCCGAGCCGCGACAGCGCCATGAAGCGCAGCCCGTCGGTCAGGCTGGCCTCGTGGTGGCGCTGCAGCCGCAGTTCGCCATGGCGCTCGAGCAGCGGCGCCAGCGACCAGCCCAGGTGGCATTCCTCGGCATAGCCGAGGAAGGAAACGGGCGCGCCGGCGGGATCGCGCAGGTCGAACAGCGGCCCGCCCGCGGCATTGGGCGCACTCACCGGCACCAGCCGTTCGCGCCCCAGTTCCAGCACCAGGCAGTCGCCCGCCTCGCAGACCGAGCCCGCGCGCGCGGCCACCGCGCCGGCCTCGTCGAACAGCGCGACCACGTAGTCGACCGAGCCCTCGGCCAGCATCTCGAAGCACTCGGGCAGGTTGTCGGAGCTGACGCTGAACTTGGCGCTTCGGAAGTCGTTGTGCAGCCGCGGCACCCAGTCGGGGAAGAACACGGCCGACATGATGTGCGGCGCCGCGAAGCGGATGCGCTGCTGGCGGTCCTCGCCATCGGCCTTGATCGACTTGCGCAGCCCCTCCAGCGCATAGACCACCTCGGAGGAGATCGCCTGCAGCCGCTCGCCGGGCTGCGTGAGCTCGAGCGCCGCGGTGCGCCGGTCGAACAGCGGCGCGCCGATCCACTGCTCAAGGCCCTGGATGCGCCGGCTCAGCCCCGACACCGACACATGGCAGCGCTCGGCGGCGCGGCTGAAGCTGCGCGTCTGGCACAGGACCAGGAAATCCTTCAGGCTGACCAGGTCGATCATTTGCGGTTTCCTCAAAAGTTGGCGGCCACCCGAGTCTACTTTCGCTCGGCTGTAGCCTGGACACTCCGGCATCCCGATCCTTTGCGGCTTTCGCAAAACCCGACGCCCGATCGGCAATCCGCTGAAGGCCCCGCGCCCCAAGAATTCCGGCACCCCGAACCCTTGCTGGAATCCAGATGCCGCCCTCCACCCCCCAACGCCTTCGCGGCGTGCTCGCCCCGGTCCTCACCCCCTTCGACGCCGCGCTGAAGCCCGACGCCGCGCGCTTCCTGCGGCTGTGCCGCTGGCTCGTGGCGCAGGACTGCGGGCTCGCGATGTTCGGCACCAACTCCGAGGGCAACTCGCTCTCGGTCGACGAGCGCATCGAACTGCTGCGGCAGGCCGTGGCCGCGGGCGTGCCTGCCGCGCGCATGCTGCCGGGCACCGGCAGCTGCTCGCTGGCCGACGCGGTGCGGCTCACGCGCTGCGCGGTCGACCACGGCTGCGCCGGCGTGCTGGCGCTGCCGCCCTTCTATTACAAGAGCGTCACCGACGACGGCCTGTTCGCCTTCTTCAGCGAGGTGATCGAGCGGGTCGGCGACAGCGGCCTGCGGCTGTACCTCTATCACATTCCGCCGGTGGCGCAGGTGGGCTTCTCCCACGCGCTGGTCGAGCGCCTGCTGAAGCGCTACCCCGGCACGGTCGCCGGCATGAAGGACACCGGCGGCGACTGGGACTACACCGCGCGCACCATCGCGCAGTTCGGCCCCGCGGGCTTCGACGTCTTCGCGGGCACCGAGACCATCCTGCTCGACACCCTGCGCCACGGCGGCGCGGGCTGCATCTCGGCCACCGCGAACGTCAATCCCCGCGCCATCGTGCGCCTGTTCGACACGTGGCAGGACGCGGATGCCGATGCGCGGCAGGCGGCGCTCAATGCGGTGCGCGCGAAGTTCGCGGCCCATCCGCTGATTCCCGCCATGAAGTCGGCCATCGCGATGGCCACGGGCGATGCGCAGTGGGCGCGCGTGCGGCCGCCGCTCGAGGCGCTCGATGCGCAGCGGCAGGAGGCCCTGCGGCTGGCGCTGCGCGACCAGGCCTTCGATCTCGCCGCACTCGACGTCGATGCCAGCGATCGCCACTGAGCCGGGCGCGGCCGCGCCCTTCACCGAGGCCGAGCTCGCGCGCCTGCGCCGCGACACGCCCGCTTGGGGCGCCGGCGCGCACTTCGCGCATGGCTCGGCGAGCCTGCCGCCCGAACCCGTCTACGCGCAATGGCAGGCCTGGCTCGAGGCCGAGCGCACGCTGGGCACGCACCGCGCCGCCGAACGGCATGCGGACGCGCTGCATGCGGTGCGCGCCAGCGTGGCGCGGCTCGTCAACGCGCAGCCGCACCAGGTCGCGCTGCTGGGCTCCGCGAGCCAGGCCTGGGCTGCCGCGATGAGCGCGGCCCATGCGCCCCACGTGATCACGACCCACGACGAATACGGCGCGAACGCGCTCTACCTGCTGAATGCGGCGCGCCAGCAGCGGCTCGGCTTCTCGGTGATCGGCACGCGGGCCGGCGCGACGCCGCTGACGCAGCGCCTGGACCATGCGCTGCGCCACGCACCCGCCGGCAGCAGCCCCGTGGTCTCGCTCGCCGCCGTGCCGACCGCCTGGGGCGCGGCCACGCCCATGGACGGCGTGGCGCGCTGCGTGCACGCGCACGGCGGCCTGCTGTTCCTCGACGCCAGCCATGCGGTGGGCCAGGGGCCGGTCGACATGCAGGCCCTCGGTTGCGACGTGCTCGTGTTCCCCACGCGCAAATGGCTGCGCGGCCCGCGCGGCGCGGGCGTGCTGTGCCTGTCGCAGCGCGCGCTCGAAGCGCTCGGCACACCCGATGCCATCGACGTGGCCGGCGCGCAGTGGCTGGAGGCCGAGCGCCTGCAGCCCTGGTCCGATGCGCGGCGCTTCGAGGGCCACGAGTTCCATCCGGGCCTGCGGCTGGCAGTGGGCGCGGCCTGCGACTACGCGCTCGCGGTCGACCCGGCGCGCATCGCGCGACAGAACGCGCTGATTCGCCAGCGCCTCGCGCATGCGCTGCAGGAGCGCTTCGGCTGGCAGCCGCTCGAGGCCGGCCAGCCCGATCGCAGCGCGCTGCTGACCTACCGCCTGCCCGAGGCCTTCGGCGATGGCGCGGCCTTCGTCCGCCGCCTCGCCGACGCGGGCGTCCGCGCCTCCTTCATCGGCCCGCAGCACGCGCGCTGGGCGCTCGAGGCCGCGGGCCTGCCGGGCGTGCTGCGGCTCACGCCGCACTACCTCACGGACGACGACGAGATCGCGCGCCTCGTGGAGGCCATCGAGACCACGAATCCCCGCGTCCACCGCTGACGCTTTTCCATCGACACCCAAAAGGAGACAAGCATGAAGATCCATCCCCGCCCTCTCGCCCGCCTGGCCACCGCGCTCGCGCTGTTCGCCACCGTCGCCGCGAGCCCGCCGGCCGCCGCGCAGGTCTATCCCTCGAAGCCCATCACCGTCGTCATCCAGTACCCGGTCGGCGGTCCCTCCGACGCCCTCGCGCGCCTGCTCGCGCCGCGCCTGCAGGCCGCGCTCGGGCAGCCGCTGGTGATCGAGGCCCGGGTCGGCGCCGGCGGCAACATCGGCACCGACTTCGTGGCCAAGGCCAAGCCCGATGGCTACACGCTGCTGCTGTCCTCGAGCGGGCCGCTGGCGATCAGCCCCTGGCTCTATCCGAAGCTGCCCTATCGCCCGCTGAAAGACCTGGTGCCGGTGGTGCAGCTCGCGGCGGTGCCGCTGGTGCTCGAGGTCAACGACGCGAACCCGGCGCGCAGCGCGGCGGAGTTCCTGCGGCTGCTGAAGGCCAACCCCGGCAAGTACAGCTTCGGCTCGTCCGGCAACGGCACGCCGCAGCACCTGTCGGCGGTGCTGCTCGGTTCGATGACCGGCGTGGCGCTCACGCACGTGCCCTACAAGGGCCAGGCGCCGATGGCCACCGACCTGATGGGCGGGCAGATCGACTTCGCGATCGACAGCATGGTCTCGGCCATGCCCAACCTCGCGACCGGACGGCTGCGCGCACTGGCCGTCACCGGCCGCCAGCGCTCGCCGCTGCTGCCCGGGGTGCCGACGATGGAAGAGGCCGGCGTGCCCGGCTACGAGGCGCTCGCCTGGTACGGCCTGATGGCGCCGGCGGGCACGCCGCGCGCCATCGTCGAGCGGCTCAACGAGGCCGCGCGCCAGGCGCTCGACACGCCCGCCGTGCGCGAGCAGATCGCGCGGCTCGGCAGCGCGCCCGTGCATGCCACGCCCGAGCGCTTCGGCACCTTCATCCAGGCCGAGTACGACAAGTGGGGGCCGATCGTGAAGAGCACCGGCGCCGTGGTCGATTGAGGCCGCACCGCCCATGAAGATCCTCAGCATCGCGGAACGCACCGTTCCCATCGCCTCCTCGCTGCGCAACGCGCGCATCGATTTCAGCGAGATCACCGCCAGCGTGGTGGCCGTCGTCACCGACCAGTTCCGCGACGGCCGCCGCGTCGTCGGCCATGCCTTCAACTCCTTCGGCCGCTACGGCTGCGGCGGAACGCTGCGCGAGCGCTTCATCCCGCGCCTGCTGCGTGCCACGCCCGCGGAACTCAACGACCCCGCCAGCGGCATCGTCGACCCGCAACGCGCGCTCGACCTGATGCTGCGGCGCGAGAAGGCCGGCGCCCACGCCGAGCGCTCGATGGCGGTCGGCACGCTGGAACTCGCGCTCTGGGACATCGTCGGCAAGATGCGCGGCCTGCCGCTGTACCGGGTGCTGGCCGAGCGCATGGGCGAGCCCGGCATCGAACCCGCGCGCTCGGTGCGCTGCTACGTGGGCGGCGGCTTCTACCGCGACCACGACGACCTGGCCCAGCTCGGCGACGAGGTGCGCGGCCATCTCGATGCCGGCTACACCGAGCTCAAGATCAAGGCCGGCGGCCTGCCGCTGGCCGCCGAGCTGCGGCGCATCGAGTCGGTGCTGGCGCTGGTGGGCTCGGGCGCGCGGCTGGCGCTCGACGCGAGCTGCGCCTTCGGGCGCGACGAGGCATTGGCCTTCGCGCGCGCCATCGCGCCCTACGGCCTGCGCTGGCTCGAGGAGCCCTGCGACCCGGCCGACTTCGAGACCTACCGCGCGGTCAGCGAGGCCTACGCGGGCACCGTCGCCGGCGGCGAGAACCTGTTCTCGCGCGAGGAGGTCGCCAACTTCCTGCGCTACGGCGACTTCGAAGGCCGCGTCGTGCTGCAGCCCGATCCGCCGCTGGCCTACGGCCTGCTCGAGCTGCAGCGCATCGTGGCGCTGGCACGGGCGCATGGCGTGGCGCGCGAGAACATCGTGCCGCACGGCGGCAACCTGATGTCGCTGCATGCGACCGCGGGGCTGGGCCTTGGCAGCGCGGAGTCCTATCCGGGCCTGTTCGGCCCCTTCGGCGGCTTCAGCCGCGAGGTCCGCATCGAGAACGGGCGCGCCACCCTGCCCGAGGCGCCGGGCATCGGCTTCGAGGAGCAGCCCGCGCTCTACCGCATCTTCCACGAACTCGCGGCCAGCCTGGGGGTGTGAACGCGCGCGCGCCGGCCGCAGAATGCGCGGACAACGCCTGCCAGGAGACGCCCGCATGCCACGCCACCGCCCCGCCCGTTTGACCCACATCGCCGGCATCGGCGTCGACCGCATGGGCGCCATCGCCGACGACGCCGAGGGCCCGCCCTTCCTGCGGCTCGAGAACCTCGACGTCGACATCCCGCCCGATGCCGAGGCCGTGGCGCGCACCGTGCGCGCCGCCACCGAGGACGCGGACAACAGCTACCTGCCCTTCGTCGGCCAGGCGCGGCTGCGCGAAATTGCGGCGCGCCATGTGTCGGAACTCTCGGGCGTGGCCTACGAGGCGCGCCATTGCGTGATCTCGGCCGGCGGGCTCTCGGGCATCCTCAATGCCCTGCTGGCCACGGTGGAGGTCGGCGACGAGGTGCTGGTGACCGACCCGACCTATGCCGGCCTGCTCAACCGCATCCGGCTCGCGGGCGGCACGCCGAAGTACGTGCCGTTTCGCTTCACGCCCGGCGGCGAATGGAAGCTCGACCGCGAGGCGCTGCGCGCCGCCGTGGGCCCGCGCGTGCGCACGATGCTGCTGATGTCGCCCTCGATGCCCTCGGGCGGCTTCTTCGATGCCGACGACTGGCGCGCGATCGCCGCGCTGTGCGTGCAGCACGACCTGACGCTGATCCTCGATGCCGCGATGGAGCGGCTGCTGTTCGACGGCCGCGAGCTCATCCATCCGGCCGGGCTGCCCGGCATGGCCGAGCGCACCATCACCGTGGGCTCGTCGGCCAAGGAACTGCGCATGATCGGCTGGCGCGTGGGCTGGACCGTGGCGCCCGAGAGCTACATGCCCGACCTGGTGGCGGTGTCGCTCGCCAACGTGGTGGTGCCGGTGGGCATCGCGCAGGACGCGGTCGCCACCGCGCTCGCGCAGTCGCCGCGCACGCTGGCGCCCTATGTGGCCGAGCTGGAACGGCGACGCGACACGCTGCTCGACGAACTGCGCGGCCTGCCCGTGGGCGTGCCGGCCGGCGGCTGGTCGATGCTGCTGCGCGCCAGCGATTTCGGCATCGACGGCCAGGCGCTGTCCGAGCGGCTGCTCAAGGCGCGCGTCTGCGCCACCGCCATGCAGGGCTGGGGCGAGACGCATGGCGCGCAGTACCTGCGCTTCGTGTTCTCGAACGAGCCGGTGGAACGGCTGCGCGGCCTCGGCGACAAGGTGCGCGCGGCGCTCGGGGCCTAGGGCCACTCCGCGGGGTGGCTGCCCGGCGGCATCGAGGGCCGCGGCCAGGCAGCCGGCGTGCGCGCGAGCAGCGCGCTGTGTCTCAGGCCCGCGAGCTCGCCGAAGCCCGAGGGCTCGGTTTCCACATAGGGCGCGATGTCGGGCCTGGGCGTGGCGAGCCCGCCGGGCACGCGGCCGAGTCCGCGCAGCCAGTGGCCGGTCTGCGCGAGCGACACCCGCACCAGCCAGCTGCCGCCCTCGCGCTGCTGGCGATGCAGCGCGGCGGCCGCGCCGAAGGCGATCAGGTAGCCCGTGGCCTCGTCGAGGATCTGCATCGGCAGCGGCTTCGGCTTGCCATCGCCGGCCGCCTCGCCCTCGGCCTGGTTGAAGCCCATGGCGGTCTGCACCAGCGAATCGAAGCCGCGGCGGCCGGCCCACGGGCCCTGCGTGCCATAGGCCGTGAGCGAGACGCAGACGATGCCGGGCCGCAGCGCCGCGAGCTGCGCCGGCCCGAAGCTCAACGCCTCGAGGCCGCCGGGCCGGTAGCCCTGCACGAACACATGCGCCTGGCCGGCCAGCCGGCGCAGCGCCGCCTGTCCGTCGTCGGTGCGCAGGTCCACATGCGTCGACAGCTTGCCGCGGCTGGTGTCGGCGATGGCCTCGATGTTGGGCAGCCGCGGCGAGTTGACCAGCAGCACGTCGGCCCCGTAGGCCGCGAGCGCGCGCCCGCCGACCGGGCCGGCCAGGATTCGCGTGAGGTCGAGCACGCGCAGGCCCGCGAGCGGCCGCTGGTCCTCGCGCAGCGGCGGCAATGCAAGCGGTGCCGCGTCGCCGATGCGCTCGATGGTGAACAGCGGCTGCGCGGCGATCGCGCGGCCCTGCGGCGTGGCATCCCACTCGTCGAAGCGGCGCAGCGCGGTCGCCACCAGCCCGCGCGCGGCGGCGGCTTCCTCGAAGTCGAGCGCGCGCCAGCCGGCCATCGCGGCTTCGGCATCGGCGCGCACGGCCGTCGCGGGAGCGAGGCCCAGCAGGCGCAGCGCGCCTTCGCGGTGGTGCGCGAAGTTGGCGTGGATGCGCACCCAGCCGTCCGCCGTGCGGTAGAGGCCCGAGAACGCGTCCCAGAGTTCGGGCACGCGGCCGTCGAGGCTGAACCAGCCGGTGCATTCGAGCGCGGCATGGCGCATGTCGACCGCGACTGCCTGGCGCGGCACGCCGCGCGCATGGCCGAGTTCGCAGGCCGCCAGCGCGGCCGCGGCGATGCTGCCCTGCGCCGCCGCGCCGACCGCGAAGGACGACGGCAGCACCGGGTCGGCGCCCGTGAGCCGCGCCAGCGGCAGTGCGTCGGCCGGCAGGCCGGCCTGGCGCCAGAGGTCGTGGAGGATGTCGCTCGCGCTCATCTTGTTCGTTCTCTCCAAGGAAAAAAGGCAGGGCCCGCTCGCGCGGCCCTGCCCTTCGTTCGTCGTTGCGGCCTTCGCCTTACTGGATCAGCTTGGCGCCGGTCTTGGCCTGCAGCGCATCGAAGCTCACGCCGGGCGCGAGCTCGATCACCTTGAGGCCCTCGGGCACCACGTCCATCACGGCGAGGTCGGTGATGATGCGGTCGACGACGCCCACGCCGGTCAGCGGCAGGGTGCACTTCTCGAGGATCTTGAAGTCCTCGGTGCCGTCCTTCTTCTTGGCCACGTGTTCCATCAGCACGATCACGCGCTTGACGCCGGCCACCAGGTCCATCGCGCCGCCCATGCCCTTGACCATCTTGCCGGGGATCATCCAGTTGGCGAGGTCGCCCTGGGTGCTCACCTGCATCGCGCCGAGGATCGAGAGGTTGATCTTGCCGCCGCGGATCATCGCGAAGCTGTCGTGGCTGCCGAAGATGGCCGAGCCCGGCAGCGTGGTGACGGTCTGCTTGCCGGCGTTGATCAGGTCGGCGTCGACCTGGTCCTCGGTCGGGAACGGGCCGATGCCCAGCATGCCGTTCTCGCTCTGCAGCCAGACTTCCTTGGTGCCCGTGTGGTTGGCCACCAGCGTCGGGATGCCGATGCCGAGGTTGACGTAGAAGCCGTCTTCCAGCTCTTGCGCGGCGCGCGCCGCCATCTGGTCTTGGGTCCAGGGCATCTCAGGCTCCTTCTTTCTTGTTGACGACCTTCGCGGGCACTTCGCTGCCGGCGGCGGCCTGGGCGATGGCCGTCTGGGCCTCGACCTTGGCGGCCGCGGCATCGACGCCGGCGCTCACGGTGCGCTTCTCGATGCGCTTCTCGGGCGTGGCGTTGAGCACCAGGCGGTGCACGTAGATGCCCGGCAGGTGGATGTCGTCGGGGGCCAGCTCGCCCACCTCGACGATCTTCTCGACCTCGACGATGCAGATCTTGCCGGCCATCGCGGCCGCGGGATTGAAGTTGCGCGCCGTCAGGCGGAAGCGCAGGTTGCCCGACTTGTCGGCCACGTCGGCCTTGACCAGCGCCACGTCGGGCACCAGCGAATGCTCCATCACGTAGGTCTCGCCGTCGAACTCGCGCAGTTCCTTGCCTTCGGCGACCTGCGTGCCCACGCCGGTCTTGGTGAAGAAGGCCGGGATGCCGGCGCCGCCGGCGCGCAGCTTCTCGGCCAGCGTGCCCTGGGGCGTGAATTCCAGCGCGAGTTCGCCCGCCAGGTACTGGCGTTCGAATTCCTTGTTCTCGCCCACGTAGGAGGCGATCATCTTCTTGATCTGGCGCGTCTCGAGCAGCTTGCCGAGGCCGAAGCCGTCGACGCCCGCGTTGTTCGAGATCACGGTGAGGTTCTGCGCGCCGGAATCCTTGAGCGCGTCGATGAGCGCCTCGGGAATGCCGCACAGGCCGAAGCCGCCGACCGCGAGCATCTGCCCGTCGGCCACGACCCCCTTGAGCGCCGCCTCGGCGGAGGAATAGATCTTGTTCACTCGTGCTCCTTGATTGGCTGTGTCGAGAGTGGGTGGGAAAGCCCTGAACGATACTACGTACCCGCATACGTAGTATTTCGTAATGGTGACCCCCGATGCAGGAGACGACCGATCGCAAGGCTGAGGCGGCAACGCCCGACATCGACTACCGGCTGGCCTTCGAGCATGCCCCGGTCGGGATGGTGGTGTCGCGCCACCGCGCCATCGTGGCCTGCAACCAGCGCGTGTGCGAGATCTTCGGCGCAACGCCCTCCGCGCTGGTGGGGCATTCGTTCAGCATCCTCTACCCCAGCCTCGCCGAGTTCGAGCGCATCGGCAAGCGCATGGAACCGATCATGAATGCCAGCGGGCATTACGCCGACAACCGCATGATGCGCCGGCTCGGCAACCTGCACGGCGCGATCGCGGGCGAGACCTTCTGGTGCCACGTCACCGGCCATGCGATGAACCGCGCCATCCCGCACGAGTCGGGCATCTGGACCTTCGAGGACCTGGGCTCGCGCCGCGCGACCAAGGCCCAGCTCACGCCGCGCGAGCGCGAGGTGGCGGCGCAGGTGATGCGCGGCCTGACCTCGAAGGAGATCGGCAAGGCGCTGGGCATCAGCCACCGCACGGTGGAGCTGCACCGCGCGCGGCTGATGCGCAAGTACGCGGCCGCCACCACGGCGGAGCTGGTGCAGAAGCTGATCGCTGGCTGACCAGCCCGTCGAGGGGATCGCGCCGCGGGCCCCCGGGTTCCCTTCGATCGTTGCCGAAACGGAAACGCCGTGTCGATGAAAGGCACGAACCATGGCGCTTTCGCAGGACTATCGTTGCAGTCATGCGGACACGGTGTCCGCGTCACTGTTCAAGGAGTCGTCTCATGACCACAGCCCTTCATTCCGAAAAGGCCCTTCTGCAATCGCGCCTGGCCGCGCATGCCCACGTGCTCGCCGTGCACAAGGCACCGGTCGCGCTGACGCTGGCCGCCGTCATCCTGTCGGTGCTCGGCGTGCGCGCCTGATCCTGGCAGCGCGCCAGGGCTGAACGAGAGGCGCCGCGCCCCACGCATCGAAGGATGCGCCCACGGTGTCCCTCATTCAGCGCTCATTCTTCGCTATGCTCTGCCCCCTTTGGCAGGCACGCGCATGGCGATCCCCGACGAGATCCTTCCCTTCTGGCAACGCTTCGAGGCCGCCCTCGGCAGCAAGGCCGCTTCGCGCTTCTGCGAAGCCTTCCACTTCGACGACAACGAAGCCGGCGCCACCGAGCTCGCGCAGCTCGTGCTCGAAGGCCGCAAGCGCGGCACGGCCAGCCTCGAATGGTCCTTTGCCGCCACGGGCCGCCCGCGGCCGCGCCCCGGCGACCTCAGCGTGGTGACCGACTGGCACGGCCGGCCGCTGTGCGTGATCGAGACGCGCGCGGTGGTGGTGATGCCCTTCGAGGAGGTCGGCGCGGACTTCGCGGCGGTCGAGGCCGAGGGCGACGGTTCGCTGCGCTACTGGCGCGAGGGCCACTGGCAGTACTTCAGCGGCGAGTGCGAGCGCATCGGCCGCACGCCCGACCTGCGCATGCCGGTGCTGTGCGAGACCTTCGAGATGGTCTGGCGCGACTGAGCGCCGGCGGCCCTACTTCTTCTTCGGCGCGATCGAGGCCTTCGCCTTGCCGTCGGCCGACGCGGCCGCCTTGGGCGCTTCAGGCGCCTTGACCCAGCCGCGCAGCATCAGCCCCATCAGCAGGCCGGCCAGGAAGATCACCCAGTAGACCCAGGCCGGCAGGTTCTCGGCGCCGCTGTGCAGGTTCATGCCGAAGACCGCGCCGATCGCCATCAGCGGGAAGGTCAGCGCGGCGATGGTGTTGAGCTTGTGCTGCGCGCGCGTGGCCTCCAGGGCCGCGCGCGCCTGCGCCTCGGCCGCATGGGCGAGGCGGAAGTCGAGCGACATGCGGGTGTCGGCCAGCAGCAGTTCGAGCCCGCGCGCGATCTCGACCGCGCGGTCGCGCAGGTCGACCAGCAGCGGATCGTCCTTCACCGCCTCGCGCGCCGCCTGCAAGGTGGCCTGCAGGTTGGCGGCCGCGCGCGACAGCGGGATCAGCGGCCCGAGGATCTGGAACAGGGCCTCGGCATCGGCGGCCGCCTCGTGGCGCTGCTCGAAGGTGGCGAGCGCTGCGCGGTAGCTCTCGAGCAGCTTCGCGAAGGCGCGCTCGCCCGGCGTGCTGCCCTTGTGGAACCAGCCGCCGTCGGGCTTGCGCAGGAACACCGAATGACGGCGCTCGCTGCCGCTGCCCGCGGGCGGCTCGTGCAGGATCACGAGCAGGTGGCCGTCCTCGTGCACGATGCGCTGCGCGCCATAGCTGTCGCGGCCCAGCCGCTGCAGCATGGCGGGCGGCAGCTCCCAGTCGTAGTCGATGCGTCGGCTCATCGGTCTTCCTGCAGTTCGCGCCACAGCGTGTCGAATTCGTCGGCGAAGCGCCGCAGCAAGGTGGCGTCGTTGCTCAGCACCAGGTTCTCCTCGTTGAACTCGCTGGCGCTGCGGGTCCAGTTGTAGCTGCCGTTGAGCAGCCAGGCGCCGTCGAAGATCGCGAACTTGTGGTGCATGTGGGCGTCGGTGCGGTCGACCGCCACCGGGATGCCCGCGTTGCGCAGCCGGCCCACGTCGCTGCCGAGGTCGTATTCCTTGTCGTTGTCGGTCACCAGCCGCACGCGCAGGCCGCGCCGATGGGCCGCGAGCACCTCGTCGCTGATGCGGTCGTCCGACAGCGTGAAGACGCAGAGGTCGGCGCTGCGGCGCGCGCCGCGCAGCTGCTGGACGATGGCCTGCAGGCAGGCCGTGCCCGGGCTGAAGAACACCTGCGAGCGCGGCGCCGCACCGTCGGCGGTGCCGGGCGAACGGCCGACGTCGATGGCGCGCACCACACCCTCGAGCCACTTGAGCAGGCCGAGCTGCTGCGGATCGGCGGTGCGCGCGCGCACCAGGTCGAAGGCCCGGTTGCGCAGCTGGCGCAGGCCGTCCTCGGGCGGCGAGGCCTCGCGCAGCGTGTGCACCAGCACGCGCCGCTCGTCGTCGCTCAGGCGGTGGTCGGCCATGGCGGCATCGAGCTGCGCGAGCAGCACCGGCAGCGCGTCGTGCCGCTCGGAAGGCGAGGTGCTCATTGGTCCTTCTCCGGCTTGGCCGGAGGCCGCTTCGCCGCGGCCTTCGCGCCCTGCATCTCGGCCGCGAGGCGCTCCATGTCATGGCGGATGGTGCGGTCGAGCTCGAGCCGGCGCTCGGTGGCCGTGACCAGCGGCAGGATCAGCTCGCGATAGGTCACGGCGATCTGCAGCATGGCCTCGGCCAGGCGCTGGCTCTCGCTCGGCGTCTCCGGCTGCGGCTCGGCCGGCGCCTCGGGCGGCGGCGGCTTGAGCGCATCGACCGCGCGCGCCACGTCGAGCAGGCCGCTGGTGATGCGCTGGCTGGCGTCGGCATCGTCGCCGCCGAGCTTGCGGCGCCGCACGAACTCCTCGCAGATCGCGCTCCAGCGCGCGGCCTCCTCGGCCGTGGGACTGCCGAGCAGTTGCGCGAGCCGCAGCAGGTTTTCCTCGGCGCCGGTGGTCAGCGTCTGAGCCTCGCCGCGGTAGTGGTCGCGCAGCAGCGCATCGAGCTCGTCGTCGCGCATCAGCGCCGTGACCTTGCCCGCGAGCTTGGTCATGTTGCGGTAGCTGCCCTGCAGCTTGAACGGCGGCGCGGCGCGGTAGTGCTCCTGCTGCGCGGCCGACTCGATGTACGCGAGGTTGACCTTGAGCAGCAGGTCGCGCACGCGGAACAGGCGCTGCAGCAGGCCCTTGATCTCCTCGAGCTCGACCGCGCTGTAGGGATGCGACAGCGCGCTGCTCGGCACCTCCTGGCCCTGCGCCATCTGCACCAGCAGCTGCACGTCCTTCGGATCGCGCGAGGCCAGCGGCATCAGGGTGGCATTGGCCGTGAGGCTGTTCTCGATGTAGGACAGCGCGAACGCGGCCTCGCGGCCCGAGAGCACGTCGCCGAGGTTGTAGATGTCGGCCCGGTTGGCGAGCATGTCGGGGATCTTGAACACGTCGCCGGACTCGGTGTAGGGGTTGCCCGCCATCACGATCGCGAAGCGCTTGCCGCGCATGTCGTAGCTGCGCGGCTCGCCGTTCCACACGCCCTCGATGCGGCGCGTGCCGTCGGCCAGCGCGATGAACTTCTGCAGGAACTCGGGGCTGGTGTGCTGGATGTCGTCGAGGTAGAGCATCACGTTGCTGCCCATCGCCAGGCCCAGGTTGAGCTTCTCGAGCTCCTGGCGCGCCGCGCTGTTGGGCGCGCTTGCCGGATCGACGGCCGTGACGCCATGGCCCAGCGCCGGGCAGTTGATGCGCACGAAGATCAGCCCGAGCCGGTCGGCCACGTACTCCATCAGCGTGGTCTTGCCGTAGCCCGGCGGCGACATCAGCAGCAGCAGGCCCATGCGGTCGGTGCGGTTGCCTTCGCCGGCCGCGCCGATCTGCTTGGCGAGGTTGTCGCCGACGATCGGCAGGTAGAGCTCGTCGATCAGGCGGTTGCGAACGAAGGTCGACAGCGGCTTGGCCTGGAACTGGCCGAGCTTGAGCCGCGTCTTCTCGTGCGCGAGCAGCTCGTGGCGCAGCACGTGCAGCGCCTGGAAGTCGGGCACCGCGTGCGCGGCATGGAACTGGAAGCGGCGCCAGAAGTCGTTGAGGTTGAGCGTGACGCGACCCTCGGTCACGCGCGGATGCTCGCCGCGCAGGCCCTCGACCGTGCGGTCGAGCGCCGCGTTGACGCGCACCCGCTGCACCGGGATGGCGAGCACGCTGGCCGCGTCGTCGACCCAGGCCAGCGACTGCGGCGACTGGTGCAGCGCATAGGCGCGCACCCAGTCGCGCGCGAGCCGCCAGCGCTCGGGCGGCGGCGCGCTGTCGAGGTCGTGCTGCCAGGCCTCGCGCCGGCCGCCGCGCTCGAGTTCGCGCAGCAGCGCGGTGGCGAGGTCTTCACCCGCGCCCGACACCACCCAGTGCCCGCCGCCCTGCGCGCTCGCGAGCTCGCGCACCAGGTAGGCGCCGGCGCGGCCGCAGAGCGTGGTGACCTCGTCCTGGTGCGCCTCGAGCGCCGCGTCGTCGGCGGCGGGCTCGGGCAGCGGCAGCAGGTCGGGCAGGAACTCCTGCGCGAAGTGGCGCAGCACGCGCGCCATGTCGGCCTCGAGCTGCGCCAGCGCATCGCGCCGGCCGAACAGCTCCTGCATCTGCAACGCGGCGCGCGCGCGCCGCTGCATCGATTCGCGCATCGCCACCAGATGGCCGTGCTGCCAGTAGAGCAAGGCCAGCGCGCGCTCGGTCGGGCCCCAGGCCAGCAGGCCGGCCTCGTCCTGCATCGGCACCAGCGCGGCCAGGAGGCGCAGCGCGTCCTCGTCGTGCACGCCCTTCTGGTAGCCCTCCTGGTAGCGCGGCGCGGCGAAGCGGCGCACCAGTTCCAGCAGCTCGGGATGCAGCGGGTTCTCGGCCAGCAGCGCCAGCAGCTCGGCCCAGCCGCGCTCGGCCCGGCCCTGGAGCAGCGCCTCGAGCAGGCAGCCGGCCAGGTACTCGGCGCGCGACAGCGCGGGCGTCTCGGACACCAGCGCCTGGTTCCAGTAGCGCCGCAGCGGCAGCAGGCGCTCGTCGTTGACCGGGCTCAGGTAGTCGGTGCCCGTGACCTGGTAGGCCAGGCCCTCGCCATGCGCCACCAGCGTGAGGTCGATCGGCTGCCGGTGCACGGTGAAGGCATGGCGGCCCAGCCGCAGCGTGTCGCCGCCATCGCTCGCCAGCTCGCGCTTGTCGCGCACCGCGCGCAGCGCCTGGTCGCGCGCGGTCTTCAGCCGCGTGTCGAGCTCGTCGGCCGGCACCGCCGAACCGAGCGCGCGCAGGTCGGCGATCAGCGCATGCAGCTTGGCGATCATCGGATCGGCCGCGAAGTAGCTGTGGACCTGGCCCAGCTCGCCGAACTGCGCCACGCGGCGCGCGATGCCGTCGAGGATGCGGCCGGCCGCGTCGATCACGCCCTTGGCGCGCCGCTGACGTCCCTCGACCAATGTCTGGCGCCGGGCCGACAGCGCCTCGTAGACCGACTCGCGCTTCTCGGCGATGTCGGCCAGGAAATCCTCCTGCTCGGCGAAGCGGCCCTCGATCTCCTCGAGCTGGGCCAGGAGGCGCGTGAGCGCGTCGTCGCACTTCTCGGGCGTGTCGGCGAACTCGAGCGCGTTCTCCACCGCCTGGCCGAACAGCTTGAACTGGGCGCCGAACTCGGCGCGCGCCTCGTTCGCGCCCAGCGACTTGCGGCGCGCGCGCGCATCGGCGCGCATGCGGTTGATGTCGGCGTAGATCAGCGAGATGCGGTCGAGGATCGAGGTGCGCACCACCGCGTCGCCGCCCGGCAGGCTGCCGAGCTGCTCGGTCAGCAGGTCGAGGCCCGCGGCCTGCTCGTCGAGCGTGGCGAGCAGCTTGCCGAGCGCCGGCGAGGTGCCGAGCTGCGGCAGCTCGAGCGCGAGCTTGTCGAGCGCCTGGCGCTGGCCGTCGAAGGCGGTGTCGGCCGCCAGGAACTGCATCGCGCGCTCGCCGATGCGCTGCTGCTCGGTCTCGAGCGCGGCGTCCATCGCGGCGATGCGCGGCAGGTCGGCGTAGCGCAGCTCCTTGAGCATCTGCAGCTGGCCGCGGCGCTCGCGCAGCCGCGCCAGCGCCTTGACGAAGTCGTCGGGAGCGCGCCACAGCGTGCTGGCGATGTCGACCAGCAGCGCATGCTGCTCGGCCTCGGCCTGCGCCAGCGCGCGCGCCGTTTCGCGCCGGATGGTGTCGACCTTCTCGAACTCGGCCAGCGTGCCGCGCGCCACCTCGGCGATGCTGCGCAGCTCGCCCGAGAGGTTGTCCGTCTCGGGCGAGTCGAGCCAGAAGTAGGCATCGCTCACGCGCGTGCACTGGCGGATCAGGTCCTCGTAGGCGGCGCGCGTGGGCGCCTGCTCGCGCACCGCGCGCGCGATGCCCATCAGGTCGGACACGCCGCGCACCAGCTCGGCATTGCCGATCTTGCCGAAGAAGCCGGTGGCCGGCGGCTGGGCACCGGCATGCTCCTCGCTCGCGAACGGCGTCTGCCACAGCTGCATCGGGTGCACGCGGGTCGGCTCGTTCTCGTCGCCGTTGAACACCAGGATGCGCCCGTCGGCGAAGCGCGCATAGCCGTTGGCGACGATCGGCGTGGCCAGCGTCTTGTCGATCAGGTTGTAGTTGAACAGCGCGTAGCGCCCGGGCTTGGGGTCGTAGAAGACATAGGCCACGTCCTCGCCGTTGGGCGAGCGCAGCATGCGCTTGAAGCGCAGGCTGCCGACCATGTCGGCCGGCAGGTCGAAGCGCTTGTGCTCGCCCGACTGCAGGTAGTAGCCGCCCGGGAAGATGATGCCGTGGTCCTCGGGCAGCTGCACGCACGAGCCGCCGATGGCGTCGATGCGCTCGACCTGCTGCGTGCGGATGTTGAACACCAGGTAGCGCGTGACCTGCTCGCGGTAGGGCTTCACGCGCAGCAGGATCAGCATGCCGAGCTTGGCCCAGGCGATCTCGGCATCGGTCAGCGACTGGCTGCGGTCCTCCACCGGCTCGTTGTAGATGCCCAGCCCGGTCTCGGTGTTGTTCTCGACCTTGATCGTGAGGTCGCCGCCCAGCGTTTCGACGAACACGGTGTCGAGCACGTTCACGTGCGGATGCTTGCCGCCCACGTGGTCCTCGCGCGTGGCGACGGTCCATTCGAAGTCGTGGCTGGCCGGCAGCGCGATGTCGCGCTCGCCGCGGTTGTCGATGTAGTGGATGGAGCCGTCGCGCTCGATGGCCCAGCGGAACACGCGCACGTCGTGCAGCTGCTGGCCGATCTGGAACGCGGCCAGCAGCTTGTCCTGCGTGACGCGCAGCTGCAGCAGCGTGGCCTGCTTGTAGTAGGCGTAGAGCTCGCGGAAGTCGGAGGCGAAGCGCGCGTCCTCGAGGAAGGTGCCGGCGATCGGCACCGGCTGCAGCTCGTCGGCATCGGGCGCGCCGAGCTGCGCCATGCGGTAGAGGCCGAACACGTCGCCGACGGCGGTTTCCTTGCGCAGGCCGATGAAGACGTTGTAGCCGAACAGCAGCAGGTCGCCGATGCGCACGATGTCGCGCGCCACGGCGTTGTTCTCGGTGCGCGCGCGGGTGCGCAGCACCAGCGACTGCTCGGAGCGGCCGAACTCGGCCAGTCGCTTCTCGTTGAGCGCGCGCGCCTTCTTCAGCAGGCCCTCGCCCTGGGTCTCGAGGCGCTTCTTCAGCAGGTCGTAGCTGCCGCTGCCCGAGACCAGGGCCTCGGTCGCATCGGCCGCGGCACCGGGCGGATGGCCCGGTTCGTTGGTGTCCATGGGTGGGTGCCGTGCGGGTCAGCCCGCGCTCAGTTGCGGAAGGTGGAGATCAGGTTGTGCAGCGCCGATTTCTGGGTCTCGCTGCCCTCGGTGGCGATCTTGTTGACGAGCGCCGCCACGCTGAGGTTCTGGATCTCGCCCGAGGACGAGCCGAGCGCGCCCACGATGTCGCGCAGGTCCTGCACCACGTCGCGGTTGCCCGAGAGCTGGTCCTTGAACGCGACCTGGATCGCATTGCTCTTGGAGATCACGCCGTCGATGCCCTTGCCCACCGAGAGCGAGCGCACGAAGCTGTCGAAGTAGTCGCCCTGCCCGCCCACGATGTCGATCTTGGCGTTCGACAGCGCGGTGCCCAGCACCTCGGCCTGCTCCTTGGCGATGGCCGTCTGGGCCTCGATGCCCTTGAGGGTCTCGATGTGCGACTTCTCGAGGCGCATGCGGAATTCCTCGTGGTCGCGGGTCTCGGGGCTCATGGACTTCATGGCCTCAAACTTCTCGTGCAGGCCCTTGGCCTCAGCACCGAAGCGCGCCTCGATGACCTGCGCATCGGCCTGGCCCGACTTGAGCGTGGCCTCGGCATCGGCCGTGCGCACGTTGACCTCGGCCAGGCCGAGCTTTTCCTTGCCCGTGGCCTCGGCCTCGAACTTGGCGCGCATGCCCGCGGCCTCGGCCTGCGAGCGCGCCTCGATCACCTGCGCGTCGGCCTGGCCGGCCTTGAGGATCGCATCGGCATCGGCGGCGCGCACATGCACGTCGGCCAGGCCGATCTTCTCCTTGCCCGTGGCCTCGGCCTCGAAGCTCGCGAGCTTGGCCTGGGCGGTGGCGATCTGCACCTTGGCGGCGGCGAGGCCCGGCGCGGCGGAGATCGCTTCCACGCCCTCGGCCTCGCGCTTCTTCGATTCGGCGTCGCGCTCGGCCACCTTGAGCTTGGCATCGGCCAGCGTCAGTTCCTCGGCCGCCTTGTGGCGCGCGCGCTTCTCCTGCGTCTCGGCCGCCTTCACGTCGAGCACCATCTTCTCGTCGGCCTGGCCCTCGGCCATGATCACCACCGACTTCTTGGTGCGCTCGGCCTCGGCCACCACGCGCAGCTCCTTGATCGCCTCTTCCTGCTCGGCCACCGTGCGCTCGACCACGATGCGCTCGCGGATCACGTCGGCGATCGCCTTCTTCTGCACTTCGACGGCCTTGTCCTTCTCGATGCGCTGCAGCGTCACTTCCTTCTCGCGGTCGACGATCTCGAGGTCGCGGGCACGCGTGACCTTTTCCTCCTCGATTGCCACCGCGCGCTTGCGGTTGTTCTCGGCCACTTCCTTCTCGCGCTGCACGTTCTCCTGCTGCACGGCCACGGTCTGCTCCGAGAGCAGGCGCGCGCTCTCGGACTTGGTGCGCTCCTCGGCCTGGATCTTCAGCGTCTCGGCTTCCTCGCGGGCTCGCACGCTGGCAATCTCGCGGTGCTGGCGCGAGGTGGCGTCGGCCTGCTGGCGCTCGAGCTCGAGCAGCGCCTCCTGCGTCTCGACGTTCTTCTTCTTGATCTGCATTTCCTCGTTGCGGCGCAGCTCGTTGGTGCGCACATGCTCGACCGCCGTCAGCTCGGTGATCTTCTTGATGCCCTGCGCATCGAGGATGTTGTTGGCATCGAGCTCCGACAGCGGCGTCTGCTCGAGGAAGTCGATCGCCGCGTCTTCGAGCACGTAGCCCGAGAGGTCGTTGCCGATCTGGCTCACGATCTGGTCGCGGAAGTTGTCGCGCGCCTGGTAGAGGTCGACGAAGTCCATCGACTTGCCCACGGTCTTGAGCGCCTCGGAGAACTTGGCCGAGAACAGCTCCTCGAGCGTCTCGTGGTTCGAGGCGCGCGCGCAGCCGATGCCCTGCGCCACCTTGAGCACGTCGTCGGCCGTCTTGTTGACGCGCACGAAGAACTTCACCTTGATGTCGGCGCGGATGTTGTCGCGGCAGATCAGGCCCTCGTTGGCCGAACGGTCGATCTCGATCGTCTTGACCGAGATGTCCATCAGCTCGGCCTTGTGGATGATCGGGTAGACCATGCGGCCGGTGAAGGTGACCTCGGGTTCCGCGCGCAGCGTGTTCACGATCAGCGCGTGGCCCTGTTCGATCTTGCGATAGAACTTGGCGAACATCGCGAACAGGCCGAGGATGACAATGGCCAGCACGGCGACGGCAATGAGGATGGGCTCCATCTTTTTTCTCCAGTACTTGAAGCGGAAAACAGGGGATCGGGCGGGGCCGCGCTCAGGACGCCAGGTCGTCGTGCGCGGCGATGAGGTAGCGCGCGGCGACCTCGTCGTATTCGAGGATCAGCGCGATCGAGCCGCGCTTCAGGGTGTTGGGCACGGGCGCCCAGACGCGGATGTTGAGGCTCGCGCCGCGGCGCGCCACCTCGGCGCGGCCGTCCTTCTCGTTGACCACGCCGGTGACGACCTTGCAGGTCTGGCCGACCAGCGCCGCGTTGCTCACGGCCGTGTGGCTCACGAACAGGCCGCGCAGCGGACGGATCGCCACCGCCGTGACGGGGATCGCCACCACGGCGCTCGCCACCAGCAGCGCGGTGCCCGCGACCAGCTTGAGCAGCGTGGTCGGCACCAGCGGCAGCAGCCACTCGCCGCCGAGGCACGACACCACCCAGGCCACCAGCACCAGCAGGCTCACAGCGACCGAGAACGGCACGCCGTTGAGGCCCATGGCCACCACGTAGCTCGCGAGGTCGCCGACGTCCTCGGCATCGCCGTCGGCGTGCGCGAGGTCGACGTCGATGCCGTGGTGCTCGATGTCGACCAGGCCCAGCATCGCCAGCACCCAGTAGATCAGCACGACGCCCAGCAGCACCGTGTAGATCGCGGTCGGGTAGCCCGTCACCGCTTCCATGAAATTGCCCATCGATCCTCCCCCGGGCCAGCCGGTGGTCTCTGCGTTGTTGTTATCGCCGCGCCGGCTTGCCGGTGCGGGCGCTCTGCTTCACGCCTTCGGGAGCGCTCTTGGCGGCGCTCTTCGCAGTGCTCTTTGTTGCGTTTTTCGTCGCGCTGTTCGCAGCGGCCTTCCCACCGCCCGCGAATGCGATCAGGTCGCGCGTCGCCCGTTCCTTGATGGCGAGCCGGTCGTCGGCCGCCAGTCCGTAGCGCGCCGCCAGGAACTCGTAGTCTGCCGCACCGAGCGACACCGTGAGCCGCGGGCGCTTGGGGCCCGCGGTGGTCGTGAGGCCCAGCACCTGCCGGATCTGGTCGGAGGTCGACACGTGCCGGTCGAACGCCGCCTTGCGCACCGCCTCGAGCACCGCCTCCTCGACGTCGAAGGCCACCTGCACCGCGCGGATGGCGTCGTCCGAGCCCTGCCAGCGTGCCGGCTTGGCCCGCACGGTCATTGCGCGCCGGACTCCGGCGTGCCGCCGCCGGCCGCGCCGGCCTGGCGCGCGCGGATGCGGTCCATGACCTTGCCGGTGCGGTTGGCATCGCTGCCGATGCCGGCCGCCGCGAGCTTCTTCTCGAGCGCGGCATGGCCCAGTTCGTTCTCGAGCGACTCGCTGGCCGCCATGCGGTCGGACAGGTCCTCGTGGCGCTTGCGGATGCGCTCGAGCGATTCGCGCGCATTGGCCAGCCGCGAGCCGCCGCTGCCGATGTTCTCGGAGATCGACTGCGTGGCGCGGTAGACGCTCTCGGTGGTCTTGGCGATGCCGATTTCGCGCTCGTGCTCGCGGATGCGCGCCTCGGCCGAGCGGATCAGCTCCTTGAGCTTGCCGACCTGCAGCGCATACGAGGCATGGGCCTTGGCCTGCTCCTCGAGCTCCTGCTCGATGGTGCCGATGCGCGCGGCCACGTCGAGCGCCAGCCCCTCCTGCGTCTTGTTGAGCGCCTCGAGCGCGAGGCCCTCGTAGCGCGCCACCTCGTTCTTGAGGCGCTCGATCTCGCGGGCCGACTGCATCTCCTTGGCCATGACGCCCGTGAGGTCGCCCTTGGCCTTCTCGATGCTGTGCTTGGCGTCGATGATTTCCTGTTCGTAGATGCGGGTCGCGTTGCTGTCGACCACGCTCTCGCCGATCTCGCGTGCGCTGCCGCGCAGCAGGGTGACCAGTTTCTTGATGACCGTCATGATGACCTCGCTTAGTTCAGGAATTCGGACAACGCATCGAGTGCATCGAGCGCGTTGTCGCTGAGCACCGCGACTTCGCGCGCGATGTCCTCGACGCGCGCATCGCGACCGAGCGCACCGGTGAGCACGTAGCGGCCGTCGACGCGCCCGAAGGACGACAGCGGCACGGAGGGATTGAGATCGAGCAGCGACTCCAGCAGCTCGGTGCGCCGCTCGGCTTTGACGTCGGCCTCGGTCCACAGGTAGCAGATGCAGATGATCTGCATGTCGGAACTCGTCACGAAGATCGGGAGCTCGTCGCGGCCCTCGATGCTCACCTGGATCACGGGCGTCTGGCCCGGGATCGGCTGCAGCTGCACCGTCACGCCGCCCATCGCGGCCCCCGCCAGAACGTCCAGACCCTCGAGTTGATTCAGCAGCGTTTGCATACCCCTCCTGGTGATTGAGTGACGTGAAGGCGCTCTTGCCTCGGTGGGTTCACTATAGGGCCGCCGACATAACATGTCAAAAAATCTTTTGGCCTACGACCATGACTTTGGGCACTGGCGCGCTCCCTAGAATTCGACGATGGACACCCTCCTCCTCGTCGCGACCCTCGCCTCGCTGCTCGCGCTCAACGCGTGGATCACGCGGCGCATCCGGGCCATCGACGAGACCGCGCTGCGCCGGAATCTGCTGATCGCGATGGCCTGGCTCGTTCCCTTCATGGGTGCGTTGATCGCATGGACCCACTTGCCCAGATCGTCGCGAGGCGCCGGAAAGGACGCGGACGATGCCGCGTTGCCCCACGGCTTCGTCGCCGAAGCGGCACCGGCCGAGCTAGCCGTCGGCGCTGCGCCGGCGTTCTCCCTGTCCGCGAACATGGACGCGACGCAAGGTCTTCCGCTGCTGGATTGGCAAGCGCTCGAAGCCTGGGCCTCGTCGCAGGACGATCCCGGCCTTCGACGCGAAGCGCTCGCGCGGGGACGGCGCGCATGGCTGCTGCATCTGCGGGATGCCCTGGGCCCCCACTTCCATCTGTACGAATCGGAACAGGCCTGGGTGCTGTCCTCGCTCGAGCCCGTGGTCGCGGCGGCCACGGCGGCCTATGTGGTCGCCACGCGCAAGCGGATCCAGCAGGTCCTGGCCGGCATCGCCCTG
This sequence comes from Variovorax sp. GW821-FHT10D07, assembly GCF_059415325.1. Lineage (NCBI taxonomy): Bacteria > Pseudomonadati > Pseudomonadota > Betaproteobacteria > Burkholderiales > Comamonadaceae > Variovorax > Variovorax sp. GW821-FHT10D07. Next base: position 160,987 of record NZ_JBWKMZ010000003.1, on the reverse strand, counting down.
TTCGAAGCCGGCGACAGGAGCATCCTGCTGGTCGTGGACGACGAGGAGAGCTACTACGGCTACGTTTCGGGCTACTACCCGGAGCAAGGCGAATTCGCCTTCAGCGGCGGCATGTTCATCGACGCGGGCTGCCCGCACTTTCTCGCGAAGCGGGCCGATCTCTCGGCCATCGAGCCCGTGATCGCGCACGAGATGACCCACAACGCCCTGTCGCACCTGGACCTGCCCCGATGGCTCGACGAAGGCCTCGCGGTCAACACCGAGCGGCGGCTCGCGGGCGCCGGCCCCGCGATGCACACGCCGCAGGAATTGCGGCACAAGCATCTCGCGTTCTGGGGCGAGGCGGAGATCCAGCAGTTCTGGTCGGGCGAATCCTTCTTCCGGACCGACGACGGCAACCTGCTGTCGTACGAACTCGCCCGCATCCTGGTCGAGCAGCTGGCCCGGGACTGGAACGCCTTCGCGCGCTTCGCCTCGAGCGCGCGTCGCGAGGACGGCGGTGCCGAGGCGGCGCTCGAGGTCTTCGATGCGGACCTCGGGGCACTGGCGTGCGCCCTGCTCGAGCGGCAACCCGATCGCCAATGGTCACCGGCGCCCGCGACCTGGTTCGCCGCGGCGCAGGCAGCCGCGCCCGCCTAACGCGCCGCGCCTCAGTCGGTGCCCACCATCACGCTCGAGGCCTTGATCACGGCATAGGCCGTCTGGCCTTCCACCAGCTTGAGCGAGTCGGCCGAGTTGCTGGTGATGGTCGAGACGACCTGGACGCCGGGCGCGATCTCGAGCGTGACCTCGGTGCTGACGGGGCCGCGGACGATGGAAATGACCTTGCCCGAAAGGACGTTGCGTGCGCTGATCTTCATGGGTGCTCCTGGTTGGATGTGAAAGCCCTCGACGGTTGAGATGCGCGCCGCCGAGGCGCGGGGGCATGGTAGCGCGCAGTTCTTTCGATAAGCCTCGCCTATCGCCGCATCGGATCAAACGATTGGCGCCGCCATGCCGTTCGCGAAACCATCTCTCCCGTGCAGCGATGTGCTGCCGCATCAACCAGGAGATGACTTTGGCCAAGATTGTTTGCGTGCTCTACGACGACCCCGTGACGGGCTATCCCACCACCTATGCCCGCGACGACCTGCCGCACCTGGAACGCTATCCCGACGGACAGACCCTGCCCACGCCGCGGCGCATCGACTTCCAGCCCGGCACCCTGCTGGGCAGCGTCTCGGGCGAGCTGGGCCTGCGCAAGTACCTCGAGGCCAACGGCCACCAGCTGGTGGTGACCTCGAGCAAGGACGGCGAGGACAGCGTGCTCGACCGCGAGCTGCACGACGCCGAGATCGTGATCTCGCAGCCCTTCTGGCCCGCCTACATGACGGCCGAGCGCATCGCCAAGGCGCCCAAGCTCAAGATGATCGTGACCGCCGGCATCGGCTCGGACCACACCGACCTGCAGGCCGCCATCGACCGCGGCATCACGGTCGCCGAAGTCACCTACTGCAACAGCAACAGCGTGGCGGAACACGTGGTGATGATGACGCTGGGCCTGGTGCGCAACTACATCCCCTCGTACAACTGGGTGGTCAAGGGCGGCTGGAACATCGCCGACTGCGTGGCGCGCTCCTACGACCTCGAGGGCATGCAGGTGGGCACGGTGGCCGCCGGACGCATCGGGCTGCGCGTGCTGCGGCTGCTCAAGCCCTTCGACGTGAAGCTGCACTACCTCGACCGCCACCGCCTGCCCGAGTCGGTCGAGAAGGAGCTCAACCTCACGCACCACACCAGCCTCGAGAGCCTGACCCAGGTCTGCGACGTGGTCACGCTGAACTGCCCGCTGCATCCCGAGACCGAGCACATGATCAATGCCGACAGCCTGAAGAAGTTCAAGCGCGGCGCCTACCTGATCAACACGGCGCGCGGCAAGCTGTGCGACCGCGACGCGATCGCCTCGGCGCTCGAGAGCGGCCAGCTCGCGGGCTATGCGGGCGACGTGTGGTTCCCGCAGCCGGCGCCGGCCGACCATCCGTGGCGCACGATGCCGCACCACGGCATGACGCCGCACATCTCGGGCACCAGCCTGTCGGCGCAGACGCGCTATGCGGCCGGCACGCGCGAGATCCTCGAGTGCTACTTCGAGAACCGGCCGATCCGCAACGAGTACCTGATCGTGCAGGGCGGCCAGCTCGCCGGCGTGGGCGCGCACTCGTACAGCGCGGGCAATGCCACCGGCGGCTCGGAAGAGGCCGCGCGCTTCAGGAAGTAGGCTGCGGCGCCGCGCCGAGCAGTCCGTCGACCCAACCTTGCAGGTCGAGGTCGCGGAAGCTGCGCAGCGCGGCATCGAGCACCGGCGCATGCGGCTGCTGCGCCAGCACCACCAGGCCGATGTCGCGCTGCAGCTGCGGCGACATCGGCCGCCAGCGCAACTGCTCGGCGCCCTCGGCCAGGCACAGCACGCTGTGCGGCAGGATGCCGTAGAGGCCGGCCTGGCGCACATGCGCGTAGAGCACCGTCATCGAGTCGGTCTCGACCTGCGGCACGGCCTTCACGCCGGCGGCGGCGAAAGCCGCGTCCATGCCGCGGCGGCACTGCATGTTGGTGGTGAACAGGCACAGCGGCAGGCTCGCGGCCTCCGACCACGACATCGAGGCCGCGCCCTCGAACATCGCCTCGTCGGCCGCCACCAGCACATAGCGCTCACGAAACACCGGCAGGGTCTGGAAGGCGCCGAGCCGGTCGTCGTCGAGGTAGCTCAGGCCGATGTCGAGCTCGAAGTCGGCGATCTTGCGCAGGATCTCGGCGGCCGACAGCGTGTAGACCTCGTGCTTGAGGCGCGGATGCCGGCGCAGGCAGTCCTGCGTGAGCCGCGGCACCAGCGGCAGCGCGGCTGGGATCGCACCCATGCGCAGCACGCCCACCGGGTCGTTGCCGCCCGCGCGCGCGTCCTGCCGCAGGCCCTCGCAGTCGGCCAGCACGCGGCGCGCCCAGGCCAGCACGCGCTCGCCGTCGGCCGTGAAGCCCTCGAAGCGCCGGCCGCGCTGCACGATGACCACGCCGAGTTCTTCCTCGATGCTGCGGATGGCCCCCGAGAGCGCGGGCTGCGAGACGTTGCAGGCCGCGGCGGCGCGGCCGAAGTGCTGTTCGCGCGCGAGCGCGACGACGTAGTTCAGCTGGCGGATGAACATCGGGGCGAGGCGCGCGCCCGGCTCAGCCGTGCCGCGGGCAGAGCGGCGACGTGCCGGACGGCCCGTCTTCCCTGCCCTCGCCCTGCGCCTGCGTGCCTTCCGCCGGCCCCGAGAAGGCCGCGGCGAAGCAACCGATGCCCGCGCTGCGCAGCGGCATATAGCGCACCTGCTGGCGCGTGCACAGCCGCTTGAGGTTGTCCACCGATTCGTGGTCGATGCAGTCGACCGGGAACACCACCACATGGGCCCAGGACACGGCCGCGGCCAGCAGGCCCGCACGGTCCTCGAGGCCGCCGCCATGGCGCCGGAACTCCCCGCCATGGCGCAGCACCAGGTCGCGGATCGCCGGATAGGTGCTGGGCCGCCCGCCCACGTAAAGGATGCGGCGGCCCTGCAGCTGCGCATCGAGCTGCGCCGACTGGTCGTTGCGCCCGCCGTCGTCCGCGTTGAGCCGCAACTGCAGCTCGGCGGCGCCGAGCTCGCGGCCCAGTGCCTGGGTGTGGCGGCGCAGGTGTTCCAGCGTCTCGGCGAGCTGCGCGGCCTCGGCCTGCGCGGCGGCAGCGGTCTGCTCGGCACGTTCGCGGCGCGCGGTCTGCAGGGCGATCAGCGCGGCCGCCTTCTCTGCCCTGTCGGTCTCCTCCACGCGGTCCTGCCGTTCGGGCGCCGCGGCGGCCGTGGCCTCGATCAGTTCGCGCCGCAGCGCCGCGATCTGCCGGTCGCGCTCTTCCATCAGTTCCTGCGAGCGCAGCTGCTGGCGGTCGAGCTTCTCGCGCAGCTCCGCGTTGTCGCGTTCCAGCGCCACGAGACGGCGGATGTCCGCACGGTTGGCCGCGCCGACCAGGTGCGAAAGCATGTGGACGTCGCCGAACACGCGCTGTCGCAGGGCAGGCGTGGTCTTGCGGTGCGTCAGCACGGCCCAGTAGGCGCCGGGCACCTCGCCCTGGTGCAGCGATTCGTCCCAGTAGGCGGTCAGCGCCTCGGCGTCGGCGAGCTTCGAGGCGCGCTGCAGCGCCGGCGCATGCCGGTGGTCGAGCGCCTTCTGCAGCGCCTTCGCGACCTGCGGGTCGTGCGAGGTCTGCCGCACCGCGTCGTGGTGGATGTCGAGGTCGCTGGCGCCCTTCACGTCGGCGAAGCGCGCCATCAGCTTGCGCAGCTCGGCCGTGCTCAGGCAGGTGCCGATCACCGAGCAATGGAGGTGGTGGTCGAGGTCCGCCAGCCGTGCACGGCCGGCCGCGACGGCCTCGTGCGCCTCGGGCTCGGGCGTGGCGCAGCAGTCGACCGCGGCATAGCGCAGCGGCGAATCCGCGCGATCGGCGCGCGTGAGCGCGGCATCGGCGGCGGCGAGAAGGCGGAAAGGCGGCTGCTGCATCGGCGGGGCGCGCGACGGCGCGGTCTGGCGGAAACGACACCGCAATATACGACGCAACATAGCGAAAGCCAAGCGCGAGGGCTTTCGACCCGGATTCCGTCCGGGGGCGGGGAAGGCTCAGGCCTTGGCGCCGTCGCGCTCGCGCGCCTCGAGCACGGCCCATTCCTCGTCGGTGAACAGCCGCGAGCGGGTCAGGAAGCGCACGCCCTCGGGCCCTTCGAGCGAGAACATGCCGCCACGCCCCGGCACCACGTCGATGATCAGCTGCGTGTGCTGCCAGTACTCGAACTGCGGGCCGCTGATGTAGAACGGCATGCCGCCGATGTGGCCCAGCAGCCGGTCGTAGTCGCCGACGATGAACTCGCCCTGGGCATAGCACATGGGCGCGCTGCCGTCGCAGCAGCCGCCCGACTGGTGGAACATCAGCGCGCCGTGCTTCGCGGCGAGCCTGTCGATCAGCGCCAGCGCCGCGTCGGTCGCGGTCACGCGCAGGACTTCTTGTGTCATGGAAAGCCTTCCTTCGGGGATGCACGAACGCCCCGCGCGTCCCGTCACGGGCCGCGCGGGGCGTGCCTTGCGGCAAGGGGATCAGAAGAAGCCGAGCTTGTTCTCGCTGTAGCTCACCAGCAGGTTCTTGGTCTGCTGGTAGTGGTCGAGCATCATGCGGTGGTTCTCGCGGCCTATGCCCGACTGCTTGTAGCCGCCGAAGGCCGCGTGCGCCGGGTACTGGTGGTAGCAGTTGGTCCACACGCGCCCGGCCTGGATGCCCCGGCCCATGCGGAAGGCACGGTTCATGTCGCGGCTCCAGACGCCGGCGCCCAGGCCGTAGAGCGTGTCGTTGGCGATCGCGAGCGCCTCCTCCTCGTCCTTGAAGGTGGTGACCGAGACCACCGGGCCGAAGATCTCCTCCTGGAAGATGCGCATCTTGTTGTGGCCCTTGAACACGGTCGGCTTCACGTAGTAGCCGTCCTTGAGGTCGCCCGCGAGCGTGTTGCGCTCGCCGCCGATCAGCACCTGCGCGCCCTCCTGCCGGCCGATGTCGAGGTACGACAGGATCTTCTCGAGCTGCTCGCTCGAGGCCTGCGCGCCGATCATGGTCTCCATCTCGAGCGGACTGCCCTGGCGGATCGCGGCCACGCGCTTCAGCGCGCGCTCCATGAAGCGGTCGTAGATCGATTCCTGGATCAGCGCGCGCGAGGGGCAGGTGCAGACCTCGCCCTGGTTGAGCGCGAACATCGCGAAGCCCTCGAGCGCCTTGTCGAAGAAGGCATCGTCCTTGTCGAGCACGTCGGCGAAGAAGATGTTGGGCGACTTGCCGCCGAGCTCGAGCGTGACCGGAATCAGGTTCTGGCTCGCGTACTGCGAGATCAACCGGCCGGTGGTGGTCTCGCCCGTGAAGGCGATCTTGCCGATACGGTTGCTCGAGGCCAGCGGCTTGCCGGCTTCCACGCCGAAGCCGTTGACCACGTTGAGCACGCCCGGCGGCAGCAGGTCGCCGACGATCTCCATCAGCACCAGGATCGACACCGGCGTCTGCTCGGCCGGCTTGATCACCACGCAGTTGCCGGCCGCGAGCGCGGGCGCCAGCTTCCACACCGCCATCAGCAGCGGGAAGTTCCACGGGATGATCTGGCCGACCACGCCGATCGGCTCGTGGAAGTGGTAGGCGAAGGTCTCGTGGTCGATCTCGCTGATGCCGCCTTCCTGCGCGCGGATGCACGCGGCGAAGTAGCGGAAATGGTCGATCGCCAGCGGCAGGTCGGCCGCGGTGGTCTCGCGGATCGGCTTGCCGTTGTCCCAGGTCTCGGCGGCCGCGAGCACGGCCAGGTTCTCCTGCATGCGGTCGGCGATGCGGTTGAGGATGTTCGCGCGCTCGGTGGTCGAGGTCCGGCCCCAGGCGGCCTTGGCCTTGTGCGCGGCGTCGAGGGCGCGGTCGATGTCGGCGGCGCTGGAGCGCGGCACCTCGCAGAAGACCTGGCCGGTCACCGGCGTGATGTTCTCGAAGTACTGGTTGTCCACGGGCGCCACCCACTCGCCGCCGATGTAGTTGCCATAGCGCTTCTTGAACGGCACCGCGGTACCGAATTTGCCCGGTTCGAGCATGTCCATGCGTGTCTCCATTGTGTTGCAGGCGCCGCGACATGCGGCGTCCCGCACGAAGGTCTGCAAGGCCCGTACCCGCCGGCCTCGGTGAAATCCCGAAGGCCCCGCCCCTGGGCGCGGAGCTGTCGCAAGGGTTTTCTTTCGCAATCTGCGACATATCCGCGCGAACATGACGGCTAGCATGTCGCGAAAGGCGAACCGGGCGAACCGGCTCGCACCCCGAACCGACTGGAGCCGTGGATGACCGACTCGCAATCGCCCTCGTCGCAGGTGGAACAGGCCCGGGAGCTCTTCTTCGTGCAGGGCCGCGACCCCGAGCCCTGGATCGCGCCGCACATCTCGCGCTCGTGGCGCCGCAGCCTGCCGGTCGATCCGCGCGGCGGCGAGTGCGAGCCGATGGCGCTGGCGCTGCTGCGCGAGCGGCGCGAACAGGCGATGCGGCTGCTCGACTGCGCCCAGCCCGAGCTCGACGGCCTGGCCGAGCACGCCACCGGCAACGGCTGCGTGGTGGTGCTGTCGGATGCCAGCGGCCTGATCCTCGACGAGATCGGCAGCCCCGACTTCCTGCCCAAGGCCGAGCGCCTCGCGCTGCGGCCCGGCGCCGGCTGGTCGGAACACCAGCGCGGCACCAATGCCATCGGCACCGCGCTGGCCGAGCGCGAGGCGCTGATGGTGCTCGGCGGCGAGCACTACCTGGCGCGCAACGGCACGCTGGGCTGCGCGGCGGCGCCGATCTTCACCGGCCGCGGCGAGGTGGCGGGCGCGCTCGACATCTCGGGCGAGACGGTGCGCGTCAACAGCCATGCGCTCGGGCTGGTGCGCATGGCGGCGCAGCAGGTCGGCCACCGCATGATGCTCAGCGAGGCCAGCGGCCACCTGCTGCGCTTCCACCCGCGGCCGTCGCTGATCGGCACCGCGCGCGAAGGCCTGATGGTGATCGCCGACGGCCGCATCGCCGCGGCCAACCACGTGGCGCTCGAGCTGTTCGGGCACTCGTGGCAGGAGCTGCTCGACCTCGACGCCGCCACCTTCCTCGGCCGCGACTGGGCGCGCATGGAGCGCCGCCGCAGCCTGCTCACGCTGCCGGGCGGGCGCCAGATCGCGACCGTGCTCGAACGCTCGGCCCGGCCCGGCGAAACGCCGTCGCGCGGCGCGCGGCGCCAATGGACGCCCGAGGACTCGGCCGCCGCGCCGCCGCCCGACGACGTGCAGCCGCTGCTCGAGCGCGCGGTGCGGGTGCTGAACCAGGGCGTGCCGGTGCTGGTCAACGGCGAGACCGGCAGCGGCAAAGAGGTGTTCGCGCGCCGGCTGCATGCGGCGAGCCGGCGCAGCGCCGGGCCCTTCGTCGCGGTCGACTGCGCCTCGCTGCCCGAGACCCTGATCGAGGCCGAGCTGTTCGGCTACGAGGACGGCGCCTTCACCGGTGCCCGCCGCCGCGGCGCGCCGGGCCGCATCCGCGAGGCGCATGGCGGCATGCTGTTCCTCGACGAGATCGCCGAGATGCCGCTGGCGCTGCAGACGCGGCTGTTGCGCGTGCTCGAGGAGCGCACGGTGCGCCCACTGGGCGGCGGCCAGGGCGTGGCGGTGGACTTCGACCTGGCCTGCGCCACGCACGGCGACCTGCCGGCGCTGGTGGCGGCCGGGCGTTTCCGCGCCGACCTGATGTACCGCGTGGCCGGCTTCACCGTGGCGCTGCCGCCGTTGCGCGAGCGCACCGACCGGCATGCGCTGATCGCGCGGCTGTTCCTCGAATCGGGCGCGGCCGCTCGCGGGCTGCGGCTCGAGGACGAGGCGCTCGAGGCGCTCGCGGCCTGCCCCTGGCCCGGCAACGTGCGCGAGCTGCGCAGCGTGCTGCGCTCGCTCGTTGCGCTGGCCGAGCCCGGCGATGCGATCGGCATCGACGCACTGCCGGCGAACCTGCGCGCGATGCCCGGCATGCCGGCCGCCCCCGTCCCGGACGCCACGAGCCCCGGCTTCGGCGGCCCGCCGCCGCTCGTGGCGATCACGCGGCAGGCGATCGCGCAGGCGCTGCAGGACTGCGGGCACGACGTGGCCGAGGCCGCGCACCGGCTCGGCATCCATCGCAGCACCGTCTACCGGCACCTGGCACGCGAGCGCGGCCGGCGGCCGGGCGGCTGAGCCTGGCGATGTCCCGCTCCCGCCATGGCTTTCGCTATGCTTTTTAAAATATAGCGAATGCGCTCGCGAATCCGCCGCCTTTTTCACGTCCCGTGTTCCCCATGATCAGCACCACCCCTCTCCACGGCCTGCTCGCGCTCGCCGACGAGCGCCACCTGGGCCGCGCGGCGCAGGCCAGCCGCATGTCGCCGGCCGAGCTCGCGCAGGCCCTCCAGGCGCTCGAGGCCGAGTACGGCCATGCGCTGCTGCGCACCTCGGCGCCGCCGGCCGAACGCGGCCAGCTCTTCGAGGGCTTCACGCCGCAGGGCGAACGGGTGCTGGCCTGGGCACGCGGCTTTCTCGCGCAGAGCGAGGCGCTGCGCTACGAGCTCCAGGCCTCGCGCACCGAGGCCGCATTGGCGCCGCTGCTCGAGCGCCGCTCGGTCTCGCCCAAGCGACTGCGCCCGCCCGCGCCCACGGCCGAGCACATCGAGGCGATGCTGCAGGCGGCACTGCGCGCGCCCGACCATGGCGGGCTGCATCCGTGGCGCGTGATCGAGTTCCGCGAGGCGCAGCGCGCCGCGCTGGCCGAACGCTTCGAGGCCGAGAAGCTGCGCCGCGATCCGCTGGCCTCGGCCTCCGACCGCCGCCGCGCGCGCGAGCATGCGACGCGCCCGCCCGCGCTGCTGGCCTTCGTGGTCGTGCCGCGCGCGCGCAGCAAGGTGCCCGCGCGCGAGCAATGGCTGGCCGCCGGCGCCGCGCTCGGCAACCTGCTGAATGCCGCGCATCAACTGGGCTTCGGCGCGATCGTGCTGAGCGGCGAGCGCTGCTTCGATCCGGTGCTGGCCAGCGAGCTCGGCGCGCGTCCCGAGGAATTCCTCGCGGGCTTCGTGAGCCTCGGCAGCGTGGCCGAGGCGCCGCCGTCGCGCGACCACGCGCTGCCCGGCGAAGTCTGGTCGGCCTGGGCACCGCCGCGCGAGCACCTGTTGCCGCATGCCGGCGATGCGGGACGCTCGTCGCCATGAGCACGGACCACGGCGCCACCGAGCGCCTGTTCTCCTACGGCACGCTGCAGCTCCAATCGGTGCAACTGGCGACCTTCGGCCGGCTGCTCGCGGGCCAGCTCGACCAGTTGCCCGGCTACCGCCTGGAGCGGCTCGCGGTCCGCGACCCCGCCGTGCTAGCGACCAGCGGCAAGAGCCACCATCCGATCGTCGCGCCCACGGGCTGCCCCGAGGATTGCGTGGACGGCGCGGTGTTCGCGATCACGCCGGCCGAGCTCGCGCAGTCCGATGCCTGCGAGGTCGAGGACTACCGGCGCGAACGGGTGCGGCTGGTGTCGGGCCTCGAGGCCTGGGCCTACGTGGACGCGCGCGGCCGGCCCGGCTGAGACGGCCGCGCGTCGATCCGCAGTTCAGGGCGTGTCCGCCGCGAACACCTCGATCGCGACCAGGTTCGATACCGAGCGGCCCTGCTTGACCTCGCCCGGCACCACCAGGCGCGCGACGCCGTTGGCACCGAGCCCCGCGCCGTTCATGTCGTAGGCGACGATCGCACCCTTGTTGCCGAAGCCCGGATCGATCTCGCCGAGCGAGACCGCGGCGCGGTAGCCGTCGCTGCCGGTGGCCACGGCGTACATCGACAGGCTGGGGTTCTTGCCCGCGGGCAAGCGCAGGCCCAGGCCGTTGAGCAGCGTCCAGAGGCTGACGCCGGTGTAGACGTTGGCGCCCACGGTCTGCGTGACCGGCACCATCGCCTGCAGCGCCTTGAGGTCGAAGCTCAGCGGCGTGCCGACCGCGCCCGACACCGCGAAGCTCGTCGACACGCCGCCGCCCGTGCCGGCGGCGGTGGCGGCCGAGGGCTGCACCCGCAGCCGCACGAGCTGCGAGACATAGCGCCCGCCCTTGATGTCGCCCGGCGCGGTAACGCGGAACGACCCGTCGGCCGCGGCCAGCGGGCCCGAGCTGCCGCCGGTGGTTTCGGCATAGGCCACGATCGCGGACTTGTTGCCGAAGTCGGGGCTCAGCTCGCCGAGCGCGAACACCACCCGGTAGCCGTCGGCGCCGGTGGCCAGCACGTGGCGGCTCAGCAAGTCGTTCTTGCGCGTGGCGTCGGCCTGCAGGCCCGCGTCGGACAGCAGCGACCAGAGGCTGGTGCCGGTGTAGGTGCGGGTCTGCGGCGTGCTGCCGCTGTTGAAGTTCACCGTCTGCGTGAGGGCGGCGCGCGCGGCCAGGTCGGCCTCGGCGTAGTCGGCGGGACGGTCGATGGCGCCTTCGAGCTTGACCGTGGGCGCCGGCGGCGCGGGGGGCGGCGGCGGTGGAGGAGAAGGCGGCGCGGGCGCGGGCGGCGGCACCACCGGCAGGAACACCCCGCCATCGCCACCACCGCCGCAACCGGCGACCACGACCGCCACCAGACCGGACACCACGCCCGCGGACCAATGTTTCATATCCACCTCGTCTCCATGTTTTTCGATATGTTTATTCTTACATAGCGAATTCATTCGAATCCAATAGCTCTATTCGTATGCGATCCATCACTGTGCATGTATGGATACGGCGAACGACCAATTTCCGCCGCGACCGAACAGCGCGCGCCCTTGCCCGTCTCTTCAGCAGGCGAGAGACTTCGCCCCCGCCCTCACTTCCAGTCCCCGCATGCCCTCCGACGCCGCCCTGTCCGCTTCCGGCCTTTCGGCCGTGCCCTCGACGCTGCGCATCCCGCTGGCCGCGCGCGCCTTCGGCGACGCGATGTTTCCGCGCATGGCGATCGACGACGCGAGCGCGGCGCGCCTGCTGGCCACGCTGGAGGACCAGGCCCCGCCGCTGCCGCGCGACCGCGCCACGGTCTATGGCGTACTGGCGCGCACGCGCTGCTTCCGCGCGCTCGCGCGCGACTTCCTCCAGGCGCATGCCGGCGGCCACGTGGTCAACCTCGGCTGCGGCCTGAGCCACTACTTCCAATGGCTCGACGACGGCAAGGCGCGCATGACCGATGCCGACCTGCCCGAAGTGCTCGCGGTGCGCCGCGCGCTGCTGGCCGACGACGAGCCGCGCCACGAGGTGCGGCCGCTCGACCTCACGGCCCCCGACTGGTGGGACGGCCTCGGCCTGCCCGCGCGCGACGGGCCGCCGGTGTTCCTGTTCTCCGAGGGCGTGCTGATGTACCTCGAGCCCGCGCAGGTCGAGGCCGTGTTCGCCACCTTCGGCGAGCGCGCGCCCGCGGGTTCGGTGCTGGCCTTCGATGCAATGTGCTGGCTCGCCACCGGCCGCGCGCACCGGCATCCCTCGGTGCGGCCTACCGGCGCGCAGTTCCGCTGGGGCCTGCGCCGGCCGGCCGAGCTGGCGCGCGCGCATCCGCGGCTGCGGCTCGCGGGCACCCACGAGGTGATGGCGGGCTATGGCTTTCCGCACGGCATGCTGTCGCGCGCGATCGGTGCCTTCTTCGGCGTGCCGATGTACGCGGTGTATGCGCTGCACGCCGAGGGCTGAGCCCGGCTCGATACACAAACGCACAATTTCGCCGCATCGCCGGCCTTGTCCGATGGCGTTTGCGCGGAATGGCTGACGCGCCGCGGGCCGTCGCCGCGGCAAGCTCCAGACTCGTCCCGCCCGCCGAACCCGTGCCCTCCGCACAGGCCGGCGCCTGCGACGAAGGAGTTCCGCGCTGCATTAGGATCGTCCCGCTCGCCCGACAGGCGCCGCGCCGGCCACCGCGCCAGTGCATTCCCTCCTTCGTCCGTCTCCCGGAGTTCACCCGAACTCGCCAGAGAAATCGCAACCCTCAAGAAAACATGCTTGATCGCCGATCCTTCCTTGCCGCCGGCAGCGCCGCCGCCACCCTCGCCGCCCTCGGGCTGCCCGCCGAAGCGCTGGCCGCCAACGGGCTGCAGCTGAGCCAGCCGAGGCCCTTCTCGTTCGACAACCTCGTCGCCGAAGCCAAGTCGCTCGCCGGCCGGCCCTACGCGGCACCGGCGCCGCTCGCGCCGCAGGTGCTGGAGAAGATCGACTACGACGCGCACGGCAAGCTCAAGTTCGACCCCGCCAACGCCCTGTTCCGCGACGGGCCCGGCGCTTTCCCGGTCACCTTCTTCCACCTCGGCCGCTTCTTCCAGACGCCGGTGCGCATGCACGTGCTCGAGAGCTCCGACGGCGACGGTTTCGCGCGCGAGGTGCTCTACAGCCCCTCCTACTTCTCGATGCCCGCCGACAGCCCCGCGCGCGCGCTGCCCGAGGGCGCCGGCTTCGCGGGCTTCCGCCTGCAGGAAAGCCGCCTGGGCGACCAGGCCAAGCTCGACTGGCAGAAGAACGACTGGGTCGCCTTCCTCGGCGCCTCGTACTTCCGCGCCATCGGCGAGCTGTTCCAGTACGGCCTGTCGGCGCGCGGCATCGCGCTCGAGGTGGCCGTGCCCGACCGGCCCGAGGAATTCCCGGCCTTCACGCGCTTCTATTTCGAGACGCCTGCGGCCGGCAACACGAACTCGATGACGGTCTATGCGCTGCTCGAGGGACCGAGCATCACCGGCGTGTTCAAGTTCGTGATGCAGCGCGGCAAGGCCGTGATCATGGACATCGACTCGCGCCTGTTCCTGCGCCGCGACGTGGCGCGCCTGGGCCTGGTGCCGCTGACCTCGATGTACTGGTACTCCGAGACCGCCAAGCCCACCGCGATCGACTGGCGCCCCGAGGTGCACGACTCCGACGGCCTCGCGATCTGGAACGGCGCCGGCGAGCGCATCTGGCGCCCGCTCAACAACCCGACGCAGACCCGCGCCTCGGCCTTCGCCGACACGGGTCCCAAGGGCTTCGGCCTGCTGCAGCGCGACCGCGCCTTCGACCACTTCCAGGACGGCGTGTACTACGAGAAGCGCCCGAGCCTGTGGGTCGAGCCGCTGGGCGACTGGGGCGAGGGCTCGGTGCAATTGATCGAGATTCCGACCGACGACGAGATCCACGACAACATCGTCGCCTTCTGGGTGCCCAAGGCCGATGCCAAGGCCGGCGCCAGCTACAACCTCAAGTACCGGCTGCACTGGACCGACCAGGAGCCCTACCCCTCGCCGCTGGCGCGCTGCGTGGCCACGCGCATCGGGCGCGGCGGCCAGCCGGGCCAGCCGCGGCCGCCGGGCGTGCGCAAGTTCATGGTCGAGTTCATCGGCGCGCCGCTCGCCAACATCCCGTTCGGCGTCAAGCCCGAGCTGGTGCTCACGGCCTCGCGCGGCAAGTTCTCCTACATCTTCGCGGAGGCCGTGCCCAACGGCGTCACCGGCCACTGGCGCGCGCAGTTCGACTTCACGGCCGAGGGCAACGAGCCGGTCGACATGCGCCTGTTCCTGAAGAACGGCGACCAGACACTGACCGAGACCTGGCTGTACCAGTACCAGCCCGGCTGAGGCCGACGGGCTTCTTTCAGCGCGGCTTGCGCTGCTTGTCGTAGGGCGCGAACAGCTCCACCGCCCAGTCGACGAACACGCGCAGCTTGGCGCTCAGGTGCCGGTTGGTCGGGTACACCACGTGCAGCGGATAGGGCTCGGGCGCAAAGCCCTGCAGCACCTCGACCAATGCACCGCTCGCGAGATACGGCGCGGCCATCAGGTCGAAGGTCTGCGCCAGGCCCATGCCGGTGAGCATCGCGCTCAGGTGCGCGGTGCTCTCGTTCACGCCCACCACCGTGTGGCCGTGGATCTCGATGCGGTCCTCGCCACGGCCATAGCGCAGCGGCACCGGCCGGTTGCTCAGCGACGAGAAGTAGCCCACCACGCGGTGCCGGCCGTCGCCGATGTCGGCCGGGGTCTTCGGCACGCCATGGCGTTCGAGGTAGCCTGGCGTGGCGCAGGTCACGAAGGGCATGGTCGCGATGCGACGCGCCACCAGCGTCTGGTCGTCGAGCGGACCGGCGCGGATCACGCAGTCCACCGCATCGCCGACCAGGTTCACCGGTCGGTCGCCCACGCCGATCTCGAGCTCGATCTCGGGATAGCGCGCATGGAAGGCAGGCAGTTGCGGGATCAGGATCATGTTGGCCAGCGAGGAGCCGACGTCCACGCGCAGCCGCCCGCGCGGATTGGCCTGCGCGTTCGTGAGGTCCGATTCGATGTCCTCGAGCTCGGCCAGCACGCGCGCGGTGCGCTCGTAGTAGGCCGCGCCCTCGGGCGTGACCGTCACGCGCCGGGTCGTGCGCTGCAGCAGCTTCACGCGCAGGTGGGTCTCGAGCTGCTGCACCATCTTCGTCACGGTCGGCTTGGGCATCTGCAGCGAATCGGCGGCGCGCGTGAAGGTGCCGGCCTCGACCACGCGGGCGAAGACGCGCATGGCGGCGATCTGGTCCATCGGCCGATTATTAGCGATTCGTGAATAAACAAGTGGCGCGCGGCGTCTTGGTTGGCGCGGGGGTCGCGCCCAAACTTCCTTCCATCGTCAACGCCGCCTCGCGGCATCACACAAGGAAAGAAGTCATGTCCACCTCTTCGCTCAAGCTCGATGGAAAGATCGCCCTCGTCACCGGCGGCACCAGCGGCATCGGCCTGGCCACCGCGCAACGCTTCGTGGCCGAAGGCGCCCACGTCTTCGTCACCGGCCGCCGCCAGGCCGAACTCGACGCGGCCGTGAAAGCCATCGGCCGCAACGTCACGGGCGTGCTCGGCGACGTCTCGAAGCTCGACGACCTCGACCGCCTCTACGACACCATCCGCGCGCAGAAGGGCCGGCTCGACGTGCTGTTCGCCAACGCGGGCGGCGGCAGCCTGGTGCCGCTGGGCCAGATCACCGAGGAGCATTTCGACAAGACCTTCGGCATCAACGTGCGCGGCCTGCTGTTCACCGTGCAGAAGGCGCTGCCGCTGATGGGCAAGGGCTCGTCGATCGTGCTGAACGCCTCGATCACCAGCATCAAGGGCACGCCGGCCTTCAGCGTCTACAGTGCGACCAAGGCCGCGGTGCGCAGCTTCGCGCGCAGCTGGGCCGTGGACCTGAAGGACGCCGGCATCCGCGTCAACGCGGTGAGCCCGGGCGTGGTGCCGACCCCGGCCTACGAGCTACTGGGCCTCACGCCCGAGCAGGTCGAGGGCTTCATCGAATCGCAGGCCCAGGCCATTCCGCTGGGCCGTGTCGGCACGCCCGACGAGATCGCCAAGGCCGTGGTGTTCCTGGCCTCGGACGACAGCAGCTTCGTGAACGCCACCGAGTTGTTCGTCGATGGCGGCATGGCGCAGATCTGAAGCTCAGCGCTTGGTGACCGAGATCAGTTCGATCTCGAAGTTCAGCGTGGCGTTGGGCGGAATCACGCCGCCCGCGCCGCGCGAACCGTAGGCGATCGACGGCGGGCAGGTCAGCTTGGCCTTGCCGCCCGGCTTCATCTTCTGCACGCCCTCGGTCCAGCACGGGATCACGCCGTTGAGCGGGAACTCGGTGGGCTCGTTGCGCTTGTAGGAGCTGTCGAACTCCTTGCCCGAATCGGGGAAGGTGCCGCGGTAGTGCACCTTGACCACGTCGGTCGCGGCCGGCGAGGCGCCCGTGCCTTCCTTGAGCGACTGGTAGATCAGGCCGCTGGCCGTGGTGACGGGCGCGGACTGGGCCCACGCGGCGGACACGGCGCAGAAGGACACGAGAGCGGCACAGAACAGGGACTTCACGGGATACCTCGAGGGAATGGTGGGAAAGGGCCGATTATGGCCAGCGCGCATGAAGCGCCGAAGCCGGCGATGGAACGGCCCTTGCTTCGCGGCGGGGGTACTGTCAACATCGCCCGAGAGAGGAACTCCCATGCCTTCCACCGAAGCCACGCCCGCGGCGCCCTCCCCCGGCGGCAGCGGCCATCTGAAGAAAGTGCTCGGTCCGCTGCAGCTCTGGGGCATCGCGGTCGGCCTCGTGATCTCGGGCGAGTACTTTGGTTGGAGCTACGGCTGGAACACCGCCGGCACGCTCGGCTTCCTGGTCGCCACGGTGCTGGTGGCGACGATGTACACCACCTTCATCTTCAGCTTCACCGAACTCTCGACCGCCATCCCGCACGCCGGCGGTCCCTTCGCCTACGCGCGCCGCGCCTTCGGCCCGCACGGCGGCTTCGTGGCCGGCTTCGCCACGCTGATCGAGTTCGTGTTCGCGCCGCCGGCCATCGCGCTGGCGATCGGCGCCTACCTCAACGTGCAGTTCCCGGGCATCAACCCGAAGTGGTTCGCGCTCGGCGCCTACGTGATCTTCATCGGCCTCAACTGGATCGGCATCGGCATCGCCGCGGCCTTCGAACTGTTCGTCACCGTGCTCGCGATCTTCGAGCTGCTGGTGTTCATGGGCGTGGTCACGCCGGGCTGGTCGATGGCCAATTTCGTGGCCAACGGCTGGGCCGGCGGCAGCGTGCTGAACGGCGCGGCCATCGCGGGCATCTTCGCCTCGATCCCGTTCGCGATCTGGTTCTTCCTCGCGATCGAGGGCGCGGCCATGGCGGCCGAGGAAGCGCGCGATCCGCACCGCACGATCCCGATCGCCTACACCACCGGCATCGTCACGCTGGTGGTGCTCGCCTTCGGCGTGATGATCTTCGCGGGCGGCGTGGGCGACTGGCGCAAGCTCGCCAACATCAACGACCCGCTGCCGCAGGCCATGAAGGCCGTGGTGGGCGACAACAGCGGCTGGCTGCACATGCTGGTGTGGATCGGCCTGTTCGGGCTGATCGCCTCCTTCCACGGGATCATCATGGGCTACTCGCGCCAGATCTTCGCGCTGGCGCGCGCGGGCTATCTGCCGCGCTACTTCGCGGGCCTGAGCCCGCGCTTCGACACGCCGCACCGCGCGCTGCTGGCCGGCGGCGTCGTCGGCGTGGTGGCGATCTTCAGCGACGAGTGGGTGCAGTTCGGCGGCCAGACGCTCACGGCCAACATCGTGACCATGGCCGTGCTCGGCGCGATCGTGATGTACCTGGTCTCGATGGCCGCGCTGTTCAGGCTGCGCCGCACCGAGCCCGCGCTGCCGCGCAGCTACCGCGCGCCCTTCTACCCGGTGTTTCCCGCCATCGCGCTGGGCCTGGGCCTGGTGTGCCTGGGCGCGATGGTGTGGTTCAACCCGATGCTCACTTTGCTGTTCCTGGTGCTGATGGCGCTGGCCTACGGCTACTTCCTCGCGACCTCGGCGCAGCGCAACGCGGCCGCGCCCGACGAGATGCTGTCGGCGCCCACCTCCACGCCCGCCGCCTGATCGAACGATGCGCTACCGCACCACCATCGCCGGCCAGGGCTTTTCCTTCGACGACCTGCGCCAGGTCATGGCCGCGGCCAGTCCCGCGCGCTCGGGCGACTACCTCGCGGGCATCGGCGCGGCCACCGCGCAGCAGCGCATGGCCGCGCGCCACGTGCTGGCCGACACGCCGCTCGCGCAGTTCCTCAACGAGGCGCTGATCCCCTACGAGAGCGACAACATCACGCGGCTGATCATCGACGGCCACGATGCCCGGGCCTTCGCGCCGGTCTCGCACCTCACGGTCGGCGACTTCCGCAACTGGCTGCTGTCGGAGCAGGCGGACACCGCGGCGCTCACGGCCCTCGCGCCGGGCCTCACGCCCGAGATGGTGGCGGCGGTGTCGAAGCTCATGCGCAACCAGGACCTGGTCTCGGTCGCGAAGAAGTGCAACGTGGTCACGCGCTTTCGCGACACCATCGGCCTGCCCGGCCACCTCGCGGTGCGGCTGCAGCCCAACCACCCCACCGACGACCTGCGCGGCGTGGCCGCCTCCACGCTCGACGGCCTGCTCTACGGCGCGGGCGACGCGGTGATCGGCCTGAACCCGGTGTCCGACAGCCTGCCGGTGCTCGGTCGCCTCCTGCACATGCTCGACGAACTGATCCAGCGCTTCGAGATTCCCACCCAGAGCTGCGTGCTCACGCACGTCACCAACACGCTGCGGCTGGCCGAGGTCGGCGCGCCGGTCGACCTGGTGTTCCAGTCGATCGCGGGCACCGAGAAGGCCAACCTCTCGTTCGGCGTCACGCCCGAGCTGCTGGCCGAGGCCCACGACGCCGCGCAGTCCCTGCAGCGCGGCACCGTCGGCGACAACCTCATGTACTTCGAGACCGGCCAGGGCAGCGCGCTGTCGGCCAATGCCAACTTCGGCGTCGACCAGCAGACCTGCGAAGTGCGCGCCTATGCGCTGGCGCGCCGCTACAAGCCGCTGCTCATCAACACCGTGGTCGGCTTCATCGGCCCCGAGTACCTGTACGACGGCAAGCAGATCATCCGCGCCGGCCTCGAGGACCACTTCTGCGGCAAGCTCATGGGCCTGCCGATCGGCTGCGACATCTGCTACACCAACCATGCCGAGGCCGACCAGGACGACATGGACAACCTGCTGGTGCTGCTGGGCACCGCGGGCATCAACTTCATCATGGGCATCCCGGGCGCCGACGACGTGATGCTCAACTACCAGAGCACCTCGTTCCACGACGCGCTGTTCCTGCGCCAGACCCTGGGCCTGAAGCGCGCGCCCGAGTTCGAGGCCTGGCTGCAGCGCATGCAGATCACCGATGCGGCGGGGCGGATCGCGCCGCCCTCCTCCAACCGGCTGCTGGCCGGCATGGGCGCCCTGTCGGCGCTGTCTTCATGAGCGACGCCGTCACGCCCAACCCTTGGGGCCAGTGGCGCTCGGCCACGCCCGCGCGGCTCGCGCTGGGCCGCGCCGGCGCCGGCATGCCGACCGACGAGACGCTGCGCTTCGGCTGGGCCCATGCGATGGCGCGCGATGCGATCCATGCGGCGCTCGACGTCGATGCGCTCGAAGCCGTGCTGCGGCACGACGGCTGGCAGGCCACGCGCGCACGCAGCCGCGCCGAGGACCGCGCCACCTACCTGCGGCGGCCGGACCTGGGGCGGCAACTCGATGCCGGCGATGCGGACCGGTTGCGCGCCGACGTCGACGGATCGGCCGATGTCTGCATCGTGATCGGCGACGGCCTGTCCTCGCTCGCGGTCGCGCGCCATGCGGCGCCGCTGCTCGCTGCGCTGCGCCCCCACCTGCCGCCCGATACCCGCTTCGCCCCGGTCGTCATCGCGACCCAGGCGCGCGTCGCGCTCGCCGACGAGGCGGCCGAGCTGTTCGGCGCCACGCTCTCGGTGATGCTGATCGGCGAACGGCCCGGCCTCAGCTCGCCCGACAGCCTCGGCATCTACCTGACCCACGCGCCCCGCAAGGGCCGCCACGATGCCGAGCGCAACTGCATCTCGAACGTGCGGCCCGAAGGTCTGTCGTACGAACTCGCGGCCTTCAAGCTGGCCTGGCTGATGCGCGAGGCGCTGCGGCGCGGGCTCAGCGGCGTGGAGCTCAAGGACGAGAGCGATCTGGCGGTGCTGGAGGCGGGTGTCGAACCAGCCGGACGCCTGGACAAGCGCCCCTAGAATCATCAATATAATGGCTGTTAAATCACTTAATGGCCATTTTATTGATGCCAAGGCAAAGCAAGAGCCTCTCCGCACTGCCGTCCCGGACGCTGGCGCCGCTGGCACGCCTCGGCGAACGATTGCGCGCCCATCGGTTCCAGCGCGAATGGACGGTGGCCGAGGCCTCGGAGCGCCTGCTGTGTTCGCCCACGACCCTGCGCGCGCTCGAAGCCGGCAAGCCGGGCACGAGCATCGGCCTGCTCGCTCACGCACTGTGGCTCTTCGGTGAGATCGATACGCTCGACGCGCTGGCGCCGGCGCCCTCCGGGCTGACCGCCCAGCGCCGGGTCCGCAGGCCGGCTTCGCGACCCGTGGCCGGCACCATCGCCGAGGACGAACGTGACTTCTGAATCCGAGGCTCCTGCCGAGCGCGGCATCTATGTCGGCCTGGCCCGGCGCACCGGCGACGCGGTGCAGCCGGCCGGCCTGATGAAGCTCGCCCGCCGCGGCGTGGTCGAAGGCGGTGAATTCGCCTACGGACGGCGCTACCTGCAGGAGCCCGACGCCGCGCCGCTGAATCCCGAGCACCTGGCGCTGCGCGCGGCGCCTTTCGTCCTGCCCGAGCGCCGGGTCCGCGACGGCGGTGCGATGCCGCTCACGCTGCGCGATGCGCTGCCCGACAGTTGGGGCCGCAAGGTGCTGGAGATCCGCCAGGGCCGGCCGCTGTCCGACGTCGATGCCTTGCTGCTGACCAACGAGGACCGCATCGGCGCGATGGTGTTCTCGGAATCCCTGCCCATCCGCAGCGACGAGCCGCCCTCCACGCTGGGGTCGCTCGAAGAACTCGCCGAAGCGTCGCGCCGCATCGAAGCGGGCCTGGACATCGGCGACGACATGCTGCGCTTGCTGCGCGGCGGCAGCCTGGGCGGCGCCCGGCCGAAGGCCCCCTTCGCGCATGACGGCAGGCGCTTCATCGCCAAGTTCGCGTCCCGCGGCGACGACCACGATGTCGAGGTGATCGAGGCCGCGACGCTGTGGCTGGCCGCCACCTGCGGCATCGACGTGCCGTCGTTCCTGTTGCAGCCGCTCACGGTGGGCCATGCCCTGCTGGTCGAGCGATTCGACCGCGCGGGGCCGCTGCACGACGAACGCCGCTTCCACTATCTCTCCGCCTCGGCATTGCTCGACGTGCCGTACGAATCGAGCGCGGGCAGCTATGTGGAGTTCGCGCAATGGCTGCGGCGCAACTCCGCCAGCCCGCGGGAGGACCTGCTGGAGCTGTTCCGCCGCATGGTCTTCAACCTGGCCGTGGGCAACAGCGACGATCACGTGAAGAACCACGGCGCGCTGCGCGACCCCGAAGGAGGCTGGCGGCTGGCGCCGGCTTTCGACCTCGTGATGCAGCTCGGCGTCCACACCGGCTACCAGGAGCTGGCGATCCTCCCCGGCCGGCATGCGTCGAGCCTCGAACTCGCCCGGCAGGCGGCACCGCAGTTCGGCCTCGATGCGATCGAGGCCGAAGCCGTGATCGAACGCATCGGCGATACCGTTGCGCTGCAGGCAGCCGCCGGCGTGGAATCGGCGGGCGGCAACCGCGCGCTGACGGAGCGGGTGAAGGACTTCATCGCGCAGCAGGCCACCCGTATCGCCGCCTGAGCGCGCCTGCCTATGATGGAGCGCATTGCGACCACCAGATCCGCAAGCCCACCGGAGACACCATGACCACCCGCTACCCCCTCGCCGAACTCACCGACCTGCCCGAAGACATCCGCACCGCCATCCTCGCGGTGCAGGAGAAGGCCGGCTTCGTGCCCAACGTGTTCCTCGCGCTCGCGCGCCGGCCCGCCGAATGGCGCGCCTTCTTCGCTTACCACGACGCGCTGATGCTCAAGGAGGAAGGCTCGCTGACCAAGGGCGACCGCGAGATGATCGTGACCACGACCAGCGCGGCCAACCAGTGCCTCTACTGCGTGGTGGCGCACGGCGCGCTGCTGCGCATCTACGAGAAGAAGCCGCTGGTGGCAGACCAGGTGGCCGTGAACTACCGCAAGGCCGACATCACGCCGCGCCAGCGCGCGATGCTCGACTTCGCGATGAAGGTCTGCGAACGCTCGCACGAGATCGACGACAGCGACTTCGCGCCGCTGCACGCGCACGGCTTCGACGACGAGGACATCTGGGACATCGCGGCCATCACCGCCTTCTTCGGGCTCAGCAACCGGCTCGCGAGCTTCAGCGGCATGCAGCCGAATCCCGAGTTCTTCCTGATGGGACGGCTGCCGCGCGAAAAGAAATAAGCGGCGCGGCCGACGCTCAGGCCGCGCCGCCCTTGCGGCAGGTGGCCAGCGCATCGAGCGCGGGCTTGTAGGTCGGCGTGTTCACGTCCATCAGGCCCAGCACCGTGTGATAGAGGTTGTCGTGCGTGAGCGGCGCATCGAGGCCGGCCTCCATGCACGGGCGCGACAGCTTGCGGCGCTCGCTCAGGCCGGCGCTGAACCAGGTGACCATGGGCACGTGCTTCTGCGCCTCGGGCGCGAAGCTGTAGGGCACGCCGTGCAGGAACAGGCCGAACTCGCCCAGCGACTCGCCATGGTCGCTCACGTAGAGCAGGCCCGGGTCGTACTGCTTCGACTGGCCCTTGAGCCAGTCGATGGTGCGGCCGAGGAAGCGGTCGGTCTGCGCGATCGAGTTGTCGTAGACGTTCATCAGCTCGGTATGGCCGCACTCGGCGAGCGCATTGGTCTTGCACTCGGGCTGGAAGCGCTTCATGTCGGCGCCCGAGCGCTTGTAGTAGGCGGGCCCGTGGCTGCCCATCTGGTGCATCACCAGCACCACGCCCTTGGCGCGGCGCTCCGCCGGCAGCGCGGCGATGCGCGCATCGAGGCCCTCGAGCATCACGTCGTCGAGGCACTCCTCGCCGTCGCACAGCGCGCTCTTGGTGGCCGGCGGCAGGTTGTCCAGGGCCGAGGCATTGGGAATGCGGGTACAGACGTCCTTGCAGCCGGCCTGGTTGTCGAGCCAGAACACGGCCAGCCCGGCGGCCTGCAGCACGTCGACCAGGTTCTCGTAGTCGTCCTTGCGCGATTCGTAGCCCTGCTTGCCCAGCGGCGAGAACATGCAGGGCACCGAGGCCAGCGTGTTGGTGCCGCAGGAATACACCGTGCGGTAGCTCAGCACGTCGCGCTTCGCGAGTTCGGGCGTGGTGTCGCGCGCATAGCCGTTGAGGCCGAAGTGGTCGGCGCGCGCGGTTTCGCCCACCACCACCACGAACAGCGGCGGCTTCTGCTGGGCCGCGTAGCTGGCCCCCAGTGAAGTGCCCGCGGTGATCGGGATCAGCTTGCCGCTGCGCTTGAACAGCGGCTTGATGAACACCGCGCCGGTCGAGTAGAGGCTCGCGATCGGGTTCATCATGTAGCGCAGGTGCACGTTGTTGCGCATCAGCGGCGCCAGCTGCCGGTTCATGGCCACGGCCGCGACCAGCGCGACGGCCACCGCGAGCACCAGCAGCACGGCGTTGCGCCACAGCTGCGAGATCCAGCGCATCGGCGCGATGCGCGCGAACCACAGCACGACGGTGACCGGCGCGATCACCACCAGCAGGTTGAAGCCCATGCGCCAGCTCAGCAGGTCGCGCGCCTCGTTGGGATCGGTCTGCAGCACGTTGGCGATCATGGTCGGGTCCATGACCACGCGGTACTCGAGCATGTAGTGCTGCACCAGCGCCGCCAGCACGGCCACCGCCAGCCACAGCGGCTTCATCCAGCGGGTCCAGGCGGTGAACGAGAGCATCGCCACCGTGCCACAGAAGCTCAGCAGGCTCATCGCGGCGATGGTCGGCAGGTAGGTGCTGGGCGCGCCGCCGATGCGGGCCAGTTCGTTCCATAGCGGCCAGTTGGCGGCCAGGCCCAGGTACAGGGCCAGCCACAGCACCATCTGGCGGGCCGATCGCGGCCGCTCCAGCCATTGACGCACCGCCTCCCAAGGGGTTTCGGACGCGGGGCCCGACGAGGATTCGGAGATCGAGGGGAGGCCGGACCGGAGCGGCGCGGGCTCTATGCGCGTGACAGACATGCGACAAATGTAGGAAGCGGGCCTGAAAGGAGCCTGAACTTGCAGTTCAGGCAGCGTTCAGGCTTGCTGCAACGCAACAACATCCGTCGAGCGGCGAGCGCGACGGATCACCGTGTCGATGGCGAGGCCCACCGTCCAGCAGACCCAGCCGCTCCAGAGCGTGTGGCTCATGTAGTGGGCGCCGCGCAGTTGCTGCGTCACGCCGAGCAGCAGGCCGCCGACCAGGGCCGCAGCCAGCCAGGCCAGCGCGATGCGGGGGGCGACGCGCCGCAGCACGAAATAGCCGCCGAGGTAGGCGAAGGCGGTGGACGCATGGCCGGCCGGGAAGCAGCCGCCCGGGCCGCCGTCGCGCACGCCCCAGGACCAGTGCGAGACGTAGTGCGCCATGCCGCCGAACTCCTGCAGGTCCCAGGGGCAGCTGGTGTGGCTCGCGTGCTTGAGCAGGCTGACGGCGAACACCGAGGCCAGCACCGTCAGCGCCAGCTGCGCGCGGCTCGCGCGGTCGAGCCGCCGCAGGAAGCCCACGGGCCAGCGGATCGCGAGGAACAGCGCGATCAGCAGCGCCCAGCTCAGGTTCTTGGCGCCGGTGTGCATCACGTGGACCAGGAACGGGTTCTCGCGCAGCGGAAAACCCATCGGCGTGCCCATCCAGCGCGCCAGCGGCAGGTCGGCCCCGGCGGCATCCCAGAGCAACAGCAGCGCAAACGAGATCAGGGTCCAGGCGCCCAGGCGAAGGTTCGGGATACGGCGGGTCATCGAAGCAAAAGCGGCCATCGGCAAAAATAGGGGCCAGCCTAGGCCGTGCGAATGAACCGGGGCTGAAGCCACCTGAACCGAAGCTGAAGCCGGCTGAGCGGAAGCTGACCGCGGCCCGGACGCTAGACTGCGGCTTTCCCACCGAATCCGAGGAGTGCCACCGCGTGCGCATACTGCTGGTCGAAGACGATGTGGCGCTGGCGGATGCCGTCTGCGGCTACCTGCTGGCCAAGGCCTTCGTGGTCGACGTGGCGCCCAGCCTCGCCGATGCGCGCGGCGCGCTGCTCTCGGTGCAGTACGCGGCGGTGCTGCTCGACCTGCATCTGGGCGACGGCGACGGCCTCTCGCTGCTGCCCCAGGTGCGCGCGCTGCGCGAACCGCCGATCGTCATCGTGCTGACCGCGCGCGACCAGGTCACCGACCGCATCCGCGGCCTCGATGCCGGCGCCGACGACTACCTGATCAAACCCTACGACCCGGCCGAGCTGCTGGCGCGGCTGCGCGCGGTGGAACGCCGGCGCAGCGCGGGCAACTCGCCGGTGCTGCAGCTGGGCACGCTCGAGATCGACATCGCGCACGACCGCGTGCGCCGCGACGGCCAGCCGGTGACGTTGACGCAGAAGGAATGGGCGCTGCTGCGCGTGATGGCCACGCGGCCCGAGCGCATCCACACGCGCGAGAACCTGGCCGATGCGCTCTACGGCTTCGGCGACGAGGCCGACAGCAACACGCTCGAGGTCTTCATCAGCCGGCTGCGGCGCAAGCTCGGTCGCAGCCACATCCAGACCCTGCGCGGGCTCGGCTACCGGCTCTCGGCCGACGAGGAGGAATAGCCGATGACCGAAGCGGCGGCACCTCGCGTGCGCAGCGAGCGCGACACCCTGGCCGGCCGGCTCACGCGCACGCTGATCCTGTGGGTCGGCGGCGTCTGGCTGCTGTGCGTGTTCGCGGTGGTCTGGTACGTGGACCGCGAGATCAACCACAACTTCGACAACGAACTGGTCGAGGTCTCGCACCGCATGTTCGCGATGGCGGTGCAGGAGCTCGAGAAGCTGCAGCACCCGGGCCAGGAGCCGCCGCGCGCGCCGCTGATCGCGCCCAAGCAGCTGTTCTCGGAGGACGCGGTGATCTACCAGATCGTCGACCTGCACGAGCACGTGCTGCTGCGCTCGGCCGAGGCGCCCGAGGACACCTTCGACGTGCCGCTGGCCGCCGGCTTCGCGAACAACCCGAACTGGCGCATCTACACCGTGCGCCATCCCACGCTGGGCCTGTTCTTCCAGGTGGCCGATCCGCTCGACGAGCGCCGCCGCGCGCTCAACCGCACGCTGTTCGGCCTGATCATCCCGCTCGGCGCGGTGCTGCCGCTGCTGGCGCTGGTGCTGCGCAACGTGGCGCGCACCGAGCTGCGCGTGCTGCAGCAGCTCACCGGCGAGATCGAGAAGCGCAGCGGCGCCGACCTGCGCCCGATCGCCCTGCCCAACCTGCCGCGCGAGCTGCGCACCGTGGGCGACCACGTCAACCTGCTGCTGGAGCGCCTGTCGCATTCGCTCGACGTGGAGCGCGCGCTCGCGGCCAATGCCGCGCACGAGCTGCGCACGCCGCTGGCGGCCGCGCGGCTGCGGCTGCAGACCGCGCTCGAGCACGACCTGCAGCGCAACGACGTGCAGGCCGCGCTCGATGCGCTGCGCACCCTGAGCCACCGCGCCGAGAAGCTGCTGCAGCTCTCGCGCGCCGAATCGGGCGCCTCGCTCGCGCGCGCGCGGGTCGACCTGGTACAGCTGGCCGGCACGGTGGCGCAGGAGTTCTGGCAGGACCCGCAGCATGCCGAGCGCCTCGCGCTCAAGGTGCCCGACAGCGTGGCGCCGGTGGCCCTGGGCGACGTCGACGCGCTCGCGATCGCGCTGCGCAACCTGGCGGAGAACGCGCTGCGCTACGGCGGCGACGGCCGCGTGGTGATCGAGGTGATGGCGCCCTGCGTGCTCGCGGTGCGCGATGCCGGTCCGGGCGTCAGCGCCGAGCAGCTCGCGACCCTGCGCGAGCGCCATGTGCGCCACAGCTCCGACCGCGCCGGCTACGGGCTCGGCATCTCGATCGTGAGCACCATCGTCGAGAAGCATGGCGCGAAGCTCGAGCTGGCCTCGCCGCCGCCCGGTGCGGCCCAGGGCTTCGAGGCGCGGATCGTGCTGCGGCCGGCCTGAAGGCCGGCGCCCGCGCTCAGTCGCCGCTGACCAGCGCGCGCAGCCAGTCGGGCAGCGCCAGCGCCTTCTGCTTCGGGAAGTCGACCCAGATCGTGGTCGCGCCGCCCGCGGCGCAGATCACATCGGGCTGGTCGGCACGCGCCATCGTGGCCCAGCTCTCGAAGGTGGTGCGGCCCGGATCGCTCACGTACATCTTGAGCAGCACGTTGCCCGGGTACTCGATCTGGCGGTAGAAGTTGCAGAAGGCGTTCACGATCACCATGCCCTCGCCGCCGGGCTCGGGCTCGAAGCCGATCGAATGCATCCAGTCGATGCGCGCGGTCTCGAGGTAGCGGAAGTAGGTGCCGTTGTTGAGATGGCCCATCGCGTCCATGTCGCCCCAGCGGATCGGGATCGACATTTCGTAGACCAGTTTCTTCTTCTCGGGGATTTCGATTCTCATCGGTGGGCCTTGATCGAGGCGAGGATGCCGAGGACGAACAGCAGCGCCGCCACCAGCTCGGTGGCCTGCGGCCAGCGGCCGTCCCAGACGAAGGAATAGACCAGCGCGAACAGCGTCTCGCTCACGATGAGCTGGCCGCAGAGGCTGGCCGACAGCCGCTGGCTCGCGATGTTCCAGAGGATGGTGGCGAGCCACGAGGAGCCGAAGCCGCCCGCGAGCGCCAGCACGACGAACAGCAGGCCGTCGGGCTGGGCCTGCAGCGCCGCGAGGTCGCTGCCGGCCGCGAGCCACAGGCCGATGGCGCCCAGGCCGGTGGCGATGCCGAGCCAGTTGGCCCAGTCGGCCGCGTGGATCTCGGTGTGGCGCTGCAGCCAGGCCGCGTTGAGCAGGCCGTAGACGGTCCAGCTCGCCATCGCGCCGAGCGAGAGCACGATGCCCCAGGCGAAACGCCCGCCGCCGTGCGCGCCGCCCTGCTGCGCCGACCATGCGCCCCAGATCATCAGCGCGATGCCGGCGCCGGTGAGCAGCAGGCCGGGCAGCAGCGCTGCCATGCGCAGACCCGGCGGGCGGCCCAGCAGCATCATCCAGACCGGGATGGTGCCGATGATGAGGCTGGGCACCTCGGTGCCGGCGGCCACGATGCCGAAGGCCAGCAGCAGGTAGTAGCCGCTGAAGCCCAGCACGCTGAGGCCGAGCGCGGCCAGCGCCTGACGGTCCGTGGGCCAGCGCTGCGCCGCGGGCCGCGCGAACACGGCCAGCGCCGACACGGCGCCGAAGACGGCGAAGCGCGCCGAGACGATGTCGACCATGGCGAAGTGCCCGACCATGCGCGGCACGACGAACACCAGCCCCCAGAGCGCCCCCGCGCCCAGGCCGGCCGCGACCCCGAACCAGGCGCGCGGGCTCAGAGTGCGAACCCGTCGTCGGCGGCGATCACGGCGCCGTTCACGAAATGGCTCTCGCCACTGGCCAGCAGCACGATCAGGCCGTCGAGGTCCTCGGGCTTGCCCACGCGCTTGCGCGGCAGCATGCTCACGAGCTTGGCGCCGCCCTCGGTGCTCCAGTGCGATTCGTTGATCTCGGTCTCGATGTAGCCCGGGCACAGCGCGTTGACGTTGATGCCGAAGCGGCCCCATTCGAGCGCCATGGCCTTGGTCATCTGGATCAGCGCGGCCTTGCTCATGGCGTAGACGCCGATCTGCGGCAGCACCTTGAGCCCGGCCACCGAGGCGATGTTGATGATGCGCCCGCCGATGTAGGTGCCCGGCGCCGCGCCCTTGGCGCGCGCCAGCATGCGCTTGCCGACCTCCTGCGCGACGAAGAAGGAGCCCTTGAGGTTGGCGTCGAAGATGAAGTCGTAATCTTCGGGCGTCACGTCCTGCAGCCGCTGGGTGGTGCTCACGCCCGAGTTGTTGACCAGCACGTCGATGGCGCCGACCTCGGTCTCGGCGCGGGCCACCGCGGCCTTGATGCTGGCTATGTCGGTCACGTCGAGCTCGACCACGTGGGCGTCGCCGCCCTCGCCCTGGATGCGCGCGCGCAACTCCTTGAGCTTGTCGACGCGCCGGCTCGCGAGCACCACGGCGGCACCAGCGCGCGCCAGCGTTTTCGCGAACTGCGCGCCGAGGCCGCTCGAGGCGCCGGTGACGAAGGCCACGCGGCCCGAGAGATCGATGCTGTACGCCATGGAGTGCTGTTCCTGTGGAGTCGCGAAGGCGACGTGAAAACACGGGCGACACGCCCCGCGGGGGCGGCCCGTGGCGCCCGCATAAAATGCCCGGCAGCCACGAAGCGCCAGTGCCTCCCATCATATCGACGAGACCCCCATGACCCACGACGAAATCCTTGCCCAGTACGGTCCCCGCGAAGCCATGGAGTACGACGTCGTCGTCGTCGGTGGCGGGCCGGCCGGACTCTCGACCGCGATCCGCTTGAAGCAGCTCGCCGCCCAGCACGAGAAGGAGGTCTCGGTCGTGGTGCTCGAGAAGGGCTCGGAGCCCGGCGCCCACATCCTGTCGGGCGCCATCATGGACCCGCGCGCGCTCAACGAGCTGCTGCCCGACTGGAAGGAACTCGGCGCACCGCTGAACCAGCCCGTGACCGACGACGCGATGGTGTTCCTCGGCGAGAAGGCCAGCCTGCGCACGCCCAACGCCTTCCTGCCCGACTGCTTCCAGAACCACGGCAACTACATCATCAGCCTCGGTGCCTTCACCAAGTGGCTGGCGCAGCAGGCCGAGAACCTCGGCGTCGAGATCTTCCCGGGCTTCCCGGCCGCCGAGGTGCTCTACGACGAGAAGGGCGCCGTGCGCGGCGTCGCCACCGGCAACATGGGCGTCGGCAAGGACGGCGAGCCGACCGAGAACTTCCAGCTCGGCATGGAGCTGCTGGGCAAGTACACGGTGTTCGCCGAGGGCGCGCGCGGCCACCTGGGCCGCCAGCTGATCGCCAAGTTCAAGCTCGACGAGGGCAAGGATCCGCAGACCTACGGCCTGGGCGTCAAGGAAGTCTGGGAGATCGATCCCAAGCGCCACGAGCCCGGCTTCGTGCTGCACACGGCCGGCTGGCCGATGAAGAGCGACACCTACGGCGGCGCCTTCCTCTATCACATGGAGGACAACAAGGTCACGATGGGCTTCATCACGGGCCTGGACTACAGCAACCCGTACCTGAGCCCGTTCGAGGAAATGCAGCGCTGGAAGCTGCACCCCAACATCCGCTGGTATCTCGAAGGCGACGAGGCCAAGGGCATCAAGCCCGCCAAGCGCATCGGCTACGGCGCGCGCGCGATCACGGCCGGCGGCCTGCAGTCGCTGCCCAAGACGGTGTTCCCGGGCGGCGCGCTGGTCGGCTGCGAGGCCGGCTACCTCAACGTGAGCCGCATCAAGGGCAGCCACGCCGCGATCAAGACCGGCATGCTGGCCGCCGAGGCCGCCTTCGACGCGCTGCAGGCCGGCCGCCAGCACGACGAGCTCACGGCCTACCCGGCGGCCTTCGAGAAGAGCTGGCTGCATGCCGAACTCAAGAAGGCGCGCAACTTCAAGGCCTGGTTCAAGAAGGGCCTGCTGGTCGCAACGCTGATGAACGGCATCGAGCAGTGGCTGCTCAAGGGCAACATCCCCTGGACGCTGCGCCGCACCAAGCCCGACCACCAGTATCTGAAGCCGGCCTCGGAATGCCAGCCGATCGCCTACCCCAAGCCCGACGGCAAGCTCACCTTCGACCGGCTCTCGAGCGTGTTCATCAGCAACACCAACCACGAGGAACAGCAGCCGGCCCACCTGACGCTGAAGGACGCGTCGGTGCCGGTCAACGTCAACCTCGCGAAGTTCGCGGGCCCCGAGAGCCGCTACTGCCCGGCGGGCGTATACGAGTTCGTGCCCGACGAAGGCAGCGCGGGCAAGCAGCGGCTGCAGATCAACGCGCAGAACTGCGTGCACTGCAAGACCTGCGACATCAAGGATCCGACGCAGAACATCGTGTGGGTCACGCCTGAAGGGGGCGGTGGGCCTAACTACGTGGGGATGTAAGGTCTGCGTCTTTGGGCCCTCTTCGGAGGGCCTTTATGTTTCTTGTCCGGGGCGCGTGCACAGGACAGCGGGTACTTCCCTCCGCGAATGTCCCCCGGCCTTCGGCCTCCTCCTTTATTTCGCTGCGGGAAGCACCCACTGCCCTGTGCACGAGGAAGCGCCGTCGGGGTCACACGAGGTACGTGGCTACCTCTTCGGCCGTGAGGAAGCGCACCAGGCTCACTTGCGGCTTCTGTTCTGAGTGGAAGTTTTGGTTGAAACCGTTCCAGCCGCGCGCGGGCTTGTCTTCGGTCTCCAGCGCGACGAGCACCAGCCGTCCCTGCCGGCGTGCGTTCTCGCGCAAAGTGCCTTCACCCCAGGCCCAGGCCATGCGGTCGACGAGTTCACCACCGGCATAGGCCTTGGCCTGCAGCCAGAGGTACTGCGCCGAGTCGCTGTCGCGCGGCTCGTCATCGGCGCCGAGACGATCGGCCAGCGGCTGCCGGATGCCCAAGGTCTCGGCATGCTCGCTGAACAGGTCCTGCAACAGCGAGAAGGCGTGGAAGTTGTTGTTGATGCCGTGGGCGCGCACGATCATTCCGGCGTTCGAAGCGGGCAGCAGCACGACCAGTTCGTCCTCGTAGGCCATCTGGGCGGCGCGGTGCAGGAAATGCAGTTCCTCGAAGGGCAAGGTGTCGTTGACCGACAACGCCTCGATGCGCGCGCGCAGCGCCTCGTCGGCCAGCAGTTCGCGATGGTTGCGGACGTCGCGCATCAGCATCGCCATCAGCGGCAGCACCAGCAAATCGACCGCCTGCCGGCTCGCCTCGACCTGCAGGCGCTCGGCCGGCGGCAGCGCCTCGAGCGCGGCTTCGGCGGCGCGCCAGGCGAGGACGTCGGCCGGTTCCTCCTCGGGCGCTTCCTCTTCTTCATCGTCCTCCATCGGCTCCGCGGCGCAATAGGGTGCGAGCGATGCGAGCAGTTGGGCCAGGCGCCGCAGCGCCGCCGGAAACAGCAGCCGCGGATCGGCACCGTTCTCCACCAGCCCGCCGCAGAGGATCGCGAACAGCGCGGCGCGCAGCGGATGCAGTTCGGGCAGTAGCGCGGCCGCGGCCTGCAGCACCTCGTCGCCCGTGCCTTCCTTCACCGTGGCGCGGTAGAAGTCGGACACCGCATCGCGGTCGTAGAAGCTCGCCTGCGCATCGAGGTCGTCCTCGTGCAGCACGGGCAGGCGCAGAACGTCGAGAAAATCCTGAGGCAACGCTTTCATGCACGAGAGCGTAGCGCAGCCGCCCCCGCCGGCCCGATGCGTTCGTACTTGGTCACGCAATGCATGCCGTGCCCCTGCTCGGCCACGAACAGGCTGCCATCGGCCGCGCCCCACAGGCCATGGCCATACACGCCGAAAGTGCGAAAGCGCCCCAGCACCGCGCCCGAGAGATCGAGCCGGCTCACGCGCGGCGCCTGCTCGGTCACGAACACCTCGCTGCGGTTCGACCAGATGTCCATCGGCCGCAAGAGTCCCGTCCACTGCGTCAGATAGCGCCCCGCGCGGTCGAAGAGCTGGATGCGGTCGTTGTCGCGGTCGCACACGGCCACGCGGTCATCGGACAGCACCCACACGCCATGCGGCGTCGAGAACTCTCCGGGCCCCTGCCCCACGCCGCCCCAGGTCTGCAGATGCCGCCCCTCGGCCGAGAAGCGATGGACGCAGGCATTGCCATAGCCATCGCTCACATAGATCTCGCCGTCGGGCGCAACCGCCACGTCGGTCGGATGATTGAACGGCGCACCCCAGCGCGGCGCATTGAAGTGGCCGAGTTCGAAACGCGTTTCGAGCGCGGCATCGAGCGCCAGCACCTGATGGGCGTCGTACGACACGAGGTAGACGTTGTCGGCCCCATCGATGAAGAGACCGTGGCCGCTGGTGAGCCTGGGGTTTTCGTAGACCGTGTCGAGCTCGCCATCGGGTCCGTAGATCAGCAGTTGCGGTGCCGAGCGCTGCAGCACGAACACGCGGCCGCGGCTGTCGAGCGCCAACTGGCTGATCACACCGACATTGCCTCGTGGTGAAGGCTTCTGCCAGGGGCGCACCATTTGGTAGTCCGACTGGCCGTCGGTCATGAAGAAATCTGGTGCTTCGTTGGCTGGCATGGGGATCCTTGCTGGGTCTTGCAAGCGTAGGGGCGCTGCTCCATCGCGTCCAACCAGTTTTTCTGTTGGCTTGGGGGTGGTTTTTCTTGTTGAGGTTCGGGGCGCGTGCACAGGACAGCGGGTACTTCCCTCCGCGAATGTCCCCCGCCTTCGGCTCCTCCTTGATTTCGCTGCGGGAAGCACCCACTGCCCTGTGCACGGGGGCACTCGGGTTGTGCCGGCCGATCAGGCGCTGCGCGTCTAGCGCGCGTCGATGGGGTACTCCCCGCAGCGAAATAAAGGAGGAGGCCGCAGGCCGGGGGACATTCGCGGAGGGGAGTACCCCGTCGGCGCGCGCCCGCCCCCAACCTCAACCCAAAGCGCCCCAACCGCCCCCACCGGGCGTCTCGATCACGAACACATCCCCCGCTTCCATCTGAACCTGCCCGATGTGATCAAGCGCTTCGACACTCCCATCAGCCCGCTCCACGCGATTGACCCCCACCACCCCTGCTTCGCCACCAGAGCCACCGAACGCACCATGGTGCCGCCCATTGCTGAGGATCGAAGCCGTCATCGGTGCCAGGAACCGAACCCGCCGCACCCCTCCATCGCCACCACGCCAGCGCCCCGCGCCACCCGACCCCGAACGCAGGCTGTAGCTGTCGAGCCGCACCGGGTAACGGAACTCCAGCACCTCCGGATCGGTGAGCCGCGAATTGGTCATGTGGGTCTGGACCACGCTCGTGCCGTCGAAGCCTTCGCCCGCGCCCGAACCGCCCGAGATGGTCTCGTAGTACTGGTGCGCGCCGTCGCCGAAGGTGAAGTTGTTCATCGTGCATTGGCTCGCCGCCATCACGCCGAGCGCACCGTAGAGCGCATTGGTCACGCAGCTCGAGGTTTCGACGTTGCCGGCCACCACCGCCGCGGGCGGCAGCGGGTTCAGCATGCAGCCGCTGGGCACGATCACCTCGATCGGCTTCAGGCAACCCGCGTTGAGCGGGATGTCGTCGTCAACCAGCGTGCGAAACACATACAGTACCGCCGCCATCGTGATCGCGCGCGGCGCATTGAAGTTGTTCGGCAACTGCGCGCTCGTGCCGCTGAAATCCACCGTCGCCGAGCGTGCCGCCGCATCGACCTTCACGCGCACCTGGATGCGCGCGCCGTTGTCCAGCGGCAGCACGAACTCGCCGTCCTTCAACGCCGTGATCACGCGCCGCACCGACTCCTCGGCGTTGTCCTGCACGTGGCCCATGTAGGCCGCCACCGTCTCGCGGCCGAACTGCGCCACCATGGCCTGCAGTTCCTGCACGCCCTTCTCGTTGGCCGCGATCTGCGCACGCAGGTCGGCCAGGTTCTGCTCGATGTTGCGCGAGGGATGCGCGCCGCCGCCGAGCAATGCGCGGAGTTCGACCTCGCGCAGCCGGCCGCCCTCCACCAGCTTGAAGTTGTCGATCAGCACGCCCTCCTCGCCGATGGTCTTCGAGAACGGTGGCATCGAGCCCGGCGTGATGCCACCCACGTCGGCATGGTGGCCGCGCGAGGCCACGTAGAACGAGGGCCGCGCATCGGCCGCGTCGAGGTAGACGGGCGTCACCACCGTGATGTCGGGCAGGTGCGTGCCGCCGTGGTAGGGGTCGTTGAGCACGAACACGTCGCCGGGCTTCATGTCGGGGTTGCAGGCGATCACGGTCTTGATCGACTCGCTCATCGAGCCCAGGTGCACCGGCATATGCGGCGCGTTGGCGATCAGGTTGCCCTCGACGTCGAACAGCGCGCACGAGAAATCGAGCCGCTCCTTGATGTTGACCGAGTAGGCCGTGTTCTGCAGCCGCAGCCCCATCTGCTCGGCGATGTTCATGAAGAGGTTGTTGAAGACCTCGAGCATCACCGGGTCGGCGCGCGTGCCGATCGCGTGGCTGGTGGCGCGCTCGCGCACGCGGTGCAGCTCCACGCCGTCGGCCGTGGCACGTGCCTGCCAGCCGGGTTCGACCACCGTGGTGGCGTTGCGGCCGGCCAGGATCGCCGGGCCGTCGACCACCGCGCCGGGGCACAGCGCGGCCTCGTCGAACAGCGCGGCGTCGCGCCAGCCCGCGGCGGCTTCGTCGGCCTCGCAGTACATGCGCACGGCCGCGAGCGACTCGGGCACGTGCGACTCGGCCGTGCCGGCCGCGGCCGCGGCGCGCGTGCGCTCGCCCGCGCCCACCGCCTCGACCGCCACTGCCTCGATCACCAGCGCGCGCTCGCTCATCAGGAACGCGAAGCGCCGACGGTAGGCCTGCTCGAATTCGTCGCGCATCGCGGCGATGGCTTCGGCGGCCGGCGTGTCCATCGGCAGCGCGCAGGGCAGCGCGGTGTCGGTGCCCTCGTAGCGCAGCTGCACGCGATGCAGCACCTCGATCGCGGCCTCCGCCACGCCCTGCCCGCGCAGTTCCTCCACGGCCTGCCCGGCCAGGCCGATGGCGGCCTCGCGCGCCTCGGCCAGGCCCGCCGCGTCGAGCCGGCACTCGAGCGCGCGCTCGCGCAGCGCCAGCTGGTCGGCCAGGCCCATGCCGAAGGCCGAGAGCACGCCCGCCAGCGGATGCAGGTAGACACTGCGCATGCCCAGCGCATCGGCCACCAGGCAGGCATGCTGGCCGCCCGCGCCGCCGAAGCACTGCAGCGTGTATTGCGTGACGTCGTAGCCGCGCGCCACCGAGATCCGCTTGATCGCATTGGCCATGCTCGCCACCGCGATGCGCAGCGCGCCGCTCGCGACTTCCTCGGCACCAACCGCGCGGCCCGTGGCCTCGGTCATGCGCCGTGCCATCGCGGCGAAGCCGCGCTCGGCCGCGTCGCGGTCCAGCGGCTGGTCGGCGCCCGGGCCGAACACCTGCGGGAAATGCGCGGGCTGGATCTTGCCGAGCAGCACGTTGGCGTCGGTGGTGGTCAGCGGGCCGCCGCGGCGGTAGCTCGCGGGGCCGGGATTGGCGCCGGCCGACTCGGGTCCGACGCGCAGCCGCGCGCCGTCGAAGGAGACGATCGAGCCGCCGCCGGCCGCCACCGTGTGGATGCTCATCATCGGCGCGCGCATGCGCACGCCGGCCACCTGAGTCTCGAACGAGCGCTCGAACTCGCCCGCGTAGTGCGACACGTCGGTCGAGGTGCCGCCCATGTCGAAGCCGATCACGCGCGCATGGCCGGCATCGAGCGCGGTGCGCACCATGCCGACGATGCCGCCGGCCGGGCCCGAGAGGATCGCGTCCTTGCCCTGGAAGCGGTTCGCCTGCGTGAGCCCGCCCGAGCTCTGCATGAAGAACAGCGGCACGCCCGGCATCTGCTGCGACACCTGCTCGACATAGCGGCGCAGGATCGGGCTCAGGTAGGCGTCGACCACCGTCGTGTCGCCGCGCGGCACCAGCTTCATCAGCGGGCTGGTCTTGTGCGACACCGACACCTGCGTGAAGCCGATGGCGCGCGCGATGCCTTCGGCCGCGAGCTCGTGCGCCGTGTGGCGCCAGCCGTGCATGAAGACGATGGCGCAGGCGCGCAGGCCCTCGTCGAAGGCGGCCTGCAGCTGCGCGCGCAGCGGCGCCTCGTCGAGCGCCTGCACGGTGCCGCCCTGCGCATCGATGCGCTCGTCGGCCTCGATCACGCGCCGGTACAGCAGCTCGGGCAGCACGATGCGGCGGTCGAACAGGCGCGGCCGCGCCTGGGTGGCGATGCGCAGCGCATCGCGGAAGCCCTTCGTCGTGACCAGCACCGTGGGCTCGCCCTTGCGCTCGAGCAAAGCGTTGGTGGCCACCGTGGTGCCCATCTTCACGCACTCCACGCGCTCGGGCGTCACGGCCTCGCCCGGTGCCAGCTTCAGCAGCCGGCGGATGCCCTCGACGGCCGCGTCGCGGTACTGCTCGGGGTTCTCCGACAGCAGCTTGAGCGTGTGCAGGCCGCCTTCGGGATCGCGGCCCACGAGGTCGGTGAAGGTGCCGCCGCGGTCGATCCAGAACTGCCAGCGGGACGGGAGAAGGGTTTGCGTGGTCATGGGGAACAAGGATAGGTGTTCGCGAGGAAAAAAGCGGAATCGGATCAGTTCTGGCGCAGGTCGCGGCCACGGGTTTCGGGCAGGCACAGCGCCACCACCACGACCATCGCATAGGCCACCGCCGCGCAGACGCCGATGGCCGTGCCCAGCGGCAGGTGCATGCGGTCGCTCAGCACGCCGACCAGCGCCGGAAAGGTGGCGCCGATGCCGCGCCCGAAGTTGTAGCAAAAGCCTTGCCCGGAGCCGCGCAGCTCGTTGGGGAACAGTTCGGCCAGGAAGGCGCCCGCGCCGCTGAAGATGCCCGACATGAAGAAGCCGAGCGGAAAGCCCAGCAGCAGCATCAGGCCGTCGGTGATCGGCAGCAGCGTGTAGGCATAGACCAGCAGGCCGGCGCCGATGGCGAACAGGATGAAGGCGCGGCGGCGGCCCAGCCGGTCCGACAGGTAGGCGCCGCACAGATAGCCGACGAAGGCCCCGACGATGAACATGAACTGGTAGCCGCCCGAGCTCAGCACCGTCAGGTGGCGCTCGTTCTTCAGGAAGGTCGGCAGCCACACGCCGATGGCATAGTAGCCGCCCTGCATGCCGGTGAACAGCAGGCTCCCGAGCACCGTGGTGCCGAGCACGCCGGGCTTGAAGATCGCGAGGAAGTTGCCGCTGCGCTCGCCGCGCGCCACGGCGGCGCGGGTCTGCACGTAGATCTCGGGGTCGCTGATCGAGCGCCGGATGAAGACGATCAGCAGCGCGGGCAGCAGGCCCAGCAGGAACATCACGCGCCACGAGACCTCGGGCGGCAGGAACGAGAACAGCGCCATCGACACCAGCACCGCCGCGCCCCAGCCCACGGCCCAGCTGCTCTGCACCAGCCCGACCGCCTTGCCGCGGTAGGCCGGCCGGATCATCTCGGCGATCAGCACCGAGCCCACGGCCCATTCGCCGCCGAAGCCCAGGCCCTGCAGCGTGCGCGCCACCAGCAACTGCCCGGGCGTCTGGGCCAGGCCGCAGGCGAAGGTGAAGATCGCGAACACCAGGATCGTGAGCTGCAGGATGCGCACCCGGCCATAGCGGTCGGCCAGGATGCCCGCGGCCCAGCCGCCGAGCGCTGAGGCCACCAGCGTGGCGGTGCCGATCAGGCCGACCTCGGTCTTGCTCATGCCCCACAGCGACAGCAGGATCGGCGTGACCAGCGGCAGCGTGTAGTAGTCGAAGGCATCGACCGCGTAGCCGCTGAACGAAGCCGCGAGCGTGCGCTTCTCGTTCGGGTTCAGGGTGCGCAGCCAGTTGGCGTCGCCGGCGTCCTCCATGCCGTCGACGGGCGTCGGCGCGGTGGCCTCGAGGGTGCTGTTTTTCATGGTGTCTTCTCCAGGGTGGGTCGGGGCGGGAACGGCGCCGCGCGGTCCCTGCCCAGGGAACCGGCGGCGATCGGAACCAGGGGCGGCGCGCTAGAGCGCGGCGAGCCGGTGGTGCGGCAGGTCGGTGACCAGCATCGCGCCCGGCGCATGCGTGATCGCCAGCGGCAGCCGCGCGGCCGCGAGCGCGGCCTGGGGCGTCACGCCGCAGGCCCAGAACACCGGCAGCTCGTCGGGCATCGCCTCGACGGCATCGCCGTAGTCGGGGCGGCCGAGGTCGCGGATGCCGATCAGCGCGGGATCGCCGAGGTGCACCGGCGCGCCGTGCACGGCCGGAAAGCGCGAGGTGATCTGCACCGCGCGGATCGCGTCGGCCGCGCGCAGCGGGCGCATCGACACCACCAGGGGCCCGCTGAACGGACCGGCCGGCACCGTCTGCAGCCCCGTGCGGTACATCGCGACGTTGCGGCCTTGCGCCACATGCCGCAGCGCGATGCCCTCGGCCAGCAGCGCATGCTCGAAGGTGAACGAGCAGCCGATGACGAAGCCGACCATGTCGTCGCGCCACAGCGCGCGCACGTCGGTGGGCTCGTCGACAAGTTCGCCCTCGCGCCAGACGCGGTAGCGCGGCAGGTCGCTGCGCAGGTCGATGTCCTCGCCGAGCGCGGGGAGCGAGGGATCGCCGGCCTCGGTCACGCCGAGCAGCGGACAGGGCTTGGGATTGGCCTGGCAGAAGCGCAGGAAGTCGCCCGCGTAAGCCTGCGGCAGGATCACGAGGTTGCCCTGCACGTGGGCGCTGGCGAGGCCGCTGGTGTGGCCGCTCAGGCGGCCGGTACGGGCGGCTTGCCGCACCTCGCGTGCGCTGCTCGCGCCGGTGGGCAGGGAGATCGGTTCGTCGTTGGCTGGCATGGCGTTGGCGAGCGGCTGCTTGTCTCTTCGTTGTGGTGGGCGGATTGTGGGAATCCGCGCGCCCGAACGCCAACGCAAATTTTCTTGCTCAGCTCATCGATTTTTTCGATGACCCAGCGCGGTGCGATCCGTGCACCACGGCAGAGCTCACCGCTGCTTCGAGCAGCAAGGAGGAAGGATCGTCGCGATAGCTCGCATAGATCGGCAATGGCTCCAGCGTGCCTTCGCTGGGCAGCACGCGCAGCGGCAGCCGCCGCGCGAGGCCATCGACCACCGCGCGTGGCAAAGTGGCCACGCCGAAGCCTGCCTCCACCAGCTGCGCCATCGCCGAGATCGAGGAGATCGCATGCACGCGCGGCGCCGCGCCACCGGCCTCGCGGAAGAACTCGAGCAGCGCCACGTGCGGCTGCGAGCCGCGCTGGAAGGTCAGCAGGTCGAGCGACAGCAGGTCGGCGATGCGGTAGCGCCGCCGCAGGTGCAGCTCGCGGTGGCCGACGAAGCACATGGCCATCGGCGGCACCGCGCGCGTGCGCACGCCGTCGCCCACCGCGGGCAGCGCGGCGAACACCAGGTCCTGCTTGCCGCGCTGCAGCTGGTCGACCAGCACCGGCGTGGTTTCGACCGTGAGCTCGAGCTCGAAGTCCGGGTAGGTGGCCCGCATGTGCTGGAGCCAGCCGGTGAGCCAGCTGTGCACCACCGACTCGATCGCGCCCACGCGCAGCACCGTCTCGCGCACCGCGCCCGAGCCCATCTCGGCCTTGATGTGCATCTGCATCTCGAGCAGCTTCTGCGCGAAGGCATGGAAGCGCTGGCCCGCCACCGTGAGGCGGAACTGCTTGTCGCGGCGGTCGAGCAGCAAGGTGCCGAGCTCGCGCTCGAGCGCGGCGATGCGGCTGGACAGCGCGGACTGCGTGAGGTGCAGCTTCTCGGCGGCGCGCGTCACGCTCTTGAGGGCCACGGCCCAGTGGAAGGCTTCCACGAATCGGAGGTTCATCGTTCGGCTCGACGGACTGGCAAAGGCCCAAGTGTCGCGCGCCGGCCGCGCTTATCCTCGGGCCCTCGACAGGAGACAAGGACCGACATGCAGATCGTCATCACCGGCGGCGCCGGCTTTCTGGGCGCCCGCCTCGCCCGCACGCTGCTCGCGCAGGGCAGTCTTTCGCTCGCGGGCGCGGCCCCCGCCCCCATCGCCAGGATCACCTTGGTCGACCGCGCGCCGCCGCCGGCCGACCTCGCGGCCGACCCGCGTGTCGCCTTCGTGACTGGCGACCTCAACGACCAGCTCGGCGCCGATGCCGACGCCACGCCCTGGCGCGAGGCCGAGGCCGTGTTCCACCTCGCGGCCGCGGTCAGCGGCGAGTGCGAGGCCGACTTCGACCTCGGCATGCGCAGCAACTTCGCCGCCACCCATGCCCTGCTCGAGCGCCTGCGCGCGCTCGGCACCCGGCCGGTGCTGGTGTTCTCGAGCTCGCTCGCGGTGTTCGGCGATTCGCCCGAGCAGCCGCTGCCGCCGGTGATCGACGACCACACGCTGCCCACGCCGCAGACCAGCTACGGGATCCAGAAGTTCATCGGCGAACAGCTGGTGGCCGACTTCACGCGCAAGGGCTTCGTGCGCGGGCGCAGCGTGCGGCTGATGACGGTGAGCGTGCGCCCCGGCAAGCCCAATGGCGCGGCCTCGGGCTTCTTCAGCGGCATGATCCGCGAGCCGCTGGCCGGGCTGCGCGCGGCCTGCCCGGTGCCCGACGAGACGCCGGTGGCCGTCGCCTCGCCGGCGCGCACCATCGAGGGGCTGATCCGCGCAGCCGAGGCGAGCGAGGCCGAATGGGGCCCGCGCACCGCCGTGAACCTGCCCTCGCTGTCCACGACCGTCGGCGAGATGGCCGCGGCCCTCGAGCGCGTGGCCGGCCCGGCCGCGACCGCGTTGCTCGATCGCACGCCCGAGCCGACGATCCGGCGCATCGTGAAGTCCTGGCCCGGCCGCTTCGACACGCCGCGCGCCCGCGCGCTCGGCCTGGGTTCGGACGACAGCTTCGACGCGGTGATCCGCGAGTACGTCCGTGAAAATCCCGACGCGGTGAAGCTACCAACTGTTGCATAGTCATACCTTTGCGGTACGGCGCGCCTCGCGCCACTCGCTTCCCCCCAATCCCAGGAGACTCCGAATGAAATTGACCCGACTGGCCGCTGGCCTGGTGCTGGGCGTGGGCATGGCCTGCGCGGCCTTCGCGCAGACGACCATGAAGATCAGTATCTCCGTGGCACAGAACTCTCACCAGGGCGTGGCCATCGACACCTTCGCGAAGGAAGTCGAGAAGCGCACCGGCGGCCGCTACAAGGTCCAGACCTTCTACAACGGCTCGCTCGGCGGCGAGCGCGAGTCGATCGAGGCGGTGCAGCTGGGCACGCAGGAGCTGGCCTTCTCCTCCACCGGCCCGATCCCCAACTTCGTGCCCGAGACCAAGATCCTCGACGTGCCCTTCCTGTTCCGCGACAAGGCGCATGCGCGCGCGGTGCTCGACGGCCCGATCGGCCAGGACCTGCTGACCAAGTTCGACGCCAAGGGCTTCAAGGCGCTCGCGTGGGCCGAGAACGGCTTCCGCCACATGACCAACAGCAAGCGCGACGTGAAGGCGCCCGAGGACCTCAAGGGCCTGAAGATGCGCACCATGGAGAACCCGGTGCACATCGCGGCCTACAAGGGCTTCGGCATCATCACCACGCCCATGGCCTTCCCCGAGGTGTTCACCGCGCTCCAGCAGGGCACGGTCGACGGCCAGGAGAATCCGCTGCCGGTGATCATCTCGGCCAAGTTCGACCAGGTGCAGAAGCACCTGTCGCTGACCGGCCACGTCTACTCGCCGTGCATCTTCGTGATGAACAAGGCGGTGTTCGACAAGCTCAGCGCCGCCGACAAGCAGGCCTTCATCGACGCCGCCAAGGAAGGCACCAAGGCCAACCGCGCGCGCGTGGACGAGGACGACGCCAAGGGCGTGGCCGACCTGCGCGCCAAGGGCATGACGGTGATCGACAACGTCGACAAGGCCAAGTTCGTGGCGGCGCTCGCGCCGGTCAACGCCCAGTTCGAGAAGGACTTCGGCAAGGCCAACCTCGACAAGATCCGCGACTTCAAGTGAGAGCGATGGCCCGCGCCGCGTGAGCGTCGAAGCTTCGACCCGCGCCCGGCCGAAGCCGCGCCCGCCAGGCAGGACGCCCGGCGGGCGTTCCTGTTTTTGACTTCCCTTCCGGGACCTTCCTGATGAAAAACAAGTTCCTCGGCCTGGAACGATGGACCACGATGGTGTCCATGGTCCTGGCCTGCGCGATGCTGCTGGTCGCCGCCTCGCTCGGCATGTTCCAGATCGTCACCCGCTTCGTGCTCGAGCAGCCCGCCGAGTGGAGCGAGATCCTGATCCGCGTGAGCCTGATCTGGATGGTCTTCCTCGGCATCCCGATGGCCTTCCGCCAGGGCGCCATGGTCAGCGTCGACGTGCTGTACCGCTGGAGTTCGCCGCGCACGCGCCGCATCCTCGACGCGGTGGTGAGCGTGGCCGCGCTCGCGCTCATGCTGGTCGTGCTGTGGTGGGGCTGGGACTACGCGATCCGCGGCCGCGTGCAGAGCATGGCCGGCCTCGAGAGCATCTCCATGATCTGGGCCTACATGGCGCTGCCGGTCGGCGCGGTGTTCTCGCTGTTCGGCATCGTGGGCAACTACCTCGATCCCAAGCGCCTCGAGCTGGAGACCGCGCAATGACCACGACCATGATCGCGACGATGGTGCTGTGCTTCGCACTGTCGGTATCGGTGGCCGTCTCGATCGGCCTGGCCTCGATCCTGGGCATCCAGGTCACGAACGCCAACATGCTGATCTCCGCCAAGGAGATGTTCAACTCGATCAACAAGTTTCCGCTCGCGGCGATCCCCTTCTTCATCCTGGCCGGCAACCTGATGGAGACCGGCGGCATCTCGCGCCGGCTGGTGGAGTTCGCCAAGAGCATCGTGGGCGGCATCCAGGGCGGGCTGCCGATGACCTGCGTGCTGACCTGCATGATCTTCGCGGCGGTCTCGGGCTCCTCGGTGGCCACCACCTTCGCGATCGGCGCCATCCTGATCCCGGCGCTCATCAAGCACGGCTACCCGACCTCCTACGCGGCCGCGCTGCAGGCCACCAGTGCCGAGCTCGGCGTGATCATCCCACCCTCGATCCCGATGATCCTGTACGGCGTGAGCGCCGAGGTGTCGATCGGCGAGCTGTTCATCGCGGGCTTCGGCCCCGGCATCCTGATCAGCCTCGCGCTGATGCTGTTCGTGTGGGTCTACTGCAAGTGGAAGGGTTGGGGCAAGACCGACGGCGAGGGCCGCATGCCCTTCGGCCGCGCGCTGTGGCAGGCCGGCTGGGCGCTGCTGATGCCGGTCATCATCCTCGGCGGCATCTACGGCGGCATCTTCACGCCGACCGAGGCCTCGGCGGTGGCGGTGTTCTACGCGCTGATCGTGGGCATGGTGATCTACCGCGAGATCAAGATCACCGACCTGTTCGCGATCCTGCGCAAGTCGGTGCTGTCCTCGGCGGTGATCATGTTCATCATCGCCAACGCGGGGCTGTTCGCGTTCCTGATCACGCGCGCGGGCGTGCCCGACGCCATCGGCCACTGGCTGCAGGAAGTGCTGCAGTCGCCCGCGATGTTCCTGCTGGGCGTGAACGCGGCGCTGTTCGTGATCGGCATGTTCATCGAGACCAGCGCGGCGATCATCGTGCTCGCGCCCATCCTCGCGCCGGTGGCGCAGCACTTCGGCATCGACCCGGTGCACTTCGGCCTGATCATGGTGGTGAACCTGGCGCTGGGCATGATCACCCCGCCCTTCGGCGTGAACCTGTTCGCGGCCTGCACGGTGGCGCGCATCTCGCTCGACCGGATCGTGAAGCACCTGGTGCCCTTCGTGCTCGTGATCCTGGCCTGCCTGATGGTGATCACCTACGTGCCGTGGGTCTCGCTCGCGCTGCGCGACCTGGTGTACGCGCGCTGAGCGGGCTCGCTCATCCGGCCCCCTCGGCGGGGCCGGGCGCCTGCAGGTACTGGCTCGGCGGCATGCCCAGCGTGCGGCGGAACATCGCGGCATAGGCGCTCGGGCTGTCGTAGCCGTGCGCCAGCGCCACCTCGAGGATCGAGGCGCCGGCCGCCAGCCGCGGCAGGCTCAGCAGCAGCCGCGCCTGCCGGCACCAGGCGCCGAAGTTCATGCCGGTCTCGCGCTGGAACAGGCGCGCCAGCGTGCGCGCGTTCATGTGCAGCCGCTGCGCCCAAGCCTCGAGCGAGGCCGGCAGCGCGGGATCGCGCACCAGTTCCTCGCACAGCG
Organism: Variovorax sp. GW821-FHT10D07; assembly: GCF_059415325.1. Classification (NCBI taxonomy): domain Bacteria; kingdom Pseudomonadati; phylum Pseudomonadota; class Betaproteobacteria; order Burkholderiales; family Comamonadaceae; genus Variovorax; species Variovorax sp. GW821-FHT10D07. The sequence continues at coordinate 116,112 of NZ_JBWKMZ010000003.1, read as the reverse complement.
CCGCCAGGCGCGCATGGCGCGGCATCGGCACATGCAGCGAGAGCCCGGGCGCACGCTCGATCTCGTCGAGGATCAGCTCCATCACGCGTTCGTCGCGCCCGCCGTGCGCATAGTCCAGCGGCAGCGCGATCGCGGCCACGATGAGCTCGCGCAGCAACGCATCGACCGGGATCACGCGGCAGTCGGCGCCGAGGCCGGCGCGGGTGCCGGGCTCGACGAAGACGGTGCGCATGCGCACGTCGCCCGCCATGCGGATGCCGTGCACCATGCCGGGCGGCAGCCAGGCGCCGCGCCCCGGCGGCACCACCCAGCTGCCGGCCTCGGCGCTCACGATCATCACGCCCGAGATCGCATGGATCAACTGGCCGCGCCGATGGCTGTGCAGCGGAATGACCGCGTGGCCCTCGGCATCGGTCGCCAGCACCGCGACCGCACGCGGCGTCGATTCGCCATGCTCGGGGCGCAGGTCGAATTCGGCGGGCGGCTGCAGCTTGTCCATTTCTCGACGATCCTTGTTCTTTCGTAGCGAGATCATCTTCGCACGGCTTCCTAGCATGGCCCGGCCTCGACACGAGGTTTCACAGAAAGGGCTATCGCATGCAATGCAATCCGCCGCCGGCCACGCCGGGAGGCCACCGATGAACAAGGGCCGCCTCGGACTTCTCACCGGCACCCACGCCGTCAACGATCTCTACCAGGGCCTGGTGCCCGCGCTGCTGCCGCTGATGGTGCTGGAGCGCGGCTACAGCTACACGGCCGTGAGCGGGCTGATGCTCGCGGCCACCGGGCTGTCGAGCGTGGTGCAGCCGCTGTTCGGCCTCTATGCCGACCGCCATCCGCGGCCCTGGCTGGTGCCGGTGGGCTTCCTGGTCGCGGCGCTGGGGCTGGTGCTCGCGGGCCTGGGCTCGAACTACCTCTGGACCTGGCTCGCGACCGTGCTGTGCGGCCTCGGCATCGCGGCCTACCACCCGAGCGCCACCGTGGCCGCGCGCGCGGCCGGCGGCGCCTCGCAGAAGGCGATGAGCGTGTTCTCGGTCGGCGGCACCATCGGCGCCTCGTTCGCGCCGGTGCTCGCCACCACGGTGGTCGGCGGCGGCGCGCTGTCGCGCAGCTACCTGCTCGGGCTGCCCGCGCTGGCGATGGGCGCCGTGTGGTTGCTGGCCAATCGCGGCCAGGGCGCGGAGAACGCGGCAAGGGCCGGCGCGGCCCGGCGCGCACAGGCCGCGGCGCAGCGGGCGCCGAACGACTGGCGCGCCTTCGCGCTGCTGGTGGCCACCATCGTCGGCTGGTCGATCCCCTACGTCACGGTGCTGTCGATGCTCTCGCTGCGCATCACGCGCGACCTGCACGGCTCGGCCTTCCAGGGCGCGGTGGCGCTGACCGGCTTCACCGCCGCCGGTGCCGTGGGCACCCTGCTGGGCGGCTGGCTCGGCGACCGCATCGGGCGCATGGGCACGATCCGCGCGGGCTACCTGCTCGCGGTGCCGGCCATGGCCGGGCTGGTGCTCGCGTCCTCGCCCGCCTGGGCGCTGGCCTGCACGGCACTGCTGGGCCTGTGCATGTTCCTGCCCTTCGCGGCGCAGGTGACGCTGGCGCAGGACTACCTGCCGCGCAACCCGGCCACGGCCAGCGGCATCACGCTGGGTCTCGCGCTCTCGGTGGGCGGCCTGGTGTCGCCGCTGTTCGGCCTGCTGTCCGATGCGCGCGGATTGGGCGTGACCTTGAGCGCGGTGCTGTGCGTGCTGTGCGTGGCGGCGGTGCTGTCGCTGCGCATGCGCAACCGCACGCTCGATGCGGGCACGGTCGCGCCGCGGCCCGCGAGCGTGGCCTCGGGCAAGGCCTGACCACCGGAACCGGTGAGTGCGCGGGGGCCCGGCGTTGCGGCGGCCGTACAGCCGCGACGATCCGACACATGCGGGCCGGGTTTCACTGCCAGAATCGAAAATCGCCCTCGGCGACCGGTTCCGACATCAACACAACCAGGACATGCGCATGAATCGATTCCTTCCCCGTCTCTCCGCAGGTGCCGTGCTCGCGGCGGCGGCCCTGGCCGGCCTCTGTGCAGTCGCACCGGCCGTGGCGGCCGATGCACCCGCGAAGGCACCCGCACCGGCAGCGGCGCCGGCCCCTGCTGCGGCCCCTGCGGCAGCAGCACCGGCCGCAGCCGCACCGGCTCCCGCCGCGGCACCCGCGCCTGCGCCCGCCGCGGCCGCCGCCGCGCCGGCCGAGGTCGAGGCCGCCGTGCGCGCCTGGGCCGCCGCCTGGGCCTCGAAGGACGTCGACAAGTACCTCGCCAGCTACGCGAGCGACTTCCAGCCCGCCAAGGGCAGCAGCCACAAGGCCTGGGAAGAGGAACGCCGCAAGCGCATCGGCAACAAGTCGAGCATCAGCGTGAAGGTCGACAACCTGGTGGTCAGCATCAACGGCAACACCGCCACCGCGAAGTTCAAGCAGAGCTACGCCGCCGACAAGATCAAGGAGAGCGGCCGCAAGACGCTCGAGCTGCAGCGCGTCGATGGCCGCTGGCTGATCCGCAAGGAAAGCGCGGGCGGCTGAACGCCATCGCAGGTCACCGGCGTTCGACGAGACGGCGCGCGCTCGCAGCGCTGCGCCGCGTCGGTCGCACATCCCAGGTCGAATTGATCCGCTAAATACGGAGCATCCAAAGAATAGATTTTGCGGATGCCCACCGCGAATCGATCATCGCTGCCACAAGAGCGCGGCGATTCCCTTGCCGCGCCGTCGCAGGGAGACAAGCATGCAGTGGGATGTGATCGTGGCGGGCGGTGGGCCATCGGGCCTGACACTGGCGGCCGAACTGGCGGGTTCGGGCGCGCGGACCCTGGTGTTGGAGCGGCGCCAGGGCGGCGTTCAATCGCGGGCCGGCACCGTGCTGCCGCGCCTGCTCGAACTCTTCGATGCACGCGGCATCGCCGAGCGCTTCATCGAACGAACGCGCGAGATCGCGGCCTACCCCTTCCGTCCCACGCACATCTGGGCCGGCTTCACGCCGATCGAGTGGCGCCATCTCGAAACGCGCTTCGGCTTCACGCTGGGCCTGCCGCAGAACCACACCGAGGACATCCTGCGCCAATGGGCCGGCGACAGCGGCGCCGAGATCCGGCACGGCACCGCGCTCCAGGCATTTCGCGAGGACGGAGACGGCGTGCGGGTGGAGGCGCTCGACGCATCGGGCGAAAGCCACACGCTGCAGGCGCGCTACCTGGTCGGCGCCGACGGTGGCCGCAGCACCGTGCGCGAACTCGGGGGCTTCGCGTTCGACGGCCACGCGGGCACCTTCCGGGGCCTGGCCGTCGATGCCGAACTCGAAGCGCCCTGGCCCAGTGGGCGCATCGACATCGACAACCACATGGGCTGGGTGCGCGGCTACGTGTTCGGCGCGGGCATCACGCGCTTCAACATCGTGCACCGCGACCGCCGCCATGCGCCCAGGGACGAGCCCGTGACCTTGGACGAAGTGCGGCAGTGCATCCGCGACGTGCACGGCACCGACTACGGCATCGAGCGGCTGCGCTGGGCCTCGCGCTTCGACGACCAGATGCGTGCCGTCCCGTGCCTGCGCCGGGGCCGCGTGTTCCTGGTCGGCGAGTCGGCGCGCGTGCACTATCCGGCCAGCGGCGTCGGCATGAACTTCTGCCTGCAGGATGCCTTCAACCTCGGCTGGAAGATGGCGAACGTGATCCAGGGCGTCGCGCCCGAATCCACGCTCGACAGCTACCACGCCGAGCGCTATCCGGTCATGCAGGCGCTGCTGGCCAGCGTCAGGGCGCAATGCGCGCTGCAGTTCAACTTCTCGCCCGAAGGCGTGGCCCTCAAGCGCCGCTTCGCGCAACGCCTGCTGCCCCTGCCCGAGGTACAGCGCCAGCTGGTGCGCGAGCTGTGCGGGCTCGAGAACCCCTATGACACCGGACCGGGCAGCCATGCGCTGGCCGGCCGATGCCTGCCCGACTTCGACGTGATCACGCTCGACGGCCGTTCGCGACGGGTCGCGCAGATGCTGCGCAACAGGCGCTTCGTGCTGCTCGACCTCGAGGGCTACAGCGGCCAGTTCGCGCAGCTCGATCTCGCCGGCCTGCCGGTCGACCTGGTGCCGGCGCGCCTGGGCCGTCCCCCCGCGTCGATGACTGGCGTGAAGGCCCTGCTGATACGCCCCGACGCCTACGTGGACTGGGCCAGCGACGAGCTCGCGGGGACCGCGCAACTCGAGGCACGGCTCGCCCGCTGGTTCGAGCGCTAGGCCTTCCCGTATTCCGCCCAACGAGTCTTCGCAGCGCCGCACGACGGGCTGCGCGAAGGGCTCGCGACCTCCTCATCCGCAAAGACCCCACGATCCATGACAAGCCTTGCCTGCCCTCCTGCGCTCGCGGCCCTGCTGCTGGCCGCGCTCGCCGCCGACAGCGCCGCCCAGTCCTCGGCCACCCTCTACGGCACCATCGACCTCGGCATTCGCAGCGTGCACAACGGCGGCCTGGGCTCGAAGACCACGCTGTCCAGCGGCGGCTACCGCATCAGCCGCCTGGGCCTGCGCGGCAGCGAGGAACTGGGCGCGGGCTGGCAGGCCGGCTTCCGCCTCGAGGCGCTGATCAATGCCGACACCGGCAAGCTCGGCTCGCCCACGCTGGCCGAGCATTTCTGGAACCGCCATTCCTATCTCGAGATCGGCAGCGGCACGCATGGCAGGCTGCGCCTGGGCTACGACAACACGCCCACCCACCGCCTCTGGCTCGACAGCGAGCCGTGGCTGATCGGCATCGGCAGCTCGGGCAACCTGTTCGACACGCCGCAGAACGGCCCCTGGCGCGAGGTGTTCGGCCCGGTCTCGCGCTTCGAGACCACCATGTACTACGCGCGCAACATGCTGCAGTACCTGAGCCCCCGCTTCGGCGGTTTCTCCGGCGAACTGGCCTACGCCTTGCGCGAGGGCGATGTCTCGGCCAGCGGCGCGGCCGGCATGCGGCAGTACCGGCTGAGCTACGACGCCGGCCCCTTTGCCGCGGGCTTCTCGCAATCCCGTTCGGAGGCGCAGGTGGTGGCCGGCGGGCCCGCGCGGCGCTTGACCGACAGCGTGGCCTCGGTGTCCTACGACCTCGACGGCGCCAGGCTCGCGCTGTCGTGGCGGCAGTTCCGCGCGGCCGGCAGCAAGGAGTCGGTCGTCCGGTTCACGGCCATCCTGCCGATGCCGCACGGCTACCTCAATGCCTCGTATGCGCGCAGCCGCCAGGCGGGCCGCATCGATGCCCATCCCGCGCCCGGCACCCGCGCCGGCCCCATCGACGGCAACGGCAGCACGCAGCTCGCGCTCGGCTACGTGTACCCGTTGTCGCGGCGCACCTCGCTCTACGCCAACGTCGCGCGCCTGTCGAACCGCGGCGCCTCGTTCCTGGCACTGCCCGGCGGACCGCCCACCACCGCGGGCAACTTCGCCGGCGGCCGCTCCACCGGCGTCGACGCGGGCATCACGCACGCGTTCTGACATTGCTTCCTCCCACCGAGACAACAGCCATGACACTGACTCCCCTCCCTCCGGTCCACCGCGTGGTCACCGGCCACGATGCCACCGGCAAGGCCATCGTCGCCATCGACGGAGCGCTGCCCACCGTGGTCGAGCTCGCGGCCATTCCGGGCACCGTGTTCCACGAGCTCTGGAACACCAGCGCCAGCCCCGCGGCCATCGACAACGGCCCCGACCCGACACCGGGCCCGTTGACGCTGGCGCCCGCGCCGCGCGGCACCCGCCTGCGCTTCGTCGACATGCCGCCCGACACGCCCGAGTTCCTCGCGCAGGGCGCGCAACGCATGAAGGAACTGTTCGCGCGCACCGGCAACGACGCCCACTCCACCGCGCGGGCCGGCTCGCCCCATCCGCTGATGCACCGCACCGCCTCGCTCGACTACGGCATCGTGATGGAGGGCGAGATCACGCTGGTGCTCGACGACTCCGAAGTGAAGCTGGCCGCGGGCAGCGTGGTGGTACAGCGCGGCACCAACCACGCGTGGGCCAATCGCTCGCAGCGGCCCTGCCGCATGCTGTTCGTGCTCATCGACGGCGCGCTCGATCCCGGCATCGCCGCGACCTTGGCCACGGCCGCGCCGGACGGAGACCGCGATGCGCGCTGACAACGCCGAACTCGCGCGCCACTGGCGCCTGCTGCTGGGCTCGACGCTGGGCATCTGCGTCAGCTCGTCGGCCCTGTTCTATTACACGAGCTCGGTCTTCTTCGCCGAGCTGAACCATGCGCTGGGCTGGTCGCGCAGCGAACTGGCGCTGGCCAACGTCGTGCACACCGCGGCCATCGCGCTGCTGTCCCCGTTCGCGGGCCGGTTCATGGACCGGCACGGCATCCGCGCACCGATCGTGTTCTCGCTGTGCGCGCAGGCGGCCTGCTATGCCGCGATCGCGCTGCTGCCGGCCACGCTGCCGCTGTTCCTGAGCCTGCAGGCCCTGCTGTCGCTGCTCGGCGTGGCCGCGACGCCGGTGGGCTACTCGCGCGCCATCAGCGCGCGCTTCGATGCCAAGCGCGGCCTCGCGCTCGGGCTGGCCATGAGCGGCCTCGGCGTGGTGGCGATCCTCGCGCCGCTCGTGCTGCCGCGGATCGTGGAAGCGGTGGGCTGGCGCGGCGGCTACCTCTCGCTGTCGGCCTTCGTCGTGCTGCTCGGCGCGCCCGCGATGTGGCTGCTCGGGCCCGAGGTGGACCGCGCGCCCGTGCGGGCTGCGGCCGCGCCGGCCCAGGCCACGCACGATCTGCCGCTGCACCGGCGCCCGCTGTTCTGGCTGCTGATCGCCGCCTTCGTGCTGCCGATGCTGTTCGGCTCGGGCTACATCGTCCACTTCATCGCGATGATGCGCGACCGCGGCCTGAGCGCCACCGAGGCGGGCACGATGGCGGCGCTGATCGGGGTGGCGGTGCTGCTGGGGCGCCTGGTCACCGGGCTGCTGATCGACCACCTGTTCGCGCCGCGGGTCATCGCCGTCGTCATGCTGCTGTTCGCGGGCGGCCTGCTGCTGCTGACGACCGGCCACCCGATGCTGGCGCTGCCCGCGGCGTTCACGATCGGCTTCGCGATGGGCGCCGAACTCGACGTGCTGGCCTACCTGGTCTCGCGCTACTTCCCGATCGCACGCTTCGGTCGTACCTACGGCGTCTTCTACGGTGCCCTCATGGCCGGCGGCGCCTGCAGCGCCCTGCTGATCGCCCAGCTGCATGCGCGCACCGGCAGCTACGACGCACCGCTCGTCCTGTCGGCGGCCATGCTGGCCCTCGCGGCCGCGCTGTTCCTGCTGGCACCCCGTTTCCCTTCATCGCCCGCGTCTTCGTGACCGGCCCCCAACCCTGGCTCGACAAGGAACACCCCATGCGCCCCTTCACCCTGGTCTCTTACCTGGACGCCAACGATCGCAGCCGACCGGGCCTCGCGCTCGGCGACACGATGGTCGCCTGGAGCGACCTCGCCACCGCGCACGGTCTGCCGCTGGCCGAGGCCACGATGCCCGAACTCATCGCGGCCTGGCCGATACTCGAACCGCGGCTCGCCGCGGTCGAGGACGGATCGCTCGCCGCGCCGCGCGACCTGGCGCAGCTGCGGCCGGCGCCGCCCGTCGTCGGCGGCGGCCTGTTCTGCAGCGGCCCGAACTACCGCTGCCATCTGAGAGAGATGACCGGCGGCCAGCGCAGCGACATCGACAAGAAGATCGCCGCCCCCTTCTTCTTCTCGAAACCCGCGGCCCATTCCATCATCGGTCCCGGCGCGCCGATCGTGCTGCCCGCCGGCTCGCACAAGCTCGACTGGGAGGCCGAACTCGCCGTCGTCATCGGCCGGCCCGCGCGCGACGTGCCGGTGGAACGCGCGATGGACCATGTGTTCGGCTACTCCATCCTCAACGACCTGTCGGCGCGCGACCTGTTCCGCCGCGAGGAATGGCCAGGCTGGCTCGATTGGCTCAGCTGCAAGGGCTTCGAGGGCTCCGCACCGCTGGGACCGGCCATCGTGCCCGCGCACCAGGTCGCCGATCCCTACGACCTGACGCTACGGCTCTGGGTCAACGACGTGCTGCAGCAAGAGGCGTCGACCGACCAGATGATCTTCAGCATCGCCGAGCAGATCGCCTACCTCAGCCGCCGCGTGACGCTGCGCCCCGGCGACCTCATCGCCACCGGCACGCCGGCCGGCGTCGGCATGCCCCGGAACGTCTTCCTCCAACCCGGCGACGTGGTGCGCGTCGAGATCGAAGGCCTGGGCATCGGCCCGCTCGTCAATCCGGTCGTCGCCCACCCTCTTCATTCCCCCAGGAGCCCCCAGCCATGAGCACCCTCAAGTTGAACCGCCCGCTGCGCCTGTCCCACGGCACGCTGAGCTGCCGCGATCTCGCGGCCTCGCGCCGCTTCTACGAGGAATTCCTCGGTCTCGACTGCGTCGAGCATGTCGCCGGACGGGCCATGATGATCCGCCTCGGCGGCTACTGGACCGTGGTCTGCCTGCCCTCGCCGCGCGAACAGAAACTCGACGTGCACAACCACTGGGGCCTCGACCTCGAATCGCGCGCCGCGGTCGACATCGCGCGCGCGCTCGCGCTGCAGCACCAGGAGGACTACGGCATACGGCGCGTGCTGCCGGCGCGCGAACTGCACGGCGACTACGGCTTCTACCTCGAGGACCGCGACGGCAACTGGTGGGAATTCCAGTGCCTGGGCGGGCGCGACTACGACGACATCTTCCGCGCGGGCGACCAGGTCCGTGCGCCGGAAGGTCCCCGGCCATGAACGACCACCGACTCGACATGCCGCCCGCGCGCGCCTATCGCCGCATCGCCACCGAGGAGGCCTATGCCCCGCCCGAACTGATCCAGGCCTACCGCCGGCTGATCGACGGCGGCCACAGCGACGACCCCGGCTTCACCAGTTCGTGGCGCTACTTCCTGAACAATCCCTCGCCGCGCACGCAGTCCATCATTGCCAAGCTGCAGGACCTGGGCGAGGGGCGCCTGCGCGACATGGATGCCGCGGGCATCGACATGCAGCTGCTGTCGCTGGCCTCCCCGGGCATCCAGGTGTTCGACGCGCCCACGGCCAGCTCGCTCGCGGTCTCGTTCAACGACGCGTTGGCCGAGAACATCGCGCGCCATCCCGACCGCTATGCCGGCCTGGCGGCGATCGCGCCGCACGACCCGGAACGCGCCGCGCGGGAGCTGGAGCGCGCGGTCCGCACGCTCGGCCTGAAGGGCGCCATCGTCAATTCCCACACGCACGACAGCTACCTCGACGACCCGCGCTGCTGGCCGATCTTCGAGGCGGCGCAGGCGCTCGACGTGCCGATCTACCTGCATCCGACCTCGCCCTCGCGCGGCCTGATCGCGCCGCTGCTGGCGCGCGGCCTCGACGGCGCGATCTTCGGCTTCGCGGTCGAGACCGGCATGCATGCGCTGGCGCTGATCGTCTCGGGCGTGTTCGACCGCTATCCGCGGCTCAAGCTGGTGCTGGGACACCTCGGCGAGGGCCTGCCGTTCTGGCTCAGCCGGCTCGACTTCATGTACCGGGCCGGCGCCGCCACCGGCCGCTATGGCTCCTGGGCCAAGCTGGAGCGCAAGCCCAGCGACTACCTGCGCCAGAACATCTTCGTCACCACCAGCGGCATGGCGTCCGCGCCGGTCATCGCGTTCTGCCAAGCCCAGCTGGGCGCCGAGCGCGTGCTCTACGCCATGGACTATCCCTTCGAGTACGTGGCCGACGAAGTCCATGAAACCGAGGCCACGGCCTGCAGCGCGCAGCAGATGGCGCAGCTGTTCGAGACCAATGCCCGATCGCTGTTCAAGCTGTGAGCCCGCCATGACCGCTTCGACACTCGACGCCATGGTGCACACCTTGCGCCACGAAGCCGAGGGCATCCTCGGCGTGGAGTTGCGGCCCGCCGCCGCGGGCATCGCGTTCCCGCCCTTCGAGGCGGGCGCGCACATCGACCTGCACCTGCCCAACGGCATGGTGCGCAGCTACTCGCTGTGCAATGCGCCCGGCGAACGCCACCGCTATGTGGTGGCGGTGCTCGACGAGCGCAACGGCCGCGGCGGCTCGCACTGCGTGCATCGGCAGCTGCGCGTGGGAGACCGCCTTGCGATCTCGCCCCCGCGCAACCATTTCGCACTGCACGCCGACGCGCCGCGCAGCGTGCTGGTCGCCGGCGGCATCGGCATCACGCCGATCTTCTGCATGCTCCAGCACCTGGTCGCGCAGGGGCGGCCGGTGGAGCTGATCTACTGCGCGCGCAGCGCGAGGGAAGCGGCCTTCGGGGAAGCGATCGCGGCCTTCGGCCCGCACCTGCGGGTCGCCTGGCATTTCGACGACGAGCAAGGCGGACCGCCCGACCTGACCCGCCTGCTCGCGGGCCGGGGCAGCGACAGCCACTACTACGGCTGCGGCCCGGCGCCGATGCTCGAAGCCTTCCTGCAAGCCTGCGAGCGGCATCGATATCCGCACGCCCACATCGAACGCTTCACCGCGCTCCAGCCCGCCGCCGCGGCAACGGGCGATGGCTTCGAGGTGCTGTGCCGCAGGAGCAACCGGTCGGTGCGGGTCGCCGCGGGACAGTCGGTGCTCGATGCGCTGCTCGAGGCCGGTCTCGACCCCGCGCACAGCTGCAAGGGCGGCGTGTGCGGTGCCTGCGAAACCCCGGTGCTGGACTTCGATGGCGCGCTCGAGCACAACGACGGCATCCTCTCGCGCGAGGAACAGCAGTCGGGCAAGACGATGTTGATCTGCGTCTCGCGCTGCACCGGCACGCGGCTGGTGCTCGATCTCTGAACGGCTCTTCGGCCGGCAGGTTCAGGCGGCCGCGGTTGCGGCCGGCTTCGCGGCACGGCGCCGGCCCGGCGCCGCAACGCTCCCACCCTCGAGCGCGGCCAGCGCCGGCATCGCCCGCCCGATCTCCAGCAGCAGCGCACGCAGCCACGCCAGCGCCGGGTCCCGCTCGAGGAACTTGTGCCATTGCAGCACCTGGTGAAAGTGCGGCAGCTCGATCGGGCAGGGCAGCACGCGCAGCGGCAAGCGTTCGGCCATCTTCAACGCCACCCGGGTGGGCAGGGTCGCGATGCGCGAAGTGCCGAGCACCATCTCCGCCATCAGCGCGAAGTTCGGCGCGATGACCTCCTGGCGCCGCTTGTGCCGCCCGATCTCTACCACGTGGGCGTCCACCGTCACGCGCCGTCCGTCGGGCCAGGCCAGGCCCACGTGCCCGCAGTCGAAGTACTGCGCCACGTCCAGCCGGTCGCGCACCGTCGGATGGCCGGTCCATACCGCGCAGGAGAAGGACTCCTCGTACAGCGGCTCCATCGGATGGCCCGGCACGGCCGCGAAATCGGGGCAGATCAGCAGCTCCATCTCGCCGCTGTCCAGGTGCTCCTTGGAACGCGCGCCGAGCAGGCGCAGGTCGAACTCCATCAGCGGCGCGCGCAGCGCGGCCTGACGCACCGCTTCCTGCAGGAACACCAGGATGACGTTGTCCGACGATTCGAGCGTGAAATGCCGCGCGGAAGTCGTCGGATCGAACGAGGGCCGGATGCGCGTGATGGTCTGCACCTGCAGCAGCACGTCGCGGATCGGCTGCTGCAGTTCGCAGGCCAGCGGCGTCAGCGCCTGGGCCTTTCCGACCATGACCAGCAGGTCGTCCTCGAAGTACTCTCTCAGGCGGCTCAAGGCGCAACTGGTGGCGGGCTGGCTCAGGTAGAGCCGCCTGGCGGCACGCCCGACGCTGCGTTCGGACAGCAGGGCATCGAGGATCACGAGCTGGTTCAGATCGAGCTTGTGGAAACGCATGGCTGACTCCCTTTGTTGATTTTCGCGAGGCGCAGAAATTGAAGCACGGAGCCCGGCAGCCATGGCAGCGGTACAACCCTTTGGCGGATCGACATTCCTTGAGGCCTTTGGTTTTCGGCGCTTCATGAAGGTGTCACGCGCATCCCTGAAGCTCGGGCTCCATCCCGGACCCGGCGGCACCGCATGTTTCCCACCAAGACCGACAAGGCGCGCGACGAACTCCAGGGCGGACAGCGCACCCTGAGCCAGCGCGAACGGGCGTTGCTGCTGATGGCCGACGGCCGCCGTTCGCTGACCGACTTCAGCCCGCTGTTCGCGAGCCGCGGCGAAGCCGAGCAGGCGCTGATGACGCTGGTGGAGCGCGGCTACCTGCACGATCCGAAAGCGGCGCAAGCCGCGGCCGTGGCCGAAGCAGCGACGGCACCGCAGCCTGCGCCGGCCGTCGAACCCATCCACGTCTCGACTGCCGCCGACACCTTCGACGGCAAGCGCTCGCTGGCCACCACGCGCATGTTCCTGTTCGACATCTGCGAACGCATGTTCGTGCGCCGCGATCCGCGCTTCGCGCTGCAGATGCGCGACGCGCTGCGCGAGGCGCGCGACCGCGAGGCCATGCTGACCATCGCCGCGCTGATGCTGACCGAGGTCGAGAAGACGGCCGGCACCGAGCGCGCCGAGTCATTGCGCGAGCGCATCGACCGGCTGCTGCCGCCGGCCGAAGTGGTGCACTGAGCTCAGGCGCGTCGCCGCGGCGCCGCTGAACGCGCGGCCTTCAAGCTCTTCAATTCGGGCAGCCCCTGCGCGGTCTCGCGCAGCAGCGAGCGCAGCCAGACGATCGCCGGGTCGCGGTCCTGGTGCTTGTGCCACTGCAGCTTCTCGGTGAAGCCCGGAATCTCGACCGGACAGGGCTGCACCTGCAGCGGAAAGCGCCGCGCCATCTGGTGCGCGAGCCGCGTCGGCAGGGTGGCGATGCGCGCGGTGCCCAGCAGCAGCTCGGGCACCAGCGTGAAGTTGGGCGCGATCACGTCCTGGCGGCGCGTGCGCCGGCCCGTGGAGATGAGCCGCGCGTCGAAGGTCACGCGCCGGCCGCCGGCCCATTCGATGCCGACATGGGCGGACTCGAAGTACTGCTCGGCGCCGAGCCGCTTGCCCTTGACGGCCTGGTCGAGGCACAGCAGGCAGGAGAAGGTGTCCTCGAACAGCGGCTCGGACGGATGCCCGGGCACGATCGCGAAATCGGGCGAGATCAGCAGCTCGATCTCGCCGCTGTCGAGGTGCTCGCGCATCTGCGGGCTCATGGCGCGCAGGTCGAACTGCATCAGCGGCGCGAGCGTCGCGGCACGCCGCACCACCTCGGACAGCAGCACGCTGATCACGTAGTCCGAGGACTCGATGGTGAAGCGCCGGGTCGAGGTGGCTGGGTCGAAGCCGGGCCGCGCACGCGTGATGGTCTGCAGCTGCAGCAGCACGTCGCGCACCGGCTTCATCAGCTCGTTGGCGAGCGCGGTCGGCACCTGCGTCTTGCCGACCGGCACCAGCAGCTCGTCTTCGAAGTACTCGCGCAGCCGGCTCAGCGACAGGCTGGTCGCCGGCTGGCTCAGGTACAGCCGCTCGGCGGCGCGGCTCACGCTGCGCGTGGTCAGCACCGCATCGAGCACCACCAGCAGGTTGAGGTCGAGTTTGTTGAAGCGCATGGGTCGTCTCCTTGATTCGCGCGGGATCTTCCAGGAATTTGCGCGGCAAATGCATCGAATTTAAAGAATGAATTTTGCATATGCATCGCCGGCCCGGATCATCCGCCTCCAACGAGCCATCGCGAGCTCGCAGAACAAGCAACCGGAGACAAGACAAGATGCAAGACCAACGCAAGCGCGCACGCGCGCAGTGGGCCCTGGTGGCCTGCCTGACCCTGCTGAACATGCTGGCCCAGATCGACAAGAACATCCTGGTTCTGATGGTCGGTCCGATCCAGCGCGACTTCGGCGTCAGCGACATCCAGATCAGCTTCCTGATCGGCACCGCCTTCGCGGTCGCCAACATCCTGGTCGGCCTGCCGGCCGGCTGGCTGGCCGACCGCTTCGACCGCCGCCTCGTGATCGCCACCGGCGTGCTGGTCTGGTCGGCGGCGGTGGCGGCCAACGCGGCGGCCACCGCCTTCATCGCGCTGGTGATCGCGCGCGCCGTCGTCGGTGCGGCCGAGGCGCTGACGCCCCCCTCTTCCTATTCGCTGATCCGCGACGGCGTGGACGACCGGCGCCGCGCCCGCGCGCTCTCGGTCTACACCATGTCGATGATGCTGGGCACCGGCCTGTCGCTGGTGCTCGGCGGGCCGCTGCTGCACCTGGTGCAGGCCTCGGGCATCCATGCGCTGCCCTTCGTCGGCGAGGTCTCGGCCTGGCAGCTGACGCTGTTCATGATCGGCGTGGCCGGCCTGCCGCTGAGCCTGCTGATCTTCTGCTTCAAGGATCCGCGCTCGCAGCGCGATGCGGCCGCTCGTCCGCAGGAGAGCCTGCGCACCGTGCTGCGCTGGCTGGCCGGCCAGCGGCGGCTGTTCGTGCCGCTGTTCGCCTTCGCGGTCGGCAGCTCGATGATCGGCTTCGGCATGGCGGCCTGGATACCCACCATGATCGCGCGCCGCTACGGTCTCGAGCTGCGCGACATCGGCCTGATGCAGGGCGGCCTGCTGCTGACGATGGGCCCGCTCGGGCTGTGGCTGGTCGGCGTGGCGCTCGACCGCGCCACCGGGCTCGCGGCGGTCGCGCGCATCGGCGCGGTGGTGGCCGCGGCCACCACGCTGTTCAGCGTGTCGATGTGCCTGACCGGCGATCTCACGGCCTTCTGGCTGCTCGATGCGCTGGTGGTGCTGTGCTCGTGGAGCTTCATGGCGGTCGCCTCGACCTTCGTGGCGCGCACCGTGCCGGCCGGCGGCATCGGCATGGTGATGGCGATCGTACTGGTGCTCAACGGGCTGATCGCCCAGTCGGGCTCGCCCACGCTGATCGCACTGGTGGCGCGCCATCTCTACGACGGCCAGGCCCTGGCCCTGCCCTCGGCGATGGCCACGGTGTTCGCGCTGTCGGGCTGCATCGCGATCGGCGCGGCGCTGCTGCTCGGCGGCCGGCTCGCGCGGCGCGAGACCTCGGGCGCGGCCCTCGAGCGGCGGATGTCGTCGTGATCCCGCAGCAGCCTTCCGGGAGCCACACCCTCATGATCCAACGCAACACCCAGGCCCTGCTGCTCGCCCTGTCGGGACTCTCGCTGGCGCAGGGCGCGCAGGCGCAATCGGAACTCAAGCTGTCGGGCCTGCTCGGCAGCGGCGTGCTCTACACCCGCGACTCGGGCGGCCGCAGCCAACTGCAGATGACCTCGACGCATGCCGCGCCCTTCCTGGCGCTGACCGGCAGCGAATCGCTGGGCGGCGACCTGCGCGCGATCTTCCGCTGGAGCAACTCGGTCTTCGTCGACAGCGGAACGCTCGCGCCGCTCGAGAGCTACATGGGCCTGAGCTCGGGCACCTGGGGCACGCTCACGCTGGGCGCGATGTACGACCTGCTCGCCGACGCGACGCCCTTCACCTCGGAGCGCTACACCTCGCTGCTCGCCACGCATCCCGGCAACCTGGACCGCACGGTCGGCAACTCGCTGAGCAACCTCGTCAAGTACAAGTCGCCGGTGTTCGGCGGCTTCCAGTTCGGCGCCATGTACGGCTTCGCGGAGCCGGATTCGACCACCAACGTCGGGCGCGCCGTCGGCGCGGAACTCAGCTATGCCAGCGGTCCGCTGCAGGCGCTCGCGATCTGGGAGTCGGTCCGGGGCATCCCGTACGCCCCCGCGACCCGGCTCGGCGTGCCCAGCCTCTACGGCGTCGACTTCTCCAAGGCCCCGGGCACGACCCTGTCGCAGACGCAGGACACGGCCACGGTCGGGCTGGCCTACACCAGCGACGGCTGGCGCTGGATGGGCAACTACAGCCACACGCGCCTGTCGGCGGCCGGACTGCAGCAGACGGAGACGGCGCGAACCCTCGACGTCGGTGCCTACAAGTACCTCACGAACCAGTTGCGCATCGGCGGCGGCTATTCGCTCACGAAGCTCGCGAGCTACCGCTGGGATCAGGTCCATGGCCATGTCGACTACGCGCTGTCCAAGCGCACCAGCCTGTACCTGCTCGGCGTGCTGCAGAAGGCGGGGCCCGGGCAGAAGGCGGTGCTGCGCAGCCAGGCCGTCGCGGGCGGCCGCCGCCAGTCGGCGTTCGAAGTCGGCATGACGCACGCCTTCTAAAAAGTTTTCTTCCAAGGAGATCGAGTGACCGGAGATTCAATGCAGTGGGACGTGATCGTCGTCGGTGGCGGCCCCTCGGGCCTGACCATGGCGGCCGAGTTGGCGGGTTCGGGCGCGCGCACGCTGGTGCTGGAGCGGCGCATCGAGGGCGTGCAGTCGCGCGCGGGCACGCTGCTGCCGCGCGTGCTCGAGCTGTTCGACGCGCGCGGCATCGCCGACCGCTTCATCGAGCGCACGAGGCGGATCCTCGACTACCCCTTCCGTTCGAGCCACATCTGGGCCGGCTTCCAGTCGATCGAGTGGGAGCACCTCGACACCCGCTTCGGCTTCACGCTCGGACTGCCGCAGAACATGACCGAGGAGATCCTCTGGGACTGGGCGGCCGACAGCGGCGCCGAGCTTCGCCGTGGTGCCGAAGTGCACGCCGTGCGGCAGGATACGGAGAGCGTGGAGATCGAGGTGGCCGACCCGTCGGGCGCAGTGTCGACGCTGCGCGCCAGGTACCTGGTGGGCGCCGACGGCGGCCGCAGCACCGTGCGAACCCAGTGCGGCCTGCCCTTCGAGGGCCACTCGGGCACCTTCCGCGGCATCGTGATCGACGCCGAGCTCAGCGCGCCCTGGCCCGGCGGGCGCACCGGCGCCGACAACGAGATGGGCTGGGTGCGCGGCTATGCCTTCGGCGAGGGCATCACGCGCTTCAACATCGTGCACCGCGACCGCCGCCATGCGACCAAGGACGAGCCGGTGACGCTCGAGGAAGCGAAGCAGTGCCTGCGCGACGTGCTCGGCAGCGACTACGGCATCGAGGGCTTCCGCTGGGCCTCTCGCTTCGACGACCAGATGCGCGCCGTGCCACGCCTGCGCCAGGGGCGCGTGTTCCTGGTCGGCGAGTCGGCGCGCATCCACTACCCGGCCAGCGGCGTCGGCATGAACTTCTGCCTGCAGGATGCCTTCAACCTGGGCTGGAAGCTCGCGAACGTCGTCACGGGCGTAGCCGGCGAGGCCACGCTGGACAGCTACGACGCCGAGCGCCTGCCGGTGATGCATGCGCTGCTCGAGAGCGTGAAGGCGCAGTGCGTGCTGCAGTTCAATTTCGAACCCGACGCGGTGGCGCTCAAGCGCCGGCTCGCGCGGCACATCATTCCGCTGCCCGAAGTGCAGCGCCAGTTGGTGCTCGAGTTGTGCGGGCTCGAGCAGCCCTATCCAGGTCGCGCCCGGGAGGCCGACCGCCACCCGCTGGCCGGCCAGCGGCTGCCCGACTTCGACCTCGTCACGCGCGACGGCCGCTCGGTGCGCGTCGCCGAGCTGCTGCGCGAGCGGCGCTTCCTGCTGCTCGATCTCGAGGGCAATTCGCGGCAGTTCGAATCGCTGGACTTGCAGGGCCTGCCCGTGACCCTGGTGCCGGCCCGCGTGGCGCGCGTGCCGCCCGCCATGCGCGGCGTGCAGGCGATGCTGGTGCGGCCCGATGCCTATGTGGCCTGGGCGAGCGCGGACGTGGCGCGCGCCGCCGAGGTCGAGACCGAACTCTGGCGCTGGATGAAGAGGTGATGTGATGAAGAACGACCACAGGCCACTGCTGATCGCGGGCGGCTGGGTGCTGAGCATGGACCCGGCCATCGGCGAGCTGCGCCGTGGCGACGTGCTGATCGAGGGCGAGCGCATCGTCGCGATCGCGCCGAGCATCGATGCTCCCGATGCTGAACGGATCGAGGCCGACCGCATGATCGTGCTGCCCGGCTTCGTCGACACGCATCGCCACACCTGGCAGAGCTGCGTGCGGCATCGCTATGCCGACATCGATTCGCAGATCTACTTCGCCGAGATGCTGGGCGCCAAGGGCGCGGCCTATCGGCCCGAGGACGTCTACACCGGCACCTTGCTGGGCGCGGTCGCGGCGCTCGACAGCGGCATCACCACGATGCTCGACTGGTCGCACGTGCAGAACAGCCCCGAGCATTCCGACGCGGCGATCGCGGCGCTGCGCGACGCCGGTATCCGCGGCGTGTTCGCGCACGGCTGGCCACTGGTCGACGGCGCCTCGTGGATGTTCGGCAGCGAGCGCGGCCATCCGCAGGACATCCGGCGGCTGCGCGAGCGCTACTTCTCGAGCGACAACCAGCTGCTCACGCTCGCGATGGCCGCGCGCGGCCCCGAGATGGCGCAGCGCGAGACCTGGCTCGGCGACCTGCGGCTGGCGCGCGAACTCGGCATCCGCTCGAGCATCCACATGGGCGCCTACGCGCGCAACGCCGCCGTGCGCGGCATCGCGCAAATGCACGAGGCCGGCGTGCTCGGCGACGACCTGACCTTCGTGCACTGCTGCTGCTCGCACCACGACGAGTTCTCGATGATGGCCGACGCCGGGGTCAGCGCCTCGCTCGGCGTGCACTGCGAACTCAATGCGCAGGGCATGGGCGACATCCCGTTCGACCGGCTGCTGGCCGTGGGCATCCGGCCCAGCCTCAGCGGCGACACCGAGACCAAGTGCGCGGGCGACATGTTCACGCAGATGCGCCATGCCCTGGCCTATTACCGCTCGTGGATGGGCGGGGGCCATTCGAAGACGAAGAACGCCCCGGCGACGCTGGGCCTGCGCGACGTGCTCGGTTTCGCCACCCTGGCCGGCGCGCAGGCGAACGGACTCGCGCACAAGGTGGGCTCGCTCACGCCGGGCAAGCAGGCCGACGTGGTGCTGATCCGCGCCGACGACCTGAACCTGGCGCCGGTCTCGGACGCGGTCGGCGCGGTGGTGCTGGCGGCCCATCCGGGCAATGTCGACAGCGTGTTCGTCGCGGGCCGGCCGGTGAAGCGCGACGGCCGGCTGCTCGATGTGGACCTCGATCGGCTGCGGCAGCGCGCGGCGGATTCGCAGGCTTATGTGCTGGGGCTGGCATGAGCGCCGCGCTCGATCCCCAGCTCGCGACGATCGTCGCGGCCATGCGCGCCCACGGGGCCCCACCACCGTTCTCGGGCACGCCCGCCGAGGCGCGCGAACGCATGCGCCGCGCGGTGATGGCGGCGCGCGAGCGCACGACGCTGCCGGTCGTGGCTTCCACCGAGGACCGCGTCGCCGAACACCAGGGCCTGCGCGTGCCGGTGCGGGTCTACCGGCCCGTCTCGGCCGAGGCCGTGCTGCCGACCGTGGTGTTCCTGCACGGCGGCGGCTTCGTGCTCGGCAGCGTCGAGCTGATGGACGACATCGCGCGCAAGCTCTGCCGCGACGTCGAGGCCGTGGTGGTCTCGGTGGACTACAGGCTGGCGCCCGAGCACCCGTTCCCGGCCGCGCACGACGATGCACTGGCCGCGACCCGCTGGGCGCTGGACCATGCGGAAATGCTCGGCGGCGATCCGTCCCGGGTCGCCCTGGCCGGCGAAAGCGCGGGCGCCAACCTCGCCGCCTGCGCCGCGCTGGCGCTGCGCGGCCATGCACAGCCGCTGGCGGCCCAGCTGCTGGTGGTGCCGGGCCTGGACATGGCGCGCGACGTGGCCGCGATCGAGGCCCGCGGCATCGACTATCCGATGCTCGCGCCCGCCGACTTGCGCGAGATCGCCCGGCTCTGCATGGGCGCCTCGGCCCACCGCGCCACCGAGGTGCCGCCCTCGCCGCTGCGCGCGGCGGAGCTCGCGGGCCTGCCGCCGACCCTGATCGCCGTCGCCGGCCATGACCCGCTGCGCGAGGAAGGCCTGGCCTACGCGCACCGGCTCGAGGCGGCCGGCGTGCCGACCCGGCTGCTGGCCTTCGACGACATGTTCCACCCCTTCTTCGGCTTCTTCGCCCACTCGGCCGCCGCCGGCCGGGCCCACGACGCCATCTGCCGGGCGCTGTCGGACCGGCTGCGCGGCCGCGGCTGAAGCGGCCCGCAATCCACTACACTCGCCGGGGTCAGGAGAGAGCCCCGCACGGGGCCGCCGAAGGCGCAGGGAACCCCCGAACGCTCAGGCAAAAGGACTGACACAGCGCCGGCCTTCGCGGGACGGCGTTTCCTTGCTGGAGAGAGGCCGGTGCCGCAGGCGCCCGGTCCACCGAAGGAGCAAACCCCGATCGTGGGGCGAATCTCTCAGGTAAAGCGGACAGCAGGGGTGGCCCCATGGCGCGAGCCATGGCATTCGATTGCTGCCCCCAGGAGTGCCCCGTGGCTGCTTCCGCCCCCGAATCCGAACTGCTCAAGACCCCGCTGTACGCGCTGCACCTGGAACTCGGCGCCCGCATGGTGCCCTTCGCCGGCTACTCGATGCCGGTCCAGTACCCGGCCGGCCTGATGGCCGAGCACAGGCACACGCGCGAGGCCGCGGGCCTGTTCGACATCTCCCACATGGGCCAGCTGCGCCTGTCCGGCCCCGATGCCGCGGCCGCCTTCGAGACCCTGATGCCGGTCGACGTGATCGACCTGCCCGCGGGCAAGCAGCGCTACGGCCTGCTGCTCGACGACCAGGGCGGCATCCTCGACGACCTGATGTTCTTCAACGAAGGCAACGGCTCGCTGTTCGTGATCGTCAACGGCGCCTGCAAGGTGGCCGACATCGCCCACATCCAGCAGAAGATCGGCCAGCGCTGCCAGGTGCAGCCGCTGCCCGAGCAGGCGCTGCTCGCGCTGCAGGGCCCGCAGGCCGCGGCCACGCTGGCGCGGCTGTCGCCCGGCATCGAGCGCTTCGTGTTCATGACCGGCGGCGCCGTGCAGATCGGCGGCATCGAAGCCTTCGTCACGCGCAGCGGCTACACCGGCGAGGACGGCTTCGAGATCTCGGTCGCCGCGAAGGAGGCCGACGCGCTGGCGCGGCTGCTGCTGGCCCAGCCCGAGGTCAAGCCCATCGGCCTGGGCGCGCGCAACTCGCTGCGGCTCGAGGCCGGCCTGTGCCTCTACGGCAGCGACATCGACACCGGCACCACGCCGGTCGAGGCTTCGCTCAACTGGGCGATCCAGAAGGTGCGCCGCACGGGCGGCGCGCGCGCGGGCGGCTTCCCCGGCGCCGAGAAGATTCTGGCGCAGCTCGTGGCCGCCACCGGCGCGGCCGGCCATCTCGACCACGACACGCTGAAGCGCCGCCGCGTTGGCCTGGTCGCGCTCGAGCGCATCCCGGTGCGCGACGGCACGCCGCTGCAGTCCTTCGAGGGCCAGGACATCGGCCAGGTCACCAGCGGCCTGCTGGGCCCGACGGCCGACCGGCCGGTCGCCATGGGCTACGTGGCCACCGCCTTCGCCGAGCCCGGCACCCGGGTGCAGGCCATCGTGCGCGGCAAGCCGGTGCCGATGGAGGTCTCGACCCTGCCCTTCGTGCAGACGCGCTACTACCGCGGCTGACGACCGGACATCCGGCGGACCGCCGTCGCGGCTAACCTACGCCCCGGCATCGGCCACTTTTTATCCACGAGGAGTTTTTCAACATGAGCATCAAGTACACCAAGGACCACGAATGGGTGCAGGCCGAGGGCGGCAACGCCACGGTCGGCATCACCGTCCATGCGCAGGACGCGCTGGGCGACGTGGTCTTCGTCGACCTGCCCGAGGTCGGCAAGAGCTTCGCCCAGGGCGAGGTCGCCGGCGTCGTCGAATCGGTGAAGGCCGCGGCCGACGTGTTCATGCCCGTCTCGGGCGAGATCACCGAAGTCAACGAAGCCCTGCGCGCCGATCCCTCGCTCGCCAACAGCGCGCCGCTGGCCGAAGGCTGGTTCTTCAAGGTCAAGCTGTCCGAACCGGCGCAGCTCGACGCGCTGATGGACGAAACCGCCTACGGCAAGTTCGCCGAGGAATCCTGAGCTCCTGAAACCGGATGGCCGGACGCGAAGGCTCGCGTCCGGAAGTCCGCTCCCCCTTCTCTTCCCCCGCCCGCCATGCCCACCCCCGCCGCCCTGCCCACCCTGCAAGAACTCGAGAACGCCGAGGAATTCATCGCCCGCCACATCGGCATCGATGCCGACGACGAGGCGCGCATGCTGCCCGTGATCGGGTCGGCCACGCGCGCCGAACTCATCGATGGCATCGTGCCCGCGGCGATCCGGCGCAGCAAGCCGATGCGGCTGCCGGCACCGGCCACCGAGGCCGACGCGCTGGCCGAGCTCAAGGCGATCGCGTCGAAGAACAAGGTGTTCCGCAACTTCATCGGGCAGGGCTACTACGGCACCCACACGCCGGGCGTGATCCTGCGCAACGTCCTCGAGAACCCGGCCTGGTACACGGCCTACACGCCCTACCAGGCCGAGATCTCGCAGGGCCGCATGGAGGCGCTGGTCAACTTCCAGACCATGGTCTGCGACCTCACGGGCATGGCGATCGCCAATGCCTCGATGCTCGACGAGGCCACAGCGGCCGCCGAGGCGATGACGCTGGCCAAGCGCAGCGTGAAGAGCAAGAGCAACGTGTTCCTGGTCTCGGGCGACTGCCATCCGCAGACCATCGAAGTGGTGAAGACGCGCGCCGCGCCGCTGGGCATCGAGGTCAAGGTCAGCACCGCTTCCGAAACCCTGCCGCACCTGATGGCCAGCGGCGAATTCTTCGGCGTGCTGGCGCAGTACCCGGCCACCACCGGCCACGTGCACGACCTGCGCCCGCTCGCGGGCCACGCCCACCAGTACGGCGCGGCCTTCTGCGTCGCGGCCGACCTGCTGGCGCTGACCCTGCTCACGCCGCCCGGCGAATGGGATGCCGACATCGTCTGCGGCACCACCCAGCGCTTCGGCATGCCGCTGTGCAACGGCGGCCCGCACGCGGCCTACCTGGCCTGCCGCGACGACTTCAAGCGCTCGCTGCCGGGCCGCCTGGTCGGCGTGAGCGTCGACACCCATGGCCGCCCCGCCTACCGCCTCGCGCTGCAGACGCGCGAGCAGCACATCCGGCGCGAGAAGGCGACCTCGAACATCTGCACCGCGCAGGTGCTGCCCGCGGTGGTCGCGAGCATGTACGCGGTCTACCACGGCCCCGACGGCCTCACGCGCATCGCGCAGCGCGTGGCCGCGCTCACCGCCATCCTCGCGCGCGGCCTGGCCCAGATGGGCCGCGAGCCGGTCAACGAGACCGCCTTCGATTCGCTGACCATCCGCACCGGCGACGACACCGCGAAGATCCTCGAGCGCGCGCAGGCCGCCAACGTGAACCTGCGCCAGCGGCTGCAGCAGCACCTGGGCATCTCGCTCGACGAGACCAGCACGCGCGCCGACGTCGAGACCCTGTGGGCGCTGTTCGTGCCCGCCGGCACGCCGATGCCGCGCTTCGAGGAGCTGGCCGCCAACACCGCGCCGCGCATTCCGCAGGCGCTGCGCCGCGCGAGCGCTTTCCTTTCGCACCCGGTGTTCAACACCCACAAGAGCGAGACCGCGATGCTGCGCTACATCCGCAGCCTGTCGGACAAGGACCTCGCGCTCGACCGCAGCATGATCCCGCTGGGCAGCTGCACCATGAAGCTCAACGCGACCAGCGAGATGATCCCGATCACCTGGCCCGAGTTCGCGAACATCCATCCCTTCGCGCCGGCCGAGCAGCTGCAGGGCTATGCCCAGCTCGACGCCCAGCTGCGCGCCTGGCTCTGCGAGGCCACCGGCTACGCGGGCATCAGCCTGCAACCCAATGCCGGCTCGCAGGGCGAGTACGCGGGCCTGCTGGCGATCCGCGCCTTCCACGAGGCCAAGGGCGAGGGTCACCGCAACATCTGCCTGATTCCCTCGTCGGCGCACGGCACCAATCCCGCGAGCGCGCAGATGGTGGGCCTGCAGGTGGTGGTGACGGCCTGCGACGCGCAGGGCAACGTGGACCTCGACGACCTCAAGCGCGCCTGCGAGAAGCACGGCAAGAACCTGGCCGCGGTGATGATCACCTACCCGAGCACGCACGGCGTGTTCGAGACCCGCGTGAAGGAGCTGTGCGAGCTGGTCCACGCGCACGGCGGCCGCGTGTATGTGGACGGCGCCAACATGAACGCGCTGGTGGGCGTGGCCGCGCCGGGCGAGTTCGGCGGCGACGTGAGCCACCTGAACCTGCACAAGACCTTCTGCATCCCGCATGGCGGCGGCGGCCCGGGCGTGGGCCCGGTCTGCGTGGTCGAGGACCTCGTGCCCTACCTGCCGGGCCATGCGACCGCGGGCGTGTCGGGCCATGGCGTGGGTGCCGTGTCGGCGGCGCCGCTGGGCAATGCGGCCGTGCTGCCGATCAGCTGGATGTACTGCCGCATGATGGGCGCGAAGGGCCTGCAGGCCGCGACCGAGACCGCGATCCTCAGTGCCAACTACATCAGCGCGCGGCTCAAGGACCACTACCCCACGCTGTACGCGAGCCCCAACGGCCACGTCGCGCACGAGTGCATCCTCGACCTGCGTCCGCTCAAGGACACCAGCGGCGTCACCGCCGAGGACGTCGCCAAGCGCCTGATCGACTACGGCTTCCATGCGCCCACGCTGAGCTTCCCGGTGCCGGGAACGCTGATGGTGGAACCGACCGAGAGCGAGCCGCTGGCCGAGCTCGACCGCTTCATCGAGGCGATGATCGCCATCCGTGGCGAGATCCGCCGCATCGAGGAAGGCGTCTGGCCGAAGGACGACAACCCGCTCAAGCACGCGCCGCACACGGCCGCGAGCCTGCTCGGCAGCGAATGGGGCCACCCCTATGCGCGCGAACTCGGCGCCTTCCCGCTGGCCGGGCTCAAGGACGCCAAGTACTGGCCGCCGATCGGCCGCGTCGACAACGTCTACGGCGACCGCAACCTGTTCTGCAGCTGCGTGCCCGTGGGCGAGTACCAGGAAACCGAAGCGGCCTGATCCGCGACGGGCCGGCCGACGCCGCATGGACCCCGGCGAGATCGCCTCGCTCAAGTCGCGCTGGCGCGGCTGCGTCTGGGCCCACACGCTGAGCGACGACGAGGCCGAGGTGCTGCTGCCGCAGCTGCGCTTCGTCGAACTCGCCGCTGGCCAGGCCATCTGGCACCGCGGCGATCCGGCCGAGCACTGGGTCGGCATGGGGCGCGGCAGCATGAAGCTGTGCACCACCTCGGCCTCGGGCAAGCCGGTCACCTTCATGGGCCAGGCCTTCAGCTGGGTCGGCGAGGTCGAGCTGATCCGCAACGAGCCGCGCTTCTGCGACGCGGTGGCGCTGTCCGACGCGGTGGTCATCAAGATGCCGAAGGCGGCCTTCTTCCACCTGCTCGACGGCAACCGCGCCTTCAACCGCTTCGTGCTGCAGCTGCTGAGCGAGCGGCTCACGCAGTCGATGGCCGTCACGCTGTCGGACCGCACGCTCGACCCGGTCGCCAAGGTCGCGCAGAGCCTGGCCTCGCTGTTCAGCCCGGCGGGCTTTCCGCCGCGCTCGCTCGAGCTGCAGGTGTCGCAGGCCGAGCTCGCGCTCTACTGCAATATGTCGCGCCCGCGGCTCAACGCGGCGCTGCGGCGGCTCGAGGCCGAGGGCCTGCTCACGTTGGGCTACCAGGTCGTGACCTTGCGCGACCTCGATGCGCTGCGCGCCTACCGCGCCGCGCCCTCGGCCGCGAGCGGCAGCCACACGCGGCCCGAGACCGCATAGGCGTTGTCGCCGGCGATGCCGGCCACCGGCGCGCCCGACGCGGGCGCCCAGACGTACTGCGCATGGGTGGCGAACAGCGCCACGCCGAGCTCGTCGCCGGGCCGCAGGCGCGCGGCCACACCGCCGAGCGCGATGCGCTGCCGCCCCGGCGGCGCGGGCACCACCTGGTCCGACAGCAGCATCAGCTCGCCGTTGCGGCGCAGCGCGAGCCCCACCAGGGCCACGCCGGGTCCGCCGGCCGCCCGCACGTCGAGCTCGGCCTCGGGCACGCCGGCCAGCACCGCGCCGCGTGGCGCATCGGTGAGTAAGGGAACGAAGACCGGCGCCGGCGAACCGGCGCGCACCTCGGTGAGCGCGAGGGCCGCGCCGAACTGCGCCGCGATCGGCGCCGTGCCCTCGAAGGCCGAGCCGTCGTCGAGCGCGATGCACAGCTGGGGCACCGAAGGCGCGGCCGGCTCGATGTCGCGCAGCTTGGCATCGAGCCAGCCGAGCATCGCGTCCATGGCATCGACGCCGCCGCAGCGCGCGGGCTTGTCGCGCTGCCCCGCGCGCGGATTCACATGGCCCGAGCGCAGCACCATGAGCCGCACGTCGCCGCCGCCGGCCTTCAGCTGGCGCCAGTTGCGCAGGCCCTCGTCCATGTCGAACAGCACGTCCTCGCTGGCCTGCACCACCAGCGCATCGACGCGGCGCGACGGCTGCCCGGCCCAGCTCAGGCCCGAGGGCCCGTGCGCCTGGTAGGCATCGCGCAGCCGCTGCGCATCGGCGCCCATGTCGTTCCAGGCCCAGGCTCCGGGCTTCGGCGCCGTCTCGCACAGCGGCCGCAGCAGGCCGCCGTCGCGCACCTTGCCGCGCTGCGCCATGAAGCATTCGAACTGCACGAAGCCCTGCTTGAGCACGCCCTGGGGCGCGAGCGAATGCTGCAGGTCGTACCAGGTCATCGACGGGATCGCGGTCGCGATGCGCGGCTCGAGTTGCGCGAGCTGCATCTGGTAGCCGCCGCCGTACGAGCCGCCGATGCTGCCGATGCGCGGCCTGCCGTCGGCGCCCTTGCGCAGCGGCAGCTCGCGCTCGGCCCAGTCGATCAGGCTGCGAATGTCGGCGATCTCGGCCTGCGGATCCATGATGCGGCTGTCGCCGCCGCTGTCGCCATGGCCGCGGTGGTCGAAGCTGATCACCGCATAGCCGCGCTCGACCAGCGTGGGCACGAGGCGGTCGACGCGCGACCAGTAGCTCGCGCCCGGATCGGTGTCGCGCGGCGGCAGTTCGCGCAGCCGGCCGAGGCCGAAGCCGCTCGCATGCAGCACCAGCGGATAGCCGCCCTCGGGTTTCGCATCGGGCAGGAACAGCGTGAACGCGACCTTGGTGCCCCTGGCCGCATCGGCGCCCGCGAGCGGATCGGGCACCGTCGATTGCAGCGCATGCTGCTGCACCGTGGCCGCGTGCGCCGCCGGCAAGGCCAGGCAGGCGGCGGCGCACAGCGCGATGGCGTGGATCAGGGTCTTCATGTCTCGTTCGCTCCTCGTCGTGTCTTTCGAAGCACGCGACTCTAGGAACGCGGGCCGCCGCTGTTTGTCCCCGCGGGAACAGATGCAACACGGTGGCTTCTGGCGGTTCTAGTGGTTAACACCGCCTCGCATCACATTCATTGACGGATTGAAAACTTCGCACTTAGAATTTCGGCGCAGGTTCAGATTTAAAGACCATCTGTGAGATGGCTTTGTCGCGCCTGCATGGTTTGCATCGTCTTCTTGCGGATTATTCCAATGGAGACAACTGTGCAACCCAACGCGCTCAAGATCCGCGGCATCGACGATGTCATCGCCTACCTGGATTCACGCCAGGGCATCAAGGGCCGGGCCGCCGTCATCTGGTGGCTCGCACTCGGCGGACTGTTCCTCGACGCCTTTTCCAATTCCGCACTGAGCGCGGGCCTCGGGCCCATGACGCGCAACCTCTCGCTGAGCGCCGCGCAGGTCGCGCTGATGACCTCGATGGCCTCGTGGGTCGCGATCGCCTTCAATCCCATCGGCGGCTGGATGGCCGACCGCTGGGGCCGCATCCGGCCGCTGATCCTCGCCAAGGTGCTGGCCGTGACGGGCGCGGTGATCGTGGTGTTCGCGCCGGGCTTCGAGACGATCCTGGTCGGCCGCTTCTTCGTGGGCGCCGCCTACGGCATCGACTTCGCGATCGCGATGGCGGTGCTGGCGGAGTTCACGCCGGCGCGCTTCAAGAGCCGGCTCAACACCTGGCAGGGCATGTGGTACCTGGCCGTGTGCAGCAACCTGCTGCTGGCG
The DNA here is from genome assembly GCF_059415325.1 of Variovorax sp. GW821-FHT10D07. Lineage (NCBI taxonomy): Bacteria > Pseudomonadati > Pseudomonadota > Betaproteobacteria > Burkholderiales > Comamonadaceae > Variovorax > Variovorax sp. GW821-FHT10D07. Next base: position 88,212 of record NZ_JBWKMZ010000003.1, on the reverse strand, counting down.
CTGATGTTCTATTCGTGGAACGTGGGCGACTCGATCTGGCGCTACTCGGTGGCCGCCACCGCGGTGTTCGGCCTCGCGATCCTGCTGCTGCAGTTCGCGCTGCTGGTCGAGAGCCCGGTCTGGCTCGCGCGCAAGGAGCGGCTCGACGAGGCCGCCGCCGCCATGAGCCGCATCTATGCCGAGCGCTTCGCCGCCGCGCCGCGCCACGAGCGCGTGCCGGTCACGAACCAGGCGCGCCGCGGCGCGGCCAACGTGCTGCTGATCTTCCGCGGCGTCTACCTGCCGCGCACCATCCTCGCGGCCACGGTGCAGATCGGCCAGTCGATCCAGTACTTCGCGGTCGGCTGGTACCTGCCGCTGATCAGCGCCACGCTGTTCGGCAAGGACTTCGCGCAGGCCACCATCGGCGCGCTGGCCTTCAACGTGTTCGGCATCTTCGGCGGCTTCCTTTCGCCGTGGATCGGCCGCAAGCTCGGCCTGCGCCGCGCCTCGGCCTTCGGCTTCGCGATGGTGTTCCTCATGCTGCTGACGCTGGGCCTGTTCCATGGCCGCATGCCCTTGTGGCTGGCGGTGGCGGTGCCCTCGCTGTTCATCCTGTTCCATTCGGGCGGACCGGGCGCCAACGGCAAGAGCCTGTCCTCGCTGTCCTTCCGCAGCGAACTGCGCGCGGGCGCCAACGGCATCATCGGAGCGCTCGGCTCCATCGGCGCGGCACTGGGCCTGCTGGTGTTCCCGCTGTTCCGCGAGAAGTACGGGCTCGAGCACACCTTCCTGATCCTCTCGGTGGTGCCGCTGATCGCGAGCGCGATCTGCTTCGCGATCCGCTGGGACCCGACCCGTACCGGAATCAATCCCGACAACGAAGCCGGCGCGCCGCAGTTCAAGGGCGACGCGCGCACCGGCATCCCTTCCGATTCGCGTAGGGCCTGTTAACACTATGCAAGGGGTCGCGAAGCTCGCCAAAGCCCGCCCATCAAGGCGCGCGACGACGCGTGTGCGTCCGCACACGCTAGGAGCGCAACGCCGAGGGGCGGGCTTTGGCGAGCTTCCCTCCGGGTTGCCCCGCAAAGGGGCCGTCTGCGGCGTTGCCCGCGCTTGCAAGGCGCCAGCCTTGCTGCGCGTGGGCGCCTTGCATCCAGCCCCTTTGCGGGGCAACGCGACCCCTTGCATAGTGTTAACAGGCCCTCACCCGCCGTGGGAAAAATGAACCGATGAGCTCCACCACCGAGGACGTGATCCTCTCCATCGACGAAGGCACCTCGGGCACGCGCGCCGCGGTCGTCGGCCACGACGGCCACGTCTCCTGCCTCGAATACGCGCCCCTTTCGGTCGACACGCCGCGCCCCGGCGTGGTCGAGCAGGACGCCGACGCGATCCTCGCGAAGACCCTGGCCGTGTGCCGCGCCAGCGTGGCGCGCGCGCAGGCCGAGGGCAAGCGCATCGCCGCGCTCGCCATCGCCACCCAGCGCTGTTCGGCCGTGCTGTGGGACACCCGCACCGGCCGCGCGCTGGTGCCCGTGATGGTCTGGCAGGACACGCGCCATGTCGACGAACTGGCACGCCTCGCGCCCGAATGGGACGCGCTGATGATGCGCCAGCTCGGCCGCCCGGTCGGCGTGCGCTCGCCCTACCTCTGGGCCACGCACCACCTGCGCGACACGCCGGCCGTGGCGCGTGCCTTCGAGCAGGGCCGGCTCGGCTTCGGCACCATCGACAGCTGGCTGCTGTGGCACCTGTCGGAGCGGCGCGAATGCGTGACCACGCCGACCAACGTGACCTCGGGCAATGCCTACGTGCTGGCCGAGCACCGCTACCAGCTCGAGTGGATCGACACCCTGGGCTTTCCACGCGCGCTGCTGCCCGCGCTGCGCGAGGATGCCGGAGACCTGGGCCGCACGCGCGCCGATCTGCTCGGCATCGCGGTACCGATCCTCGCCTGCGCGGGCGACCAGCATGCGGGCGCCGTCGGCCTGGGCTGCCTCGACCGAGCGCAGGCCATGTGCGTGCACGGCACCGGCAGCTTCGTCGACGTGATCACCGGCACCGTGCCGCCCCTCGACGCGGGCCTGCATCCGGGCACGCTCGCCATGACGGCGCGGCGCTCGTGCGGCGTCTCGCACTTCGCGGTCGAGACCTACGTGGCCACCACCGGCTCCGCGCTCAACTGGGTCTGCGAGAAGCTGCAGTGGTTCGAGAACGCGGCGCAGATCGGCGCGCTGGCGGCCGAGGCCGCGAGCGCGAACGGCGTCAGCTTCGTTCCCGCCCTCACGGGCCTGCGCGTGCCCGCGATGGAGCCGGCCGCGCGCGCCTCGCTCACCGGCATCTCGATGGCGACCACGCGCGCCGAGGTGGCGCGCGCGGTGCTCGAGGGCATCGCGCATTCGGTGGCCGCGTGCATCGCGGCCAACGAGCAGGTCTCGGGCCTGCAAGTGTCCGAGCTGGTGGTCGGCGGCGGCCTGTCGGGCAGCTCGACCCTGCTGCAGATCCAGGCCGACCTCAGCGGCATGCCGGTGCGCCGCATGGCCGAGACCGAGCGCGCGAGCCTGCGCGGTGCCGCCTTCCTCGCCGGTGCCTCGGGCCTGCTGTGGCCCTCGCTGCAGGAGGCCCGCGTCACGCTGGCCACCGACGCGGTGTTCGAACCCGCGATCGGCGCCGACGAGCGCGAGGCCCGGCGCGCGCAATGGCAGGCACGGGTCGACTCCGAGCTCGCGCATGCGCAGCGCTTCAAGAACCCACCACTTTCCACCACGCCAGGAGAACTTCCACGATGAGGGTCCTGCCATCCCTTCGACCGGCCAGGGACCGCGCCGAGATGACGGCCACCGAGCCCCTGCGCCTGCACCGCCCCGACCTGCTCGCGCGCCTGGGCGACGAGCACTTCGACATGCTGATCGTCGGCGGCGGCATCACCGGCGCCTATGCCGCGCTCGATGCCAGCCTGCGCGGCTACCGCGTCGCGCTGGTCGAGAAGGACGACTTCGCCTTCGGCACCTCGTCGAAGTCCTCGAAGATGGTGCACGGCGGCCTGCGCTATATCGAGCAGGGCAACCTGGGCCTGGTGCGGCACTCGCTGCTCGAGCGCCAGCGCCTGCGCCGCAACGCGCGCCACCTGGTGCAGCGCCTGCCCTTCCTGTTCCCTGTGATGGAGCGCGAGGGGGTGTTCGACAAGCGCCTGGCCAAGGCCTTCGAGAGCCTGCTGTGGACCTACGACATCGCGGGCGGCTGGCGCGAGGGCATCCTGCACCAGAAGCTCAGCAAGGCCGAGGTGCTGTCGCACTGCCCCACCTTCCGCGAGGAGCACCTGACCGGCGGCTTCATGTACTTCGACGCGCGCGTGGACGACGCGCGCCTCACGCTCAACGTGGCGCGCACCGCCGCCTTCCACGGCGCCGCGGTGCTCAATCACGCGAAGGCGATCGAGATCACGCGCGACGCGCACGGCAAGGTCGACGGCGCGATCGTGCAGGCCGACGGCCGCGAGATCCGCGCGCGCGCCCGCGTCGTGGTGATGGCCACCGGCGTCTGGCTGCGCGACTGGGACGGCCGGCGCAAGAACGAGGAGAAGACGCTCAACGTGCGCCCGGCCAAGGGCGTGCACGTGGCGATCCCCTGGCTCAAGATCCGCAACGACTGCACCGTGACCATTCCGGTGCCGGGCCGCAACCGGCGCGCGACCATCACGCGCTGGGGCAACGTCTCATACCTCGGCACCACCGACGAGGACTACGAGGGCAACCTCGACGACGTCTGCTGCACGCGCGAGGAGCTCGACTTCCTGCTCGAGGGCGCGCGCTCGGCGCTCAAGACCGACCTGCGCGCCGAGGACGTGGTCGGCAGCATCGCCGGCTGCCGTCCGCTGGTGGCGCCGCCCGGCGGCAAGACGCTCGAGATCAAGCGCAACCACGAGATCCGCACCGCCTCCGACGGACTGCTGACCATCGTCGGCGGCAAGCTCACCACCTCGCGCCACATGGCCGAGCAGACCATCGATGCCGCGCAGAAGGTGCTGGGCCGGCGCGCCGGCTGCAAGACCAAGTCGGCCTTCCTGCTCGGCGCGGCCGGCTACGACGCTCAGGCGATCACCGCCTCGGGCGGGCTCTCGGCCCACCTGGGCGAGCGCTACGGCACCGAGGCGCGCTTCGTCAGCGACATCCTGCAGGACGACCCCGGCCTGCAGAAGCCGATCGTCGAAGGCCTGCCCTACAGCGAGGCCGAGATCGTCTACGCGGTGCGCCACGAACTCGCCCGCACCGTCGACGACGTGCTGTCGCGGCGCATCCGCGCGCGCCTGATGGCGCGCGACGCCTCGGGCCGCGCCGCGGACCGCGTGGGCGAAATCCTCCAGGCCGAACTCGGCCTGTCCCCCGCCGAGACGGCGCAGCAGGTCACCAGCTACCGCGCCGCCCTCGCACACGAAAAATCCATCCTCATGGGAGAAAGCAGATGATCAGCAAGGACGCCATCCAGCGCGGCTACAACCGCCGCAACTACATCGTCGGTGCGCACACGCCACCGGCCTATGCCAAGACCATCGCGGCCACCGACGGCCCGGCGGGCCTGCAGCGCGCGCCGATCGCGGTGCCGCCCGCGCAGCTCGAGGCGCTGCGCCAGGCCGCCGACGAGGTGCTCACCGCCACCGCCGACGTGGTGGCCTGGACGCGCGACTGGTGGGCCGGCTCCATGGTCAGCGAGACCGGCGGACGGCCCGCCACGCCGCAGGCCGCGATCGTGCGCGTGTCGAGCGTCGAGCAGATCCAGGCCGTGATGCGCATCGCGCACGCGGCATCGATTCCCGTCACCGTGTCGGCCGGCCGCAGCAACGTGACCGGCGCGGCGCTGCCGGTGCGCGGCGGCATCGTGCTCGACGTCTGCGAGCTCAACAAATTCATCGGCTTCGATGCCGAGAGCCAGATCGTCGAGGTCGAGGCCGGCATGTTCGGCGACGTGTTCGAGGAGACCATCCAGCGCGACCACCGGATGACCATGGGCCACTGGCCCTCGTCCTTCGGCATCAGCACGGTCGGCGGCTGGGTCGCCTGCCGCGGCGCGGGCCAGCTCTCCACGCGCTACGGCAAGATCGAGGACATGGTGTTCGGCATGGACGTGGTGCTGGCCGACGGCAGCCTCGTCACCGTGGGCGGCTACTCGCGCGCCGCGGTCGGCGCCGACCTGCAGCAGCTGTTCATCGGCTCCGAGGGCACGCTCGGCGTGATCGTGCGCGTGCGGCTCAAGCTGCACCGCCTGCCCGATTACGGCCGCGCCATCGCCTTCGGCTTCGACAGCTTCGCCACCGGCCTCGAGGCCTGCCGCCAGATCATGCAGCGCGGCGCCAACCCGGCCGCGCTGCGGCTGTACGACGCGCTCGAGAGCAAGGTGCAGTTCGAGCTGGCCGACACGCACGTGCTGCTGATCGCCGACGAGGGCGCGCCCGAGATGGTCGATGCCGTCATGGCGATCAGCGAGCGCGCCTGCCGCGAGCTGGGCCGCGAGCTCGACGGGCCGGTGATCTTCGAGCGCTGGCTCGACACCCGCTACCTCACGGGCAAGAGCGCCGAGGGCTTCAAGCGCAGCCCGGGCTTCGTGGCCGACACGCTCGAGATGAGCGGCCGCTGGAGCGACCTGCCCGCGATCTACGACGAGGTGGTGGCCGCGATCAACGCCGTCCCCGGCACGCTGGCCGGCTCGGCCCACCAGTCGCACGCCTACGTGGACGGTGCCTGCCTCTACTTCTCGCTGCGCGGCGAGGTCGAGGTGGCGGACCGCGCGCGCTGGTACCGCGCGGCCTGGGACGCGGCCAACGCGGTGCTGGTGCGCCACAATGCCGCGTTGAGCCACCACCATGGCGTCGGGCTGCTGCGTGCGCCCTACATGGCCGACTCGCTGGGCAGCGCCTTCCCGGTGCTGCAGGCGATCAAGCGCACGCTGGACCCGAAGAACATCCTGAACCCGGGCAAGCTCGGCCTCACCGACGAGCTGCCCCCTTCCGCAGACTGAGCCCCATCGAATGGACCGTTCCCTCGGCGCGCGCCTCGCGCGGCACCCGATCATCGCGACGCTCTACGGCGCGGAGCAGATCGACAGCTTCGTCGACAGCGCGAGCGAGATCGCCATCGTCGCGAACGTGGAGCTGCGCCGGCTGCAGGCCGTGGTAGCGACCATCACGCGCGCGGACAAGATCGCCATCGTCAACATCGACAGCTGCGAGGGCATCTCGCCCGACAAGGGCGGCGTGGAGTACCTGGCCGAGATCGGCGCGACCAGCCTGGTGTCCACGCGCGTGGCGACCATCCAGCGCGCCAACCGCGCCGGCCTGCTGACCATGCAGAAGGTGTTCGTGACCGACCGCTCGACCTGGCCGCGCAGCGTGAAGGCGCTCGAGCAGAGCGACCCGAACCTGGTCCAGCTGATGCCCGCGCCGATGCTGCCGCACATCTCGATCAAGGAGCGCAACGCGCTGCCGCCGATCGTCGCCTCGGGCTTCGTGATCACCACCAACGACGTGCGCAGCGCGCTCGCGGCCGGCGCGGTGGCGGTGTCGACCAGCGACACCGCGATGTGGAGCCTCGACATCCAGGCGCCGAAGACCGGCGCGGCGGGCTAGGACTTCTTCTTCGCGACCTCGCCGGTGGCGATCTGCTGGCGCAGCGCGCGCAGGCTGGCCTTGAGCTTCCGCTCGTTCTCCGGGCCCATGCGCACCATGATCTTCTGGCCCGCGCTGAGCGACTCGAGCTGGGGATCGACGTACTCGTAACGCGTCCACGGGCGCTGCGAGGGATAGTCGCCCTTGACCTCGACCAGCCGCACCTGCACCGGGCCCTTGGGCTCGGGCGCGGCCAGCAGGTGGTCGATGACCGCGATCAACCGGTCGTTGAAATAGCGGCCCGGATAGCCGAGCTCTTCATAGGCTTGCTGGAACAGCGGATAGAGCCGCGCGTACACGCCCGCGGCCTTGGCCGGGTCGACCGATTCGGCAAGCAGCACGAAGCCGTTGTAGCGCGCCGCATTGTTGGCCGCGATGGTCTGGTTGGCGCCCTGCCCCTCGGTGATGAAGCGCTGGCCCGTGGGCTGCACCGGCCAGGCGCTGGCGGGCGCCTGCTCGCGCGCGAGGTTGTCGACCGTGGCGACGAAGCGCCGCACCACGCCGTCGGGGCGCAGGAAGGTGTTGGCGTTCTTGCCGCCGAGCAGTTCGGCCAGCGCCTTCAGCACGCGCGAGTCGGAATCGGCCAGCGAGGGCAGCGCGGCGTCGGGCGGCGCGAGCGCGTCGACCGGGTTCTGCGGCCCCGAGGCCACGGGGGCCGGCGCGGGCGCGGGCGGTGCGTCTTCGGGCGTGGTGGCGGCCACCGGCGGCGCCACGGGCTGTTGCTGCTGCTGGTACCAGCGCCAGCCGAAGTAGCCGGCCACCAGCAGCACCAGCACGAGCAGCGCCCACGGCAGCATGGAGCGCTCGCGGCGCGGTGCGTAGTCGCGGGTCTCGCCCGCGGTGCTCATGTCGCGTTCGGCACGGAGTTCGTTGTTGTCGTTCTCGGGCATGTCGGCGTGTCTTTCCTGTGGCGTGCGGTGCGTGATGACGAACCGTCATGTTGCACCAACAAGGGCCCCGGGAGCCCGGGGCCTCGTAACCCCGTGTGACGCCCTCGCCACACGGAAGTTCAGCCCCGCCCTCGACACGCAGGCGGCGCCACCGGTTTCCGGGGCGCGCGGGAGATGCTCAGTGCGCGGCCGTGAGCGACTGCAGCCAGGCCAGCGTGCCCTGCAGCTCGGCCGGCCGGATCTCGTGGCCGCCGGGGAAATCGCTGCCCGCGAGCGCGAGCGGCAGGCCGCGCGTCAGTTCGCGCGTGGCCTGCGCGGCCGCGGGCGGAATCACGTTGTCGGCGCTGCCATGGCTCACCCACAGCGACTTGCCCTCGAAGGCCTCGGGCGCGGCCACCTGGGACAGCACCTGCGGCAGCAGCCGGCTGTGCCAGACCATCGCGGCGCGCATCGACGCGGGCTTGGTCAGCAGCAGCGACAGCGCCATGATCCCGCCCTGGCTGAAGCCGCCGACCACCACGCGCTCGGGCGGAATGCCAAGCTGCGCCGAGGCCGAGGCCAGCATCTCGCCGACCAAGAAGCGGCTCTCGCGCTCCTGGTCCTCGTCGATGCGGCGCTGGCCATCGGCCAGCACCTCGAACTCGAACCAGGCATAGGAGCCCGGCGTGAGCACGTAGGGCGCGCGCAGGCTCAGCACGTGGAACTGCGGCGGCATCAGGCGCGCGAGGCCGAACAGGTCCTGCTCGTTGCTGCCCACGCCATGCATCAGCACCAGCAGCCAGGGATCGCGCGTGCCGGCGGCGGTCGGTTGTTCGAGGAATTGGAGCGGCAGTTGGAGCGTGGTCATGTCGATGGAAGAAGAAAGCGGAAGGTCCTGTCAGCGCACCAAGGCCTTGAAGCCTTCGGCCAGCGAGCGCGTGATCTCGGCGGTGGGCTGTTCGCGGCAGCCGCTCGCGTTCTGGCCCGACCACAGCGGCGAGAAGTCGCCGCTGCCCTGGGCCTCGGCCTTGGCGCGCAGCGGCGCGATCGCCGAGGTGGCGAGCGGGAACTCGGGCGCGGGGCCGATCGGGCCCAGCTCGCGGATCACGCGGTTGACGATGCCGCGCGCGGGCCGGCCGGTGAACAGGTTGGTCAGGGCCGTGTGGCGCGCGGCCTCGCTCTTGAGCGCGCCGCGGTGCATGGCGCTGGTGGTGGCCTCGTTGGCCAGCAGGTAGGCCGTGCCCACCTGCACGCCTGCCGCGCCCAGCGCCATCGCGGCCGCCACGCCCTGCGCATCGGCGATGCCGCCCGCGGCGATCACCGGCACGCGCAAGGTCTGCGCCAGTTGTGGCAGCAGCGCGAAGGTGCCCAGCTGCGCCGTGAGGTCGTGCGACAGGAAATGGCCGCGGTGCCCGCCGGCCTCGAGGCCCTGCGCGATCACCGCGTCGGCGCCGTTCGCCGCGAGCCAGCGGCCCTCCTCGACCGTGGTGGCCGAGGCCAGCACCTTCGCGCCCCAGCCCTTCACGCGCGCGAGCAGCTCGGCCGACGGCAACCCGAAATGGAAGCTCACCATCGGCGGGCGGAATTCGGCCAGCAGCTCGGCGATCTCGGCGCTGAACGGGTTGCGGCCCGGGCCGGCCGCGATGCCCGCGGGATCGATGCCGAACTCGGCGTAGTAGGGACCGAGCGCGGCGCGCCAGGTGGCTTCGCGCTCGGCGCTCGGCACCGGCGGCTGGTGGCAGAAGAAGTTGAGGTTGTAGGGCTTCGTCGTGCCCGCGCGGATCGCCGCAACCTCGCTGCGGATCGCGTCGTTCGAGAGCATCGCGCAGGGCAGCGAGCCCAGCGCGCCAGCGTTGCTCGCGGCGATCGCCATTGCACTGCCCTGCACGCCCGCCATGGGGGCCTGGATCAGCGGCAGTTCGGTGCCCAGCAGTTGCAACAGCGTCGAGGTGGTGGTCATGAAAGATGCTCCAGTGCGAACGGGGATTCTTCGGAAGGCGCGGCATGCCGATGCGCGCGCCGCACGCCCCGATTCTGAAGGGAAGCGCGGTCGGGCCGCCCGTGCGGGGTCATCGGCGCGGCTTGAGCAACAATGCCCGCATGCGCACACCGACCCCGTCGAACCGCCCTGCTCCGCACCGCCGGCCCCTTGCATCGCTCGCATCGCTCGCCGTTAGTACCGTGATGTTCATGCTGCTCACGGCCTGCACGAAGAACGAATCCGAAAGTGCGACATCGGCGCAGGACACGGCCGCCGTGGAGGCCACGCCCGCCGCCGCGGACCCGGCGCCGCCCGCCACGCCCCGGCCCGAGTTCTCGGCCACGCTGCAGCGCGATGCGCTGATGGCGCTGCTGTTCGAGCCGCCGCCCGCCGGCGAGACCGCGAGCCGCACCGACGACGTGCAACTGCCCGAGATCGGCAACGACGGCAAGCCGATGACCGAGGGCTTCTCGCCGACCCGTGCCCAGGTCTCGCCGCGCGAGGTGGTCCGGCTCGACGACACGCATGCCGTGCTGCTCACCGAGACCGTGCCGGTCGACGACCGCGGCCAGCCGATGGACGCCCACGTGGCGGGTGCATGGCTCGGCGCCTATTTCTTCGAGCATGGCGACGCGGGCTGGAAGCTCGCGGGCCGCAACGACGGCGTCGACTACCTCGGCTTCTCGGGCAACATCGGCCTCACGCGCGTCGAGCGCATCGCGCCGCAGCGCTTCGTGCTGACCGTCACGAGCGGCAGCTGCTGGCAGGGCTACTGCGGCAGCTGGCTCTCGGTCTACGAGATCGGCGCCGCCGAAGTGCGCCAGCTGATCGAGGGCGTGCCGCTGGGCGCCGACAACGGCGGTGCCGATGGCGCCTGCGAGCCGGTGCTGCAGGCCACGCGCCCCGAGGAAGCGCCGCGTGGCGCCTGCTACCGCATCGACGGCAAGCCCGAGTTCGCGCTCGGCACGCAGGACGATCCGGGCGAGCTGCAGATCGTCTTCAAGGGCGCGCGCACGCGCGATGCGAACAACCTGCGCGTCGAGACCGTCGACGAACAGCTGGTCTACAGCCTGCGCAACGGCGCCTATACGCTGGTGCAGGGCCGCAATCCCGTGCCCTCGTTCTGAGACGGGCGCCGAGCGATGGGCTTCATCCCCGACCGCCGCATCGAAGCCGAGGCCACCGAGGCCGCGACCGAGATGATCGAGCGCGCGCGCCGCAACTTCGACGTGGCGCTCGACTTCACCGATGCCAGCATCCGCAAGGTCGAGGCGCTGCTACAGCAGCTGCACCTGCGCGCGCGCAACGACAAGCCCAGCGACGCGCAGGTCTTCGACTACGCCAAGGGCCTCGGCAGCTACGTGGGCGAGGTGTTCCGCCGCAACCATGGCGCCGAATGGGGCGTGGTCGCGCTCGGCGACGACAGCTACCCCGGCATGCGCAGCACCCACCGCGAGCAGCTGTTCTGGCCCTGGCGCCGCGCCTACAACCGCATCGTCAACGGCCCCGAGGACAACGTCTGGCACTACTACCAGCTGCTGGTGGAACGCGCGGGCGGCACCCTGGCCGTGCACGACGACGGCATGCCGTCGAACTTCGCGCCGCCGACGATGAACTACGGCCGCGCGCGCGCCGCGGCCACCGCGAAGGGCTCGCCGAGCGTGCGCTTCAGCGCGAATGCGATGGGCGGCGCGCCCGGGCGCGCGAAGCGGCCCGCGACCTCGGCCGCGCCCGCTCCGGTGCGCCGGCCCTGGTGGAAGTTCTGGTGAGCCTCACACCAGCTTCAGGTCCTTCGGCGTCACGCCGTCGAACACCTTCGCGACCTGCGCGGGCGAGAGCCCGTACATACGCTGGAACAGACCGCCGAGCACCGCGCGGTACTCGTTGAGCACCGGATAGTCGCGGTTCTGGAACAGCGTGGCCGCCGTCAGCGCCTGCTGCTCGCCGACCACGCGGCCACCGGCCTGCGCCGAGAGGCCGCCGCCGAGCACCCAGTAGACCGTGCCATGGCCATGGTCGGTGCCCTTGTTGCCGTTCTCGCGGAAGGTGCGGCCGAACTCGCTGATGACCACCACCACGGTCTGGCGCCAGTTCTCGGGCTCCATCTCCTGCGCGAAGGCCGCGAGGCCGCGGCCCAGTTCCTCGAAGCGGTTCGCGAGGTAGCCGGTGGCCGCGCCCTGCCCCACGTGGGTGTCCCAGCCGCCGACGTCGACGAAGCCGAGGTCGTAGCGCTCGCGCATCAGCGCGGCCATGCGGCGGGCCACGAGTTCGAAGCCCCTGGAGGTCATGGCGTTGCGGCTCGCGGCGTCCATCTCGGCTTGCATGGCGCGCCGCACCTCGTCGCGCACCTGGAAGCCTTCGGCCACGGTCTGCGCGAGCGGCGTGTCGCGGTACATCGAGGCGATGAGCTGGCTCTGGCGCGCATCGAGCGTGGGCCGCGCATTGCCCGCGAGCGCCATGTTGGCGGCCCTCGCATCGCCGCGCAGCGAGATCGGCAACTGGTCGGTGAAGGCCATCGGCGAGACATCAGTGAGCGGTCCCGCGCCGAGCACCCCCGCGAGGCGGTTGAGGAAGCCCGAGCGGTAGTCGCGCCGGCGATCGAGCGCCTGGCCCAGCTCGATGCCGTCCTGCGTCTCGAAGTGGCTGCGCGTGAGGTCGTCGGTGCCGGCGAAGGCGATGAACGCGGCCTGCTTCTGCTGGAACAGGGGCATCACGCTCTGCGCCAGCGATGGATGCAGGCCCCAGTCAGCATCGAGCGGCAAGGCGCCGCCGCTGGTGCCCGGTCGTCCGATCGCGATGCCGGGCCGCGAGGCGTAGTAGAAGTCGCTCGAGGTGGGCACCAGCAGGCTGGTGCTGTCGTAGGCACCGCGCAGGAACACGACCAGCAGCTTGGCGCCCTCGGCGGCCGGCGCGGCGATCAGGCGGGCGGCGGCGCCGGCCAGTGGCACGGCGGCGGCGAAACGGAGCAGTTCTCGGCGTTGCATGGACTTGTCCTTTTTCGAGGGGGCGCTAGCGGCGCATCAGCTCGGGCGCGGCCAGCAGCAGCGTGTTCCATTCGGGCGGGTTCTTCGCCTGCGCGAGCACCTCGCGCGTGCCGGCGCCGAAGCCGGTCTGCATCTCGCGCACCGCGGGCGACTCGGCCAGCGGCGGGAAGGCCGGGCTCTCGAGCGGCGCCTTGGCATCGGTGCGAAACAGCACGGCACCGTTCGCACCCAGCGTGCGCGCAATCTCGAAGCGCGTGTTCATCTGCCCCGCGCTGGCCCACGCAGCCTCGTGCAGCGGATAGCCGTCGGGCGTCTCGTGGCCATAGAGCGGCTGGCCCATGCGGTCGATCCAGTTGAGCATCGGCCCCACGTTCGCCACCACGCGGCCGTCGTAGGCCAGCCGCACGCCGGCCACTGCGTAGTGCACCGGGTCGCGGAACTTGCGGCCCAGCGAGGCCGTGAATTCGGGCGACTCGAACAGCGTGCGCAAGGTGGCGGCGATGTCGCCATCGCTGCGCGTGAAGCTCGCGGCCATGCGCTCGACCAGCGCGTTCGATGGATCGTCGGCCACGAAGTAGACGGCGAGCTTGCGCGAGACGAAGCGCGCGGTGGCCGGCGCGCGCGCGAGGCGGTCGAGCGCCTCGTCGACCTCGGCCAGGCCGCGGCCGCGGATCGGCTCGCCGAGCAGCGTCTTGGGGCCGTAGTCGTGGCGGTTGGGATTGAACTCGAACAGGCCCTGGCGCCGATAGTCGGCGGCGATCGCGGGCCTGAGCTTGGGCGGCGGTGCATCGGCCGGCTGCAGGCTCACGCCCACGCCGGTGAGCACGCGCGCGAGTTCCTGCACGTCGGCCTGCGAGTAGCCGCTGCCCACGCCCAGCGTGTGCAGCTCCATCAGCTCGCGCGCGTAGTTCTCGTTGACGCGGTTGGCGGCGTTCTGCGCGTTGTCGAGGTAGCGCAGCATCGCGGGATGGCGCAGCGTGGCGCCAAGCAGGTCGCGGAAGCGGCCCAATGCATGCGGGCGGATCGCGTTCTCTTCGTAGTCGCCGATCAGCGCGCGCATGTTGCCGCCCTTGCGCGAGCTGATGTTGAAGTGGTTCATCCAGAACCAGGTCATCTGCTCCTGCAGCTGGTTCGGCGAATAGAGCGCGCGCAGCACGAAGCGCTGCTGCGCCTCGCGCGCGAGCCGGTTCAGGTGCTGCTGGTAGGCCTGGCGCGCGGCCTTCTTCTGGTCTTCGTCGGGCAGCGCGTCGGCCGCCTTGCGCTCGGCATCGAGCGCGACCGCGAGCGTGTCCACGGGCGCGCGCGCGATCTCCATCGCGTCGATCTGCGCCTGGGCCTCGGGCGGCAGCGGCTGCGGTACGGGCTCCAGTTGCCGCCCCATCCACACCGCCAAGCCCTGCGTCGCGACCTCGGCCTGGCCGCTCGCATTCGCGCCCCAGCTCACGCGGTCGAGCCAGCGCAGCTGGGTCAATGCATCTGGCGGTGCGCCGCGCAATGCGAGCGGCGGCGCATCGGGCCGTGTGCCGAGCGCGCAGCCCGCAAGCCACAGCGTGGCGGCCGCCATCCATGCGCCCTTCGCGAGGCGCGACCGGATCGGAAACGTGTGCATGGTGGGTTCAACCCGCGCCGTCGATGCGCGGTTGACCCCAGCATGCCAGCGCCGTGTAAAGCCGCGAGTCAGCTTCGTTTCAAGGCGAAACGCCCCCGCGGCCCAAGACGGCTTGACGGCCTCAGGCCGACACCACCCCGCTGGGCTGCGCCCCAGCGATCTGCCGCAGCGCGCGCTCGAACACCTCCACCGGCTGGCCGCCCGAGATCAGGTGCTGGTCGTTGATGATGATCGCGGGCACCGAGTGGATGCCCGCGTCGGTGTACATGCGTTCGCGCGCGCGGGTCTCGGCCGCGTATTCGTCGCTCGAGAGGATCTCGCGTGCCCGTGCCGTATCGAGGCCCGCCGCTGCCGCGAGCCGCACCAGCACCTCGGGGTCGGAAGGATTCTCGGCATCGGTGAAGTAGGCCTTGAGCAGCGACTTCTTCAGCGCGACCTGCTTGGCCGCGTCCTCGAGCTCGGCCCAGTGCAGCAGCCGGTGCGCGTCGAAAGTGTTGTAGATGCGCGGCCGGCCCTCGGGGTTGAACACGAAGCCGACGGCCTCGCCGCGCTGGCGGATGGCCTCGCGCATCTGGGCCTGCTGTTCGCGCGTGGAACCGTATTTCTGGTTCAGGTGCTCGAAGGTGTCCTGGCCCTCGGGCGGCATCTGCGGGTTGAGCTCGAAGGGCTGGAAGTGCAGCTCGGCCGTCACCCCGGGCGCCACGCGGGCGATCGCGGCCTCGAGCGAACCCAGGCCGACGGCGCACCAGGGGCAGGAGACGTCCGAGACGAAATCGATCTTGAGGTGGGAGGAGGATGGGGTCGTCATGGCCGCCATTCTTCCGCGCGGCGGCGGCCTTGTCAGGTGCAAGGTCTTCCGCCGCCCCACCTCCGTGGCGTCAGGCCGTGGCGCGCGCCGCCACCGGGCTCGCGCCCAGGGTCTGGGCCCGCAGGCGGTCGTACTCGGCCTTGTCGACCGGCACGGCATCGGGGTCGCCGAGGTCGTTCATGTGCACGCGGTAGGTCTCGCGCGCGCTGATCGCGGCCAGCGCGGCCAGCACGGTCACGGCGAAGGTGATGCTGCCCACGGTGAGCCAGATGTTGGCCGAGCCGGGAGGCGCCACGGTCGCGAACAGCGCGGGCAGCAGGGCCGTGAAGGTGGTGCCGATATTCTGCGAGATGGCCATCGCCGACACCCGGTTGCGGGTGCGGAACAGCTCGGGATAGAAGCTCGGGAAGGTGGCGTTGTAGCCCTGGTAGACGATGCCCCACATCAGCAGCGACATGCAGATCGCGAGCGGCACGTTGCGCACGCTGATGGCATAGAGGTAGGCGAACGAGAGCAGACCCGAGGCCAGCGCGCCGACGATGATCGGCGGCTTGCGGCCGATGCGGTCCGAGAGGTTGCCCACGAACGGGATCACCAGCACCGCGAGGATGTTGCCGAGCACCGGGATCCACAGGTAGACGTCCTTCTGGAAGCCGATGCCGTAGGCCGACTGCACCGCGTAGGCGGCGCCGAAGATGGTGGCGACCACCGGGATCACGTTCATCAGCGCCATGCAGACCACGCGCAGCATGTCGGCCCAGCTGTCGGTGAAGGCCTGCACGATCGGCGAGCGCGGCACCTCGCCCTTCTTGTCGGCCTCGGCGAAGGCCGGGGTCTCGTCGACCTCGCGGCGGATGATGTAGCCCGCGATGATGACAACGAAGCTCAGCAGGAACGGGATGCGCCAGCCCCACGAATTGAAGGCCTCTTCCGGCATGTAGTGCGCGAGCGGCAGGAACACGGCGGCCGCCATGATCTGGCCGGCCTGCACGCCCTGCAAAGTAAAGCTCGCGAAGAAGCCGCGCCGGCCGAAGGGCGCGTGCTCGAGGATCATCGAGCTCGCGCCCGAGATCTCGCCGGCCACCGCGAAGCCCTGGATCAGCCGCAGGATCACCAGCAGCACGGGCGCGGCCAGGCCGATCTGGTCGTAGGTGGGCAGCAGGCCCACGGCCACGGTCGAGAAGCCCATGAGGAACATGCACAGGATCAGCACCTGCTTGCGCCCGTGCGTGTCGCCCCAGTGGCCGAGCACGAAGGCGCCGATGGGCCGCGCGACATAGCCCACGCCGTAGGTCGCGAGCGAGGCGATGATGGCCGTGGTCGGGTCGCCCTTGGGAAAGAAGATCTGCGGAAAGATCAGCGCCGCGGCGGTGGCGTAGATGAAGAAGTCGTAGTACTCGAGCGCCGAGCCGATCCAGCCGCTGGCGGCGGCCTTCTTCGACTGGTGCTTGCCTTGGGGCTCGTGAGCCGTGGTGTTCGCCATGGGTTGTCTCCGGTGTGGACGAGGATGAGCGGGTGAATGAATGAACGAAAAAAAGGAAATCAGTCCTGGGCCTGCGATGCCATGCGCGCCGGCGCATTGAGCGCGCCATAGGCGTCGTAGCCGCCGATGCGCTGCGCCACCTCGAAGAACAGGCCGTCTTCGAAGCTCTCGGTGTAGATGTGCAGGTAGTCGCCGGCCGGCGAGCGGTCGAACAGCACGCCCGCAGCGCGCATGCGTTCGAGCAGCACAGCATCGAGCGCGATGCGCGTGGCGAGGTCGTCGTAGTAGTTGTCCGAGATCGGCACGAAGCGCACGCCGTTGGCGCGCAGCCGCGCCACCGACGCGAAGATGTCGTCGCTGCGCAGCGCCACGTGGTGCACCGCGCCGCCGCCCTGCGCATGCACGGTGCGCGCGGTGCGCGTGCGCTGGCTCAGCGACACGTTGAGCACCAGGCGCAGGCTGCGCGCGGCATCGGCCACGCCGCGGCTCTTGATCAGGCCGAAGGGATCGGCCAGCTCGAGGCTCTCTCCGACCTCGAGCCCGAGCACGGCGCGCGAGAACAGCACCCAGGTGTCGAGCTGGTCGAGCGCGAGGCCGAGCGCGACATGGTCGATGGCGCGCAGGCCGGCATCCTCGCCCTGCACTTCGCTGGGCTCGAGGATGAAGTCAGCCTCGTAGAGTCCCGTGGCGCCGAGCGAGGACGGAATGAAATGCAGCAGGTTGCCGCCCGGCACCACGATCGCGGGCACGGCCTGCTCGCCGGGGCCGACCGGGCTGTCGTGCCGCTGCGAGCACAGCGCGGTGGCGCGCGCCACGGCCGCTTGCGGATCGTCGGTGCGCACGCCCAGCGCGCAGACCGAGGTGCCGTACGCCTCGAAGCGCGTGCGCGCGAAGCTGCCGGGCTGCGCATTCACGACCATGTGGATGTCGCCCTGGCGGTAGAGCGTGACAGCCTTCGAGCGATGGCGGCCCGCGCGGCGAAAGCCCAGTTGCTGCAGCAGCGTGCCGAGCGCGCCGGCCGAAGACTCGTCGGCCGCGAATTCGATGAAGGACAGCCCGCGAAAGGCCGGCGCCTGCGGCGGAGCGAACAGCAGCGGCTGCGCCGGCGCAGTGGCCACGTGCTCGCGCACCTGGCTCTCGAGATACAGCAGCGAGCGCATCGCATCGACCGCGGTGCGGCGGTTCGGCGTCTCGCGGAACAGGTCGTTGAAGATCTCGAGCGACAGCGGTCCGGTGTAGCCGGCACGCAGCACCTGCGCATAGAAGCCCGCCACGTCGAAGTCGCCCTGCCCCGGAAACACGCGGTGGTGGCGCGCCCACTGCAGCACGTCCATCGAGAGCTGCGGCGCATCGGCCATCTGCAGGAAGAAGATCTTCTCGCCCGGGATGTCAGCGATGCCGGCCGGGTCGTCGCGCAGCGACAGCGTGTGGAAGCTGTCGAGGATCAGGCCCAGCGCGGGATGGCCGGCGCGCCGCACGATGTCCCAGGCCTGGCCATAGCGCGAGGTGAAGCGGCCCCAGGCCAGCGCCTCGAAGCCCACGCGCAGGCCATGGGCCGCGGCGCGTTCGGCCAGCGCATGCAGTTGCGCGGCGGCGCGCGCGGGATCGTCGAGCGCGAGCGGCGAGGTGTTCGAGCAGCACAGCATCAGCGGCACGCCCAGCGCGGCCATCAGCTCGAACTTGCGCTCGGCGCGCTCCAGGCCGCGGCGGAACTGCGGCTCGGGCATGCCTTCGAAATCGCGGAACGGCTGGTAGAGGTCGATCGCGAGGCCCAGGTCGGCCGCGAGGCCGCGCAGCTCGGCGGCCGTGCCCTTGAAGTTGACGAAGTCGCTCTCGAACAGCTCGATGCCGTCGAAGCCCGCGGCCGCGATCGCCTCGAGCTTCTGGCGCAAGGTGCCGCTGAGCGAGACGGTGGCGATCGAGCGGTGCGTGCGCCGTGCGGCGCGTTGCGGAAGGTCGGCGGAGGGCTGGAGCGTGTTCACGGGAGCGACTTTAGGAACGCCGGCCCGTGCCCACAACCATTTAGCGTCGCCTTTGATCGATGATCGAACGCTATCGTGCGAATTTCGCACGAATCAGGGGTTACACCTAGGTCCGAAGGACCGTCGATGACCGCGCCGAATCAGAGACTGCGCCAGTAATCGATCAGCAGCTGCGCGAATTCGACCGGCCGCTCGACCGCGCTCACATGCGCGGCATCGATGCTGGCAAGCCGCGCGTGGGGGATCGCCGCGGCGATGGCTTCCGACATCGCGAACGGCGTGGCCTCGTCCTGCAGCCCGCCGATCACCAGCGTGGGCACCGCGATGCGGCGGTTGCTGTCGCGGAAATCGATGGCCGCCACCGCGTTGCAGCTCTCGATGTAGGCCTGCGGATCGTTGGCCAGCAGCACCGCCTGCAGCTGCTCGGCCGCCACCTGGCCCTCTGGCGTGGCGGCGAAGGCCGGCGTGAGCCAGCGCGACACCGCGCCCGGCGCGATCGCGGCCACGCCGCGCGCGGCCACGGTCTCGGCGCGTGCGCGCCAGGGCGCCTGGTCGGGATAGTGGGCCGAGGAGTTCGCGATGGTCACGGTGCGCAGCAGCTCGGGATGGCGCACGGCCAGCGCCTGCGCCGTCATGCCGCCCATCGACAGGCCGACGAAATGCACCGGCTCGCCGCCGGCCTCGCGCTGGATCAGCTCGGCCGCGTCCTGCGCCAGCGTCTCGATGCGCAAAGCGCCCGGCACGCGCTCGGAGGCGCCATGGTTGCGGTGGTCGTAGCGCAGCACGGTGTGGGCACGCGCGAGCTGCGCGGCCACGCCGTCCCACATGCGGAGGTCGCAGCCGAGCGCATGGCTCAGCACGACGATCGGGCCATTGCCTTCGCGGACGAGGTTCAGACGGGTCATGGTGCGGATTCCTTCGAAAGAGGATGAAGACGGGGAAGCCAGAAGAAGGCGATGGCCAGCAGCGAGCAGGCGGCGGCGACCATGGGGATCACCATCGGCCAGGCGCCGTTCGAATACTCGGCATCGACGAACAGCGCGGCGAACTGCCCGACGCAGAAGGCGACCATCATCATGCCGAAGCCCGACCACGAGACGGCGCGGCCCGCGAGCTGCGGCAGGTCGCCCACCGCGCCGGCCTGGCCGCAGGGCTGGTGGATGCCGTGGCCCAGGCAATAGACCGCGTGGCCCGCGAGCAGCGGCACGGCGCTCAGCGGCGCGAGCCAGCAGCCCAGCGCCTGGATCGTGGCGCCCGCCATGCTCAGCGAGGCGCCCAGTTGCACCGTGCGCACCGGCCCATGGCGGCGCAGCAGCCGTCGGCACATGGTGGTGCTGAAGATGTAGACCAGCGAACCGCCGGCCGGGATCCAGCCGTACCAGGCCGGCGACCAGCCGAGGTAGCCGATATAGACCATCGGCGACAGCAGCAGGAAGCAGAACAGCCCGCCATAGGTCGAGGCCGCCACCGAGGCCCAGGCGCGGAAGGCGCGGCTCGCGAACACCACGCGCGTGCTGCCGCGCGGCGCCGAGGGCGTGTCGACGAAGGTCGGCCGGGTCTCGCCGAAGGAGCGCCAGCACAGCGCGAACAGCACCAGCGCATAGAGCGCCATCGCGCCCATCACCCAGCGCCAGCCCGCGCCCTGCACCAGCCAGGCGCCGAGCAGCGGTGCCACCAGCCCGACCACGCCCAGCCCCGTGAGCCCGCGCGCCATCACGTGCGGGCCCTCATGGGCCGGATAGAGATCGCGCACCGCGGCGCGCGCGCAGACCAGGATCGCCGCCATCGAGAAGCCCTGCAAGGTGCGCCAACCGGCCAGCATGAACACGCTGCCCGCGAAGGCGCCGCCGAGCGCGGCCAACGCATAGCAGCCCAGGCCCGCCAGCAGCACCGGCCGGCGCCCGAAGCGATCGGCCAGCGGTCCGCACAGCAGTTGCGCGAAGCCGAAGGCCAGCACGAACAGCGTGAGGCTGGTGCTGGCCGAACCGAGTTCCTTGGCGATCGCGGGCAGTGCCGGCAGGTAGCTGTCGGTGGCCACCGGCTGGGCCGCGAGCAGCAACGGCAGCAGCAGCGCGAAGCCGGCATGCCAGCGGCCCTTCAGGTTTCCTGGTGGTCCTTGCTGCGCGCTCACTGCGCCGCCGCAGGCAGCAGGCCCTTCTCGCGGAGGATGCCGGTGGCGATGCCGAAGGCGTGGTTGGCGACCGGCACGCCGCAGTAGATGGCGGCCATCATGATCACTTCCTTGATGTCCTCGGGCGTGAGCCGCGACTCGGGCGGACCGTCGAGCGCCGCGCGCACGTGCATCGCGAATTCCTCGTACGCGTGGATGCCGAGCATCATCGACAGCACCATGTAGCGGCGCGTCTTGTCGCCCAGCGCGGGGCGGCCCCAGATGTCGTTCCACGCGTGGCGCGTGATCAGTTCCTGGAACTCGGCATTGAAGCTGTTGCGGTTGGCCAGCGAGCGGTCGACCCAGGCGTCGCCGAGCACGCGGCGGCGGTTGAGCAGGCCCGATTCGTAGTCATCGGCGGGGGAAGTGTGGGTGGTGTCAGTCATTGGATGGAGTCCTCTGGAGAGATGGCGTCCGTGGCGATTCGTTCGACATGAAATCTCCCACCCGTTCGGGCTGAGCTTGTCGAAGCCTCGTGCCGCGCTTCGACAAGCTCAGCGTGAACGGACTCTGGTTGTTCGGAATATGCAGGCATGAAAAGCTTGCGTCATTGCGCCGATACGAGCCGCGCGCGCAGCGCCTTCACCTCGGCCAGCGCGATCTCGCCGGCACGCGCGGCCAGCGCGGGATCGAACCATTCGTCGGCCGCGTCGCGCGGCAGCTCGGCGCGCAGCCGGTCGATGTTGGCGCGCATGCGCGCGGCATCCACCTGCAGGCCCGGCAAGGCCGCGGCCATGGCGCGCACGCTGCCGTGCGCCGACATCAGCAGCTGCGGCCATTCGCCGAGCTCGGCCTGCCAGGCGCCGAGCGCACGCTCGTGCTGCTGCGGCATGGCGCCGAGCAAGGCCGCCACGCGCTGCGGCGCGCGATGCGCGGCGGCGATCGCCACCATCGACGCCACCGGGTTGCGCTTGTGCGGCATGGCCGATGAGCCGCCACGCCCGGGCTCGCTGGGCTCGGCCACCTCGGCCACCTCGTACTGGCCCAGCAGCGACACGTCGACCGCGATCTTGCCGAGGCTCCCCGTCAGCAGGCCGAGCTCGCAACCCAGCGCCACCCATTCGTCGCGCTGCGTGTGCCAGGTCGCGCCGGGATCGGCCAGCCCCAGTTCCTTCGCCATGCGCGCGCGCACCGCGCTCGCCTGCGGCCCCATCTGCGCCAGCGTGCCGACCGCGCCGCCGAGCTGCAACTGCAGCGCATGGCGCGCGGCCTCGCGCAGCCGCAGGCGGCTGCGTACCAGCGGCGCGGCCCAGCCCGCGCACTTGAAGCCGAAGCTGGTGACCGAGGCCGGCTGCATCAGCGTGCGCGCGAGCATCGGCGTGGCGGCGTGCTGCACCGCGAGCTGCAGCAGCGCCTCGGCCGCCTTGGCAAGGTCGGTCTCGATCAGCGCCACTGCCTCGCGCGTGACCAGCGACATCGCGCTGTCGATCACGTCCTGGCTGGTGCTGCCGAAATGCACGAAGGGCGCGGCCTCGGCATTGAAGAGCCCGACCGCCTCGCGCAGCGCCTTCACCAGCGGGATCGCCACGCTGCCCGCGCGGCCGCTTTCGCGCACGATCTTGGCGACGTCGAACAGCTCGACCTTGCAGCTTCCGACGATCGAGTGCGCCGCGCTCTCGGGGATCAGCCCCTCGGCCGCCTGCGCGCGCGCGAGCGCGGCCTCGAAGCGCAGCATCGCGTCGACGAAGGCACGGTCGCTGAAGGCGCCCAGGGTTTCGGAAGTGGAGAGGAAGCCTTCGAAGATGCTCATGGTGTTCTTGTCGTGGGAATGTCAGTACTGAAGCTTCGCGCTGGCGCGCAGCTCGTCGGCCGTGGCGCTGCCGAAGCCGAAGAACTCGAGGTAGGCCGGGATCATCTCGAACAGCATGTCGGTGCCGACCTGCACCGCGCAGCCCTTGGCGCGCGCCGCCTCGAGCAGCGGCGTGTACTCGGTCTTCATCACGACCTCGCCGACGAAGGTGCCGGCATCGATGCGGTCGATGTCGAAGGGCAGCGGATCGTCGGCCTTCATGCCCAGCGGCGTGGCATTGACGATCACGTCGAAGCCCGCCGGGTCCTTCGAGCCGGTGGTCACCTTCAATTGCGGATAGTGTTCACGCAGCCGCCCTGCGAGCGCCTCGGCCGAAGCCGCATGCGCATCGAACAGCATCAGCTCGGCCGCGCCGGCCGCCGCGATCGACGCGGCGATGGCCGAGCCCACGCCGCCCGCGCCCGACACCAGCACGCGTGTGCCCCGGAAAGGCCGGCCCTTGCGCTCCACGCCGCGCACGAAGCCCGCGCCGTCGAACTGGTCGCCCAGCAGCGTGCCGTCGGGCCGCTTGAGGATCGCGTTGCAGGCGCCCGCGATGCGCGCGGTGGGCGTGACCTCGTCGACCAGCGACATCGTCGTGACCTTGTGCGGCATCGTCACCAGCGCGCCGCGCAGGTTGCTGAAGCGGAAGATTTGCGCGAGCGAGGCCGCGTAGTCCTCGGGCTTCACGCCCATCGGCACCACCACCGCGTCGATGCCCTGCTGCTCGAACCAGGGGTTGTAGATCATCGGGGCCTTGAAGGCCTCGGTGGGATAGCCCAGGTGGGCGATGAGCGTGGTCTTGCCGGAAATCATGCGCGTAGCCAAAGGGGAAAAAGAGGTTTAGGCCGCGCCGTAACGCAACGGCGTGGCGATCTCGGCGCGCATCGCGTCGGGATAGACGATCTCGCGCAGGAAGTCCGAGTCAGCACGCAGCGCCGCGGCCGCATCGGCATGGCCGAAGTAGTCGAAGTAATGCGGCATCTGCTGGATCAGCATCTCGAAGCCGGCCTGCGCGTTGAGGCCGCGTGCACGGGCCGCGCGCACCAGCGCCGTGGGCTGGTTGCGCAGCAGGATGTCGAACAGCGCCGCGTGGCCATCCATGCGCGCCACGTCGACCGGCGCTGCATCGTCGTCGGTCAGGCCCAGCGGCGTGGCATTGACGACCAGGTCGTAGCCCTCGGGCGCGTTGCTGTCCACCGCCACCACGCGGGCGTCGAAGAAGGCATCGAGCTTGGCGGCCACGCCCGCGGCCTTGCCCGCGGAGCTGTCGTAGAAGGCGATGTACTCGGCGCCATCGACCGTGCCGCCCTCGGCCAGCGCCACGCCGATGGCAGCCGCGCTCACGCCCGCGCCGAGGATCAGCACGCGCTTGCCGCGAAACGGAATCGCGAAGCGGTCGAGCGCGCCGATCAGGCCCTCGCCATCGAACAGGTCACCCTCGAGCTGGCCGGCCTCGGTGCGGCGCACCACGTTGACCGACCCGGCCACGCGGCCGAACAGGCCCGCGCCCTCGAGCAGGTCGACCACCAGTGGCTTGTGCGGCGGCGCGATCACCATGCCGCGCACATTGCGTGCGAGGAAGGCCGACTTGAAGAACACCGCGAAGTCGCGCACCGGCACCTGCATCGGCAGCAGCACCGCGTCGATGCCGAAGCGCTCGAAGGCGGCGTTGAACATGCGCGGCAGCCGCACGTTGCGCACCGGGTCGCCGGGAATCAGGTAGGCCTGGGTGCTGCCGCTGATGGGGAGGCTCATGGGCGTCTTTCCGTTCGTCAATCGCTCGTTTGGAGGCTGGATGCCCGGCTTTATAGTCCTTTCGTCCCGAGTTTGCTGGCTCCAAACCACCATTTCGTTCGATCATCGATCTTTCAAGATCGTCAATCGTTCAAACCTAGGGTTTTTGCCCATCGATGCGGCGATCCCACCGGCCAGCGGCGCAGGCACACTCCCCGGTCATGAGCAACGACGACCCACCCACACCGCCCGGCCTCGACAAGCGCGACTGGATCGCCGGCCTGGAGCGCGGCGTGAGCATCATCGAGGCCTTCGACGACGCCAACCCGCGCCTCACGGCGAGCCAGGCCGGCCAGCGCACGAACATGACGCGCACGGCTGCGCGCCGCTACCTGCTGACCCTGCAGCACATGGGCTACGTGGCGAGCGACGGCAAGCTGTTCTGGCTCACGCCGCGCGTGCTGCGGCTGGGCCAGTCGTACCTCGAATCGGCGCGGCTACCGCGCGTGGTGCAGCCCTTTCTGCAGCGCGTGGCCGCCGGCACCAACGAGATCGCCTACCTCAGCGTGATGGACGGCGACGAGGTGGTCTACATCGCGCGCAACGGCCCCAACCGCAGCATGAGCACCGGCTACGTGCTCGGCGCGCGCGTGCCCGCGCAGGTCACGGCCTCGGGCATGCTGATGCTCGCGCTGCGCGGCGACACCGAACTCAACGAATGGCTCGCCACGCGCCAGCTCACCGTCTTCACCTCGCACACCATCGCCAGCATGGAGCGCATGAAACTCGAGCTCGCGCGCATCCGCGCCCAGGGCTGGGCGCTGTCCGAGCAACAGCTCGACCTCAACTCGCGCGGCATCGCGGTGCCGCTGCGCGACCGCCACGGCACGCTGGTGGGCGCGCTCAACATCACGATGCCGATGGGGCACGAAAGCTCGGAGGATGCGGTGGCGCGGGTGTTGCCGGTGTTGCGGGAGACGGCGCAGGCGATGCGGAATTTGATCTAGGCAGAGACCACCCGCACCGCCCTCCTCCCCCCATTCACCCCCACCCACACCTCCTGCCCCACACTCTCCGCGCAGTAATCCAGCGCCTGCCGCAACGCCGTATCCACGCTGCGCAACGACAGATCGAAGCGCGCCGCCGCCTCCTGCCGTGTCATCTCATTGATACGCAGCGCGATCAGCACCGACCGATGGCGACGCGGCAACCGCTCGATCGCACGCTCCACCGCCGCCACATCGGAACGCGCCTGTGCAATCGACTCGGGCCCCGGCGCCCGGTCCACCAATTCATCGAGCACGACCTGCTCCTCCCCCGCGTACTGCCACGGCCGATGGCTGCGCAGCCGGTCCACGGCGAGGTTGCTCGCCATGCGGTGGATGTAGGCCAGCGGGTTCTGCACGTCGTGCGCCAGACCCAGGTCGCCGAGCCGCAGCCAGGCCTCGTGCAGGCATTCGCTCGCGAGGTCGGGGCAGCCCAGGTGGCGCAGCAGCCGGCGCCGCAGGTGCTCGTAGTTCGCGACCAGGATGGCCTGCAAGGCGGCGCACCGCGGCGCCAGATCGGGCGGCTCGCCGCATGAAGCGTCGTCCAAGGAATGGTCTGCAGTGCGGCACGGGATGTTCAGGCTCATGGCGGATCCGTCTCGGTGTGCATCGGCGGGCGAAAAGAGGCACGCTGCCGCCCCGCCTCCCGGTTCGCGGGAGGCGGGACGCAGGCGCCGGAGGGCGTGAGGCCTAGCGGCCCTGCAAGGCGCGGCGTTCCTCGTCGGTCAGCCGTGCCACCTGCCGAGCATCGAACTGCCGGCCGTTGCCCACGAGCTGCACGGGGTTCGCGGGGTCGTAGCGCACCGCGCTGTCCCCAGCGCGTCCGGCCGCGGGCGGCGACGGGTTGCGGCTGCCGCCCTCGGCCGGCTCGTTGCCGAAGCCGAGCACGCGCACGGTGAACACCGAGGGCAATGCCTGGCGCGCCGCGGCGCGGTCGCGCTGCAGGCTCTCCTGCGCGGCCACCGCGGCCTGGGCCGCGGCCGCGCTGGCATTGGTCAGCGCGCCGACGTTCACGGCCGCGACCACCGGCAGGCCCTTGGTCTCGCCCTTGACCTGGATGTTGTCGGCGTTGAGCACCTGCAGCGCGGCGATGTTGAGGTTGCCCGCCACGCGCAAACCGGCATCGCCGGCATTCACGGTGCCGTTGGGCGCAACCAGGTCGACGTCGCCGTCGCCCACGGTGCCGATGCCGCTGCCGCTCATGTCGGACTTCTCGCGCACCACGGTCACGCCGTCGAGGTCGGTGACGACCTCGGGCGCCGAGGGCACGCGCAGGGTCTTCGCGCCGCGGCCGGCGTCGATGTTGCCTACCGTGGACCAGATGATCTGGTCGCTGCCCTGCTTCGTCACCTCGGGCACGAAGGACAAGATGCGCGACTGGTTCACCGTGACGTCGTCCTTGGCAAAGATGTCGA
Organism: Variovorax sp. GW821-FHT10D07; assembly: GCF_059415325.1. NCBI lineage: Bacteria > Pseudomonadati > Pseudomonadota > Betaproteobacteria > Burkholderiales > Comamonadaceae > Variovorax > Variovorax sp. GW821-FHT10D07. The sequence goes on along the minus strand of NZ_JBWKMZ010000003.1, from coordinate 61,699 downwards.
TGTGGCCCGAGGCCAGCGTGACCAGGCCGTAGCCGGCCGGCACGGTGGCACCGAGCGCCGCCACCTGCAATCCGCCGCCGGGCGTGAGCACGTTGATGTCGCCGCCGGCCATGGTGCGCAGCATCAAGGTGTTGGCCGCCACGTCGCCCTTCCAGTCCTTGCCCGGGAACAAGGTGTCGATCGCCGCGTAGCCGCGGTTGTAGCCGCCGTTGCGCGGCAGGCCGCCCGTGCCCGGTTCGTTCTGGTCGCGGCCGGCCTCGCGCAGCTCGAGCAGGAAGGCCTGGCGCAGGAACTGCTGGCGTGCCGGCTCGGGCAGGGCCTGGAAGCGCGTCCAGGCATCGAGCGGCGCAAGCGTCTCGCCGGTCATGTCCAACATGTACGACACGAGGCCGCGGCGCACGGTCTTCTCCTGCCCGCCGGGGCGCGTCTCGACCTGGTCCACCAGGTAGATCGGCACCTGCGTGCCATCGGGCGCGCGGGTCTTGAGGTAGTCGGGCATCGAGGCCACGCGGGCCGGATCGAGGTAGGCGGCGGCGAAGGCGTCGTAGCCCACGGCGCCGTTCAGTCCGGCCATGACGGTGATCGCGGCGCTGTTGGCCGGCAGGCCGTTGATCTGCGTATCGGGCTGCGGCCGGTTGTTCCGGTCGTAGCGCTGGTTGCCCACCGTGCGCACCTGCAGGTTGTCGGCGTACACGTCGCGACCGGCGGCCAGCGTCAGCGTGCCCGGCCCCTGCATCTCGATGTTGCCGGTCAGGCTGTTGCTGATGGCGTTCTCGCGCTCGATCGGATCGACCCGCACCGTGGCCAGGATGTCGTTGCCCGCCTCCAGCAGCGTGGTGTCGGAGGCGCGCAGGTTGCGCCCCGCCACGCGCACGCCGCGGATGTCCTTGCCCGCGCGCACCCAGGTCTGTTCGTTGGCCTTGAGGTCGAGCCCGAAGATCGAGCCCTCGGCGGCGTAGATGCGGCTGGGCTCGTAGTCGCCGGCCAGCGGCAGCACCGAGGGATTGCTCACGCTGCGCAGGTACGGGTCCTTGATGAAGGAAGCGCCCGACCAGTTGATCCAGTTGTCGAGCATGTCCTCCATGTTCATCTGGCTGAAGGGCGAGCCGGCACCGGCGGGCATGGTCGGCGAGGGCATCATCGCCGGCGTGGCATAGGCCATCGCGAGCGGCGCGGCGAAGCGGATGTCGTTCTTCGCGGCCAGCGAGACGTCGTTGGTGGTACCCGGCAGCACGTACAGCGGCCCCTCGATCGACAGCCCGCCATTGAGCGCGACCGCCGACAGCCGCGCCGGATAGCGGTTGCCGCCGAAGCCCACCAGCGTGTCGTGGTCGAAGCTGCGCAGTTGCACGTCGCGGAAGATGAACTCCGCGCGGTTGACGAAGTGGATGTCGCCGCCGGTGGAGACCAGCTTCAGCGCGCTGCGGTCGGTGTAGCCGCTCATGTAGGCGCCGTAGTTGAGCTGCTGCCCGTCGGGGCGCAGGCCCTCGCCGTAGGTGACCAGCAGCGGATCGACCACCGTCTGCAGCACCAGGTCGCCCGCGGTGCGCAGGCTCAGCGTGGCATCGCCGAGCGCGAGCACCGGCGCCACGCCGTAGCTGGTGCGCGTGATGCCGCCCATGCTGTCGTCGCGGCTCAGGGTCACGGTGCGGCCGACCGCGGTCTCGCCCGCGCGGATCTCGCCCGCGCCGCGCGCGACGTAGTACTGGCCGCCGCGGATCGCGCCGCCGGCCTCGACCTGCATGGCGCCGCCGTTGCGCATCTCGACGGTCATCGCCTCGCCCGCCGAGAGTCCGCCGCGCACGCGCATGTTGGTGGGCAGCGCGACCAGCAGGTTGCGCAGGTCGCCGCCGGCATGGACCGCCACGTTGCCGCCGCCGAGCGCGCCCACGCCCTGCTGGAAGCGGCCGTAGTCGATCCACCAGCTCGGCTGCTCGGTCGGATGGATCAGGGGGCCGAAGCTGCCATCGGGCCGCATGCCCAGCTCGCCGTTCTCGTACTCGCCGAAATAGCGCTGCGCGTTCAGCGTGCCCTGGCGGTTGAGCCACTCGGTGAAGCGCTGCCCCGCGGGTGCGGCGTCGATGCTGCCCTGCACGCCGATGTCGAGGTTGCCGCCGTCGATGCCGTAGCTGGCCTTCGGGTTGGCGGTGGTGAAGTCGCTCCACACCGTCGTGTCCTTGCGGCCCGCGGTGTAGATCGCCGACTCCTTGTGCGCCAGCGTGAGGTCGCGTCCGGCACGCACCTCGAGGTCGCCGGTGCCGGTGCGCACCAGCTTGCCGGCGCCGTTGTCGGGCGTGGGGTCGCTGTCGCTCGGCTGCGCCGTGTTGGCGGTGCCGATCACGATCGAGCCCTTGCCCGCGGCCTGCGCGGCCAGCGGCCGCAATGCCAGCGCATTGGCCGAGTCCAGGTCGCCGCCGGCCACCAGCCGCAGGTTCCACGAGGCGCCGGGCTGCAGCACGCCGCTGCGGTCCGCCGCGTCGAAGCCGTCGCTCAGGTGGCCGTTGATCAGCAGGTTGCCACCGGCGCGCAGGGTCAGCGTGCCGTCGCGCGCGCCCGGCAGATCGGCGAACAGGTTCCAGTCGCCGTTGAGCGCCAGGTCGCCGGCGCTGCGGATCTCGATGCCCGGCATGACCGCGAGCCCGGTGCCCAGGCGCCCGGCGATCGCGCCGGCGGCGGCGCTGAAGCGGCGCGCATCGGCGATCGCCTCGGCCTTGACCGCATCGACCGTGCCGTCCTGCGCCTCGTAGCGGCTGGTGCCCTCGAGCACCGCGGAGCGCGCGCCCGTGACCGCGACGTTTAGCGCGCCGACCTCGATCTCGTCGTGGCCCGCGTTCTGCCGCGCGCGCAGGCGCACCTTGCCGCCCTCGTTGCCCGCCACGTCGATCTGGCCGCCGCGCAGCTCGAGCCGGCCGCCGGCCGCCTCGAGCGTGACGCGGCCGCTGCCGAGTTCGCCGGTCGCGCCGGCCAGCAGCTTCGCGCCGTCGCGCATCGCCACGCCGTTGCCGCCGGTGATGCGGATCGTGCCGCCATAGGCCGAGCGCGCATCCACGGTGCCGGCGATGTCGATGCTGCCGCGGTCGGCGGTGAGGCCGAAGTCCTCGACCGTCGTGAGCCCGCCGAGCACCACGTCGCCCTGGCGGATGCGGAACTGGCGCGAGCGGTTGAAGCCGGCGTCGTTGAGCCGCTGGCTGAAGCCCGCGAAGTCGGGCAGCGCCTCGATGTCGAGCGAGAAGCTGCCGGCCTTGCCGCCGGCACCGGCCTGCGCGGCGATGGTGCCGTCGAGCACCACGGTGCCGCCGTTCGATGCGGCCAGGCCCAGGGTGCCGGCGCTGCCGCCGCCCGGGTGCGCCGCGAGGCCGAGCCGGCTGCCGGCCTCGAGCCGGACGTCGCCGCCCACGGCCGACAGGTCGATACGGCCCGCATCGGCGTACTCGGCCAGGTCGAAGAAGCGCTTGGCGAAACCGCCCACGTCGATCAGCGCGCCCTCGCCCACCACCAGGTGGCCGCCGGTCGCCGTCATGCCGATGCTGCCGCCGAGCGCGACCGCGCGGCCGCCGAAGTCGATGGTCCTGCCGCTGAGCGTCAGGCGCGCGCCCAGGCTGTCCTGCAGGTCCGAAGGCGTGGCCGTCCCCGCGCCGCCGCCCGTCACGCGCAGCGCACCCTGGGTGGCGATGGTCTGGGCCGCGCCGCCGCGGCCGGTCAAGAGCGGCGTGGCCAGGGTCAGCGCCGCGGCGCCGGTGTCCACCGCGCCCGCACCCTCGCCGACGATCTGGTCGCGCCCCGCCAGCGTGACCGACCCGAAGCCGGCGAAGTCCTTGCGGCCCGCGCCCAGCACCAGCGTGCCGGCATCGAGCGTGAAGGCGCCGTTGCCGGTGCCGCTACCGCCGGTGCCGCCGCCGCTGTTGATCAGCGTGACCGCATCGCCGCGGATCGTCACGTCGCCCGTGCCGCGGCCGACGAAGGCGGCGCCGTCGAAGGTCAGCGAATGCAGGCCGGCCGCGCCGAGGTCGAGCGAACCGTAGAAGTCGAAGTCCGAGTAGCTGCGCAGGGTCAGGCGCTGCGAGTTGGCGAGTTGCGCCAGCGCGCCGCTGTCGAGCACCATGCCCTCGGTGCCGCCGCCGAAGCCGATGCGGCCGGCCGACACCGACAGGTCGGCGCCGGCGATCCGCGCCGAGCTCGCGAGCTCGGTGGTGCGCGTCGCGTCGATCAGCAGCGCGGCGCCGCCGTCGACCAGCGCGCCCGCGCCGATCGTCACCAGGCCGCCGCGCGTGGTGTCCACGTTCTGGCGCAGCACCTGCACCGCGTCGCCGGTGGCCAGGCGCACCAGCGCGCCCCAGTCCTTCGTCGGCGAGGTGAGCACGTCGTCGGCCGCATCCCTGGCGTCGATCACGCCGTCGCCGTTGTCGTCGAGGTTGCCGTCGGGGTCGGTGTAGACCGCCGGCGCCTTCGGCTTCATCACCAGGTTGCCCGAGCCGCGGCCGCCCGCGCCCTTGGCGCGCACCCGGCTGCCGCCCTCGATCGCCACCTGCTCGCTGGCCGCGAGGATGATCTCGGGCCCGCTGAACTCGGAGCCCTCGCCGTTGCGCACCACGATGTCGGTGGCCGTCACGTCGATCTCGAGGCCGAGCGCATTGCCCTGGCGCTTGCCGCCCACCAGCAGGCTGCCGGCGCCGAAGTTCGACAGGCTCGTCGAATCGATCACGAGGTAGCCGTCGGCCTGCAGGCTGGCCGCATCCAGGCCGGCGCCGACGATCGCGATCTTGCCGCCCGCGATGTCGACCAGCCCGCCGCGGCCGCCCGCATCGGGCGCCGAGCGCAGCGTGCCGTCGAGCGTGAGCCGCTTGCCGGCATCGAACACCACGGCGCCGCCGTCGCGCGGCAGCCGCGGCGTGACGACGTTCTGGCCGGTCAGCCGGTACTGCGTGAGCTTGAAGGCCTCGGACGAGAAGAAGTCGTTGGCCGTGGCCTCGTTGTATTCGGTGTACTTGCGCAGCGTGTCGCCCGACATCACGCGCCAGGCCGAGGCCTGCGCGTCCTGCTGGCCGCTGTAGGCATTGCCGCCGCGGCCCTGCATCACCAGGCTGCCGTCCGAGGCCAGCGTGGCCGGTGCCAGCGCGCCGCCCCAGGCCTTGCCGGTGGCCTGCACCGCGAAGGCGCCGGGCAAGAGCGCATAGCGCGCCGGCAGCAGGGTGTACCAGCCGGCCGCCAGGCCCGGCCCGCCCGCGAGCCAGACCCGCTGGCCCGCTTCGGCTGCGCTCGCCGGCGCGGCGGCGGTCTGCCCCGGCAGGATCGCGTAGGTGCCCGACCGGTTCAGCACGTCGTGCGAGCCGCCGGGGCCGGGCACGAACTCCCAGGCATAGAGGTCGCCGCCGCCCGTGATGTCCACCGTCGCGCCGCGCGCCAGCGCCACGTCGGGCGACTTGAGCGTGATCCGCTTCTCGGGCGGCGCGCTCAGCGAGCCGCCCGAGGGATTGGCCGCGTCCACCGCCTTGGTGGGATCGTGCCAGTGCTCGTCGTTGAGCAAGGTGCCGTAGGGCACGACCACGCCGGCGCCCGACACCGAAGTGAGGCTGTTGGCGCCCAGCGCGAGGCGCTCGCTCGCGGCCAGTTCGATCTGGCCATGCGGCGCGCGCAGCACGCCGTTCTGCGCGATCGTCGGTGCCTCCAGCCGCAGGGTGCCGCCGGCCGACAGCGGCGCGTCGCCCGGCTCGCCGAGCCGCTCGACCGCGATCGAACCGGTGGCGCGGATCACGCCGGTCATGGCCGTGCTCGGATAGGCCTGGCCGGCCGCGAGCACCAGCTGTCCGTCGACGTCGAGGTTCAACTGCAACCGGGTGTCGTCGTTGATCTGATCGGGCAGCGCGCCGCCGATGCGGATCTCGCCGGCCTCGAGCCGCGTGCGGCCGAAACCGCCGATGCGCACGGTGCCTTCGGGCGACACGCCCGCCTCGTTGCCCGAAACGATCTCGATCAACTGGCCCGCGAGCTTCAGTTCGCCCTTGGCATCGGGCACCTCGGCCACGAGCGAGGCCGAGGCCGGCCCCGGCACGGTCAGCAGCGTGAGGTGCGGCGCGCTCAGCGACGACGAGGTGTCGGCGTGCCCGAGGATCCGGCCCTGCAGCGAGATGGCGCGGCCCATCCTGATGTGCGCGTCGTCGAGGCGGATCGGCCCCTGCGAGGAGTTCACCAGCGCGAGGTCGGCGAAGCCGCCGTTCGCGAAGGACTGCGGGCGCAGCGTCAGCGCGAAGGCCTGGCCCGGCTTCTGCAGGATCTCGCGCAGCAGCTCGCCGCCGAACAGGGTGTCGCGGAACAGGTCGAGCGTGGCCGGCGTCAGCCCGAACTGCGCCGGATCGAGCGCCCCGACCGGGCCGGGCGCCGGCAGGCGGTCGGACAGCACCAGCTCCTTGCTCTCCGCCAGGTGCGCCAGCAGGCTCGACGGAATGATCATCGTGCCGTCGACCTCGTAGCCGAAGCTGCGCAGGCCCGGCGCCCAGTCGTAGTCCAGGCCCTGGCGCCAGTTGTTGCAGGCGCCGTCGACGAAGAAGCCGAAGCAGTCCGGGTCCTGCAGCGTCTGGCTCAGGCGCTCCAGCGGCGAGCCGCCGGGCGCGGCGGGCACGTCCATGTTGATCCGGATGCGCCCGCCGATGCCGCCGGGGCCGCCCGCGTTGCCCACCAGCGTGCTCTCGATCAGGCCCTGGCCCTTGACCTGGATCAGGCCGCCGTCGCTGTCGAGCCGGATCTTCGGGGTCGCCTTCGGCAGCTGCGTGCCGGTGCGGCCGGTGTCGGCCACGCCGTCGATCTCGCCGGTGGCGCCCGACACGTCGATCAGCGCGCCCTTCTCGAGCTGCACCTCGCCGGCCTGGATGTCGACCGAGCCGCCGTCGCGCACCTCGCCCACCTGGCGGCCGCGGTTGTCGAGGTAGGTCAGCGGCACGCCGCGCGCCAGCAGTTCGCCGCCGGCCTGCAACGTGACCTTGCCGCCCGACAGCGAGATGCTGCCGGCCGGCGCGTCGAGCCGGCCGGCCACGTTGATGGTGCCCAGCTCGCCGCCGGCACCGAGCGACAGGTTGCCGCCGATGTCGGTGCGCACCACCGCGCCCGCCCCGATCGAGATCGGGCCGTTGGTGGTGCCCAGCGACAGCGCGGTGGGCTTGCGCGCCGCGCGCTCCTCGGGCCGCAGCACGCCGATCGGCGCGGCATCGGCCAGGCTGGCACCGCCGGGCAGGTGGCGCCAGTCGAAGTTCGCGAGATCGAGGCTCGACGCCTGCTGCGACACCGTCACGCCCTCGGGCACCACGATGCCGCCCTCGCCGCGCACCGAGACCGTGACGCGGCCGAAGCCGCGTTCGCCGTAGAGCGTGGGCGGCAGCAGCGTCACGAGCGGCTTGCCGGTCTCGGGATCGGTGGCCGCGCTGCCGCCGATCTGCACCGGCGAGAACACGTCGAGCACCAGGCTGCCCGCGGAACCGGCCGCGAAGGCGCGCAGGTTCAGCGCACCCAGGTCCAGCTCGGGCGTCACGCCCACCAGCGTGACCGAACCCGCATTGCCCGCGCGCAACGCGGGCAGGCCGTTCTTCGCGACATCGACGCGGCCGCCGCCCGAGACGTCGAGGACCGCCGCCGGGTCGGCCGCGATCTTCCCCACGCTGATCGAGATCGCGCCGCCATCGATGGCCCAGGCGCCGCTGCCCGGGCCTTCGCGCCAGGTGTTGAGCCACTGGCCGCTGGCATCGAGCCGGCCCTGCGCGCCGATCTCGAGCGCGCCGTTGCTCGACGACAGGCCGATGCGCCCGCCCGGCGTGCGGATCTGGCCGAAGATGCGGATGTCCCGGGTCGAGCCCTCGGTGCCCGCCACCGTCAGCGAGGCGCCCGGCGTCAGCTGCAGCTTCGCGCCGGCCGCGAGCTCGAAGTCACCGTTGATGGTGTTCAGCACGATGCTGCCCATGCCCGAATTGCTGAGCATGTCGTCCGACAGGAAGCTCAGCTTGCGCGAGCCCTGTTCGTCCGGCTTGAGTTGCACGTAGAAATCGTCGCCGAGCGTGGTGAGCGCGCCGAAGTCCTTGGCCAGCCGCTTCGGATCGTGGCTCACGATGATCGTGCCCGGCGACCAGGGCCGGCCGTCGGGCGTGTTCTCGCCGAGCTCGACCCGGCCGCCGAGGCTGGCGGCGGCCTTGGCCTGCGGCCGGTCGCCCGCCACCACGCCGCCGAGCATGTCGCCCTCGAGCACCATCGCGTCGCCCGCGTAGATGCGCAGGTCGCCGGCCTTGCGGCCCTCGGTGTAGCCCGCTTCCTTGTAGTTGGCGCCGATCAGCGGCGAGCGCCAGTTCTCCTTCACGCCCCAGCGCGCATGCTCGCTCGCGAACTCGCCGGCGATGCCGGTGTAGGTGATGTCGGGCAGCGCCTTGTCCATGGTGTGCACGCGGCCGTCGGCGCCCATGAGCTTGGTGGCGGTGTTCATGCCGTCGGAATAGCGCACCGAGCCGCCCGACACGTCGAGCACCGAGCCCGCGCGCGTGATCACCGCGCCGCCCGCGCGCAGGTTGATGCTGCCCGCGCTGGCCGACAGCTCGGCGAGGTCGGTCTTGCCGACACCGACCCAGCCCGACACGTCGGCCAGCGGCGTGCCGACCCAGGCGCCCGGCACCAGCGTCTTGCCGTCCGGCCCGGTCACCCACTGCACGCCCGACATCGGGCCGGCGTCGAACAGGCCGTTGGCGCGCCGGTCGACGATCACCTTCTTGCCGCGCAGCCAGGAGTCGAGCAGCAGCGGCGAATCGCGCAGCTCGTTGATGCGCAGCTCGGCCTCGACGAAGTTGCGCGACATGTCGACCTGCATGCCCTGCAGCCCGGCCACGCTCAGGAAGGCCTCGCTGTCGATGTAGATGCGGCTGGTGTCGCCGAGGCTGCCGGGCTTGAAGTACGGCAGCTGCGTGAACAGCGGGTTGACCGCCGACTCGGCCACGATGCTGCCCGCGGGCACCAGCACGCCCGCCTTCGGCCGCACGTCGATCAGCTGGCCGTACAGGGCCACGCGGCCCGGCTGGTAGCGCGTGACCAGCGCCGAGGCCTCGATCTCGCTGCGGTCGCCCGCGTCGGGCAGCACCTGCGTGATGCTGCCCTCGCCCAGCGTGAGCGTGCCGGCCGACCAGTTGATCAGGTCGTTGACGCCGTCCGAGTACATGTGCGTGCCCAGGCCCCAGGCGCGCAGCAGGATCGAACCGTTGCGATTGTTGAGTGCCGTGGTCGAGGCCAGCACGCCCGACTGCCGCACGTCCTGCGCCTGCAGCGTGATGTTGCCGCGGTCGGACTGCACGGTGCCGGTGTTCACCACCTCGTAGCCCACCGACTTGGCGCGCGCCGCCATCTCGGGCATCACCACGTCGCGCAGGCTGTTGACGAAGTTCGCGTCGCCATACACCGGCACCAGCTTCAGCGCACCCTGCACCTGCCCGCCGGTGAAGGCCCAGCCCGGCACGGCCGACACGGCCACGTCGAGGCCGCGTGGCGCGTTCGGGTCCTGGGTCGAGGGCGTCTTCAGGTAGACGTTCTCGCCGGCCGCGAGGATCACCTGGCCGTCGGGCGCCGTGATGTGGCCCGCGTTGCGCACCTTGGGCGCGAACAGCATGACCTTGCCGCCCGACTCGACCGCCAGCCGCGCGCCGGCGTCCACGCGCACCTCGCCCGGCGCCGCGCCGGGATCGAAGCGGTCCACGCCGCCCATGCGGTCGGGCGCGCCGCCCTCGCCGGGCACGAAGCCCGACGGGCCGAAGACCTCGGGCTTGATCGACGTGAACAGGCCGAACTGGGGAATCGCGAAGTCGTTGCCCTGGCCGTCGAACTTCTGCTGGTTGTTGATGCCGAGGTTGAACTGCTTGTCCGACAGCGCGAGGCTCGAGGCGATCAGCGAGCGCGTGTTGACCTGGCTGGTGCCGTTGAAGACGATGCCGTTGCGGTTGATCAGGTAGACCGAGCCGTCGGCCTTGATCTGGCCCGCGATCTGGCTCGGCCGGCCGCTCGGATCGTTGATGCGGTTCAAAGCGATCCATGCATTGGTGCCATCGGGCTTCGCTCCGCCCTTCTGGTCGAACTGCACCGTGGTGTTGCGGCCCACGTTGAAGCTCTCCCAGTTGAGGATCGCCTTGTCCGCGGTCTGCTGGATATTGACCTGCGTGCGTCCGCCCGCGGCCGTCTGCACCGGCGCATTGGCGTTGAGCCAGCCCGCGGTCAGGCTGTTGGTGTCTACCGCGAGCCCGCCGGGCGCGAGGCCGTCGGGGATGTCGCTGCCGTCGTTCTGCGCCGCCTGGCGCGCGGCCGCCTGCGCCGCCTGCTGGGCGGCGATGGTGCGCGCCGCCATGTCGAGGTTGCCGATCGAGCGCCGCAGTTCGTCGCTGGCGCGCTGCTGCCCGGCGGGGTTCGTCAGCATCGACGCGGGCATGCCGTTGGGCAGCCGGCCCGTGGCCGCGGCCGCGCCCTGCACCGTGGTCTTGTTGGCGAACCAGGCGCCGCTGAAGGCACGCTGCGCCTGCGCGTCGACGAGCGCGCCGTTGGCGACCAGCGTCACCGCGATGGCGCGCGCGATCGGTGCCATGCGGAAGCGCCGCCGGGCCGGCTGGTTGGTCGATGGGTGGGGAGTGCCCAGGGATCCGCGTGTGCTCATGAGAAGTGCTTGCCCGAAAGTGAAGGTCGTGGAGTTCCGCGCACCGTGGGTGGTGCGCTGAATTTCCGGTGCGCTAAGACGAACGGGCCGTGCGCAAACCCCCAACTTTTTTTGAGCCGCTGTCTCAGCTCAGCAGCAGCAGCCCGCCGGGCAGCGATCGCGCACGCAGCCCGAAGGTGTGCTCGAGCTGCGCCAGCGCCGAATCGAGCGAAGCCAGCCGGAAGCGGCCGCTGACCCGCTTCTCGCCTGCAGCGCCGTTCACCAGCAGCACGCGGCCCGCGCGGTAGCGGTTGATCTCGGCCAGCACCTCGGCCAGCCGCGTCTGGTCGAACACCAGCTCGCCGCGCCGCCAGGCCGACACGTTCTCGAGCGCGACGCGCGCGATGCCGCTGAGCGACTGCGCGTCGTACACCGCCTGCTGGCCGGCCTGCAGCGCGCGCACGCCGGCCGGATGCTCGATGCGCAGCGCGCCCTCGATGCAGGTCACGCAGACCTTGCCGTCGAGGTGCCGCACCTCGAAGCGCCCCGCGTGCGCGAGGCTGCGCCCGGCGCCGGCCACCACGCCGAACGGGCCGCCCTCGGCCAGCAGGTCGATCGCGGCCTCGCCCGACAGCAGGTCGATGCCCGTGAGCTGGCCGGCCGCGCGTTCGCGGCGGATCCGGGTCTGGGTGTTGAGCGTCACCTGCACGCGCGAGGCCAGCGCCAGCGTGCGCTGCTCGCCGACGGCCGTGCGCTCGTCGGCCGTGCCCTCGCCTGCCGCGGGCCAGAGTCCGCTCTGTGGGTAGGCCACCACCGCCACGCCGGCCACCGCGGCGGCGCTCACGGCCGCGCCCAGGAAGGCGCGGCGCCCGAAGTTCCGCCCCTGCAGCGCGCGCTCGTGCGCCGCGGCCGCCGCCGGGCGGGTGCGCAGGTACTCGCCGCTCACGGGCCGCAGCGCCGCCCAGCGCTGCTTGACCTCGTGGAAGGCCGCGCGGTGCGCCTCGCTGGTGTGGAGCCAGCGCTGGAAGGCCTCGGCGTCCGAGGCCTTGACCTCGCCCGAAGCGAGCAGGCGCAGCCAGACGCGCGCCTGCGCCGGCAGCGCGTCGCCCGGTGCGTCGCGGTCGTCGGCCGATGCCGTCATGGCTTCATGCCGGACAGCCCCGGTGCGCCGAAGAAACGATGGAAAAGTGCTTCACCCACCCAGACGAACGGCGCCACGCCAAACCCCCAACTATTTTTTGCCATGGTTCATCTGTGCGTCGAGGTAGTCGTGGGCGCGCTTGAGTTCGTGCTCGACCACGCGTATGGAGAGGCCCAGCCGCGCCGCCACGTCCTTCTGCTGCAGCCCTTCCCAGCGCACCAGCATCAGGATCGTGCGGCGGCGCTCGGGCATGCGGTCGATGAACTTCAGCAGGCTCGTCACCTCGGAGCGCAGCTCGGCGGTGCGCGCGGGCCCGGGCGCCGGGTCCGACAGCTCCGTCAGCGACTGCACTTCGTCGATCGACAGCGAGCGGCTCTGGCGGCGCTGGATGTCCATCGCGATGTTGACGGCCACGCGCACCAGGTAGCTGCCCGGACTCTGGATCGCGTCCTCCTCCTCGCGGCTCTGCAGCCGCAGCCAGGTGTCCTGCAGCGCGTCGCCGGCCAGGTCGCTGTTGCCCAGCAGCCGCGTCACGCGCCGCTTGAGGCTGGCGTAGTGCCGCGACAGGTAGTCCGACAGGATCGGGCGCGCGTCCTCGGTCATGGCCGGTTCTCGCAGCGCGGCGCGTCGGGGTCGGCCGGGTCGCGCGGCAGCAGCACCAGGGTCAGCGGCTGCGCCATCGCGGGCGGCGGCGCGCGGTCCACGCGCACGCGCTGCAGGGCCTCGCGCACCGCGGCGTCGCGGCGCGCATTGCCGGTCGAGGTCAGCAGGCGCGGCTTCTGCAGCGCACCGGTGGCATCGACCTCGAAGCGCAGCAGGGTGCGGTAGCCGCCAGGCGCGGTGCGCGCATCGGCGCACAGGGCCTGCCAGACGCGCGCCTGCACCCAGGCGCCGTAGTCGGTGTCCACGCCATCCGTGGCCGTTCGCGCCGCCAGCGCGCGCGCGTCGACCGGCTTCAGCACGAAGGCATCGGCCGGACCGTCGCGCATGCTTTCGGCGGCCAGGCCCGTGCCCTCGAGCAGCAGGCGCAGCGCGGTTTCGGGTGCGTGGTGGCCGCGCACGGCGGCCGAGGTGCGGCCGCTCACGGCCGCGCTGTCGAACAGCGCCGGGCGGCCCGACTGCAGCGCATAGCGCTGCAGCGCCGCGGCCAGGGGCTGCGCCGCGATGTCGAAATCGACGCCGGGCGCGGCGGCCTCGGGCAGGGCGGGCGCGTCATCCACGCGCGCCGCGTCGCTGTCGCCGGCCGCGGCCGGCGCGGGCATCCAGAGCCCACACAGCAGCGACAGCGCCAGGGCATGGCGCTGCCCACGGGCGGCGAGCGGGCGCACCCTGCGAGGAGACGAATCGAGCCGGCAAGGTGGGTGCGCCATTCTGGAAGCCCGCCATCCTCGCGCCCGAATATGACGTCGGTGCTACACCAAAGCATTCCTGGTGCCCGGCAGCGGATGCGCGGATCGGGCAATATCGCCGGCTCGCCCCGGAGGGCCGGCCGCCGGGCCGAAGCGCCCTCTTCCGTCATTCCAAGAAAGAAAGGCTCACGCCATGACCTCCCTCGCCGACTTCCCGATCACCCAGAAGTGGCCCGCCCAGCACCCCGAGCGGCTGCAGCTCTACTCGCTGCCCACGCCCAACGGCGTGAAGGTCTCGATCATGCTGGAGGAGATCGGCCTGCCCTACGAGCCGCACCTCGTGAGCTTCGGCAGCAACGACCAGATGTCGGAGGCCTTCCTCTCGCTGAACCCCAACAACAAGATCCCCGCGATCATCGATCCCGACGGCCCGGGCGGAAAGCCGCTGCCGCTGTTCGAGTCGGGCGCGATCCTGTTCTACCTGGCCGAGAAGACCGGCAAGCTGCTGAGCGCCGACCCCGCGAAGCGCTACGAGACCCTGCAGTGGGTGATGTTCCAGATGGGCGGCATCGGCCCGATGTTCGGCCAGCTCGGTTTCTTCCACAAGTTCGCCGGCAAGGAGTTCGAGGACAAGCGCCCGCGCGACCGCTACGTGGCCGAATCGAAGCGCCTGCTCGGCGTGCTCGACAAGCACCTGGCCGGCCGCGAATGGATCATGGGCGACGACTACAGCATCGCCGACATCGCGAGCTTCCCGTGGATCCGCAACCTGATCGGCTTCTACGAGGCGCGCGAGCTGGTCGGCTTCGACAGCTTCCCGAACGTGGCGCGCGTGCTCGAGCGCTTCGTGGCGCGGCCCGCGGTGATCGCGGGGCTGACGATTCCGAAGGCGGCGTGATGCCGAGGGCGAGGTGCTCGCGCGTTCGGTCGCCACGCACCCGGGCCGGCGCTTCTTCATCACGACGCGCCTGAAGGGTCGAGCGGCCGCCCTCCGCGGCTCAGTGCGCGGCCAGCTCGGGTTCCGAAGCGGACTCGCGCGGCACTTCGTAGAGATGGAACGGCGGCACGTCGGGCCGGCTGCGCTGCAGCAGCGGCTTGGCGACGTTGTAGACCGGCGTGCCGTTGATGGTGCGGCCCTCGAGCGTGCCGCGGTGCGCATGGCCGTGGAACACGGCATCGATCGGGTAGCGCAGCAGCGGCTCCTCGAGCCTGCTGCTGCCGAGGAAGGCGAAGATCTCGCTCGGCTCGCCCTGCACCGTGCCCACGATCGGCGCGTAGTGCAGCATCGCGATGCGGCGCCGGGTGCGCAGCTTGGCCAGCGCCGACTCGAGCTTCATCGCCTCGTTGAGCGCCTCCTGCACGAACATCTTGATCGCGGGCTCGCCCCACGCGCCGAGCGAGGCGCGGCCGAAACCGCCCGCGAAGCCCTTGACGCCCGCGATGCCCACGCCCTCTATCTCGCAGGCCGAGCCGTCGAGCATGCGCACGCCGATCCGCGTCAGCGCCTCGTTCACCACCTCGGGCGTGCCCGACTCGAAGTCGTGGTTGCCCAGCACGGCAACGATCGGGATCGAAAGGCCGCCGAGCTCCTCGGCCAGCACCCGCGCCTCCTCCGCCGTGCCGTAGTCGGTCAGGTCGCCGCACAGCAGCAGCGCGTCGGCCTCGTCGGCGGCCTGGGCGAAGAAGTCGCGCAGCGAACCCGCGGAGTCCTTCTGCACATGGATGTCGCCGACGGCGGCGAAGCGGACGTGGGTGGATGATTTGGGAGTAGGCATGCAACCCACCGTGCACCCCGCCGCCGCGCGCCGTCATCGGCCTCATCCCGCTGCGCTTGTAGGCGCCCGTCTGACATTCGATGGGGCCCTTTGCCCCTGCCCCGTCGTCGGCGCGGCGGCATTCACTGCGTGCATGACGCCCTCCACCATGCTCGCGCCCTCGCTCGAAGACGAAGTCGAGCCGCGGGTGGCCGATTTCTACCGGCGCGCGCTGCGCGCGCTCGACGAGGCCGGCATTCCGTTCCTCGTCGGCGGCGCGTTCGCGCAGGCCTGCTACACCGGCATCCGCCGCTCGACCAAGGACCTCGACCTCTTCATCCGCCGCGAGGACTACGAGCGCATCGCGCAGGTCGCGCTCGCGCATGGCTGGCGCACCGAAATGACCTTTCCGCACTGGCTCGGCAAGGTCTACGACGGCCAGGAGTTCATCGACCTGATCTTCAATTCGGGCAACGGCCTCATGCCGGTGGACGCGCGCTGGTTCCATGGCAACTGCCGCGCCGACGTGCTCGGCGTTTCCGTCTGCGTCGCCAACGTGGAGGACTGCCTGGTGTCGAAGGCCTTCATCATGGAGCGCGAGCGTTACGACGGCGGCGACATCGCGCACCTGCTGCAGGTCAACGCGCAGCGGCTCGACTGGCCCGGGCTGCTGGAGCGCTTCGGCGCGCACTGGCGCGTGCTGCTCGCGCACCTGACGCTGTTCGGCTACATCTATCCCGCCGAGCGCGACCACGTGCCCGGCTGGGTGATGACGATGCTGATGGGCCGCCTGGCCGGCGAGCTGCGCGCGACGGAGGCCCCGGGGGACAACGTGTGCGCCGGCACCCTGCTCTCGCGCGAGCAGTTCCTGCACGACATCGAGCGGCTCGGCTATGTCGACGGGCGCCTCACGCCCGCGAGCACGATGACGCCCGAGGACATCGCGGTGTGGACCGAGGCGATTCCCGCACGGGCCGAGGCCCAGGGCGGGAAGCCTACGGACTGAAATCTCACCACTTCACGCGAACGCCTACCCCTGCATTGACCGAACTGCCCACGCGTGCCACACCGCCCGAGGCCCACTGCTTGCCCAGTTCGCCATACAGGCTCGTGCGCTGGCTCAGCGCCAGCGTGAAGCCCGCGGCCAGCTCGGTGCTCGTGCCGCCGATCGGCGCACCCACCGGCGTGATCGCCGCCGGGTTCACGAAGCGGGCGACGTCGTTGCCCTTCGAGCTGCGGTAGACGTTCAGGCGCGCATAGGGCTGCAGCGTGCCGGCACTCGTTGCGAAGCTGCCCTTGATGCGCACGCCCGCACGCGCGGTCCAGCTGCTGTCCGCGTCCTGCTGCACCAGCGCACCGGGGATCGCCACGTCGTCCAGCCGCAGGCGCTGATGGATCAGCTGCAGTTGCGGCTCCACCGACCAGCCACCCGTGCCGAGCGCGAAGGCCTTGCCGACCTCGATCGAGGCCAGGAAGCTGTTGCCCTTGCCCGTGACGCCCGCGCTCAGTTGCGGTTGCACCGTGTAGCGATGACGGCCGGCCTGCAGCACCGTGTCTGCATAGAAGCCGTCGTCGCTCGTGAACGTGCCGTACAGGCCCAGGTACTGGCTGCGCAGGTCGTTGCGGCCTGCTGCGCCGTTCAGGAGGCCGCTGCTGAAGCCGCTGACACGCGTATCGCCCTCGAGCTGGCCCACGTAGATGCCGGCGCGCCAGTTCGGGTTGGCCCACAGGTCGGTGCCGGCCTGCAGCCCGCTCACGCGGCCCTCGGCATGCGGCGAGACGGTGCCGCCCTGGCGGATGTCCATGTCGGTGGAGATCAACCGGCCCCAGGCGCGACGGTTGCTGCCATCCACGCTCGTGCTCGCGCCGCCGCTGCCGCGCACGTCGTCGTCGCCGATGCGCTGGCTCAGGCTGGCGAGCATGCCGAGGTTGCTTTGGCGAAGCTGGTTCGGAAGTGCCGCGAAGAGAGAAGCTTCGGCGCGGTAAGTTGGCAGCGAGGCGCCCGGTTCGGCTTCGGTGCGCAGGTACCAGTTCTCGCCCTCGCCGCCCGCATCGCCCGCGTACAGGCGGTACTCGTAGGCACCGGCGTCGACACGGCCGCCCGAGAGCACGAAGGCATCCTTGCTGCTTTGCGCGGTGGTGATCGCACCGTTCTTGGCGCTGATCAGCTCGATGCCCGCGCCGCTGGTGCGTGCGCCCAGGCCGCCGAGGTTGGTGACCTGCACCGTGGTCTTGCCGCTCGCGCTGGCCGATGCGCCGTCGAGCACGAGGCGGTCGGCGATGCCTGGGTTGTCGAGCTTCGCACCGAGGCGCAGCACGCCGTTGTTGCCGACGTAGGGGCCGGTCAAGGTGAGCGTGGTGCCGGGGACCGTGCCGAGCAGGGAGACCGTGCCGGCATTGGTCAGGCCGGCCATCTTCTGGCTGAAGCCGCCGAGGTCGAGGGTGGCGCCGCTGGCCACTACAGCGCTCGATGCTGCGCTGAAGGCGTTGGTGGCGCCGGCCTTCAAGGTGCCGCCGGTCACGCGGGTCTCGCCTGCATAGTTGGCAGTGCCTGCGAACGTGAGCGTTCCCGCGCCGACCTTCACAAGTGAGCCCGTCGTACCTGTGATGGCACCCGAGATCGTGCTGTCGCCGCCGATGGCACCCGTGGTCAGCGCCTTGGTACCGAGCACCACATCGCCTGCGCCGCCAAGCGAGCCGATGCTCGTCCCAGTGGTCGTCAGATCGATGCGCACCTGGCCGCCCGCTGCATTGGTCACCGTGGCGCCCGCGGCACTCGCGGTGTCCTGCAGACGCAAGGTGCCCGCGTTGGCGATCGCGAGCTTGCCCGCATCAGCCTTGCCACCGAACTGCAGCGTGGCACCCGAAGCAATGCTGGCAGGACCAGTTCCCAACGCACCCGTAGTGTCGGTCGTCAGCGTGCCCGCATCCACCAGCGTGCCGCCGCTGTAGCTGTTGGCGCTGCTCAAGGTCAGCGTGCCCGTGCCGATCTTGCGCAGCTTGCCCGTACCGCTCATCACGCCCGCATAGGTCCCGGCAGTCTTGCTTTGGTCGAACGCGACCTCCGCGTTGTTGACGATATTGCCCTGCAGACTCGTCGCACTGCCCTGCAGCACGCCACCCTTCACCGTCGTGCCACCCGTGTAGGTGTTCGCACCGCCCAGGATCAACCGGCCGGCGTCCTCCTTCGAGATGCCGCCCGTGCCGCTGAGCGCCACATTGAGGGTCGCGGTCATGGTCGCACCGGCAGCGGTGCCGTCGCCCACACGGATCACCGAGTTCGCGTTGTCCACCACGATGCCGTCGCCCTGCACCACGTAGCCATCGGTGGCGAACTGCGCACCGGCGATGCGCACAGCACCGCCTGCTGCATCGACCGTCACGGTGCCGGCCTTGCCACCGAACACCGCGAACTGGTTCTGTGCCCAGTTGGCGTTGAGCTTGCCGTCCATGTCGGTCCAGGCATCCATCGAGGGCTGCGGGTTGCCCACGCGCCAGGTGCCGCTGCCGCCGGCCACCTGGCCGTCGTTGTACTTGGTGCTGTCGCCGCCATCCCAGAAGTTCAGCGACAGGCCCGCGCGGTTCACCAGGTTGACCTGGTTCGCCACCGAGGTCTGCACCTGCAGGTCGACCGTCTTGGCCGAGCCCGGCACGGTGCCGATGTCCAGGCCGTTGTCGGTGAAGCTGCCGCCGTAGCTCATCAAGCGATACAAGCCGGGCCCGAAGCTGCCGCCTGCGGACTGCGCGATGTTCAGCGTGCCGTCGAGGTTCAGGTTGCCCGTCACGTTGATCAGGTCGTTGAGCGCGCCGCCGGGAACGCCGGCCTGGCCAAGTTCGTAGTTGAGCGTGGAGCCGCCAGCCAGGGTCAGTGCTCCCAGGGTCAACGTGCCGGGGCTGTTACCCGCCGCAAGGATGCCGCCCTTGTCGATGGTCACCGCGCCCGCGATGCTGCCGCTGCCAGCGAGCGTCGCGCCCGCTTGCACCTGCACGGCACCCGTACCCGTCGCACTGCCGCTCTTGTTGTTCACGCTCAGCGTGCCCGCACCGACGGTGGTGCCGCCGGTGTAGGTGTTGGCGCCCGTGACCGTCAGCGTGCCAGTCCCCACCTTGACGAGCGAGCCACCCGTACCGCCGATCGTGCCCGACAGCGTGCTGTTGGCATTCAATCCACCGAGCGTGAGCGCCTTCGCGCCCAGCGCGATGTCGCCCGCACCACCGAGGGTGCCGATGCTCACGCCCGTCGTGGCCTGGTCGATGCGCACCTGCGCACCGGCCGCGTTGCTCACCGTGGCCTTGTCGGCCGTCGCGCCGTCCGCGAAGGCCAGCACGGCGCCCGGGGCGTTGACGAGGCTGGCGCTGCCCGCGCTCGCGTTGCCTTGCAGGCGTACCGTGCCGCTGTTGGCGACCGACAGGCTTCCCAGGTCCGCCTTGCCGCCGAACTGCAGGGTGGCGCCCGAAGCCACGCTCGCCGCTCCGCTGCCGAGGGCGCCGGTCACGTCGGTGGCCAGCGTGCCCGCGTCGACGAAGGTGCCGCCCGCGTAGCTGTTCGCGCTGGTCAGGGTCAACGTGCCCGTGCCGATCTTGCGCAGCTTGCCGCTGCCGCTCATCGTGCCCGCGTAGCTGCCGGTCTTGGCTTGATCGAACACGACTTCGGCGTCGTTGACGATGCCGCCTTGCAGGCTCGCCGTGTTGCCTTGCAGAACGCCGGCCTTCACGGTCGTGCCGCCCGTGTAGGTGTTGGTGCCTCCGAGGATCAGGCGACCCACGTCGTCCTTCACCAGACCGCCCGCGCCGGTCAGCGCGACGTTGACCGTGGCCGTGCGATCGACGTCATTGCCCGACCCATCGCCCACGCGCACCACCGACCCCGAAGCACCGAGCTCGATCGCATCGCCTTGCAGCACATAGCCATCGGCCGCGAACTGCGCGCCGTTGATGCGCACCGTGCCGCCCGCGTTGCTGACCGTGACCGTGCCACCCGTGCCGCTGAACACCGCGAACTGGTCCTGCGCCCAGGCCGCGTTGATCTTGCCGTCGGCACCAGTCCAGCCGTCTCCGGGCACGCCCACACGCCAGGTGCCCGTGCCGCCCGCGACCTTGCCGTCGTTGTACTTCGTGTTGTCGCCGCCGTCCCAGAAGTTCAGCGACAGGCCCGTGCGATTCACGAGATTGACTTGCTGCGCCACCGAGGTCTGCACCTGCAGATCCTTCGCCGCGATCGGCGCACTGCCGATGTCCAGGCCGTTGTCCGTCAGGCTGCCGGTGTAGTCGATCAAGCGGTAGATGCCCGCGCCGAACACGCCGCCCTTCGATTGCGCCACGTTGAGCGTGCCGTCGAGCTGCAGATTGCCGTTGACCTGGACGCGGTCGTTGAGCGCGCCGCCCACGGTGTTCGCTTGACCGAGGTCGTAGTTGAGCACCGCACCATCGGCGAGGCTCAGGCTGCCGAGCGTGAGCGTGCCGACGCCTGCATTGCCAGCCGACAGCACACCGCCCTTGGCGATGCTCACCGCCCCCCCCACGCTGCCATTGCCTGCGAGCGTTGCGCCGCCCTGCACTTGCACGGCGCCGGTGCCGGTCGCGCTGCCACTCATGTTGGTCACGGCCAGCGTGCCGCCCGCCACCGTGGTGCCACCGGTGTAGGTATTGGCACCGTTCAGGCCGAGCGTGCCGCTGCCGACCTTCACGACCGCCCCACCGTTGCCGCTGATCGTGCCCGACAGCGTGGTGCTCGTGTTCAGGCCACCCGTGGTCAGCGCCTTCGCGCCCAGCTGCACGTCACCCGCGCCCTCGAGCGAGCCGATGCTCACACCCGCCGTAGTGAGCTTGCTGATGCGCAGCAGCGCCCCCGCGTTGTTCACCACCGTCGCCTGGTCCGCACTCGCGCGGTCGGCGAAATCGATCACCCCACCGCTCTCGTTGACCAGGCGCGCCTGCCCGGCGCTCGCGTCGTCGAGCAGGTTGACCTGTCCACCGGCGAAGTTCGTGATCTGTGCCTTGCCGCCATTCGCGTTGAACCACAGCGTGGTCGAGCCGCCGCGGTTCTCGATCACCGCATTGCCCGCGCTCGAGCTGTCGCGGAACTCGACCGAGGCGCCCTGGTTCACCGTGATGCTCGCGTTGCCGGCCGAGCTGCTGTCGCGGAACGCGACGAAGCCGCCGTTGTCGGTCTGTGCCTTGCCGCGTGCGGCCACCGTGATCGCGAGCGCGCCCGCTTCGGCCGTGTGGGTGAAGGCCAGCGAGGCGTTGTCCGCCACGGACACCGGGCCGCTGCCCAGTGCGCCCGTGACCAGTGCCTCGACCGCGCCCGCGGCAACGTCGGTGCCGCCGGCGTATGCATTGGCCGCACCGAGCTGCAAGATGCCCGCGCCGATCTTGCGCAGGCTGCCCGCGCCGCTCACGGTGCCGTTGAGCGCGACGGTCCGGTCGATGTCGAAGCTGTTGACACCCGCCCCCAGGCTCACGGCGCGCGTCCCGGTGCTGTCGCCGGTCACGTGCAGGGTGGTGCCCTCGAGCGCGAGGCCACCCGTGGCCGCGCCGAGGTTGGCGTCCGAAGCGATCTGCAGAATGCCACCCTTGACGGTGGTGCCGCCGCTGTAGCTGTTGCTGCCATCGAGCACCAGGGTGCCCTGGTCTTCCTTGACCAGGCCGCCCGTGCCGGTCAGCGAGGACGCGATGGTCGCCGTCATGCCCGCGCCGGCCGCGGTGCCGTCGCCCACGCGCACGCTGGTCGCGGCATTGCCGAGCTCGATCGCATCGCCCTGCACGCGGTAGCCGTCGGTGGCGAACTGCGCGCCGGTAATGCGCACCGTGCCGCCCGCGTCATTGACCGTGACAGTGCCGGCAGTGCCGCCGAACACCGCGAACTGGCCTTGCGCCCAGGCCGCATTGATCTTGCCGTCGACACCGGTCCAGCCGTCGCCCGGAATCCCGACACGCCAGGTGCCCGAGCCGCCGGCCACCTGGCCGTCGTTGTACTTGCTCGCGTCGCCGCCATCCCAGAAGTTCAGCGACAGCCCCGCGCGGTTGATCAGGTTGACCTGCTGCGCCACCGAGGTCTGTACCTGCAGGTCGGTCTTGGCGCCGGGTGCGGTGCCGATGTCCAGGCCGTTGTCGGTCAGGCTGCCCGTGTAGCTGATGAGCCGGTACAGGCCCGCGCCGAAGCTGCCGCCCGCGGACTGCGCCACGTTGAGCGTGCCGTCGAGCTGCAGGTTGCCGTTGACGTTGACGAGGTCGTTGAGCGGACCGCCGACGGTGTTGGCCTGGCCGAGCTGGTAGTTCAGCGCCGCGCCATCGGCCAGGCTCAGGCTGCCGAGCGTCAAGGTGCCGGGGCCCCCATTGCCCGCCGACAGCACGCCGCCCTTGGCAATGCTCACCGCGCCCGCGATGCCGCCGCTGCCCGCGAGCGTCGCGCCGCCTTGCACCAGCACGGCGCCCGTGCCCGTGGCGCTGCCGCTGGCGTTGTTCACGGCGAGCGTGCCACCCGCCACCGTCGTGCCGCCGGTATAGCTGTTCGCGCCACTCAGCGTGAGCGTGCCGCTGCCGACCTTGACGATCGAACCGCCCGTGCCCGAACCCGGCTGCACGAAGACACTGCCCTTGTCGCCGACGGTTCCCGACAGCGTGTCGCTGGTGTTCAGCCCGCCCACGGTGAGCCGCGTGGCGCCGAGAACGACAGCGCCCGCGCCCGAGAGCGAACCGAGTTCGACACCGGTCTTGGCGGTCGAGCCCGAGACATCGACCACGCCGCCCGCGGCATTGGCGACCGTGGCACCCGTGCCCGAGCTGTTGTCGGCGAAGCGCACCAGGCCGCCCGATGCATTGCCGATCTGCGCGCCGCCGGCCGTGGCGTTGCCGCCGAAGCTCAGCTGGCTCTTGCCGCCGTTGGCGATGGTCGCGCTGCCGGCGCTGGCATCCTGGAAGAAGTAGACCGACCCGCCCGCGTTGGCGATGGTCGACGTGCCCGCGCTGGTGTTGCCGCTGAACTGCACCGAGTTCACGCCCGCTGTCTGCCAGCCCGCGCCGTTGAGCGTGATCTTCGAGCTCGCGGCCGTGGCGTTCTGCGCGAAGGCCAGCATGTTGCCGCTGTCCGCGCTCGCGGCGCGGCCCACGGTGTAGTCGTTGCCGCCCGCGCTCGCCTTGTCGGTGTAGAGCAGCGTGGTGCTATTGCCCTGCTGGCGCACCGCGCCGCTGCCGAGCACGCCGCTGGCGGTGGTGGTGATGCTCGCGCCGTCCTGCAGCAGCGTGCCGCCGCTGTAGCTGTTGGCCGCCACCAGGCCCAGGGTGCCGCCCTTGCCGGTCACGGTGAGCAGCCCGTTGCCGCTGATGAGACCGCCCACGCCGAAGACGCTGTTGCCCAGGTCGATGGTGCCGCCGCCCGCGCCGAGCGCGAGCGCGCGCGAGGCGAAGAACGGCGCGGAGCCGGTCGCGATGCGCAAGGTGCCGCCATCGAGCGCCAGGCCCTTGCCGAACGCACCGAGGTTGTTGTCGGCCGAGATCTGCAGGATGCCGCCCTTGACCGTGGTGCCGCCCGCATAGCTGTTGTTGCCGGTCAGCACCAGCGTGCCGCCGTCGTCCTTCACGAGGCCGCCCGCGCCGCCGATCGACGCCGCGATGGTCGCGGTCATGCCCGCGCTCGCGCTGGAGCCGTCGCCCACGCGCACCACCGTCTGCGGGGCGCTGATGGTGAGCGGGTCGCCGTTGATCGTGTAGCCGTCGACCGCGAACTGCGCGCCGCCCAGGCGCACCGCACCGCCCGCGCCCTTGTTGTCCACCGTGACGGTGCCGGCCTGGCCGCCGAAGATCGCGAAGCCGTCCTGCACCCAGGTGCCGTTGGCCAGCCCGTTGGCATCGGTCCAGTTGTCACCGGGCGCGCCCGCGCGCCAGGTGCCCGCGCCGCCCGCGATCTTGCCGTCGTTGAAGTTGGCGCTGTTGCCGCCGTCCCAGAGGTTCAGCACCAGGCCGTCGCTGTTGAGCAGGTTGACCTGGTTCGCCACCGAGGTCTGCACCGAGAGCTTGCCCGTCGGCGCCGTGCCGATGTCCAGCCCGTTGTCGGTCAGCGTGCCCGTGTAGTTGATCAGGCGGTACAGCCCCGCGCCGAACTTGCCGCCCGCGCTCTCGGCCACGTTGAGCGTGCCGTCGAGCTGCAGGTTGCCGTTGACGTTGATCAGGTCGTTGAGCGAGCCGCCGGCCACGCCGGCCTGGCCCAGCTCGTAGTTGAGCGTCGAGCCGGCATCCAGGCTCAGCGCGCCGACGCTCAGGGTGCCGACGCCGCCATTGCCCGCCGACAGGGTGCCGCCCTTGGCCACCGTGACCGCGCCCGCGATGCTGCCGGTGCCCGCGAGCGTGGCGCCGCCCTGCACCTGCACGGCGCCCGTGCCGGTCGCGCTGCCGCTCGCGTTGTTCGCGGCCAGCGTGCCGGCCGCCACCGTGGTGCCACCGGTGTAGCTGCTGGCCCCGGTGAGCGCCAGCGTTCCGCTGCCCACCTTGACGACCGAGCCACCGGTTCCGCTGATCGTGCCCGACAGGGTGGTGCTGGTGTTGAGCCCACCCGTGGTCAGCGCCTTCGCGCCCAGCAGCACGTCGCCCGCGCCGTCGAGCGCACCGACGCTGGTGCCCGCATTGACGAGGCTGCCGATATCGAGCTTCGCGCCCGCGTTGTTGACCACCGTGGCCTGGTCGGCGCTCGCGCGGTCGAAGAAGTCGATCAGCCCGCCGCTTTCGTTGACCAGCCGTGCCTGCCCCGCGCTCGCGTCGTCGAACAGGCGGATGCGGCCACCCGCGAGGTTGGTGATCTGCGCCTGGCCCGCGCTGGCATTGAGCCGGAAGTCGGTCGAGCCACCGCGGTTCTCGATCACGGCCTTGCCCGCGCTCGAGGTGTTGCGAAATTCGATCGAGGCGCCCTGGTTCGCCACCAGGGTCGCTTCGCCGGCCGAGCTGCCGTTGATGAACTGCACGAAGCCGCCCTTGTCGGCCGGCGCGCCGCCACTCGCGGCCGCGGTGATCGCGAGCTTGCCCGCCTCGGCCGTGTTGGCGAAGACCAGCATGGCATTGCCCGCCACCGACACCGGCCCGCTGCCGAGCGCGCCCGTCCCCGTCGCATTGATCCTGCCCTGCGCGATCTCGGTGCCACCCGTGTAGTCGTTGGCCGCGATGAGCTGCAGCAGCCCCGCGCCGGTCTTGCGCAGGCGGCCCGCGCCGCTGACCTTGCCCCCGAGGCTCAGGGTCTCGACCGGGACCACCTCGAAGGTGGCCACACCCGCGCCCAGGCTCACGGCCCGCGTGCCCGAAGCGCCGCCGGTCACGTGCAGCGTGGCGCCGTCCTCGAGCGCGAGGCCGCCCGTCTCCGCGCCGAGGTTGCCGTCGGAAGCGATCTGCAGCACGCCGCCCTTGATGGTGGTGCCGCCGCTGTAGCTGTTGACGCTGTCGAGCACCAGCGTGCCGAGGTCTTCCTTCACCAGGCCGCCAGTGCCGGTCAGCGCGGACGCGATGGTCGCCGTCATGCCCGCGCCCGCGTTGGTGCCGTCGCCCACGCGCACCACCGTCTGGGGTGCGGTGATCGTGAGCGCATCGCCGTTGATCGTGTAGCCGCTCACCGCGAACTGCGCGCCGCCGAGGCGCACCGGATTCGCACCGACCTGCGTGTCGACCGTGACGGTGCCGGCCTGGCCGCTGAAGACGGCCACGCCGTCCTGCTGCCAGCCGCCGTTGAGCTTGCCGTCGATGCCGGTCCAGCTCGAGCTGGAGCCACCCGCGCGCCAGGTGCCGCTGCCGCCCGCGACCTTGCCGTCGTTGAAGTTCGCGGGCGTGCTGCCGTCCCACAAGGTGAGCGTCACGCCTTCGCTGTTAACCAGGTTGACCTGGTTCGCCACCGCGGTCTGCACCTGCAGGTTCTTCGCGTCGGTCGGCGCCGTGCCGATCTCCAGCCCGTTGTCGATCAGCGTGCCGGTGTAGTCGATGAGGCGATAGAGGCCGGCGCCGAACTTGCCGCCCGCGGACTGCGCGATGTTGAGCGTGCCGTCGAGCTGCAGGTTGCCGTTGACGCTGATCAGGTCGTTGAGCGCGCCGCCCGCCACGCCGGCCTGGCCGAGCTCGTAGTTCAGCACGGAGCCGGCCGCGAGGTTCAGGCCACCGAGCGTGAGTGTGCCGACGCCGCCCGCCACACCCGCATTACCGGCCGACAGCACGCCGCCGTCGGCGACCGTGACCGTGCCCGCGATGCTGCCGGAGCCCGCGAGCGTGGCGCCCGACTGCACCTGCACGCCGCCGGTGCCGGTGGCGCTGCCGCTCGCGTTGTTCGCGGCCAGCGTGCCGCCCGCCACCGTCGTGCCACCGGTGTAGGTATTGGCACCGTTCAAGCCGAGCGTGCCGCTGCCGACCTTCACGACCGACCCACCGTTGCCGCTGATCGTGCCCGACAGCGTGGTGCTCGTGTTCAACCCGCCGGTGGTCAACGCCTTGGCCCCCAGCTGCACGTCACCCGCGCCCTCGAGCGAGCCGATGCCCACACCCGCCGTAGTGAGCTTGCTGATGCGCAGCAGCGCCCCCGCGTCGTTCACCACCGTCGCCTGGTCCGCGCTCGCACGGTCGGCGATGTCGATCACACCGCCGTTCCCATTGACCAGGCGCGCCTGCCCGGCACTCGCGTCGTCGAGCAGGTTGACCAGCCCGCCGGCGAAGTTCGTGATCTGCGCCTTGCCGCCATTCGCGTTGAACCACAGCGTGGTCGAGCCGCCGCGGTTCTCGATCACCGCATTGCCCGCGCTCGAGCTGTCGCGGAACTCGACCGAGGCGCCCTGGTTCACCGTGATGCTCGCGTTGCCGGCCGAGCTGCTGTCGCGGAACGCGACGAAGCCGCCGTTGTCGCCCGGCGCGCCACCGCGCGCGGCCACGGTGATCGCGAGCGCGCCCGCTTCGGCCGTGTTGGTGAAGGCCAGCGAGGCGTTGTCCGCCACGGACACCGGGCCGCTGCCGAGCGCGCCCGTGACCAGTGCCTCGACCGCGCCCGCGGCCACGTCGGTGCCGCCCGCGTATGCATTGGCTGCACCGAGCTGCAAGGTGCCCGTGCCGATCTTGCGCAGGCTGCCCGCGCCGCTGACCGTGCCGTCCAGCGCGACGGTCTGGTCGATGTCGAAGCTGTTGACCCCCGTGCCCAGGCTCACGGCGCGCTTGCTGGCCGTGTCGCCCGTCACGTGCAAGGTGGCGCCTTCGAGCGCGAGGCCGCCCCCGACCGCGCCGAGGTTGGCGTCCGATGCGATCTGCAGGATGCCGCCCTTGACGGTGGTGCCGCCGCTGTAGCTGTTGCTGCCGTCCAGCACCAGCGTGCCCAGGTCGTCCTTGACCAGGCCGCCCGCGCCGGCGATCTCGGAAGCGATGGTCGCGGTCATGCCCGCACCCGCCGCGGTGCCGTCGCCCACGCGCACCACCGTGGCCGGCGCGCCGATCGTGAGCGCATCGCCGTTGACTGTGTAGCCGTCGACCGCGAACTGCGCGCCGCCGATGCCCACCGGCTTCGCCCCGCCCTGGGTGTCGACCGTGACGATGCCGGCCTGGCCGCTGAAGATGGCCACGCCATCCTGCTGCCAGCCGGCGTTGAGCTTGCCGTCGACGCCGGTCCAGCTCGAGGTCGAGCCGCCCGACCGCCAGGTGCCGCTGCCGCCCGCGATCTTGCCGTCGTTGAAGTTCGCCGGATCGCCGCCGTCCCACAAGGTGAGCGCCACGCCTTCGCTGTTGACCAGGTTGATCTGGTTCGCCACCGCGGTCTGCACCTGCAGGTTCTTCGCGTCGGTCGGCGCGGTGCCGATCTCCAGGCCGTTGTCGGTCAGCGTGCCGGTGTAGTCGATGAGCCGGTAGAGGCCGGCGCCGAACTTGCCGCCCTGCGACTGCGTCACGTTGAGCGTGCCGTCGAGCTGCAGGTTGCCGTTGACGCTGATCAGGTCGTTGAGCGCCCCGCCCGCCACGCCGGCCTGGCCGAGCTCGTAGTTCAGCGTCGAGCCGGCCGCGAGGTTCAGCCCGCCGACGGTCAGCGTGCCCGCGCCGCCGGCACCGGCACCGGGCGACAGGATGCCTTCGCCGACGTTCACCGTGCCCGCGATGCTGCCGCTGCCGCCGAGCGTGCCGCCGCCCTGCACCTGCACCGCGCCGCTGCCGGTGGCGCTGCCGCTGGTGTTGGCGACGATCAGCGTGGTGCCCGTGACGGTCGTGCCGCCGCCGTAGGTGTTGGCACCGGTCAGCCCCACCGCGCCCGTGCCGGACAACGCGAGCGCGCCGTCGCCGTCGATGGTGCCGGTCAGCGTCAGCGGGTTGCTGCCGTCCACGCCGAGCGTGGCGCCGGCACCCAGCGTCACGCCGTTGTTCACCCCGATGTTCGCCACGCCGCTGCGCAGGTTCGCGTTGCCGGCCACCGAGAGCTTGCCGCCCCCCAGCGCGAGGCCGTCGCCGAGGCTCAGCGTGCCGCTGTTGAGCGTGGTGCCGCCGGTGAAGCCGTTGGCCTTGCCGAGCGTCAAGGTGCCGGTGCCGCTGTAGATGATGCCGCCGGTGCCCGTGATCTGACCGCCCAGCGCGATGTCGTTCGCGCCATCGACGTTCAGGTTCGCATTGAGCACCACGTCGTTCGCGAGGTTCACGGCCGCGCTCGCGTCGAGCGCGGCCGTGCCGCTCACCGTCAGGTCGCCCCCGCCGAGCGAGGTGTCGGTGCCCACGCGCAGCGCGCCGGATTCCAGGTTCACGCCGCCCGAGAAGTTGTTCGCGCCGCCCAGCGTGAGGCGGCCCGTGCCGTTCTTCGTCAATGCGCGCAGGCCGGTGATCGCACCGTTGAGCGCGAGGTCGTTGCTGCCGCCGACGGTGAGCGCCGCATTGAGGCGGAAGTCGTTGGCGAGGCTCACCGCCTGGTTCGCCTCGAGCGAGCTCGGGCCGCTGACCGTGACGCCGGCCTGGCCCAGCGCCGTGTCGTTGCCCACGGTGAGCGTGCCGGCGCCGAGGTTGAAGCCACCGGTGAAGGTGTTGGCACCGTTGAGCGTGACGCCCGGCGCGCCGGCCAGGCTGATGCCGCCGGCGCCGCTGATCGTGCCATTGAGCGTGAGCGCGCCGCCGCTGCCGGCCGCGCCGAAGTTCAGCGTGTTGTTGAGCACCACGTTGTTGGCGAGCGTCACGCCGGCCGCGCCGGTCAGCACGGAGGCGCCGTCGATGGTGAGGTCGCCGGTGCCGAGCGCCGTGTTGCTGCCCACGTCCAGCCTGCCGCCGCCCATCGTCGTGCCGCCGCCATAGGTGTTGCTGGCGGCCAGTGCAAGGTTGCCGTTCGACCTCAGGCTGCCGGCCCCCGAGATGGGCGCGCCGAAGGTCAGCGTGCCCGTCCCGTCGAGCGTCAGCGCGCCGCTGAGCTGCACCTGGTTGTTGAGCGTGCCGGTGAAGAAGGTGTTGAGAGCGACATTGCCGCCCACCAGGAACAGGCCCGAGCCGAGCGCACTCGCGTTGCCCAGCGTCAGGCCGCCGCCGTTGAGTGCGAAACCGCCGCTGAAGGTGTTGACGCCGTTCAGCGTGAGCGTGCCGGTGCCGTTCTTGATGAGGCCGGCGCCGCCGCTGACGGTGCCGCCCAGCGTGAAGCTGTTGGCGCCCTGCACGATCAGGCCGCTGGTGAGGTTCACGTTCTGCGCCAACGCGAGGCCATCCACCGAGGCCTGCATCGCGCCGCCGCTGCCGGTCAGCGTGCCGGTGCCGAAGGACAGCGCGCTGTCGAAGATCGCGATACCGCCGTTGAGCACGGCGCTGCCGCTGACGACCGGGCCCTGCAGGGTCCAGGTTCCGCTGTTGACCAGGAGGTTCTCGAAGTTGAGGTACTGGGTCGACGAGATCGTGCCGCTGCCCCCGCTGCCCGAGCCCGGGCCGCTGACGGTGTTCTGCAGCACCAGCGTGTCGGTGCCGCCCACGCCCGCATCGACCGTGCCGGCGGCCGCGTAGGCCAGCAAGCTGTTCGCCGCCGTCGGGACCGTGACGCCGGGCAGCGGCCCCAGCCCCCCGTTGATGCTCGAACCGGTGACCGCGATGAAGGTGTCGTCGCGTTCGCCGCTGCCGAGCGCGACGCTGCCATTGATGGTGCCCGCATTGACGAAGCGGTTGCCGCCGGCGGTCGGGCTCTGGAACGCGACCCGGCCCGTGATGGTGCCGGTGTTCGTGAAGTTGACGTTGCCGCCGCCGTAGATGCCGACCGCGATGCCATTGATCGGGTCGAAGGCTCCCTGCGCGGCGAGTCCGATCGTGCCCGCGTTGGCGATCGTGCTCTGGCCGGCGTTGGCGATCAGCATGGCGATGCCCGACAGCCCGAAGGTACCGTTGTAGGTGCCTTCGATGCTGCCCTGGTTGTTCACCGCCAGCGCGCCGCTGCCGGGCGCGATCAGGTTGCCGATCGACAGCGCGCGCGCCAGCACCAGCGAGCCCGCCGCATTGGCATCGATCGCACCCAGGTTGGTGAGCGTGATGCCGGTGCCGCCCAAGTTCAACGCCGTGCCGCCGGGCAGCGTGCTCATGACCGTGCCGGCCTGCACCGTGACGTTGAGACCGTTCGCGTTGCTCAGGAAGCTGTTGGGATTGGGCGGCAGCAGGATCGGCGCGCCGGTGCAGCTGACGAAGGCGCCGTCTCCCGGCGCGGCCGGCGTGCAGGCGGCCCAGGCCGCACCGCCCGCGAGCTGCAGCGCACCGAACACCCCGAGTGCCGGAAGCATGCCGATCCTGGTCAGCCCCACGAGACGTGTCGCGCGGCCCGCACGCTGGCTGGTGCTGCGCTTGCCGCGCGCGCGCGTGGTTTCCGAGACGGCCACCCAGGCGCCGATGGCGGCATTCCAGATCGTCTTGTAGGCGCTGTTCATGAACGGCTCGCTTCCGTGGTCGGCGTGCGGAAGGCGCTTCGGACAGAAGCGAATGCAGCCGATGCCGCGTGGGCGATGGCTGTCGAATGGCTGTTCATGGGGTCTCCTCCTGCCATGCAGTCGCGAGGAGGCGCATGGCATGTGCGGCATCACTGCGCTGCCGCTTCGAGCGAAATTCTCAAGTTCCGCTATTCGATTTGCACCTTACTTTTTCTTGCAATGCGCCCGCAAATCCCTCCGGAAAACCGTGGCCTCGCCGACAAAGGAATGCCTTGGTACTCGCCTGGCTCAAGGCTCGATGCGCGCATCCCCCTGGAAGCTGTAGCCCTCGCCGCGCACCGCGACGATCGGCAGCTTCTCGCCGCTGGCCTGCTCGGCCTTGCGCCGCAGGCGCGAGACCGTGACATCGAGGTTGCGCTCGTAGGCTTCGAGGCCGGGCCGCCCCATCGCCGCGAGTAGCGTGCCGCGGTCCACCACTTCGCGCGGCTGCTCGATCAGGCATTGCAGCAGCCGCGCTTCCGCGTTCGACAACTGCACGCGCTGGCCGGTGGGCGACAGCAGTAGCCAGGTGGTGTAG
Source organism: Variovorax sp. GW821-FHT10D07 (assembly GCF_059415325.1). Lineage (NCBI taxonomy): Bacteria > Pseudomonadati > Pseudomonadota > Betaproteobacteria > Burkholderiales > Comamonadaceae > Variovorax > Variovorax sp. GW821-FHT10D07. The sequence continues at coordinate 30,382 of NZ_JBWKMZ010000003.1, read as the reverse complement.
TGATAGCGCCAGGGCGCGTGCACGGCGAGTTCGCCGGCCTCCGCGACACCGGGCTCGCGCGTCCCCTGCCCCGGCGTTTCCTGGCTGCGCTGCAGCAGGTTGTTGAGCACCATCTCGAGCTCGCGCAGGTTCACCGGCTTGACCAGGTAGTAGTCGGCGCCCAGTCCCAGTCCATGCAGGCGGTCGTTCAGCATGCCGCGCGCGGTCAGCATCACGATGCGCATGGCGCTGCGCGATCGCAGCCGCGCCAGCACGCTGAATCCGTCCTCGCCCGGCAGGTTGACGTCGCACACCACGGCATCGAAATCCTGCCGCTCCAGTTCCGCGTCGAGCTTCTCGGCGCTGTCCACGCCATGGGCCAGCATGCCCACGCCGCGCAGGTAGCGCAGCACCGTGTCGCGCAGGTCCTCGTCGTCCTCGATGACCAGCACACGGGTGGCGGCGGTCATCGGCCGCCTCCGGGGTCGGCCATCGACATCGCGATCGCACGGCGGGTTTCCGGCGGCTCGGCGCTGCCCAGCAGCGGCAGCGTCAGCGTCAGCACGGCGCCCTCGCCGGGCCCGTTGGATGCGACCACGCTGCCACCGTGAACCGTGGCGATGCGGTGCACCATGTGCAGGCCCAGCCCGATGCCCGGAATGCGCCGCACGCCGGCCGCGCGATAGAAGCGCTCGAACACGTGCGTCAGGTCCTGCGGCATGAAGCCCGGGCCTTCATCGCACACCTGGATGCAGACGCCCGGTATCGCGTCGCCCTCGGGAAAATCATCGGAACGGCAGCGCCGGATGCCGGCGCGCACGCGCACCGGCGAATGCGGCGGCGCGTACTTGATGGCGTTGGTCAGCAGGTTGTCCATCGCGATGTGCATCAACGTCTCGTCCGCCAGCACCGGCAGCTCGCGCGCGTCGAGCTGCAGCGAGATGCGCCCGCCGGCGACGCCCTCGTTGTGTTCCTCGATCTTCTCGCGCAGGAAGACCGCGAGCTCGATCGGCGCCAGGCTCAGGTTGTTGCTCGAGGCATCGAGCCATTCGTCGGCCAGCAGGGTGTCGACCAGGTCGCGCATGCGAAAGACCGTGCGGCTGATCTTCTCGGCCTCCTTCTTGACCTCCTCGCGCGCCAGCCCGAGCCGGTCGTCCGAGAGGATCTGCGCCGAGCCGCCGATGGTGCCGAGCGGCGTGCGGAACTCGTGCGACACCATGGCCAGCAGGCCGCGCTGCTCGCGCAACGCCAGCGCCAGCTGGTCGTGGGTGCGATGGTGCTCGGCGATCTCCTGGCGCAGGTCGCGCGTGCGCTCGTTCACGCGCCGCGCGAGCCGCGCGCGATGCCGCAGCGACAGCGACAGCGCCCGCCGCTCGCGATGGCGCACGCGCCAGCCCAGCGCGAAGAAGAAGGCCATGATGTGCAGGATGCTGCCGAACACGTAGCTGTACTGCGTGAGCTGCGTGTAGGGCAGCCACTGCAGGTTCTTGGCGAAGTGCACCGAGCCCATCAGGAAGTAGATCGCATAGCCGATCAGCCCCGGCCAGGCCTGGATGTTCCGGCGCAGCGCCATGACGCACATCGGCACCACGCAGGCCGCGAAGACCACCCACGCCAGGTTCAGCGGCCGCGCGACATGCCCGTAGCCGCCGGCGATGGCCACCGCGCACGCCGCGAGGCAGACCAGCGTCATGACCTGGAACACGCGGTTCATGCGCGGGAACTGCCGCTCCATGTCGAGCAGCACGCGGGCGAAGCCGAACGCCGCCGCCGTGTGCAGGCAGACCGAGAAGTTGTGCAGCCGAACGGCGGCCACGGGGCTGTTCTGCAGCCACAGGAATGCCGGCATGCCCTCCGAACTCCCGAACAGCAGGCCGAGCGTGACGAGGTAGCCCGCATAGGCAATGAAGCGGCGGTCCGGCAGCGCGATGCCCATCATCAGGCTGACCACCGCCATCAACAGGGCCATGCCGACGACCGCCGCGTCGGCGTAGTTGAGCCGCTGCTGCACCGTGGCCAGTTCCCGCAGCGGCGAGACACCGCCGGCGAGGCTCAGGGTGCGGTCGCCCGCCAGGCGCACCCAGACCCAGCGTGGCTCGGTATCGGGCAGCGCGGGCAGGCGCACGGCCGAGATCGACCAGGGCATCTCGCGCTGGGCGCTGGCACGCATCCCGCCCAGCGCGCGGTGCGCGAAGCCACCGCTCGCGCCGGCGCCGGCATCGGGCCACCACACGTCGAGGTAGTCGACATACGGTGCATTGAGCCGCAACCACCAGCCGCTCTCGAGCGGGCGCTCGACCTCCGCGGGCGAAGCCTGGACCTGGAAGCGCACCCACCACGCGCCCCGGGCGTAGCCGCCGTTGAGGGCGCCCGGCAGCGTCTCGAATCGCTCCTGGTAGGGCGACGCCGCCACCTGCTCGCGCGTCAGCTGGCCGGTGGCGTCGTAGTAGGCCTGCGAACGCCCGTCGAGGTTGCGCTCGAACATGCTCAGGCCGGCATCGAGCCGCAGCGGCCCCGGCTGCGCATGGCTCGGCAGCGCCAGGCACGCGAGCAGCAACCAGGCGAATCCCAGCGCCGCGCGGATCGCGGCGCACCGCAACCCGAACATCGTCCGGCATGGCGCCATGAATGAAGTGGCCGTCCGGGTCCTCGAATTCATGCGGGGCTTCGCGGGAATGGGTGTGCTCGTCCGTCAGGGGTTCTGGAACTACCGGCATCCGTGGCGCCTGCTCGCCGCCCTCGGAATGGATGGAGGCCGGGCGCCATCGCCGCGCGGACTCCGCCGCCGTTTCGCCCCGGATTCTGGGGCGCGGCTGCGGAGTTTGCACCTTACTTTTTCTTTCACCCTGCTGTTTCGCGGACCCCCGGCCCGCGTCCGGGTCCCTCAGGCCGCAGCGGTGCCCGCGGGCCTGGCCATCGCCGCCGGATCGACGAGCCGGTCGTACGCGTCGCCGTCGATGAGCTGCAAGGCGATGGCCGCCGCCCGCGGCGTGATGCCGCGCGCGAGCGCCTCGTGCGTGATGCGCGCCACGCGGTCGTAGCCCAGCACCGGGTTCAGCGCCGTCACCGCCAGCAAGGCGTTGTCGACGTTCGCCGCGAGCCGCGCGCGCTCGGGCTCGATGTCCTTCACCAGCCGCTCGGCGAACACGCGCGAGGCATCGGCCAGCACGCGGATCGATTGCAGCAGGTTCTGGATGATCAGCGGCTTGGCCACGTTGAGCTCGAAGTTGCCCGAGGCGCCCGCCATGGTGATGGTGAGGTGGTTGCCCATGGCCTGCAGCCCGGCCTGCACCACCACCTCGGCAATGGTCGGGTTGCGCTTGCCCGGCATGATCGAGCTCGTGAGCCCGTCGTCCGGAATGCGCAGCTCGCCCAGGCCGCAGCGCGGGCCCGAGCCCAGCAGCCGCAGGTCGTTGGCCATCTTCACGAGCGAGGTCGCGAGCACGTTGAGCGCGCCCGACACCTCCACCAGCGCGTCGTGCGAGGCCATGCCTTCGAACTTGCTGGGGTTCGGCGCGAAGGCGATGCCGCTGAGCGCGCCCAGTTCCTCGCAGAAGGCGGCATCGAAGCCCGGCGGCGCGTTGAGCCCGGTGCCCGCCGCGGTGCCGCCCTGGGCCAGCAGTTGCAGCCGCGCGAAGGTGGCGTCGATGCGGTCGATGCCATGGCCGACCTGGCGCGCGAAGGCGTCGAAGCTCTGGCCCAGCGTCATCGGCACCGCGTCCATCAGGTGGGTGCGCGCGATCTTCAGCACGTCCGCGAAGGCTTCGCTGCGCTCGTGCAGGCGCTGCTGCAGCAACTGCAGCGCGGGCCGCAGGCGCTCGCGCAGCTCGAGCGCGGTCGCGATGTGCATCACGGTCGGAAAGCTGTCGTTCGACGACTGCGAGGCGTTGACGTGGTCGTTGGGATGCACCGGCGACTTGGTGCCCAGCGGCTGCCCCAGCAGTTCGTTCGCGCGGTTGGCGATGACCTCGTTCGCGTTCATGTTGGTCTGCGTGCCCGAGCCCGTCTGCCACACGGTGAGCGGAAAGTGGTCGTCGAAGCGGCCGTCGCGCAGCTCGGCGGCGGCCTCGAGGATCGGCGCCGCCTTGGCCGCGTCGAGCGCGCCGCAGCGCAGGTTGGCGCGCGCCGCGGCCATCTTCTGCAGGCCGAAGGCGTGGATCAGGCCCGCGGGAAAACGCTCCTCGCCGATCTCGAAGACCCCCAGCGCGCGCTGCGTCTGCGCGCCCCAGTAGCGGTCGGCCGGAATCTCGACGGGGCCGAAGGCGTCGTGTTCGATGCGCATGGCGGTCATGGCAGTCATGGCGTCAGGCCCGCGCGGCATGGGCGTCGACGGGCGCCACGCCGTCGTCGAGGTCCTGGTCGGCCCGTGCGGTGTCGGGGTAGCGCTCGGGGTAGAGGTGGCGCTCGGCCTGCTGTGCGTCGAAGGTGCCCGACCACTTGGCGACCACCACCGTGGCCACGCTGTTGCCGATCACGTTGCAGGTCGAGATGGCCATCGACAGGAAGCGGTAGACGCCGAAGATCACCGCCAGGCCCTCGACCGGCAGCAGCCCGGTCGAGGTGACGGTGGCCGCGAACACCACGAACGAGCCGCCCGAGACCGTGGCCGCGCCCTTCGAGGTCAGCAGCATCAGCAGCAGGATGCCGATCTGGTGGTCAAGCGTGAGCGGCACGCCGTAGGCATGCGCGATGAACATCACGCCCATGGCCATGAAGATCGAGGTGCCGTCGAGGTTGAAGGCATAGCCCGTGGGCAGCACCAGGCCCACGGTCTGCTTGGCGCAGCCCAGGCGCTCGAGCTTCACGAGCAGGCGCGGCAGCGCGCTCTCCGAGGAGGCGGTGCCCAGCACGATCAGGATCTCGTCCTTGATGTAGCGCAGGAAGCGCCACAGGCTGAAGCCCGCGAACTTCGCGACCAGCCCCAGCACCACCGCGATGAACAGCACGATCACCGCATAGAAGCTCAGCACCAGCTGCGCCAGCGCCACCAGCACCGCGGAGCCGTTGCTGCCCACCGAATAGGCCACCGCGCCGAAGGTGCCGATGGGCGCGAGCTTCATCACCAGGTTGATGAACGAGAACAGCACCTCCGAGATGATGTCGAGGCCGCCGTTGATCTTCTCGCGCCGGCTCTCGGGGATCGCGAGGATGCCGATGCCCACCATCACCGCCAGCACCACCACCTGCAGCAGCTCGCCCTTGGCGAAGGCGCCGACGAAGTTGTCGGGCACGATGTGCGCCATGAACTCCAGGAAGCCCTGCGGCGCGGCGGCCTTCACCGCCGGCGCCGCGGCCGCGCCGGCCACCGAGGCCATGCCCTTGCCGGTCTGCAGCAGGTTGCCCGCGAGCAGGCCGATGACCAGCGCGATGGTCGAGATCACCTCGAAGTACACCAGCGAGCGCCAGCCCACGCGCCCCGCGCTGCGCACGTCGCCGGCCGAGGCGATGCCGTGCACGATGGTGAGGAACACCAGCGGCGCCACGCCCGCCTTGATGAGCGACAGGAACATGTCGCCGAGCAGCTTGAGCTGGCCCGCGAACTTCGGAAAGACGAAGCCGACCGCGATGCCCAGCAGCAGCGCGACCAGCACCTGCATGCCGAGCTTGCGGTACCAGGGCAGCTTCTTCGGCGGCGCGACCAGGGTGGAATCGTTGAGCATGGTTGTCTCCTTGGGTGCCCGGGCTCAGCCCCGGGCCTGGGCGGACAGCGCCAGCGCGCGGTCCACCATCCGGGGCGCGAGGCCCAGGTAGTTGGCGGGGTCGGTCAGCCGATCGATGGCCGCGCGGTCGAAATGCGCCGTGACCTCGGGCAAGGCCGCCAGCGCCTCGGCCAGCGTGCCGCCCTTCTCGTTGACGGTGCGGCAGGCGTCGTAGACCACGTCGTGCGCCTGCTGGCGGCCGATGTGCGGCGCCATGCCCATCATCACGGCCTCGGCCACGATCAGGCCGCGGCTGATGCCGAGGTTGTGCTTCATGCGCGCCTCGTCGACGATCAGCCCGCCGAGCGCGAACTTGGCCTGGTGCAACGCACCGGCCGTGAGGATGAAGCTCTCGGGGATCGCGATCCACTCGGCATGCCAGGGGCCGGTGGCGCGCTCGAAGTCCTGCACCATCGCATCGACCATCAGGCCCGCATGCTGGCGCACCGCCTTCGAGGCCGCGAGCATCAGCTCGCTCGAGATCGGGTTGCGCTTCTGCGGCATGGTGCTGCTCGCGCCGCGTCCCTTGACGAAGGGCTCGTAGACCTCGGCGAACTCGGTCGAGGCCATGATCATGATGTCGAGCGCGATCTTGCCGAGCGAACCGGTGATGAGCGCCAGCAGGTTCACCGCCTCGGCGAAGCCGTCGCGCGCCACGTGCCAGGTGGTCGCGGGCACGCCGAGCTTCAGTTCCTCGGCCATCGCCGCCTGCACCTCGAAGCCCTTGTCGCCCAGCGAGGCCAGCGTGCCGGCCGCGCCCGCGAACTCGACCACGGCCACGCGCGGGCGCAGCTCGGCCAGGCGCTGCTGGTGGCGGTCGAACATGGCGAGCCAGATCGCGACCTTGTAGCCGAAGGTCACGGGCAGCGCCTGCTGCAGGTGCGTGCGTCCGGCCATCGGCGTGTCGCGGTGCTTGCGCGCGAGGTCGGCCAGGATGCCGCGCAGCTCGCGGATCTCGGCGTCGACCAGGTCGAGCGCGTCGCGCACCTGCAGCGCGACGGCCGTGTCCATGATGTCCTGCGTGGTCGCGCCCCAGTGCACGTAGCGGCCCGCGTCGCCGCACATGGCGACCAGCTGGTGCACCAGCGGCAGGATCGGGTAGCCCACGATGTCGGTCTCGTGGCGCATGTGGTCGAAGTCGATGCGCTCGATGCGCGACTCGCGCGCGATGACCTCGGCCGCGTCGGCCGGGATCACGCCCACCTTGGATTCGGCGCGCGCCAGCGCGATCTCGGCATCGATGTAGCGCTGGATCAGCGCCACGTCGGAGAACAGCGCGCGCATCGGCGCGGTGCCGAAGGCGTCGCGGAAAAGGATCGAATCGACGACGGTGCTGGCCATCGGGAGGGAGGCGGAGGACATGGACGGGCCTTGATATGTTCGGACATATTTAATTTAATATGTTCGGACATATGCATGAATGGGGTTTACCCTTAGGTCAAAATCGGGACCACCATGAACAAGCCGCGCTTCACCGACATCGCCCAGGAACTGAAGGAAGGCATCGCCTCGGGCCGCTTCCCGCTGGGCTCGCTGCTGCCGACCGAACTCGAGCTGCGCGACCACTACGGGATCAGCCGCCACACGGTGCGCATGGCGCTGCAGGAGCTGCAGGACGCGGGCCTGGTGTCGCGGCGCAAGAACGTGGGCACGCGCGTGGAATCGACGGTGGCGCGCATGGGTTTCCAGCAGTCGCTGGCCTCGGTGGAGGACCTGATGCAGTACGGCGCCGCCCACCTGCGCCTGGCGCCCGAGATCGACACCATCGCGAGCAATGCCGCGCTGTCGCGCCTGCTCGGTTGCGAGGAAGGCACGCGCTGGCTGCGCATCTCGAGCCTGCGCATGGAGGAAGGCCCGCAGGGCCTGCCGCTGGGCTGGACCGACATCTACGTCGACACCCAGTACGCGGCGCTCGAGGCGCTGGTGCGCGCCGCGCCCGACACGCTGGTCAGCGCGCTGCTCGAGCAGCACTACGGCCTGCGCGTGGCCGAGATCGTGCAGCAGGTGCGCGCGGTCGACGCCTCGGCGGCCATGGCGCGCAAGCTGCGCATCGAAGCCGGCAGCGCGACGCTGCAGATCCTGCGGCGCTATCTCGATGCCGAGGGCGAGGTGCTCGTGAGTTCGGTCGCCACGCACCCGGGCGAACGCTTCTTCATCACCACGCACCTGCAGCGCGCGAAGGGTTGAGAAGGTGTGAATGAACCTGCTGCGCGGCCGGCGGCGGCACTGACAGCATTCCGACAGCCAACCCCAGGCACCATGCGGCCTTCCCGAAAAACCACGGAGACAAGACCGATGCGCCTCGACCTTCCCCATGACCTGGGTTCGCCCACCCGCCGCCAATGGTTGCAATCGGGCGGCGCCCTCGCCCTCGGCGGCCTGCTGCCGGGCTTCGCCGGCCTCGCGCGCGCCGACGACACCTGGCCCAACAAGTCGGTGCGCTTCGTCGTGCCCTTCGCACCGGGCGGCAGCTCGGAGATCGTGGCGCGCTCGACCGCGGTCGAGCTGTCGCGCACCTTGGGCCAGAGCGTGTTCGTCGACAACAAGCCCGGCGCGGCCGGCAACATCGCGATGAGCGAGGTGGCGCGCAGCACCGACCAGCACACGCTGATCCTCGGCCACATCGGCACGCTGGCGGTCAACCCCTACATCTTCGCCAAGCTGCCCTACGACGCGAACAAGGACTTCAAGCCCGTGAGCCTGCTGGCCAAGGTGCCCAGCCTCTACGTGGTGCACCCCGACGTGCCCGCGAAGAACCTCAAGGAGTTCATCGCCTATGCCAAGAGCAAGCCCGGCAAGCTCAGCTACGGCTCGGCCGGCAACGGCAGCGCGGGCCACCTCGCCTTCGAATACCTGAAGATGACCTCCGAGGTCTTCATGCTGCACGTGCCCTACCGCGGCACCGGCCCGATGGTGACCGACCTGCTCTCGGGCCGGCTCGATGCCTCGGCCATCGGCGCGGCGGCGGTCATCCCCTTCATCAAGGCCGGCAAGGTGCGCTGCATCGCCACCGGCTCGGCCAAGCGCCTGGCCCAGCTGCCCGACGTGCCGACCGTGGCCGAGCAGGGCTTCCCGGGCTTCGAGATGACGCAGTGGTACGGCATGCTCGCGCCGGCCAACATCACGCCGGCCCAGCTCGCCAAGCTCTCGACCGAGACCATGAGCGCCGTGAAGTCGCCCGAGTCGATGCGCCGCCTGACCGGCGACGCGGCCGAGGCCGTGGGCGGCACGCCCGAGCAGTTCGCGCAGTTCATCGCGAGCGAGCAGGCGCGCTGGCAGAAGGTGATCGCGCGGGCGGGCATCAAGCCCGATTGAGCGCGGACCTGCGGGAAAGCCGCCTGGGCGGCGGCACCGCCGCGCCCTACAGTCGCCCCATGCGCATCCTGCTGGCCGAAGACGAACACACCCTGGGCACCTGGCTCAGCAAGGCGCTCGAGCATGCGGGCATCCAGGTCGAATGGGTGGACGACGGCCGGCTGGCCGACCGCGCGCTGCAGCAGCGCGACCACGATGCGCTGGTGCTCGACCTCGGCCTGCCCGGGCTCGACGGCCACGCGGTGCTGCAACGACTGCGCGAACGCGACCAGCGGCTGCCCGCGCTGATCCTCACGGCGCGCGACTCGCTCGACGAGCGCGTGAGCGCGCTCAATGCCGGCGCCGACGACTTCCTCGCCAAGCCCTTCGCGCTGGCCGAGCTCGAGGCCCGGCTGCATGCGCTGGTGCGCCGCGCGCGCGGCGTCGAGCATCCGCGGCTGGCCTGCGGGCCGCTGGTGTACGACGGCGCGCGGCGCCAGTTCACGCTGGCCGGCGAGGCGCTCGCGCTGTCGCCGCGCGAGCTCGCGGTGCTGCGCGTGCTGGTGCAGCGCAGCGGCGAGCCGCTGTCGAAGCAGCAGATCCTCGAGCGCGTGTTCTCCGACGACGAGGAGGTGCATCCCGAGGCCGTCGAGGTGCTGGTCTACCGGCTGCGCAAGCGCCTGGACGGCAGCGGCGTGCGCATCGTCACGCTGCGCGGCCTGGGCTATGTGCTCGAGGCGGACTGAAGACGGCATGGTGCGTGCCTCGGTCGCCTGGCTGCGCCGCGCCAGCCTCTGGCAGCGGCTCGCGCTGCTGCTGCTGCCCGCGCTGATCGCGGTCACCGGCATCGAGCTGTGGCGCACGCGGCACGATGCGCTCGCGTCGGCCAACGCGGCCTACGACCGCTCGCTGCTCGGCGCGCTCAAGTCCATCGACGCCAACATCTCGACCGCCTCGGGCGGGCTCTCGGTCGAGCTGCCCTACACCATGTTCGAGTTCTTCGAGCTCACGGCCAGCGGCCAGGTGTTCTTTCGCGTCGCCACCTCCGACGGGCTGGTGGAACTCGGCAGCGCCGACCTGCCCGCGCCGCCCGCTTCGCTCGCGCTCGGCGTGCCGGCCTTCTACGACGCCGAGTATTTCGGCGAGGCCGTGCGGCTCGCGGCCTACCGGCGCGAGCTCGACCGCGCGCCCGCGGGCAGCGCCGGGCGCAGCGTGCTGATCCAGGTCGGCGAGAGCACGCGCTCGCGCCAGGAATTCAGCACCCGCTTCGTGCGCAGCGCGGCCCTGCGCGACGCGCTGGTGCTCGCGCTGCTGGTGTTCGGCACCGGTGCCGCGCTGGCGGCGGCGCTGCGGCCGCTGTCGCGCGTCGCGCGCGAGGTCGAGGCGCGCAAGCCCGACGACCTCACGCGCATCGCCGACACCGACCTGCCCGCCGACGTGCGGCCGCTGGTGGCCGCGGTCAATCGCCAGATGTCGCGCACGCAGGACCTGGTGGCGCAGCAGCGGCAGTTCCTCGACGATGCCTCGCACCAGCTGCGCACCCACCTCACCACCTTGCAGATGCAGGCCGACTACGCGCAGCGCCAGCACGATCCGCTGCAGGTGCGCGCCGCGCTCGACGCGCTCGGCACCGAGATCGGCCGCGCCACGCGCAGCGCGCAGCAGCTGCTGGCGCTGGGCCGCAGCGACACCGTGGCCGTGGCGCCGGCCGCGTTCGAACTCGCCGGCCTGCTGCGCGAGGTGGCCGTCGACCTGCTGCCGCAGGCGCGCGCCAAGCGCATCGACCTCGGCATCCAGGCACCCGACGATGCCGCGGGGCATGCGCACGTCGAACTCGTTGCGGTGGCCGACCGCGCGCTGCTGCGCGAGGCGCTCACCAACCTCGTCGCCAACGCCATCGCCTACACGCCGGCCGAGGGCACCATCACCGTGTTCGCGGCCGGCGATGCGGCCGGCTGGAGCCTCAATGTCGAGGACGACGGCCCCGGCCTCGGCGAGGAGGAACGCGCCCAGCTCGGCCAGCGCTTCCGGCGCGGCGCGCGCGCCGGCAAGGGCGGCTTCGGGCTCGGCCTGGCCATCGCGCGCTCGATCGCGCAGCGCCATGGCGGCGAGCTGCGGCTCGAGGCACGCGAGGGCGGCAGCGGGCTGCATGCCATCATCTGGTGGCCGAAGCCGGGCACGGCCTGAGCGCCGTCGCGCCTCGTTTCGCGGCCAGAATCCCCGCCATGCCGATCCGCATCGATCACTCTCGACGCCACGCGCTGCGCGCGCTCTCGGCGCTGCTGCTGCCCGGCGGCGCGATGCGCGCCTTCGCGGCGCCGCAGCTCGATCCGGCCGATCCATCGCAGGCCGCGGCTGAATGCATCATCCCCGCCAAGGCCGGCGGCGGCTTCGCCCTCACCTGCGCGCTCGCGCGCGACGCGCTGCAGGCCGTGCGTCCCGCGCGCGCGCCGCTCGCGCAGCGCTTCCTGCCGGGCGGCATCGGCGCCGTCGCCTTCGACCGCATCGCCACCGGCCGGCTCGGCGGCCCGGGCACGCTGGTCGCGTTCTCGAGCGGCTCGCTGCTCAACCTCGCGCAGGGCCGCTTCGGCCCGCATCCGACCAGCGCCGTGCGCTGGGTCGCCGCGCTCGGCACCGACTACGGCGTGGTCGTGGTGCACCGCGATTCGCCCTACCGCAGCCTGCGCGAGCTGATGGCCGCGCTGCGCCAGTCGCCGTCGCGCATCGTGTTCGGCGCCGGCGGCACCGTCGGCAGCCAGGACTGGGTGAAGGCCGCGCTGCTGGTGCGCGCCGCCGGCGGCGACCACCGCGCGATGCGCTTCGTCTCCTTCGAAGGCGGCGGCGATGCGCTCGGCGCGCTGCAGGGCCGGCATGTCGACGTGTTCGCGGGCGACGCCGCCGAGGCGCTGCAGGCCATGGCCGCCGGCACCGCCGTGCGCCTGCTCGCGGTGCTGTCGGAAGCGCGGCTCGACGGCGCGCTCGCGGGCGTGCCGACCGCGCGCGAACAGGGCGTGGACCTCGTTTGGCCCACCGTACGCGGCCTCTACATCAGCGCCGACGTGCCCGACACCGCGCTGCGCGCCTGGACCACCGCCTTCGAGGAAGCCATGGCCGCGCCCGGCTATGCTGCGCTGCGCGAGCGGCATGGGCTCTATCCCTTCGCGCTCACGGGGGCCGCGCTCGATGCCTATGTGCGGGAACGCATCCAGGCGTATCGGCAGCAGGCGGAAGCACTGGGGCTGCGGCGGTGGAATCCTTGAGACGGATCGCGAACGGCAACGGCAACACGAGATGAAGCGCTACTTTCATTCGAAGCTCGACGCGGCCTTGCAGCTGCTCGAAACGCTCATCGGCTTCGGCCTGGTGTCCGGCGCCGCGGTGGCCGCGGCCCTGGGGCAATTCATCCTCGGCGGGATCCTGGCGGCGCTGGCGATCGGGGTGTTCCTGCGATTCAAGCGGGGGCGGGTGCGCAAGTAGACCGCCGGCCGATATGCTCGAAGCCCTGATCTCTCCCACCTCCTGCGTCGGTGCAGCGGCAGGCCTGCTCGTCGGCCTCGCGGTCCACTGGTTCGCGCCGGCCGACATCGACACCGTGCAGCTCGGCGCCTGGCTCGTGGGCATCGGCTGGGCCGCGGGCCTGGCGTGGGACCTCATGGACACGCACCGGCCCAAGTAGCACGACGCCCACATCCCAAAGAGATCACCGCATTGAACCCCGCAGACCTGGAGCACTACCTCCACGACCACATCCCGCTCTCGAAGGCCATGGCCGTGTCCGTCGCCTCGGTGGCGCCGCATGAAGTGGTGCTGCGCGCACCGCTCGCGCCCAACATCAACCACCGCGACACCGTGTTCGGCGGCAGCGCCTCGGCGGTCGCGATCCTCGCGGCCTGGTCGCTGCTCAACACGCGGCTGACGGCCGAGGGCCTGGCCAGCCGGCTCGTGATCCAGCGCAACACCATGGCCTACGAGCTGCCGATCGAGGGCGACTTCATCGCGCGCTCGGCCTTCGACGAACCCGCGCAATGGCCGCAGTTCGCGCGCATGCTGGCGCGCAAGGGCAAGGCGCGGATCTCGGTGTCGTCGCAGCTCGAATACGGCGGGCAGGTCGTGGGGCGGCTGACGGGCGAATTCGTGGCGCTTCGGCCGCCGCCGGAGCAAGCCGCGTAGCACCCGCCATGCAGAACACCCTCGTGAAATCCGCGGTGCGGGTCTTCGAACTGCTCGAGCTGTTCGAGGCCGAGCAGCGGCCGCTGCGCGTGGCGGAGATCGTGCAGAAGCTGGGCGCGCCGCAATCGAGCGTCTCGATGCTGCTCAAGACCCTGGCCAGCCAGGGCTACATGGAGTACGAGCGCGCGACGCGCAGCTACTGCCCGTCGGTGCGGGTCGCGTTCCTCTGCGAATGGGCCACGCACATGCCGGGCCAGCGCGAAACCATCCACGACACGCTGCGCCGCCTGGCCAGCGAGACCGGCGAGTCGGTGCTGCTCGGGCGCAAGAGCGGCCTCTCGATGCAGTACATCTCGGTGATCCAGTCGCAGCACGCGCTGCGCTTCTCGCCCTCGCCGGGCGTGAAGCGGCCCATGCACCACGCCGCCATCGGCATCATGCTGCTGAGCGAGATGAAGGACGAGCAGATCGAGCTGCTGCTGCGACGCTACAACGCGGAGCGCGGCAAGAGCGGCCCGATCGCGCGGATCGCACAGACCCTGCGCGCGGTCGAGCAGGCACGCGAACAGGGCTGGTACGAATCGGCCAATCTCGCGACCTCGGGCGCGGGCGTGATCGCCACCCTGATTCCCACCAAGATCCGCAGCCAGCGGCTGGCGATCGGGATCGGTGCGCCGGTCGATCGGCTGCACCAGCGGCGCAAGCAACTGCTGCCCGCGCTGCTGGCCGCCGCGGGCAATTGCTGAGCGCGGCGCTCAGCGGCCTTGGTCGCGCGCCTCGATCGCCGCCTGCATCGCCAGCAGGCGCTGCGCCTGCGCGAAATGCAGCCGCTCGACCATCCGGCCTTCGAGGTTGATGACGCCCGCGCCGGCATGCCGGGGCAGCTCGAAGGCCGCGACGATCGCACGCGCCTCCTCGAGCGCCGCCGCCGAGGGAGAGAAGGCCGCGTTCGCCGGCGCGATCTGCGACGGATGGATCAGCGTCTTGCCGTCGAAGGCCATGCGCGACGACTGCAGGGCTTCCGCATCGAAGCCCGCTGTGTCGGCGAAGTCGTTCCAGACGCCGTCGAGCACGCAGACGCCATGCCGCTTCGCGCTCAGCACGACACCCATGAGCCACGGCACCAGGTAGCACCGCCCATCGCCCGCGAACACGCCGGTTTCCTTCGCGAGGTCGTTGGTGCCGACCACGAGGGCCTCGAGCCGCGGCCGCGCGCCAAGGCCGGCGCGCACGATGTCGTCGAGCGTCGCGAGCGCGTCGGCCGTCTCGACCATCAGCCATAGCCGCAATTCAGCGCCCAGGCCATGGCGCAGCGCCGCCTCCGACAGGAAGCGCACGTCGTTCGCGCTGCCGATCTTGGGCACCAGCAGCGCATCGGGCCGGCAGCGCGCCACGGTGCGCATGTCGGCATCGAAGTCCGCGCCGCCGATGGCGTTGATGCGCACCACCCTGTAGTGCGGCCCGGGCCGTCTGGCTTCGAAGACCTGCAGCAGGTGGCTGCGCGCCGCCTCCTTCATCTCGGGAGCGACGGCATCTTCGAGGTCGAAGACGACGGCATCGGCATCGAGGCCGCCGACCTTGGCGAGGGCGCGTGGATTGGAGGCCGGAACGTAGAGCGCCGAACGGCGCGGTGGGTGCTGAAGTGCATTCATGGGCGTGCAGTCTGCCGCTTCGCTTGCGTGCGCTCCATCGCATATGTGATGGTTCTGGCGCGTCTTCAACCATCACATCCATGATTCTTTTCGCCGACGCACGCCCGGATACTTCAGCGAACGAGACAACCAGACGGCAGGAAAAAAGATGAGCGAAGCGCACACCGGCGTGACGAAGGACGTGGAGGCCACCCGGCTGCTGGCCGAATGGATCGGCGGCGGCGCGCAGCAAGCGATCACGCCGCTGGCGCTCGAATGGGCGCGGCACGTGATGCTCGACTGGCTCGCCGTGACCATCGCCGGCAGCAGCGAACCGCTGGTGCGGATGCTCGCGGAGGAATACGGCGGCAGCGGCGGCGAAGCCTCCTCGCTGATCGCGAGCGGCCGCCGTGCGCGGCCGGTCGATGCGGCACTGATCAACGGCGCCGCCGGCCATGCGCTCGACTTCGACGATGTGGCCTCGCGCATGTTCGGCCATCCCAGCGTGCCGGTGGTGCCCGCGGCGCTGGCACTGGCACAGGCGCGCGGCGCTTCCGGCCTCGCGCTGCTGCGCGCCGTGGTGGTCGGCCACGAGATCGAGAGCCGCGTCGGCGAGATGGTGGGTCCGAGCCACTACCGCCACGGCTTCCATGCGACCGGCACCGTCGGCACGCTGGGCGCCGCGGCGGCCTGTGCCCACCTGCAAGGGCTCGACCCGTCGCGGACCGCGCATGCACTGGGCCTCGCGGCCACCCAGGCTGCCGGGCTCAAGTCGATGTTCGGCACCATGGCCAAGCCGCTGCACGCGGGCAAGGCCGCGATGAACGGGCTGATGGCCGCGCAGCTCGCGGCGCGCGGCTTCACCGCGAACGAGCAGGCGATCGAGGGCGCGCAGGGTTTCGCGCGCACGCTGGCACCGGAGCTCAACCCCTTCCCCGCCACCATCGACACCATGTCCGGCTTCGCGATCGAGCGCACGCTGTTCAAGTACCACGCCGCCTGCTACCTCACGCACTCGTCGATCGAGGCTATCCGCGAACTGCGCGCGCGCCACGGCGTCGGTCTCGACGACCTGGAAACGCTGACGCTGACGGTCTCGGGCGAAGGCAACCATCGTGGCGTCTGCGACATCGAGGCCCCGGCGACCGGGCTCGAAGTCAAGTTCTCGATCCGCCACCTGGCCGCGCTGGCTTTGGACGGCGCCGACACCGCCGCGCTCGGTCTCTACACCGACCAGACGGCAAGCGATCCGCGCTGGCGCCGGGCGCGCGAACGCGTGGCGCTCGAGGTCGCCGACACGCAGCAGCGCGACACCGCGACCGCCACCCTGCGCACGCGCGATGGCCGCGTGCTGAGCGCGCAGGCCAATGTCGCCATTCCCGCCACCGACCTCGATGCGCAATGGCAACGCCTGCACGCCAAGGCGCGCGCGATCGCCGAGCCGGTGATCGGCGCCGCGCGCTTCGAGCAGTTGGTGCACGCGGTCGCGGCACTCCCCACCTCCCCCCACCTCCACTCCCTGATCGAAGCGATTCAATGACGCCCAACGACATCACGGTCCAACGCCTGAAGGCCGAGGCCAGGCCCAGGACACGCGGCAACCGGTACGAGGATTTCGACATCGGCCGCCGCTTCGCGCACCACTGGGGCCGCACGGTCACGGCCGCGGACAACACGCTGTTCTCCGCGCTGACGCTGCACTACAACCCGCACTACACCAACGAGGCCTTCGCCCAGGCCCATGGCCACCCGACCACGCCGGTCAATCCGCTGCTGGTGTTCAACACGGTGTTCGGCCTGTCGGTGGAAGACCTGTCCGAGGGCGGCGGCCCCTTCCTCGGCGTGGACGAGCTCAGCTACCTGCGGCCCGTCTATCCGGGCGACACGCTCCAGGCCCGCTCCGAAGTGGTGGCCGCGCGCCTGGCGAGCAACCGCCCGGGCTACGGCATCGTCACCTGGCACACGCGCGGCAGCAACCAACGCGGCGAGGAGGTCATCGCCTTCAAGCGCACGAACCTGGTCAAAACGAGGAACTGAAACGATGTCGGAAGATGGTCTGGGCTACATGACGCAAGAGCGTCGCATGATCCGCGACGCGGCGCGCGAATTCACGATGAAGGAGGTGCTGCCGGTCGCCAACAGGCTCGACGGCCCGGAGGGCGAGATCCCGATGGAACTGCGCCAGAAGATCGCCGACATGGGCTACTTCGGGATCATGATTCCCGAGCAGTACGGCGGCCTCGGTCTCGGCTATTTCGAGTACTGCCTGATCTGCGAGGAACTCGCTCGCGGCTGGATGTCGGTCGCCTCGATCGTCGCGCGCGCCCAGGGCGGCTGGATCAAGGCCGCCATGCCCGAGGAGATGCGCGCCAGGTACTTGCCGCGCGTGGTGCGCGGCGAGTTCCTCAACGCCAGCGCGCTGTCCGAGCCCGACACCGGCTCCGACCTGGCCTCGATCTCGTGCCGCGCGGTGCGCGACGGCGACGAGTGGGTGATCACCGGCAACAAGTACTGGTGCACCTTCGCGGACGGCGCCGACTACATCACGCTGTTCGCGCGCACCGCGCCGCCGCCCAACGCCGACAAGCGCTGGCTCGGCATCTCCTGTTTCCTGATCGAGAAGGAGCGCGGCAGCTTTCCGAAGGGCATGACCGGCGCGCCGATCCCCAAGATCGGCTACTTCGGCTGGAAGACCTTCGAGCTCGCGCTCGACGGCCTGCGCGTGCCGGCGGATTGCCTGATCGGCGAGGAGGGCAAGGCCTTCCACCTGATGACCAAGGGCCTGGAAGGCGCGCGCGCCCACACGGCCGCGCGTGCCATCGGGCTGGCCCAGGGTGCGCTCGAGGACGCCATCGCCTATGCCGGCGAACGCAAGCAGTTCGGCATGCCGATCGCCGAGTACCAGGCGATCCGCTTCAAGATCGCCACCATGGCGACCGAGATCGAGGCGGCGCGCCAGCTCATGCACTTCGTCTGCAGCGAGATCGACAGCGGCCGGCGCTGCGACAAGGAAGCCTCGATGGCGAAGTACTTCGCCTCCGAGATGGCCGAGCGCGTGACCTCCGAGGCGATGCAGATCTTCGGCGGCGCGGGCTACACCAAGCTGTTCCCGGTCGAACGCTACTGGCGCGACGCGCGGCTCACGAAGATCTTCGAGGGCACCTCGGAGATCCAGCAGCGCATCATCGCGACCAGCCTGCTGGGCAAGTCGGAGGTCGAGGCCATGATCGCCGGGCGCGCCTTCGCGGCCGTGGCGCAGAAAGGCGGCGCGGCATGAGAAGCGCCGAACTCACCAGCGCCGACAACTACTTCGAGGACTTCGAGGTCGGCCTGCTGCTGCGCCACCACCGCGGCAAGACCGTGACCGAGATGGACAACGTGCTGCTCACCAACCTGGTGATGAACACCGCCGAGGGCCATTTCAACGAGGACGCGATGAAGAAGCAGGATGCGCGCGGCATCTTCGCGCAGCGCGTGGTGTTCGGCGGCATCAACCTGTCGATGGTGCTCGGGCTCGCGGCCCAGGACACGGCCGAGCAATGCCTGCAGGAACTGGCGCTCGACAGGATCCGCCTGTCGCACCCGGTGTTCCATGGCGACACGCTCTATGCCTACAGCGAGGTGCTGGAAGCGCGCCCGGCCGACCGCGCCGACGCCGGCATCGTGCGTTTCCGGCACTACGGCCTGAACCAGGACGACAAGCTCTGCGTCGAGGCCGAGCGCACCGTGCTGCTCAAGCGCAAGAGCCATTGGGCCGGCCGGTGACGCAGGCTGCCCCCGCCGCCGCCGCCGCCGGCGCGCTCGACGGCCTGGTCGTGCTCGACCTCACGCGCATGCTGGCCGGTCCCTACGCCACCATGATGCTGGCCGACCAGGGCGCGCGCGTGGTGAAGATCGAGCCGCCCGGCGGCGACCCCACGCGCCGGACCGGCCCGCACCTGCCCGGCGCGCTGACCATCGCCGAAGGCGGCTTCGGCGGCTACTTCGCCTCGATCAACCGCAACAAGCAGTCGATCGCGCTCGACCTCAAGCAGCCCGCCGGCAAGGCCGCGCTGCTGCGCATGGTGCGCGGTGCCGACGTGCTGGTCGAGAACTACCGCTGCGGCGTGATGGAACGGCTGGGCCTGGGCTACGAGGCGCTGATCGCCGAGAACCCGCGGCTGGTGTATGCCGCGATGCGCGGCTTCGGCGACCCGCGCAGCGGCCGCAGCCCCTACGCCGACTGGCCGGCCTACGACCCGGTCGCGCAGGCGATGGGCGGCATCATGGGCATCACCGGCCCGGTGCCCGCGGGTGCGCCGACCAAGATCGGCCCGGGCGTCGGCGACCTGGTGCCCGCGACCTTCCTCGCCTTCGGCATCGCCTCGGCCTGCTGGCGCGCGCAGCGCACCGGGCGCGGCCAGTTCGTCGACGTGTCGATGGTCGATGCGGTGCTGGCGATCTGCGAGCGGCTGGTCTACCAGTACAGCGCCTCGCACGAGTCGCCGGGTCCCGAGGGCAACGGCCACCCGCTGCTGTGCCCCTTCGGACTGTTCCCCGCGAAGGACGGCCACGTGAGCCTCGGCGTTCCCAACGACCGCTTCTGGGTGCCGCTGGTGCAGCGCATGGGCCGGCCCGAGCTCGCGAGCGATCCGCGCTACGCGAGCAACGAGGCGCGCATGGCGCACCGCGCCGAGGTCGAGGCCCTGGTCGGCGAATGGACCGCGCGCCACACCAAGGCCGAGCTGTCGTCGCTGCTCGGCGCCGAGATTCCGTTCGGCCCGGTGTTCGATGCGCAGGACATCTTCGAGGACGCGCATTTCCGCGCGCGCGGGATGCTGGTGGAGACCGAGCAGCCGGGCGCCGCGCGCGCGCTGACCGTGGCCGGCACACCGGTCCACATGAGCGACACGCCCGGCGGCGTTCACCGGCGCGCGCCGCTCACCGGCGAGCACAGCGACGCGGTGCTCCAGGGCTTCGGCTTCGCGCCGGCCGAGATCGCGGCGCTGCGCGCCGACCACGTCATCCACTGAAACCACTGCCTGAAGGAAACGAGTTCCATGCAAGAACGACCCCAGAGACTGCGCCGCTGCCAGCTGTCCGTGCCCGGCTCGAGCGAGAAGATGATGCAGAAAGCCGCGGGAATGGACGTCGACTTCGTCTTCCTCGATCTCGAGGATGCGGTCGCGCCGTCGGAGAAACGCCCCGCGCGCGCGAAGATCGTGCACGCGCTCAACGGCCTCGACTGGGGCCGCACCACGCGCTGCGTGCGCATCAACGACCTGACGACCGAGTACGCCTACGAGGACATCATCGAGGTGGTCGAGGGCGCGCGCGAGAACCTCGACCTGATCATGCTGCCCAAGGCGATGAGCGCGGCCGACGTGCAGTTCGTCGACAAGCTGCTGTCGATGATGGAGAAGAAGCTCGGCTTGAAGAAGCGCATCGGCATCGACGTGCTGATCGAGGAGGTCGAGGCCATGATGCGGGTCGAGGAGATCGCGGCCTCCACGCCGCGGCTCGAGTGCCTGATCTTCGGCATGGGCGACTACTCGGCGAGCCAGGGCATCTCGCTGCGCGACATCGGCGGCGCCAGCGGCTACCCCGGCGACATCTGGCACTACCAGCGCCACAAGCTGACCATTGCCGCGCGCGCGCACCGCATCGATGCCGTCGACGGTCCCTTCGCCGACTTCAGGGACCCCGACGCCTTCCGCGAGGAATGCCGGCGCTCGATGATCCTCGGCATGGTCGGCAAGTGGGCCATCCACCCCTCGCAGGTCGCGCTCGCGCAGGAAGCCTTCTCGCCGCCGGCCGCCGACGTGGCGCGCGCGCGCGACATGATCCAGGCCTACGACCAGGCCCTCGCGCAGGGCCTCGGCGCCGTGCAGTACGACGGAAAGATGATCGACATCGCGTCGGTGCGCATCGTGCGCAACCTGGTCGAGCGGGCCGACCGCATCGGCATGTAGGCGCGCGTGCCCGTGGACGCGCTGCCGCCGGCAGCCGCGTCACCTGAAGCGACCCGAAGGAGACAAAGCAATGCAACGAGACAAGATCGAACCGTCCCTGCCCCTGGACGCCGCCCGCCGGCGGCAGCTGCTCGCGGCCGGCCTGGCGCTGGGCACAGGCGCACTGCCGCGGCTGGCCTTCGCGCAGGACTGGCCCACCAAGCCGGTGCGGCTGGTGGCCGCGCAGGCGCCCGGCTCGTCCAACGACGCCACCGCGCGCGCGGTGGCCGAGTACATGACCTCGAGCCTGGGCCAGGCGGTGGTGGTGGAGAACAAGCCCGGCGGCATCGGCATGATCGCGGCGGACAACGTGGCGCGCTCCCCCGCCGACGGCTACACCCTGCTCATCACGCTGCACAGCCAGCTCGCGCAGGCACCGGTGATGCTCAAGAAGGTGCCGCTCGACACCTCGAAGGACCTGGTGCCGATCGCGGCCTTCAGCACCGGCGTGTCGCCGATGGTGGTGAAGAAGGACCTGCCGGTGAAGAACTTCAAGGAACTGCTCGCGCTCGCGCGCCAGCGGCCGGTGTCGGTGGGAAACTACGGCATCGGCTCGGGCTGGCAGATCATGATGACCCAGCTCGCCAAGCAGACCGGCGCCAGGTTCGACATCGTGAACTACAAGGGCACGGGCCCGATGGTGTTCGACCTGATGGCGGGCAACATCGACATCGGCGCGGGCTCGCTGGCGGGCCTGGGCCCCGGGATCCAGAAAGGCAGCTTCCGGCCGGTGCTGGTCATCTCGGGCGGGCGCTCGGAGAAGCTGCTGCCCGGCATTCCGACCTGGGCCGACGAGGGCTTCACCGGGGCCGCGTTCGAGAACCTCACCGAGTGCAACATGATCCTGGGCCCCACGGGCCTTCCGGCCGACGTGGTGCGCCGCGTCGCCGATGCCTGCCGCGAATCGGCATCCAGGTCGGAGGCCGTCAAGAATGTGCTGGCGCAGCTCGGCGTGGAGGAAGCGCCGCTCACGGGCGCCGAGCTGCAGCGCTTCATCCAGCGCACCTGGCCCACCTACCAGGCGATGACGAGGGAGCTCGGGCTGCAGGCGCAGTAGCCGCGCGCGCCGCGCGGGAAGCGGAGGGAACGCCGCGGGCGGCGGCCGGACCGGGATTACCCCCCGGTGACTGGCCCGGAAAATGCATGAGAATTCGCGCACTTTCGACTGCCTCGGCGCTCGCCGCCTCTTCCCGAACGCACCTCATGCTGCCCCTGCGCGACCTCAACGACATGGAAGACCTGTGGGGCCTGCGCAGCGCCGGTGCGCTGATGAACCTGCCGTCCACCGGGGTGTCGGTGCTGCGCTGGACGCGCAAGACGGCCGGGCCCTTCCAGTTCGACATCGAGACCTCGCAGGACTTCATGATGTTCTCGATGGTGCTGCTGCCGATGGACGCCTGCTCGCGCGTGGACGACACGGTGATCTGGGACGGCCCGATCGAAGGCGGCAGCGTGCGGCTGATCGACTCGCGCACCATCGAGCGCACGGGCTTCGAATCGCCCAGCCCCTTCGACCTGCTGCACATCCATTTCTCGCTCGGCGAGCTGCGCGCGACCGCGCGCCGCTTCGGCATCGACTTCGAGGACTTCGAGCCGCGCGACGGCCCGCTGTACCGCGACGACCGCGTGGGCCGCCTGCTCGGCGCGCAACTCGTGGCGGCGCTCGACGCCGACGGCGCGGCCGGGCGCATGTATGCCGACGGCATCGCGCAGTCGCTGGTGGCGCACCTGCTGCGCAGCTACGGGCGCGTGGTCCATGCCGAGGCGCCGCCGGCGCATGAAGGCCTGCAGGCGGCCTTCGACCACGTGGAGCGCCATCCGCACGAGCCGCTGAGCGTGGCGCGGCTCGCGCGCCTGGCCGAGATGAGCGAATTCCATTTCGCGCGCCGCTTCAAGCAGCGCTACGGGCTCACGCCGCACGCGCACCTGGTGGCGGCGCGGCTGCGGCTGGCCAAGGCCGACCTGGCCTTCTCGGACAAGAACATCCTGCAGATCGCCATGGACTGCGGCTTCTCCGACTCCAGCCATCTCGCGCGGCTGTTTCGCCGCACCGAAGGCATGACGCCGCAGGTCTACCGGCAGGCCCGGCGCCAGTAGCGGACCGCACCACCGCGCGCTTCCGCCGGCCCGGCAGCAAGAACATGCTGTCCGCCGCGCAGGATTGACCGAGACGGCCTGCCCCCTCGCTCGAAAGAATCGCCCTCGCCATCCGGCTTCTCCGGATGATGTTCGAGGAGATTCGAGTGACAGCAGCAACTGCGATGCAGGACAGCACGCCGGGCGTCGAGGCCGGCGACGAGATCGCGGCCAGACTCCGGCTGCGCGGCGGCACCGAGAAGGCGCGCGCCACGCGGCGCGACCGCGGCGAAGGGCCGTTCGAGCGCCTGGTGCTGCGCGGCGCCACCGTGATCGACGGCACCGGCGCGCCGCCCTGGGGGCCGGTGGACATCGTGATCGAGCGCGACCGCATCGTCGAGATGCGCAGCGTGGGCGCGCCGCGCCTCGCCATCGATCCGGCCGGGCGGCCGGCCGCGGGCCAACACGAGATCGACTGCCACGGCAAGTTCGTCACGCCGGGCTTCGTCGATGCCCATGCCCACATCGGCTCGCCCTTCGTCAGCCGCGATGCGCCGCCGGCCGACTACGTCTACAAGCTGTGGCTGGCGCATGGCGTGACCACGGTGCGCGAGATGGGCTGCTTCAACGGCCTGGGCTGGACCCTGGACCAGCGCGAGCGCGCGGCCGCCGGCACCATCGCGGCGCCGCGCATCCTCGCGCACGCCTACTTCCCGGCCGTCAACGACATCCTCAAGACCCTGCACACGCCGGCGCAGGCGCGCGACTGGCTGGGCCGGCTCAAGGCGCGCGGCGCCGACGGCGTGAAGTTCTTCGGCGCGCCGCCGGCCCTCATGCAGGCCGCGTTGGCCGAGTGCGCGAGCCTGGGCCTGCGCAGCGGCTGCCACCATGCGCAGATGGCCGTGACGCGCATGAACGCGCTGACCACCGCGCAGTGGGGCCTGACCAGCGCCGAGCACTACTACGGCCTGCCCGAGGCGCTGTTCGAGGAGCGCGTGGTGCAGAACTACCCGGCCGACTACGACTACGGCGACGAGTACTTCCGCTTCTCGGTCGCGGGCCAGACCTTCGGCCAGGCCGCGCAGCCCGGCAGCGCCACCTGGCGCAACGCGATGGACCGCTTCCTCGAACTCGGCTTCGCCTTCGTGCCCACCTTCGGCATCTACGACGCCAACCGCGACCTGATGCGCACGCGCCGCGCCGACTGGCACGACGACTACACCTGGCAGGCCTACTGGGACAACTTCCAGCCCTACCGCGGCGGCCACGGCTCGTACTGGTACCGCTGGTCGACCAAGAACGAGATCGAGTGGAAGGAGAACTACCGGCTCTGGATGCGCTTCATCAACGAGTACAAGAACCGCGGCGGCCGCGTCTGCGCGGGCAGCGATTCGGGCTTCATCTTCCAGCTGTTCGGCTTCGGCTTCGTGCGCGAGCTCGAGATGCTGCAGGAGGCCGGCTTCCATCCGCTCGAGGTGATCCGCGCCGCCTCGCTCGAGGGCGCGCACCTGCTGGGCATCGAGGCCGACTGCGGCAGCCTCGAGGTCGGCAAGCGCGCCGACCTGCTGGTGCACGACCAGAATCCGCTCGAGGACTTCAAGCTGCTCTACGGCACCGGCGCGATGCGCCTGAACGACGACAGCCGGCGCGTGGAGTGGCAGCGCGGCCTGAGCCGCACCATCGCGGGCGGCATCTGCTACGACACGGCCGAGCTGCTGGCCGACGTGCGCGCGATGGTCGCGGCCAACCGCACCGAGGCGGCCACGGCATGAATCCGGCGAACGACTTCCATCCGGTGCCGATCGAACTGACCGTGCTCACCGGCTTCCTCGGCAGCGGCAAGACCACGCTGCTGTCGAGCTACCTGCGGCTGCCGCAGGCGGCCGACACGGCCGTGATCGTCAACGAGATCGGCGAGGTCGACCTCGACGGCGCGGTGCTCGCCGCCACCGCCGCCAAGGTGCCGATGGCCTTGCTGAGCAACGGCTGCGTGTGCTGCGCGATGGGCGGCGACCTGCCCGGCACCATCGCGGCGCTGATCGAGGAACGCGAGACGCGCGGCCTGCCGCCGCTCGCGCGCATCGTGCTCGAGACCACCGGCCTCGCGCGGCCCGGCCCCGTGCTGCGCAGCCTCGGTCCGGTGGCCGCGCACCTGCGCGCGCAGGTGGTCGCCACCTTCGACTGCGTGCGCGGCGAGTCCCTGCTGGCGCTGCCCGAGGCGGCCGCGCAGATCGCGGGCGCGCAGCGCATCGTGCTGACGCGGCAGGACCTCGCGCCCGCGGGTGCCACCGAGGCGGCGCGCGCGCTGCTCGCGCGGGTCAATCCGCTGGCCGAACTGGTGGCCGAGCCGACGCCGGCAGCGCGCGCACTGGCCGCGCTCGCAGCGCCGGCCGCGCGCTCGCCGATGCCCGAACTGGCCGTGTCGGACGACGCGCCCGCGCACAGCGACATCCGCACCGCGCTGTGCCGCTTCGCCGCGCCGGTGGAACGCGACGCCCTCGCCGAATGGCTCGACAACCTCGCGGGCCTGTGCGGCGAGCGGCTGCTGCGCGTCAAGGGCGTGGTCGTGGTGCGCGGCGAGCGGCTGCCGCTGCTGGTGCAGTGCGTGGGCACGCTGTTCGCCCCGCTGCTGCCGTTCGCGGGCACGGCGAACGGCTCCTTCCTGGTCGTGATCGTGCGCGGCATGCGGCTCGACGAACTGCGCGAGCTGCAGCCGCCGCTGCCAATCGCCGTGCACGCGGCCACGCGGCCGAATGCGATCGGCCGGCCGCTGTCGGCCGTGCTCGAGGAAAGCTGCGCATGAGGCCCACCACCGTCGCGCGCCGGCTGCTGGTGGGCGCCACCTATGCCGCGATGCTGCTGCCGCTGGTCACCGTGGCCTGGCTCAGCGTGTTCGCGCAGCCGATCATGAGCTTCCCGCCCGAGGGCTATTCGCTGCACTGGTACGCCAATGCCTGGAGCAAGCCGCAGTTCGCGAGCAGCTTCGTGCTGTCGCTGCAGCTGGCGGCGATCTCGGCGCTGCTCGGCGTGGGCACCGGCACGGCGGCGGCCTATGCGATCGAGCGCGGCCGGTTCCGCGGCCGGCGCGCGCTGTCGGCGCTGCTGCTGTCGCCGCTGGCCTTTCCGGGCGTGGTGCTGGGCACCGGCATCTACGTGTTCTTCGTGCGCGTGGACAACGCCATCGACCTGCAGATCGTCGCCACGCTGCCGGGCCTGATCGCCGCGCATGCGCTGCTGGCGATTCCGTGGACGGTGCGCCTGGTCTCGGCCAGCCTGCAGGGCCTGGGCCGCGCGCCCGAGGAAGCCGCGGCCAACCTGGGCGCGCGCCCGCTCACGGTGTTCCTGCGCGTCACGCTGCCCTCGATGCGCGCCGGCATCGTGGCCGCGGCGGTGTTCAGCTTCATCGCCAGCTTCGAGAACCTCGAGATGACGATGATGCTCACGGGCCCCGGGTACGCCACCCTGCCGGTGGAAATGCTGAGCTACCTCAACTTCAACATGGACCCGACGCTGGCCGCGGTCGGCACGGTGCAGACCGTGCTGATCGCCGTGCTGCTGCTGGTCGCCGATCGTTTCGTCAGTCTGTCCCGGGTGACCTCTTGAGCCATCTCCATCTCGACAACCTCCAGTGCACCTACGACCGCACGGTCGCGGTGCGCCATCTCGACCTGCGCGTGGCCCAGGGCGAACTGCTCGCGCTGCTCGGCCCCTCGGGCTGCGGCAAGAGCACCACGCTGCGCATGGTGGCCGGCTTCGTGCCGCCGAGCGCGGGCCGCATCCTGTTCGGCGAACGCGACGTGACGCATGCACCGCCGCATGCGCGCGACACCGGCATGGTGTTCCAGGGCTATGCGCTGTTCATGCACATGAGCGTGGCCGAGAACGTGGCCTTCGGGCTGCAGATGCGCAAGGTGCCGCGCGCCGAGCAGGCCGCGCGCGTGAAGGAAGCGCTGCGGCTGGTGCAGCTCGAGCACCTGGCCGAGCGCCGGCCCGCCGCGCTCTCGGGCGGCCAGCAGCAGCGCGTGGCGCTGGCGCGCGCACTGGTGGTGCGGCCCGCGGTGTTCCTGCTCGACGAGCCGATGTCGAACCTCGACGCGCGGCTGCGCACCGAGGTGCGGCTCGAGATCCGCGCGCTGCAGCAGCGCCTGGGCCTCACCACGCTGCTGGTGACGCACGACCAGGAAGAGGCGCTCACCACCGCCGACCGGCTGGCCGTGATGGACCATGGCCGGGTGCGGCAGGTCGGCACGCCGCAGCAGGTGTACGAGCAGCCGGTCGACCAGTTCGTCGCCAACTTCATCGGGCGCTGCAACCTGGTGCCGGGACGGCTCGAGGCGCCCGGTGCTTTCCGCGCGGGCGCGCAGTTGCTGCCCTGCGCCCCGTCGGCGACGCCGCCGCGCGCGACCGGCGAGCTCGCGCTGATGGTGCGGCCCGACCGCATCCGCATCGCCGAAGCCGGCGCGCCCGGCCTGCCCGCGCGCGTGAAGCTCGGCACCTACCTGGGCGGCACGACTGAGTGGCACTTCGAGACCGAGGTCGGCCCGGTCTCGGTCGCGCAGCCCAGCGTGCCGGCGCGGGGCGCTCCCGCGATCGGCGAGCGCGTGAGCCTGCAGTGGTCGGCGGAACACGCGCTGCCCCTGCCCGCGGATGCCACGGCTTCCTGAGCTTCCTTTTCCCTCTCTCTCCACTCCGATCCTGTCCATGCATTCCACACGCCGTTCCCTGCTGCTGGCCGCAGCCTCGCTGCCGCTGGCCACGGCCCGCCCCGCCCTGGCCGCCGTCGGCGGCCGCGTCGTCGTCGCCACCTGGGGCGGCGACTACGGCGACCTGCTCGGCAAGCATGTCGAGCAGCCGCTGCTCAAGCCGCTGGGCATCGAGGCGGTGCAGAGCGTGGACGACGGCCCGCCGCGCAAGGCCAAGCTGCTGGCCGAGCGCAACGGCCGCCGCGGCAGCCTCGACGTGGTGTCGATGGTCGACTTCGAGGCCAGCGGCCTCGCGCAACTGGGCCTGTTCGAGACGCTGACCGAGGCCAACGTGCCGAACGCGAGGAACGCCATCGCCGCGCTGCGCCAGCCGCAGGCGCTGCCGCACATCTACTCGGGCCTGGTCATCGCCTACAACCCCGCGAAGATCAAGGTGGCGCCGAAGTCGCTCGCCGACCTCTGGGACCCGAAGTACAAGGGCCGCGTCGGCTTCGCCGACATCCTGTTCCCCTACAACATCGCCGCGGCCTCGCTCGCGGCCGGCGGCACGCTGGGCGACCTCGCGCCCGGCATGGCCAAGCTCGGCGAGATGAAGGCGCTGGCGCCCAAGATCTTCGCCACCAACGAGGCGGTGGCGCAGGCGCTCAAGGCCGAGGACATCTGGATCACCCTGGCCTGGCGCGCCCGCGTCCACCAGTGGCGGCGCGCCGGCGTGAGCGTGGCGGCGGCCGTGCCGGCCGAGGGCATCGTGCCGACCACCTTCACCGCCTCGGTGCCCAAGAACAGCCAGCAGAAGGACAACGCCTTCGCCTACTTGAACGCCATGCTCGATGCCGGCGCGCAGTCGGCCTTCGCCGAGCGCATGGGCTACGTGCCCACCGTCACCAATGCCAGGCTGCCGCCCGAGCTGGCCGCGCAGATCGCCTTCACGCCCGAGGAGCAATCGCGCTTCAAGGTGCCCGATTTCGGCTACTTCGCGCAGGCGATGCCGGCGCTGCAGCAGTACTGGTCGCGCGACTTCAAGGCGGCCTGAGCGATGCGCCTTTTGACCCTGCCCGCCATCGCGATCGTGCTGGCGCTGATGGTGGCGCCGATGGCGATGCTGCTGCGCTACTCGCTCAACCTCTACACGCCGACCGAGCTGATGGTCGAGGCCTTCACGGCGCGCAACTACGTGCAGCTGTTCGCCGACCCGTACTTTCGCGAGGTGCTGGGGGTGACGCTGAAGGTGGCCGCGCTGACCACGGGCATCGCCCTGCTACTCGGCCTGCCCGCGGGCTACACGCTGGCGCGCATGCCGCGGCGCTGGAAGATGTGGCTCACGCTGGCCACCATCCTGCCGCTGATGGTGGGCAACGTGGTGCGCTCGGCCGGCTGGATGGCGCTGCTGGGCAACAGCGGGCTGTTCAATGCGCTGGCGCAATGGAGCGGGCTGGCGCGCGAGCCGCTGCAGCTGATGTTCCACCAGCCCGCGGTGGTGGGCGTGATGGTCACGATCGTGCTGCCGCTGATGGTGATGACGCTGGCCAGCGTGATCGAGGGCATTCCGCGCAACGTCGAGGAGGCCGCGGCCAACCTCGGCGCGCGGCCCTTCACCGCCTTTCGCCGCGTGGTGCTGCCGCAGGCCATGCCGGGCGTGATCGCGGGCATGTCGCTGGTGTTCATCCTCTGCATGAACGCCTATGCCACGCCGGTGCTGATCGGCGGGCCGCGCTTTCGCATGATGACGCCCGAGATCTACCAGCAGTTCGTCGGGCTCAACAACTGGCCCTTCGGCGCGGCGCTGGCCTTCATGCTGCTGGCGGTGACGCTGGTCGCGGTGCTCGGGATCGGGATGGCGCTGCAGGCCGGCCTCAGGCCCGCAAGTCCGACAGCGCCCGCAGGCGCCGATGCGCCTCGCCCTGCGCATCGATCGGCGACTGGTTCTTCGCCTGCAGGTAGTGGTGGGTGAAGACCGCGAGGTAGGCGTCGAGGATCTGCGCGGCCAGCGCGTCGCCGGCCAGTTCCATGCACAGGCTCGCGACCTCGCTGGTGCAGAGGTGGTCGTCGCGGCCCGACTGGCGCAGCCGGTACTGCGTGCTGCGCGCGAGCACCGGGCTCAGCACAGGCAGCTGCGCGAGGTAGGCGCTGCGCCGGAACATCTTGCGCCCCTCGGCCCAGGTGCCGTCGAGCAGCACGAACAGCGGGCGCTTCGCGGGGCGGCCCTGCGAAGCCTCGGGCGGCGCGACGGTCTCCACCACCCGCCCGGGCGCGGCGTACTGCCCCGGAAACACCACGTACGGCTGCCATTGCGGATCGGCCAGCAGGGCCAGCAGCGCGGGATCGGCCTCGGTGCGCGACCAGCCGAAGGCGAAGGTGTCCTCGACCACGTCGGCGATCAGCCAGCCGGTGTTGCTGGGCTTGAGCGCCTCGATGTCGCCCATGATCAGGCAGACGCCCGCGCGCGTGGCCATCGAGGGCCGCAGCGCGCACAGGCAATGGCTGGGCGCGAGCCGGCAACCGGCGCAGCGCTCGCGCTTGAAGCCGCCACGGGCCAGGAAGGGTTTGACGCTGCGCGCGAGGCGTTCGGCGCGCAGCAGGGAGACGGCGTGGGGCATGCGCCGATTCTCGGGCATGCCCGCATGCCGGCCGGAGCCCTCAGAAGGTGTGAAGGAACCGTCGCGAGCGCCCCGAGGTCGCGTCGAGGACCGGAGCCGTACTGACGTACGGCGAGGACCGCAGATGCGAGATCGGGGCGCGCAGCAGGTTCATTCACGCCTTCTCAGAGGGTGTATTTGAAATAAACAATCACACGTTATCCTCGTCCCATACGCAATGCTGCAACGCAGGAGGTGACGAGT